>JAKPTE010000009.1 GCA_029571215.1 Bacteroidota bacterium
AATATGAGGTTTTTAACGAGGCTACTGCACTTCATATTTAAATTTATTCAATTCACAGCGCGGAATGTAAAGCATACAATGTGGATACTATGAATATTCATCCGTTCAAGTTGAATTTATCCTTCAATCCAGATAATGCATTGGAAGTGCAATGTACTGATGCATTTTACGAAATCTTGCGTGAGAATATTCGGGTTAACTCCGATGGTTCGGATATTCAGTCGGACTGAAAGGTGATGATTGCCTTTCAACTGGATTCATCAGGCTAAAATATTCTTTATTCAAAAGGTCAGCAATAATAGTTTATGTTATTTACACTGTGTTAAAATTCATGTCTTTTCTATAATATTTTCTTTACAAAATCATATACATTCTGTAACATATGCGATATAGATTATGAATTAACATTGTGAAGCATTTAGTTGAGTATAAAATGAGCAAAAAAATTGTCTCGCTTATGTTGTTCTTTCTGATACCTTTTTCGGCTAAAAATAACAGAATATCTGAAGTTATTGATGCACCTTCAGTACGTGAATTAAGAATTCTATCATGGAATATTTATATGTTGCCTCAGGCAATAACATTGACAGATAATGCGAAAAGAGCAAGATGTATTGGCGAATTTCTCAGAAACGGAGAATTTGATATCATTCTTTTCCAGGAGGCATTTACGGCAAAAAATCGAAGTATAATATATAAGGAGATAATGGATACTTATCCATATACATATGGTCCTGCCAACAATAATCAATTTGATATTCGTTTGAACAGTGGTTTATGGGTGGTCAGCAAAATTCCGTTGCGATGGATTGATGCGATAGAATTTCGTAATTCGGCCGGATTTGATGCTTTTGCAAGAAAAGGTGCTTTAATGCTGGAAGGCGAATTGAATCGTTTACGGTTCCAGATTGTCAATACCCATTTTCATGCAGGTAAATATAATAATGTGCGGATACTGCAGAGCCGGCAGCTCCGGTCAGAACTTCTGGATGTGTATAAGAAGGAGGGAGTTGTTCAGATTGTAGGAGGTGATTTTAATGTTGATAAAAACGATGATGCATCATTCAGTGAGCTTATTTATGAACTGGATGCGAGGGATTATTATTCAGGACATTTGTGCAGCTACGACAAAGTAACCAATGATCTTGCTGGTGGTGGAGACCAGGGTAATTCATTGATTGATCATATTTTTTTCAGAAACCATGCTTTTGCTGGATTGCATGTCATAGGGCGTGTACTCAGGGTAAAAAAGGGATGGTCTGAACGGCATCACGACCTGTCCGATCATTATCCTGTTTCTGCCACGGTGTCGTTGCTGGAAGAAGTAACGTCTGTTTATGCTGAATATTCCATGTTTAGCCGCAATTAGTCGTTACGGGAAAAAGGCTAAGCCGCGTCCTGCTTATTGCTCAGAAGTTGTATTTTGATGCAAAAAATCATTAGTAGCAGAACCCATTCCTGATATCTGCGAACAGTGAACATCATGCCATAAAATGCGGTAATAAATCTTTTTCTGCTGATCTTGATTATTTCAACTCAATGTTGTTCCCCATGTAAAAGGAAAGGATTTTTGTCTTGAAGATGAATTCGTACTTTGCCTGCAAAAGATCGGCCCGCGCTTTGGTCAGGTTTTTCTTCCCTTCATTGTATTCAACAGCACTCACCAGGCCAACCCCAAATTTCTGCTCGGTGTATTTAAATGCCTCTTCGTTTGCCTTAACGGCTTCTGCGGCCGACCGGTATTTCTCAAGAGCTGCAATTGCATCGGCATGAGCCTGCTGGATGGTTTTATAAAGGTCAAGCTTTGCTTCCCTGAGTTGCAGTTCGGCATCATTGCGGGCGATTTTTGCATTGCTGATATCGCGCTGGGTTGCATAGCGGCTGAACAGGGGAATATTGATTCCGAACTGAATGGTCTTTGACATATTGTTGCGCAGCTGCTGTTCGTAGGAATAATATTGGGTCTGAAGTTCCGAATAGTAGGTGTACACCTGCGACTGTAGCGTTATATCAGGAAATCTGGCTCCGCGGGCCATGGCAAGATCTTTCTGCGCCGCCTTTACCATGTACTCTGCCATTCTGATCTGCGGCATTTCTTTTTCGGCAACGGCATAAATCTCTTCCACTTCCGGTGCAACCAATGCTTCATCGATCTGTGCAGTGACGGGCCTTGCAATTTCAAACCCTTCGGCCGAATCAAGGTCGAGCAACTGTGTGAGCGTCAGGTAAGCAATTTTGAGGTTGTTCGATGCATTGATAACTTCCAGACGGTCAGTTGCTTCCTGTGCCTGGATTTGCAGCAGATCTCCCATGGCTTTGTTGCCAACATCCACCAGTTTTCGCATCTTTTCCACCTGAAGCCGGGTAACCTCAAGTTGTGCTTTCGCCACTTCCAGAATTTCCTGGCTGAAAAGAATCTGCAGGTAGGCAGTGGCAATATTCAACGTAACATCATTTTTCGCCTTTTCAACTCCCGCCAGTTTTGCCATCAGGTTGAACTGTTGCCGTTTAACATTATTGATATTTTGCAATCCATTGAAAATCGTCATGTTGGCTCCGACTCCCATTGATTGTGACTGGTAATTCTGTTCCACAAAATCGTAAGTGGTAGGATCAACGGTACGTCCAAAATTGAATGAATGATTGAATCCTGCCCCTACGCCAGGAAGCAGATTCATTTTGGCCTGGAAGGAATTGTTGGACGACACGTCGGCTGCCAGTTCCTGTCGCTTGATGGTGATATTGTGATCGAGGGCATACTGAATACATTCTTCCAGCGTCCACACCTTCTGGGCAAGGGAAGTACCTGTTCCTGCAAAGAAAATTGCCGCAACGACGGCAAAACATGTTATTCGCATTGTCATATTAAATCAGTTTCAGTTTTTTTCTGTAAAGAACCTGTATAAATTTTGAATTTTCTGAAGGATTGAAAATCTGAACCAGTTCCCACTCCGGATCGTATTCCTGAATAGCTTTTTTAAGCCGCGTTATCCGCTTGAGTGAAAGGGTAATTTCGTCATCATCCGGATGGTTGAATTCGTCTTCCACGTCCCATGGAAAAGATTCGACGCGGAAACTGTAGTGAAGTTTCGACCGGCCTATGGACAATTCTACTTCAGCGATCTGGTCGTCACGAAGATAGGGAAGAGGGATGGCAAGTTCTTTCATTTTTGTTGGTATTATGTTGAATCCGTTTCTATACCCTGTTTTCTGAAGTCATCCTTTCCAGGACGTTTTCGCAGATCTGTTTCCTTTCAGTAGGCATGTTTTACGCTTTCGGTAACAACATATCCGTCGAAAAGCTGGACAATACGGTGGGCTTTTTCTGCATCGGAGGGGGAGTGGGTAACCATAACAATGGTTGTGCCGTCGTTATTGAGTTTGCTCAGGAGGCTCATCACTTCTTCTCCGTTGGCTGAATCGAGGTTTCCGGTTGGTTCGTCAGCAAGAATGAGCCTTGGTCTGGAAACCACAGCACGGGCAATGGCAACACGCTGCTGCTGACCGCCTGAAAGTTGCTGGGGGAAATGTTTTTTACGGTGCGATATCCGCATTCGTTCCATGGCTTCTTCCACTCTATTGCGACGTTCTGCAGCCGAGACCTTCATATACAAAAGGGGAAGTTCAATGTTTTCAAAAACCGTAAGCTCGTCAATCAGGTTGAAGCTCTGGAAAACAAATCCGATGTTTCCTTTTCTCATGTTGGTGCGAGCCCGCTCACTGAACCGGGAAACTTCATGCCCGTCGAGATAAAACTCTCCACTGGTGGGATTATCCAGGAGCCCCAGAATATTGAGCAGGGTGGACTTTCCGCAGCCGGAAGGACCCATGACGGCCACAAATTCTCCTTCCTTCACCTCCAGGTTAACGTTGTTGAGGGCGGTCGTTTCTACTTCATCGGTGCGGAAAACCTTGCTCAGATTGATTGTACGAATCATAATGAAAAGTATTAAAAGTGCTACTTAAGAATCAGTTTATCAGCGTTGCCAAAATTGTCATATCCCGAGACAATTACTTTTTCTCCAGGTTCCAGACCTTCGATAATTTCGTAAAACCTTGGATTCTGGCGTCCGATCCGGATAGCCCGTTTTACGGCAACATGCTGTTCGGGGAGAACAACGTACACCCACTGACCACCCGTACTCTGGTAGAAACCACCCCGCGACAGAAGCACAGCTGGCCGGGATTCTCCCAGTTCAAGCCTGATGCGCGATGTCTGTCCGATCCGGATCTGGGAGGGTACCGAATCATCAAATATCATATCAACAAAAAACCTCCCGTTTTTCACTTCAGGAAAAATCTTTTCAATATGGGCCGTGTAATCTTTTCCGCTGAAATCGCAGGCTCCTTTCAGCCCCTTTTTCACCCGGTCAATATAATGCTCGTCAATTTCGGCTTTCAGCTTGTAAGAGTCCAGAATATTGATGGTTCCGATCCGCGTACCGTAATTAATTACCTCTCCAACTTCGGGATTGAGGGTGGCCAGTTCCCCGTCAACGGGCGCCTTGATGTCGAGGTTGTCAAGCCGCGCGCGGATGAGGACAAGGTTTTTTTCCATGCGCGAAACCGATGATTCGAGGGCAGCAACCTGAATGGCCCTGAACATGCTGTCCTGTTTCTGGTTTTCGAGTAAAAGGTTCAGCTTTTCCAGAGAAGCCTGGTATTCTTCTCTTGATTTCTCCAGCTCTTCACGCGAAATGGAATTGGTTTCGAAAAGTTTTTCATTGTTCCGGAACATTCGCTCCTGTTGTTTGAGAACTTTTCTTGTGTCGATGATGCTGCTCTGATTGATAAGCTGCTGCTGCACCATCAGCAAACGTGCCTGGCGAAGTTCATTGACAGCCCGCGCAACTTCCGCTTCGTGGTTGGAAATTTCCAGCAGCAGATTGTGGTTGCTCAGCCGGATAATCACATCTCCCTTATGCAGCTTGCTTCCTTCATCACGGAGTATCTCTTCCACCCGGCCTCCTTCAATCGCATCAAGGTAAATGGTTTGAATGGGTTCAACCGTTCCTATTACGGCAATATAGTCCTGAAAAATATCGCGTTCAACTGTGGCTATGGTAATCTTGTCGGTTTCTATGTTCAGTTTGGAACTTTTGTCGCCAAAAAACATGGAATAGATAATCAGGAGCAAAAGAACAGCTATGGCTGAAATCCAGATAGCACGTTTCAGTTGTGGATGTTTTTTTTCAATTTTTCTGTCCATGCCATTCATAAGGCGTAAGTATTTCCGTGAATTGAAACATTAATTATGCCAAAGAAACTAAAATACTGATATTTAGTGAAATTATCCAATAACGTTTTCCCTACATGCCTCGAAACTGTATCAAAATGAAACATGCAGTGTACGAAAACGAACAGATTATGCATACAGGTGGAGGATGGATGTAACACGATAGCATCTGATTATGAAGGAATGAATCTTTCTGGTCTGTTAATTGTTGATCTGCATAAAGATGAACCAAATAATGCTTATTTTTACAAAATAATGCATCCAAATTTTTCGGAAAACGCATGAGTAAAGATGTAAAAACGGGCCGCATACTGGCTGTAGACGATAACGAAGATATTCTTTTTGCCCTCAAATTGTTACTGAAGCAGCACGTTGAGGTGATCGACACGCTCACTAACCCGGAGCAGATTCCGGCTGCCATGCAGAGAATGCAGTACGATGTTATTCTCCTGGACATGAATTTTACCAAAGATGCAATAAGCGGACAGGAGGGGTTTGACTGGCTGTCGAAAATTCTCGAACTGGATCCGGAGGCGGTGGTTGTTTTCATTACAGCATATGGTGATGCGGAAAAAGCTGTCAAAGCCATTAAATCGGGTGCAACCGATTTTGTTTTGAAGCCATGGCAGAATGAAAAGCTTCTGGCCACCATTTCGGCTTCTGTCAAATTAAGAAGATCCCGGCAGGAAGCGGATTCTCTTCGTACAAGGCAGAGGGGAATCAGTGCCGTATACGATATGCCGTATCAGGATTTCATAGGAGCCAGTGAACCCATGCAAAAAGTATTTGCCACCATACAGAAAGTAGCCAGGACGGATGCCAGTGTCCTGATTTTAGGGGAAAACGGCACGGGAAAGGAGCTTGTTGCCAGAGCTCTTCACCGGGATTCACCCCGAAAAGATGAAGTGTTTATTGCCGTTGATCTTGGCTCCATTGCTGAAACTCTTTTTGAAAGCGAACTTTTTGGGCATGAAAAGGGTGCATTTACTGATGCAAAAACGGAAAAGCAGGGTAGATTTGAAATTGCCAATGGGGGAACCCTTTTCCTTGATGAGATTGGAAATTTATCGCCCACCCTCCAGAGCAAGCTGCTTACTGTAATTGAGAGAAGGGAAGTAACGCGTGTTGGTTCGAACAAGCCTATACCCGTGGATGTCAGGCTGATATGCGCAACCAACAATGATATTTATGACATGGTATCGAAGAATAGTTTCCGCCAGGATTTGCTCTACCGCATCAATACCGTTGAAATACACCTTCCTCCTTTGAGAGACCGGCTCGATGACCTTCCGTTGCTTACCAACCATTTTCTGAAGATCTATACCAAAAAGTATAAAAAAACCGTTAGGGCTATTTCGGCGGCAGCCATGAAAAAATTGCAGCAGTATCCCTGGCCGGGAAATGTAAGGGAATTGCAGCATGCTATTGAACGGGCCGTGATCATGAGTGAGGGAGATATACTGGAGCCCGATGATTTTCTTCTTTCTTCTGTTTCCGGGAAAGCCGGAGAACTTGAACTGGAAACTTACAACCTGGAAGAAATTGAGAAAGCTGTGATTCTGAAAGTACTGAAACAATATCAGGGAAACGTAAGTCAGGCTGCTGCAGAACTTGGTCTTACGCGCACATCGCTTTACCGACGCATGGAAAAATATGGTCTATAAAAAATTCCGCACGAACGTATTGATAAGGATTATTGTACTCAGCGCCACAATTTTCCTGTTTTTCTATTCCCTCGAAACACGGTTCTATCTTACTCCTGTGCTGATTGGGATCGTTATCGTTATGCAGATTCTATGGCTGTTTCGCTATACAGACCGGACCAACAGGGAACTGGCGGGATTCCTCGAATCCATCCGTTATGCCGAGTTTAACCGCTCCTTCCGCATCGAAGGAATGGGTGAGTCATTCAATGAATTGGCAAAGGCTTTTAATGATGTTATCAGGGATTTTCAGGCAGTCCGGTCTGAAAAAGAAGAACATTTTCATTACCTGCAAAGCATTGTCCAGAATATTGACGTTAGCATTATAGCCTTCCAGCGTGATGGCAGTGTTGAACTGGTTAATAAAGCTGCCAAAAAACTCTTTCAGGTTGCTACCCTCAAAAACATTCATCTTCTGGAGCCCCTCAGCAAAGACCTGGTTCAGACACTTCTTTCCATTCAGCCGGGAGAAAACCGCCTCGTGAAAGTCCAGGACAATGAAGACATTCTTCAACTCAGCATCAATGCTACGGAGCTCAGAATTAAAGACAAAGAAATTGTGCTGGTAGCAATCAAGAACATTCAGAGTGTTCTTGAAGAACAAGAAACGGAAGCCTGGCAGAAACTGATCAGGGTTCTGACCCATGAGATCATGAATTCCATTACTCCTATTGCCTCCCTTTCTTCCACCCTCGACATCATGCTGAAGGATGTTATAGGCGAAACTAACGGCAGCACACTGGTGGTGGATATGGACACTGTGAGTGAAATTCAGCAGGCGTTGCAGACAATCAATAAGCGCAGCACTGGACTCCTGCATTTTGTCAATACCTACCGGAATCTGACGCGGATACCGCAACCCAACTTCAGAATTCTTAAGGTGCGCGATTTGTTTAATCATATCAGCCTGCTGCTGGAGGAAGAAATGAAAAGAAACGGGATTCAATTCAATATGTCGGTTGAGCCATCTGAGCTTGAAATTTCTGTAGATGAACAACTTATAGAACAGGTTCTTCTGAATCTGATAAAGAATTCCATGCATGCCCTTGAAGGGAGGAAAGATCCTGTGATAGAGATAAAAGCTTTTCTGAACAAGAGGGGAAGGGCAACACTGCAGGTGTATGACAACGGACAGGGAATTCTGCCCGATGTGATTGACAAAATTTTTATACCCTTTTTCACCACAAAGCCCAGCGGGTCAGGTATTGGTCTGAGTCTATCCCGTCAGATCATCCGATTGCACAACGGAACCATTACTGCTTCAAGTACTCCCGGAAAGGAAACGGTTTTTACCATGACATTTTAGCGGAGGCAACGGCTATTTATAAATTTTGGTCTTTCCGGCGCAGGGCCAGTCCTGGCCGGTTTTGGCGCATAAGGTAAGGCCAAACGATGCTTGTTCCCAAACGATGCATTTTAAAAAACGGGATTATCTTCCTGTTTTCACGTACCGGATCAGCTCTCCGAATAGGGGACAGCCAAATACAGAAAATCATGGATTGCCCATTTAACACAGAATACAGCACAACTCTGTGACAAATCTGTGGCCAGCTGCGGTAAAAATCATCCACAGCCCACACTCAATGCCTCACACAAGGCCAATCGCCAACAGCATTATGTTTTTCGACTTTTCCCTCCATGTTTATTTTTATGATATTTTTGAAAATAAAGTTGGAATATGAAAAAATATGATGTTGTTGCAGCAGGGCATATCTGTCTTGATATTACACCAGCCTTTCTGAACCAGGGGGAAGAATCGTTCGACCAGTTGTTCCATCCGGGTAAACTGATCAATGTTGGGAAACCCTCCATTCACACAGGAGGTAGTGTTCCCAATACGGGAATAGCTGTACAATTGCTTGGCATACCCACTCTCCTGCGAGGGAAAATAGGGCAGGATCTTTTTGGTGAGGTTATTCTGAGCATTCTTCGGAACTATGGAATGGAGGAAGGAATTCTTGTTGATGAGACTGCAACTACTTCGTATTCGGTTGTCATTGCACCGCGGGGCATAGACAGGATTTTTCTTCATGATCCCGGAGCCAACAATACCTTTTCGTCTGATGATATTGATTATGATGCAGTGGCTCGTGCACGGCTTTTCCACTTTGGTTATCCGCCGCTGATGCGTACCCTTTACCAGAACAATGGCAGGGAACTGGCAAAAATCTTTCGAAGAGTGAAAGCAATTGGGGTAACCACATCGCTCGACTGTACCCTTCCTGATCCATCTTCAGAATCGGGGCAACTCGACTGGAAGAGTATTCTCAGTGAGGTGTTGCCCTATGTTGATATATTCTGTCCCAGTCTGGAAGAAGCGCTTTATATGGCATTACCCGAAGATTACAAGTACTTCAGGGGAAAGAGCCGGAAGGCTGATTTTGTTGATTTGTACGATCCGGCTCATTTGCCTAAAGTTGGAGAAGTGCTTACCGGCATGGGTTGCTCAATTGCTTTTGTGAAATGCGGCCTTTTGGGGTGTTACCTGAAAACCGCGGGAGAAGATGAGATTATTCTTGCAGGAAAGGCTGAACCTGCCGATATTTCAGCCTGGGCTGACAAAGAAATGCTGGCGCCGGCCTTCTTCATTGAGAAAGTGGCTTCCACAACAGGCTGCGGTGATTCGGCCGTCGCAGCTTTTATTGTGGCCCTTCTCAAGGGATATGTACCGGAAGATGCCTTAAAAATTGCCTGTGGTGCAGGAGCACTCACGGCAACAGTATATGATTCTCTCAGTGGCCTTGTACCTGTTGAGAAAATCGAGGAGAAAATCAGGCAGGGATGGGAATACGTACGGAAAGTTTCCGTTGTGGCGCCATGGATGTGGGATGAAAAGAAAAAGGTTTTTATTTTGAAATAAACAAACACAAAACCACCCATCTATGCCGGTAAAACCATTATCTGTTGTACCTTTACCTGAAAAAGCGTTTTCTATGAAACAGGGAAATATTTCCGGTTTGTTGGCCATACCTTTGACATTGCTGATATTTGTTGCCGCTTTATGTAAAAAAGAATCAGCCCCATTACCGGAGGTGGTTTCGACTTCAGGAACCTTTTCTATCTATGAAGATGATTTAGGAGGAGTAGTGTATATTCCAGTTGAAATTGCAACTCCTGCTGATAAGCCTGTTAAGATTTACTATTCTGCTTCCGATATTACCGCATTAGCAGGTATTGACTATGTGGCGGTCGATTCTTTTGTTACAATTCCCAAAGGAAAAGTGCGGGCCAATTTACCGGTTACCATTATTCCTAACTCTTCCAGAACAGAAGACGCTGCTTTTAGCGTTCATGTTGCCAGGGCCGATGGTGCAATCCTGCAACCGTTCAGTGTACCTGTAACTATCGTCAACACCGATTATGCGCGTCTTGCCTGGAGCGATGAATTTGATGCTTCGGAACTCAATACGGCCAACTGGAATTTCGAACTGGGAAACAATAACGGCTGGGGTAATAACGAGCTGGAGATATACACCAATTCGGCTGCAAATGTATTTATTGAAAACGGGAATCTGGTCATCAGGGCCATAAAAGACGGGAATACGTATACATCGGGTCGCATAACCACCCAAAACAAGAGAACATTCACCTTTGGCAAAACAGAAATCAGAGCTATTCTGCCGGAGGGGAAAGGCATCTGGCCTGCCCTCTGGATGCTGGGGAACAATATCTCCACGGTGGGTTGGCCCAAGTGCGGTGAAATTGATATCATGGAACTGCTCGGGCAGCAGCCTGAAAAAGTTTACGGAACGGTGCACTACGATAAAAACGGACATCAATACACCGGAAGCAGTTACATGCTTTCATCCGGTACTTTCAGTTCGGGATATCATGTTTTCAGCCTGGTTTGGCAGCCCAACCATCTGAAGTGGTATGTTGACGGGCAGAAATTCTTTGAGGTAACCAGCCGTGATGTGAGCGCCTTCCCATGGAACCTGCCGCAGTTTTATATATTCAACGTGGCTGTTGGCGGTAACTGGCCGGGGAATCCCGATGCAACCACATCCTTTCCGCAGCAAATGGTGATTGATTATATAAGAGTGTATCAATAAGCCATGAAGGATATTTATTCGGGAAATGGCTTAACATAAATTCCGCATTTAGTCCGGATGCCATTGTTCAAATTTCACCCTCCCGGTGTTGGTTCATTCTCCTTTTTGTCCATGATCCGGAACCAGAATCAGCTGGGTGACATGATTGGAATATCATTCCTGATGCTGCTTCAGGAGGAATGCATATTTCGGGATTTTACTATGGGGAGATTCTGTACCATATTATTTTTCTCATTGTTTTATTTTGGGTATGGGCACAGAGTTGCGGGTTTTATTTAGTTAGACGTAAAATATTCTGTGACAAATCTCTTGCCACTTGCGGCCAATTGTGGTTTAGAGAATACAAAACCACGGATTGCAATGATGGCCTGAGATTATGCACAGATTAATACAATGCCATTCTGTAAAAAATCTTTGGTCATCCGTGCTCACCTGTAATTAGACATGCCGCCAACCCATTTTCTATCCCCGGCCAATGACGAACAGCAAAAAGGTCAGAAACGGGAGCGTAAAGAGAAAAAGTTCTGCCGCACGAAGGACCTTCCATAAAAAAGAACGGCAGCCGAATTATAAATACAAGTTTTATGTATCTTTACAGTTTCAATTGACTTTTAGCTTTGTATAAATAATTTTATACGTTACGTTCTAACCTTTAAATAATATTTATTATGGAAATCAAAAAAGTAAAAGCGCTTGAGATTCTTGATTCCCGTGGGAATCCTACTGTTGAAGCAACAGTTGTGCTGGCCGACGGAAGTTGCGGACATGCGATGGTGCCCAGTGGTGCATCCACAGGAGAGCGCGAAGCTACCGAACTCAGAGATGGTGATAAAAAGCGGTATCTCGGCAAAGGTACCCTGAAGGCCGTTGAAAATGTCAACAAAACCATTGCCTCACAGATCGTTGACAAATGTTTTGCCAATCAGCAGGAACTGGATTACTTCCTGATCAACCTGGACGGCACAAAAAACAAATCCAAACTGGGTGCCAACGCCATTTTGTCTGTTTCCATGGCTTTTGCCAGAGCCATGGCTAAAAGCGCTGGCATTCCCCTTTACAAATACCTTGGTGGAATCAATGCCCATCTGCTTCCTGTACCTTGCATGAATATTATTAATGGCGGAAAACACGCTGACAATAATGTTGATTTTCAGGAATTTATGATTGCACCTCACGGAGCCCCCACCTTTGCTGAAGCCATCCGCATGGGTGTTGAAGTTTTCCATACGCTGAAATCGGTTCTGAAAAGCAAAGGGTACAACACAGCCGTGGGAGATGAAGGTGGGTTTGCACCTAACCTCAAATCAAATGAAGAAGCTGTTGAAGTGATTCTGGAAGCTATTCAGAAAGCAGGATACAAACCGGGTGAACATGTGAGCATTTGTCTTGACCCGGCCGCCAGTGAACTCTGGGAAGACGGTAAGTACAAAATGTTCAAGAGCACGGGCAATCTCGTTTCGAGCGATGATATGGTGAAACTCTGGGAAAAATGGGCCACTCAGTATCCCATTGTTTCTCTGGAGGATGGTATGGCCGAAAACGACTGGACCGGCTGGAAGAACCTGACCGATGTTCTTGGCAAAAAGATTGAACTTGTTGGGGATGATATTTACTGCACCAACAAGGAAATTCTGGCAGAAGGTATCAGCAAGGGTATTGCCAATTCCATCCTTATCAAACTGAATCAGATTGGTACTGTTACCGAGACTCTGGAAACAATAGACCTGGCATACAAAAATGGCTACCATGCCTTTGTATCGCACCGCAGTGGTGAAACAGCTGATACCTTTATTGCCGACCTGGCTGTTGGGTTGAATACGGGTCTTATCAAGACCGGCAGCGGTTGCCGCAGCGAGCGCATTGAAAAATTCAACCAGCTGATGCGCATTGAACAGGAACTGGGAACAGCCGCCAAATTTGCCGGAAAAAAGGCTTTTCAGAACGCCTAATCTAAGAATAGACTGATTTTTAAGTGAGGTATCACTGATACAATTGTTTGAATAATGGAGTATTGTGCCCGGGTGGCACAATGCTCCTTTTTTTCATAATCCTATCATGGGCGAGCCTGACAGAATTTTATCGGAACTGTCGCAGGTGAATAAGAGCCTGGGATTGAAGAACGATCTACTTCTTTCTGCGGATCAGCTTTTGCAAAGCCGGGATAAACGCATTCATGTTGCTGTTCTGGGGCAGTTTAAAGCGGGTAAAAGCTCACTGGTGAATCATCTTCTGGGGACTTCCATCCTTCCCACCGACGTGGTGCCGGTTACGGCTATTGTGACACAGATAAGGTATAGTCCGGTGCCTTCGGCCATCGTCCGGTACCTGAACGGAACGGAGCGAACAGTTGCTCCTGAAGAAATTGGTCGTTATGTGACCGAACGGGAAAATCCCGAAAATATAAAGAAAGTGGCACAGGTCGTTGTGGAACATCCGGCCATGGAAGAATTCAGGAACATTACCCTGGTTGACACACCCGGTCTCGGGAGTTTCTATCGCCACAACAGTACAGTTACCCTCGACTGGCTGCCATATACTGGTGTGGCGCTGATTGCCGTTAGCGCTGAGCGTCCGCTTTCGGAAGAAGATATCGAACTGGCCCGAAATGTTACGCATTATTGCCCCGAAATTGCCCTGGTGATTACCAAAACAGATCTTTTTGATGAAGAAGAACAGGAAAGAATCAAAGAATATATAACCGATTCTCTTGAAAAGGCATTTCAGCGCACCATTACCGTGTTTCAGTATTCCGTAAAAGAACATGCAGAAGAATACCGGACCCGCCTGAAGGGAAAATTGTTGCAGCCGCTGAATGAAAACGCTTCAGAAAAACTCAATACCATCATACGCCATAAAACAGCACAGGCCATCGGACAAAGCATACAGTTTGCCGGACTTATGCTGGAAGCATCGAAAAAGAAGAAAAGCGAGAAGGAGGCTGTGAGTCTGCTAATTAAGGACATCAAGGAAAACCGCCACTTTCAGGAAAGGGAAATGCTGCTGACAACCACTTCATACAAAGGAGAAGTTCGGGCAAAGCTAGAAGAGTTGGTTTTGCCTTATCTCCCCGGTATAAGGGAACGGGTGGAGCGCCAATTTGCCCGGGATTTCCGGGAGTGGAGAGGATCATTGTACCGGATTTCGCGTCAGTATGAAGCCTGGCTCAGGGACAAACTGGGACTGGAAATCAGGGAACTGGACAGAACCTGCTCGGAAGATATTTTCAAGTTTGTGCGAAAAATGGCCGACTACTACCAGTATGCCGCCCGGCAGTTCCGGCAGAAAATGGATGACAAAGTATATCAGGCCTTTAAAACCCATCTGCCTGAAGCCTACTGGCAGGTGGATTTTACCACTCTGGATCATCCGGATGTGTCTATTTACAGGGCTTTTGATTCACACCTCGATATGCTTCTTTTCTTTCTGCCTGTGCAATGGTTCAGGAAAAATTTCCACCGGCATTTCAGCCGGCAAATTGCGCTGGAAGCGGAAAAAAACCTGCACCGCTACATTTCCGATATGACCGGAAAGATCATCCTTTCACTCGACCAGATGCAAAAACAGGCAGCGTCCTTCATTCAGAATGAAGTACGGAGTGTAGAGGATATTCTGCAAAACGCAACTGATGATTTCGATGAAATCAGGAAGAATATTGAGCGTCTTCAGGTTCTTGCGACAATGGTCTGATCAGAATTTATACTGGTTTTCGGCAATCAGCTTGTCGGCAATTCTTCTACGGGCTTCTTTTACATTCACTCCGGCAACTTCGGTAAGCTGCAGGGCAGCCTGTGAAAGTTTCTCGGCCTGCTCCCCTGTTGCAAACGACCATATGGCATCCAGCGCTTCTTTCTTAATACGGGCTGCCGCATCATTAACAAACACATCGAGGATATCACGATATAGGGTAATGGCTTCACTGCCTTTCAGGGTTTCCAGTTTTTCTACCCGAAGGCATGTAGATTCGGCCACATAAATATCCATCAGGATGTTGGCAAGGTTGTTCATGATTTCCTGCTCCTGGGCAAATTTCTTTTCGAAGTGCCTGGTGGCTGCGTGAATGATGAGAAGGGCAACCTTTTTGAAATTCTTTAAATACCGTTTCTTTTCTTCAAAATAAGTTTCTCCCGGTCTGGCTGGTTCAGCAACCGTTCCGATTTGTGTGTACAATTTTTCTGCTTCACCGAAAAGATCAAAATCGCCCTTCATGGCGCGTTTGAGAGTGGTATCAATCACCAGAAGGCGGTTGATTTCATTGGTTCCTTCGAAAATACGGTTAATGCGGGAGTCGCGGTAACCGCGTTCCACGTCCATTTCGGCCGAATAACCCATACCTCCGTGGATCTGCACTGCTTCGTCAATAACATAGTCCAGCATTTCTGATCCGTACACCTTCAGAATGGCTGCTTCAACGGCATAGTGACTGATGGCATCAATACTGGCCTTGCCCTTATCGCATCCTTCGGCTTTATATTTTTCCATCAGGTCGTCGATATCCTTGCTGACGCGGTACACTGCCGATTCGGTGGCAAAGGTCCGGATAACCTGTTCAGCCAGTTTGTATTTGATGGCGCCGAAGGTCGAAATGAGAACGCCAAATTGTTTGCGTTCATTGGCATATTTGACGGAGTCGTTGATTGCCTTTTTGGCTGCCCCGAGTACATTGGCACCCAGCTTGATGCGCCCCATATGCAGAATGCTCAGGGCAATACGGAAACCTTCGCCCCGTTGGCCCAGAAGATTTTCAACCGGCACCTTCACATCATTATAAAAAATCTGGGCTGTGGAAGATCCCTTGATTCCCATCTTGTGTTCATCGGGATTAACCACCACACCTGGCCAGTTGCGTTCCACAATAAAGGCACTGAGTACACGGTCGTTGTCAATTTTGGCAAAAACCGTCTGCACATCCGCAAAACCGGCATTGGTTATCCACATTTTCTGGCCGTTCAGGATGTAATACTTACCGTCTTCAGAAAGGCGTGCATTGGTTTTTCCACTGTTGGCATCACTTCCGGCTCCGGGTTCCGTAAGACAGTATGCACCGATAAGTTCACCGGTGGCCAGCCTGGTAACATATTTTTCCCGCTGTTCAGGAGTTCCGTAATACAGGATCGGAAGGGTTCCAATGCCACAGTGAGCCATGAAGGCAACCGAAAAGGAATAGCCGGCGCCGATGGTTTCACTGGCCAGCATCTGGGTCACAAACGATTGTCCAAACCCTCCGTATTCCTCTGGCACGGCAATGCCCATCAACCCAAGTTCACCTGATTTTTTAAGAAGCTGAAGGGTTACACTTGTGTCGGGTGCATCCATTCTGGCAATATTGGGATAAACCTCCGTTTCGAGAAAATCGCGGCAGGTTTGCGCTATCATTTGCTGCTCCTCATTAAACTCTTCCGGGATAAAAATGTCGGCAGAAGAAACTTCGGCTACAAGAAATTCTCCGCTTTTGAGCACTTTTCGGTTTTCCATGGTTTTCAGCTTTAGTGGTTTTACAGATTCAGTGCCTGTGCAATCAGCTCGGCAATATCATAGTTTTTAACTTCCTGTTCTTTGTTTTTGTATTTGATGCCATCGGTTAGCATGGTCATGCAGAAAGGACAGGCAGTGGCAATCACTTCGGCATTTGTACTGAGGGCTTCTTCGGTACGTTCAATAAACACTTCCTTGTTGCCTTTTTCTGCTTCCTTGAACATTTGTGCTCCACCGGCACCGCAGCAAAGAGAGAAACTGCGGTTACGGTCCATTTCCACCAGATGATCGGTTACCTGCTCCAGAACAAAACGGGGCTCTTTGTAAATGTTGTTGGCTCGTCCCAGGTAGCAGGGATCATGGTAAGTAATTCTTGTCTGTTGCAGCACACTTTTTGGAACCCTCAGCTTGTTTTCACGAATTGCCTGATCAAGAAACTGTACATAATGGATCACTTCGTAGTTTCCTCCCAGGTCAGGATATTCGTTTTTAAAGGTATTGAAGCAATGAGGGCAAATGGTTAGGATTTTCTTAATGCCATATTTTTCGAAGGTGGCAATGTTCTGAAGGGCCTGCATCTGAAAGAGCATTTCATTACCGGCACGGCGGGCCGGGTCTCCGGTGCAGGTTTCTTCTGTACCCAGTATGGCAAAGCTTACACCCATATGGGTGAGTATTTTGGCAAAGGCCCGGGTAACCTTTTTGTAACGGTCGTCATAAGCGCCAGCACAGCCAACCCAGAAAAGATACTCCGGTTTTTCTCCGCGGGCATGGACTTCAGCCATGATAGGTATGGTGATAGTAATTTTTGGCATAGGCATACGTATTACTGAACCATTTCAGGTACATTCAATTCCAGATCTTTTGTCCACAGAAGGCGGTCTTCGGGAGAATACTGCCAGGGCGCCCCGTTGTTTTCCAAATAGCTGAACATGGCTTTCAGCTCACCCGGAGCTGAACCTTCTTCCATCACCAGGTAGCGGCGCATGTCGACAATCAGGGTCGGGTGGTTGATGAGGATGGGGCATTCGCGGGCACAGGCGTTACAGGTGGTACAGGCCCACAGTTCTTCTTCAGTGATATAGGATCGTACAAGCGACTTACCGTCATCGTATTGCTTTCCGTGTTTCAGCATTCCGGGACCTTTTTCCTTCATTCGGGCACGAAGGTCCATCATGATCTTGCGCGGCGAAAGCCTTTTACCAGTAATGTTGGCCGGACAGACCGATGTACATCGTCCACATTCGGTGCACGACAGGGCATCGAGATAGTTCTTCCATGTAACATCTTCGCAGTCTTTAACGCCGAAGCGTTCCGGAGGTGCCTGGCTGTCCAACGCTGCAAATGCCGTATCGGGATTCAGCATGAGCTTTACCTCGCGCGTCACCTGATCCATGTTGGGCAGTTTTCCGAGCGGGTCGAGTCGGGCCAGAAGCACATTGGGCACTGACATAAACACATGGAAATGCTTGGAGTAGGGCAGGATATTGGCGAACAGGAATATCAGCAGGATATGACTCCACCAGAATATTTCATGCCAGGTGTGCAGTTTCTGAATTTCCATTCCGGCCAACAGCGGTGCAAAATAGTGGCTTACGGGAAATACGCCGGCCATGGGTTCTCCTGTGAGGTTTTTCATCTGAACATAGGAGGCATTCATTCCCATCAGCGAAACCATCAGCAGAAGAATGAGAGTAAGGGCTATTTTGGCATCGATGTGGGAAATCTTTTTCATTTCGATGCCTTCGAAACGACGTACGTGGAGGAAAATTCTTCTGAAAAGAAAGACAAGAATGGAAACCGCCACAAGCAGGGCAAATATATCGCCAGAAGCAATAATGATTTTGTAAAGAATACCAAGAGACTGCAGTGATCGTTCAGAGCCCGAAACTCCGTCAATCACCATTTCAATGCTACCGAACAGAATCACACAGAACCCCCAGAATACCAGCGCATGGAAAAATCCCAGCAATGGCATTCTGAAAATGCGGGATTGACCGAAGGCAACTTTCAATACCAGTTCAATCCGTTTACCCCAGTCTTTAACAGGAAAAGCGCGTTTGGTGAGTCGGAAAAACCCGTAAATGCGCCATGCCGTATAGCTGAATACCCCGAGGGTAACCAGCAGGGTGATAATGAACGCAATCTGTTTGGTCATGCAGAAACTATTTGTGTTTTATTTCTTTCACGGCTTCCACCAGTTTGGGAAGAACTTTCATGGCATCGCCCACGATGCCGTACTGGGCTGCTTCGAAAATGGGTGCGTCTTTGTCGGTGTTGATGGCAACTATAACTTTGGATGAGCTGACGCCGGCCAGATGCTGTGTGGCTCCGGAAATTCCGACAGCAATATAGAGGTTGGGGGCTATGATTTTACCCGTTTGTCCTGTATGTTCTTCATGGGGTCTCCATCCTTCGTCGGATACAGGACGGGAGCAGGCTGTTGCACCGCCAAGAAGGTCGGCCAATTCGACCAGCGGCCCCCAGTTGTCAGGCGATTTCATTCCACGGCCGCCTGATACAACAATTTCGGCATCAGTGAGCAGGAGTTTGCCTGTTTGTTTCTGTACTTCGCTAACAGAAGTTTTCACCAGGGCAGAATCAATTGAAACCGAAATGGTTTCAATGGAAGGAGTACCCGGATTTTCTACAAGGCCAAAGGAATTTTGCGCCAGGGTAAGAATTCTGACAGGGGTTTTGATTTCTACATGGGCAAAAGCATTGCCTGAAAAGGCTCGCTTGTACACCACAAAAGGGCTTGTGCTGAGGGGTAATTTGCTGATACCGGCACCCAGTCCCGCTTTCAGTTTCACCGAAAGCCTGGGCGCAACGGCTTTGCCCAAATTGTTGTTGGACAGCACAACCACTTCGGCCTTTTCCCTGGTGGCCACCTGTGCAATAGCCTCGGTATAGGCCTGGCTGTCAAATACCTGAAGAGCAGGATCTGCAAGGGATAGAATTCTCCTGGCTCCGTAATTTCCCAGTTTTTCCAGTTCCGCAGATGCCACGTTCCCGATGCTCAGAACCACCAGCGGTTTGCCAAGCATATTGGCCAGGTTTGCTCCGTAGGAAACCAGTTCAAAAGAGAGTTTTTTAAAGGAACCATCCCAATTTTCGGTATATACCAGTACTGCCATAGGAATTTTCGTTATTGGTTAAAGGATTAAAGGGTATTACAAAACTTTTGCTTCGTTCTGGAGCAGTTCAATAAGTTGTTTCGGATTCTCCGGATCGACAAAAGTGCATTTTTTCCGGGCAGGGGGAAGTTCAAATTCCTGCACGGAGGTTAAAGGTTCTATGGAAACAGGTTCAAGAACTTTGATGGGTTTGGTGCGGGCTGTCATAATACCCCGCATGGACGCGATGCGCGGCTCTTTTGCAATACCTTTCTGCACGATGGCAACAAAAGGCACAGGTACTGCAACAGTTTCCCTGCCTCCGTCCACTTCGCGTGTCAATACCGGCTTGCCTTCCATGATGTTGATCGAAGAAACAGACGAAACCGAAGGAATGCCGAGAAATTCAGCCAGCATGCCGCCAACGGCGGAATTGTTATAGTCGCTCGATTCTATCCCGCAGAAAATAATATCAAAGGGATTGGCTTTTACCACTTCCGCCAGCTGGGCAGCCACAAAATAAGCATCGCCCGGTTCGGCATTCACCCTGAACGCTTCATCAGCTCCTATTGCCAGTGCTTTTCTGATGGTGGGTTCGGCTGATACCAGCCCTACATGGGCCACGGCAACTGTTTGGATACCATTCGCCGGATCATCTTTCAATTCAAGGGCCCGGGTAAGGGAAAGCTCATCCCATGGATTGATGACCCACTGAATGCCGTTTGTGTCAAGCTTTTTATTGTTATCGACAAACCGCACCCGTGTGGTGGTGTCAGGAACATTGCTGATGCATACCAGTATTTTCATAATGAAATGTGGATTTATTATATTAAATGCCTGATATATAGGTTAATAATTGCATGTTGTACGGCATGCCTGCCTGCAAATATAACGGAAAATTGAAAAAAGCAAAGAAAGTGCTTTGAAGGAAGATAGTAAACACAGCTTCTCGTTTTATCTTTGATGCGATATGATGATTTCTTTATGTTAGGAAAAAATCGCTATGTTCATGCGGAGTCGTAGGAATAGCATATTTAACGGATGCTTTGATCTGGACATTGGCACCAAATGGCTTCTGTTGATTCCGCTTGTGCTCTGCCTGTGCTGTTCGCAGAAAGAAATCACTAATAGGGTTTCTGTATTCCGTTACAACGAATCCAAGGGCATTGCCACCCTCGATCCGGCCTATGCACGGTACCAGGCCCTGGTGTGGCCGGTATCCCAGTTATACAACGGATTGCTCGAATTATCCGACTCGTTGGCAATTGTCCCTTCCCTTGCCCGAAGATGGAATGTAAGTAAGGATGGCACCGCTTACACCTTTCAACTCCGGACGGATGTCTTTTTTCATGACGATTCGGCTTTTACCGCCGGGAAAGGAAGAAAGCTGACAGCGTACGATGTGGAGTACAGCCTTTGCCGCCTTACCGATCCATCGGTTGCTTCTCCGGGAAGCTGGACCTGGAATGAGGTGTATCAAAACAAAACAGGCACCAACAGAGGAATTAAAGTGCTGAACGATTCGACGCTTGTTATTTACCTGAAACGTCCTTTTCCTCCCTTTGCCGGAATTCTTGCAACTCCATACTGTTATATTGTTCCCCGTGAGGCAGTGGAAAAATACGGGCGCGATTTCCGGTCGCATCCCGTCGGAACAGGTCCTTTCCGGCTGAAGGCCTGGTACGAAGGCGAAAAGCTAATCCTTGTGCGTAATGAAAAGTATTTTGAAAAGGATGCTTCAGGTCGTGCACTGCCTTACCTTGATGCGGTTGCCATTTCCTTCATTCCCGACAAGCAGTCCGAATTTCTTGAATTTCTGAAAGGGAATCTCGATTTTATCTCCGGGGTGAATGCAGCCTTTAAGGATGAGCTAATCACACGTTCCGGCAGACTGAACCCAAAATACGCAGGGAAAATCGTTCTGGAAACAGGCCCTTACCTTAATACGGAATACATTGGTTTTCTTACTGATACAACTCTTCCGCAGGTCAAAAACAGTGCTGTACGGTACAAACTGGTGCGTCAGGCATTGAACTATGGATTTGACAGGGTGAAAATGATCCGGTATCTGCGCAATGGAATGGGCACGCCTGCCCTGCACGGATTTGTTCCGGTCGGTTTGCCGTCCTTTACCGATACGTTGAAAGGATACTTCTATGATCCGGAAAAGGCACGTGAGCTGTTGAAAAAGGCTGGTTTCCCCGAAGGGAAAGGATTACCTCCGATTACCATTCTCACCACAGGCGATTATGTGGACCTGATTGAATTCATTCAGCATGAAACAGCTGCTCTGGGGATTCAGATCCGAATTGAGGTAGCCAATGGTCCCGTATTCAGGGAATCCGTATCCAACGCGCGGGCGGCTAGTTTCAGGGGTTCCTGGGTTGCTGATTACCCGGATGCAGAAAATTACCTTGCCTTATTTTACAGCAGAAATTTCAGTCCGGCGGGCCCCAACTATTTTCATTTCCGCAATGCAGAATTTGATCGCCTGTATGAACAGGCTGCCGTTACAAACGATGAGGCAGCCCGGTTTGCCTTATACCGGAAAATGGACAGGATCATTATCGATGAAGCACCTGTGATTCCTCTGTTTTACGACAGGGTTGTCCGTTTTGTTCATTCAGGAATTAGCGGAATGGACAGCAATCCAATGAATGTCCTGGTTTTGAAAAAAGTTGCAAAATATCAATAATCTCTTATATCTTTGTCCGTATCAAAACGAAAAGGATCCGGGGTGTGCGGCAAGGCACGTTCAAAGAGCAGACAGGACCCCGATAGTATTGTCGAACAAACAA
Source organism: Bacteroidota bacterium (assembly GCA_029571215.1). Classification (GTDB taxonomy): domain Bacteria; phylum Bacteroidota; class Bacteroidia; order Bacteroidales; family JAAYUG01; genus JAAYUG01. The sequence goes on from JAKPTE010000009.1 coordinate 22,378, forward strand.
CATTTACAGATGGTGCATCTTGCTTCCTTGTGGAAAAAATGCCATGCTTCTGTCTGCTCTCTTAACTATATAAACAAAGACGGAATCCGCGGGGTTATTGCTACCGGATTTAAGTTGAACCATTTTATCATCACTGACGATTATACCTTTCAACAGCAGGATTTCGGTGAGGTACAGATCTATTTTGTTGCTGAAGACGGGATTACCGTAACTGCCAGCAAGACCCTTTCCTTCGGAGATTTTTCGCGTCGTATTCTTAATGCCGCCATCGAAGATTATCAGGGTTTTCTTGTTATTGATGCCGGTTTCGAGGAATTTGAAAACATTCCCGCGCTTGAAATAGAAAAGGAATTGGTCAGGTACAACGGCGACCCGGTTGCTGTTCTGGGATACCGTTATGACCAGTGCAATTTATCCATAATGAGCGGTATCATTTCGTCGCAGTATTACAGGAATAACCATCGTCTCATTGAAATCGACACCACCATCCGTCAGGGTTGCTCAGGTGCCCCGCTTCTGCATGCCGAAACCGGAAAAGTTATCGGGATTGTGGGCTACAGGCTTGCTTCCATGCAACGTTCCTACAATCAAATAATTAAAATTATCAACGATAACCTCAAAATGCTGAAAGATGCGGAAGGGAAAATTACCATTCAGGAAATTGACCCCATCCAGGTACTTACGGCAAACCAGAACCAGATTAAACACATGGTGCGGCTTTTCTTTAAAGCCACTGATATACGTACAGCTATTGCCTACGATGTTCAGCATCTGAAGGATTATCTCCACGACATGCATCTTGACGCGGATGAAAAAAGCAGGTAAAGGTTCCGGCTCCTTCAGTCAGCTTGTTTTTTCTCAATCTCCTTCAGTATATTGCTTACTTCTTCTTCGGTATTCCGCAGTTTTTCCCGGCAGTAATTGATCAGAAAGGAAACTCTTTTCACCTTATCGGAAAGTTCATCCACATCGAGTTCTTCCTGTTCAATTTTTCTGATGATTTCTTCAATTTCGGCGATTGCTTCGCCATAACTGATTTTTTTTGCCATAATTCAGTATTCTTCATTCGGAAGGTAAAGGTAATGTAAAAGTAACGACAGTGCCTTTTCCGGGCTCACTTTCTGCCCGGATGGTACCTCCATGTTTTTCGGTGAATTCCCTGCAGAGGATCAGGCCGAGGCCGGAGCCTTTTTCCTGGTTGGTGCCTTCAGAGGCAGGCATCCGGTTTTTATCCGAGAATAAACGCTTTACCTGTTCAGGTTGCATTCCGATGCCGGTATCTTTAATCATGACCTCTAGATTTCCATTGGATCGGGCGGAAGAAATTTCGATGGTACCTCCGTTGGCAGTGAATTTCAGTGCGTTGGAAAGTAAATTCCGTATAATAACCGTAACCATGTTGGCATCGGCCATCACAAAGGTTCCCACGGGAATACTGTTGCGGAGAGAGATGTTCTTGCTGGCAGCATGGGTGTGTATAAGCTTCAGGGTCTTTTCAGCAATTTCATGAACATCAACCGTCTGTGGATGGAATGGAACGGAACCGCTTTGTGAACGTGCCCAGTAAAGCAGGTTGTCGAGCAGGTCGTACAGCTGCCGGGCCGATTGGCGTATGAGGGAATTGATCTGGTGCAACTCCTCCCTGCTGATACTTTCGGGCCTGCGTTCAATGATATCGGTAAATCCTATGATTCCTGACAGAGGATTACGAATATCGTGCGCTATGATGCTGATGAACTTATCTTTGGTCTGATTGATTTTTTTGAGGTTTTCTTCCGATTCAGCGAGCTGGCTATTGATTTTCCGTATGGTTTCATTTTGTTCTGCCAGCACAGCTGCAGATTTTCTTTTTATAGAATATTGCCGGTAGCCCAGTACCAGGATGACCAGGATTAATACCATTACCAGCACCAGCAAGCGGTTAATATTTTTCTGTCGCGAAAGGGCCACCAGGGCCATCGCCTGTTCCTGCTCCAGCGATTCAATCCTCTGCGTCACTTTTTTTAACTGTTCATCACGTAGTTTGATTTCAAAATTGATCTGGCTGAACAGTATCTGCTGTTTTTCCTTCTCTGCATAAATGCTGTCGTGCAAATCCATATAGCGGCGGTAAAGCGACAGAGCTTTGCGGAAGTTGTTGTTTTGTTCGTAATAACCGGCCAGTGCAAGGACAGAGGGTTGCAATACTTCCCTGTTGCCGGTTTTTTCTGCTGCTTCCAGCGAGCCGAGGTAAAGTTCCTCCATTCCGTGATTACCGGATTGCATCAGTAGATCGGCTTTTTTCCTCAATCCCATAGCCAGAGAAGGGAAATCGGAATATTTACGGGCGAGAAGAATGAGGGAATCAAAGCATGTTGCCGCTTCATTCAGGCGACCTGACCGAACCAGAAGACTACCTTTTTCGTTCCAAACCGAAATACTGCCTTTTTCGTCCCCGGCTTTTTTGTACATGCGGAGAGCCTCGTTGAAATAACGGATTGCTTCATCATTCCTCCCTGCCAGGGAACTTGCCCTGCCTGTATTTTTAAGGTACAGGGCTTCGCTGGTATAGTCATTTACTAATGAAATGGTTTCGTATGCTTTTCTGTAAGTAGAGAGGGCTGCCGATGGATTGCCGGCTGCGAGGAGGGCATTGCCCCATTGGTTCAGAAGATAGGCTTTCCGTTCCGGCCCTGCCCGTTCAGGCAACATGTTGGCTGCTTTTTCATAATAACTGCTGCTTTTTCCGTAGTCACCAATTTTGTAAAACAATCCGCCCAGGGCTGAGTAGGCCTGCGAGGAGGACATGGAATCGGAAATGCCCAGGGCCGAAAGCAAGGCTTTCAGAAAGTATTCGTGTGCCTGAACGTATTCTCCGGATGCAAGTAGCGCATTTCCCGCCTGGATGCCGGCATTGGCCACAATGGATGAATCGCCCAGAGCCCGGGCCAGGTCACAGGCCATGCCGGAGGCTTCCGTTGCTTTTTCCGGTTGACGGAGATCACGGTACACCTGGATCAGATTTATGAGGGAGCCGGTTGCACCCAAAGTATCTCCCGCCGAAAGCCTGATTTTCCATGCCCTGGTATAATAGTCTTCGGCCTCTTTCAGCCTGGCTCTTCTGAAATAATACACCCCGAGATAATGAAATGCACCAGCTTCTCCAAGCGGGTTTTTCAATCCCGCGTAATGTTCAAGGCTTCTTCTGAAATACTCCTCGGCCTGGTCGAACCGGTTCATGTCAGTATGCACAATACCCAGATTGATCAGTGTTTGCCCGATCGCATTATCATCATGTACGGTACGGTACAGATTCAGAGCACTGGTAAACAGGTTCAGTGCATTGTCGTAATCATGCTTCTTCCAGGCAATGCTTCCCATCTGGCTATAACAGCCGGCTATTCCTGCCGTATCGTGCAGTTGCGAGTAAATTTCCAGAGCGCGTTGCGCCGCTTTTTCTGCGGGCCCGAGATAGTTCTTTTCCTTATCAGCTTTTGTCTTTAACAAATAAAACTTCCCTGCCAAGGTATTCATATCGTTCTCATGCACCATGCCGGAAGCTTTGTTGAGAACTTTATCTGCCTGCTGCACTGCATTCATTTCAAGCCAGGCTTCGGCTTCGTTCAGCAGGGCAGTGAGCATGGCTTTGTGGTTATTTTTCCTTTGAGCCTCCATGAAGTCTGAGGACGCCCGTTCTGCTATTTTCCGCAATTGGGCGGGAGATAAAACCACAACTGCTGTATCCTTTGGCGCAGGTGGAGTTTCACCCCATAAATCCACTAAAAATGTAAGGGAAAAAAGAAAAACAGGAAGGATGCAGCGGAATATTTTCATAGGTGTATAATGGAGTGGAATCGAATTATTGCAGCTCATCGTGATAACAAAAATAGGGAATTCCAATTCAAAGTATTAACTGGAAGGATCGTTCGGTGTGGTGACTGTGCTTTGTACTTTCCCGTCAGCCAGACGGGTAATCAATACATTGCCCGGGACAACTGAACGGCACGTTTTGAGAATCTGTCCGTTATAGTAGGTAATGGAATATCCTTTTTCAAGCAGTTTCTGCGGGTCGGCCAGGGCAATGGTATTTTGTGAAAGTTCGAGCCTGTGTTTATTTTTTTCAAGGTAGTTTCTTGCTGTCGATGCAATCAGGATGGAGTAAATTTCAGTTCGGGATGATTTTCGTGCCAGAAAACGCAGGGTAGAATGTCCGGTTTCTGAGATTCGGCCGGCAAGGTAGTTTTTCCCGGCAGATAGCATACGGTTTGATGCCACAAGCAATTCGGTTACGGTTTTTTCGAGCGAGGCACTGTGCTCGTGCAGCAGGGAGCGCACAAGAAGGGGTATCCGCACAGAAAGATCAGCCAGCAGGTCGTTTTCTTCATTAAGAATGGAGCGTACCAGATCGCTTATTTTGTCAGCAGCCTCATCCAGCCGGTTATCAAACAGCAGAGTCTGATCAATGATAAAACCGGCCACAGCCGTTGGGGTTTTGAGCCGTCGGTGTGCCACAATGTCCAATACGGGTTCGTCTTTCTCATGACCAATTCCTGTGAGCACCGGCAGCGGAAACTGGGCCACATGGCTGGAGAGACGGTAATCGTCGAAAATGCTCAGTTCCGACTGGGCTCCTCCTCCGCGGACAATGACCACCACATCGTACTTTTCGGCTTTTCCTGCAATTTTTTCCAGAGCACCGATCAGGGAAGAGGGCGCCTCTTCGCCCTGCATAACCGCAGGGAAGAGGGTAATGTCATACCGAAAACCATAGTCATTGTTGACAAGCTGATCAATAAAATCCTGGTATCCGGCGGCGGTTTTTGATGACACCACGGCAATCCGCTGGGGAACCAATGGGAAGGGCAGTTCGCGGTTCATGTACAATACCCCCTCTTTTTCGAGGCGGGCAATCGTTTCTGCTTTCCTGCGTGCCAGATCTCCTATTGTGTAGGTTGGGTCAATGTCATTAACCAGCAGGGAAAAACCATACAACTCGTGGAACTGAACGCTGACTGACAGTAGAACCTTCAGTCCGGCAGAAAGGGCGCGTCCTGTGGTAAGCTCAAAATAGGGGCCAAGCATCCTGTAAGTATAGGCCCATATGATGGCCCGGGCACGGGCAATGATTTTGTCAGTGAGACTGTCTTTTTCGATTAGTTCGATATAGCAATGCCCGCTGGCATTGATTTTTAGTTCCGAAATTTCTCCGGTAACCCAGTATGTGTCAGGAAAGGCTTCGCGTATGGAGTCCTGAATGGTTTTGTTGAGTTCAAAGAGGGAAAGGATGTTGGTACGCATGGGAAATTACTGTTTGATAAACCGCAGGGTTGTACGATGGGTGGCATCGGAATAACGGAGAAGGTAAACTCCCGGGCTCAGCTGGCGAATGTTCAGCGGCAGGAAAACCGGAGCTGAGGGATATTCCCTGTGTGCCGTTTTCCATACCAGAGCCCCCGAAATATTAAAAATGTCGATAGTTATTTCTCCGGCTGGCTCAAAGAAAACTGCGACGTTCAGGTTATCGTGTACAGGATTGGGGAAGAGGCTGATCTTTCCCGAATCGGTTTTCATGCGGACCATTTGCCGCGCTATTTGAAGGGCCCGGCTGAAGTCCGGAACTCCATACCCTTTGAGTGTGTCCGGGGAGTTGGCCTGGCTTCCGCTCATGAGAATGGCTGTTCGGAGTTCGACTGGGGAGAGGGAGGGTTCAGCCTGCCAGAGGCAAGCTGTGAGTCCTGTTATTATCGGTGAAGCGAAGGATGTACCATTGCCGGGAGAGAAACTTCCTCCGGTATTCTGTACAAAGGTTCCCACGCCCATTGCAACCACATCGGGTTTAATCCGTCCGTCGGAAGAAGGACCTCTGCTGCTGAAGGAAGCCAGGCTGCCCGTGGCGGTGATAGCGCCAACTGCCAGAATGCTGTCGGCATCGGCAGGAGCTGAAATATACTTCCAGCTTGTGTTCCCTTCGTTGCCTGCACTTATAACCACCATCATTCCTTTTTTTGCGGCCATGGAAGCAGCACGGCTCACCAGGGTGGTTTTTCCGTTCATGTCGTTGTAGGTGTGGTTTTGTGCAGGATCGTCAAACACCGTATAACCAAGGGATGCATGGATGATGTCGGCACCGGCACTGTCAGCAAATTCTGCCCCCGCAGTCCAGTAGTATTCTTCCACAATATATTCACCTGCTGTATTTTCCGTGCGCAGGAGGTAATAGGATGCTTCGGGCGCCGTTCCGATGTACTCTCCGGGAAGGTTACCTGCCATGATAGAAAGAACCTGCATTCCATGCGGATGATCTTCGTAAACTGCCGTGCCCGGAGCAACAAAATCGCGGGTTCCTAATATCCTATGGTTTTCATAAAGGCTTCGGAAGGCAGGAAGAGTATCAGCATGGTAAAAACCGGCATCGAGAACGGCAATCCGTATTCCCCTGCCAAGGTATCCGAGGGTATGAAGTGTATCACCCTTGTGAAGATGGATTTGGGTGTAGGCAACTCCGTAATCGGACTGGCTCAGGGGAGATAAGGCTTCGGAGAACGATTCCTGAGTCCATTTATCCCGGAGGGCTTTCTGTGGTATGGAAACACGCTCTGCTTTGCGGACGGAGGCAACAAACGGCAATTGCATAGCTTTGTGGATCAGCACAGTGTCAGTGGTTGCCACCACAGCAAGGTTGAACCAGCGCGAAGTGCAGACTACCGACAAACCAATATTCCGGAGGCTGTCGAGATAAAACCCGGTAACCGGCAGATCGGAAGAATCGGGAGGAATATGCAATCGGATTCTTCGTTCAACAGCCCGGGCCGAAAGAAATTCCTGCGGTCTTTCAAGAGAGTATAGGTTTCCGGGCTTACCAGAAAAACGGATGGCATAATATCCCGGGGCAATTTGGGCTGTAACAAAATTCTGCCCCGGAAAGGCCGGGAGCCAGAGAATACAGATCAGCAGGAAGGAGAGGAGGCGCCGGTTCACTGTTTTTCCATATTGAGAAAATTGGTTTCGTCGGGTTCAGGATATCGCCCCTGAGCTTCCTGGATACGTTTGTAATATTCGTCGGCTATTTTGTCAAGCGGTTCCGGATTCAGAGGAATCCCTTCACGGTATGAAATAACCATTTTAACACTGCCCTGTTCATCGTAATAGGTCCAATCACCTTCCATGAGGTTTTCCCTGAAGGCTCCGTTAATTTCAACCTGGCCGTTTTCATAATAAATAATGAAAGGTCCGTTGCGCTTGTCGTCAGTGTAAACAGCCCGCAAACGAGGTTTCCCCGAGTCGAAATATTGGACCCAGTTTCCATGTTTCCGGTCGTTATGGTATTCTACTTCCTCGAGCAGTTCACCGGTATCATAATATTTCCGGGTGATGCCCTCCCTTTTACCATTCAGGTAAAATTCTTCAGTTGACAGTTTTCCGGTGTAATAGGAATAGTATTTCCAGAGGCTGTCTTTGGTAGTTCCGATATACCATCCTTCAGCAGCCAGTTCTCCATTGTTGTAATACAGAACGGCATGCACCCTCGGGCTCTTTTCGTAATAAAACATACGGGCTTTGACAAGGCCGTCATCGTAATACCGTATAAATTCTCCCACTGGTTTTCCGGCTGAGAAGTACCCTTTGTATCTGACGCTACCATTGGGATAATACTGTTTCCACCATCCGGATTTTCGTCCGGCATTGTCGGTCTGGTTGAACAGGGTATCACCCTGCAGGGTCATGGCCGTAAGGGGTAAACCGAATGACAAAAGAAAAAGAAGAAAAACATACCAACGCTTCATATTTCCCTGAATCATATATGCAAAGATGCTATGAAAATTTTATTTTGTTGCCTGTTCAGGGGTTAATATTACAAAACAGCCGGCTGGCATGCACTGCCAGCCGGCTGTTTTTCTAAATTTCCGGCAGGGATACTGAAAAAACGGAGTTCTAATTCATCCCTTATGGTATTATTTCACTTCTTCGAAATCAACGTCGGTTACTTCACCATCCTGTGATTTGCCGCTGCCTGACTGGGCTCCGCCGGTATAGGCCTGTTGCTGCCCAGTCTGTGCTCCGCCGGATGCAGCCCGGTACATTTCTTCCGAAGCTGCCTGCCAATATGTGTTCAGTTCGGCAGTAGCCCTGTCGATTGCGTCAAGATCCTGGTTTTTGTGCGCGTCTTTCAGGGCACTCAGAGCCTTTTCAATATTGCCTTTCTTGTCGGCAGGCAATTTGTCGCCAAATTCCCGGAGCTGTTTTTCAGTCTGGAAGATCAAACTGTCAGCAGCATTAAGCTTGTCAATCCGTTCACGTGCCTTACGGTCCGCTTCTTCATTAGCTTTGGCTTCGTTTTTCATCCGTTCAATTTCGGCTTCGGTAAGACCCGATGAAGCCTCGATGCGGATACTCTGCTGTTTCCCGGTGGCTTTGTCTTTGGCGGTTACATTCAATATACCGTTGGCATCAATATCGAAGGTAACTTCGATTTGAGGAATTCCACGCGGTGCCGGTGGTATACCGTCGAGGTGGAAACGGCCAATGGTTTTGTTCTGAGAGGCCAGGGGACGTTCGCCCTGCAGCACATGTATCTCGACCGAGGGCTGGTTGTCAGAAGCAGTTGTGAACACTTCCGTTTTCTTTGTAGGAATGGTTGTGTTGGCTTCGATCAGTTTTGTAAACACACCTCCCATGGTTTCGATACCAAGGCTGAGCGGAGTAACGTCGAGCAGCAGCACGTCCTTCACTTCCCCGGTCAGCACTCCACCCTGGATAGCAGCACCAACAGCCACTACCTCATCCGGATTGACTCCCTTGCTGGGAACACGGCCGAAGAAATTTTCCACCAGCTTCTGGACAGCTGGAATACGGGTTGACCCTCCCACAAGAATCACTTCGTCGATATCTGAAGGTTTCAGCCCGGCATCAGCCAGTGCTTTCCGGCAGGGTTCAATGGTGGCCTGGAAAAGCCTGTCAGCCAGCTTTTCGAACTGCGCACGGGTGAGGGTTTTTACCAGGTGCTTCGGAATTCCGTTCACCGGCATGATATAAGGAAGATTGATTTCGGTGGATGTGGTGCTCGAAAGCTCAATCTTGGCCTTTTCAGCTGCTTCTTTAAGACGCTGTAGTGCCATCGGATCCTTCCGGAGGTCTACGCCTTCTTCTTTCAAAAATTCCTCGGCAAGCCAGTCAATGATTACCTGGTCGAAGTCATCACCTCCCAGATGGGTATCACCGTTGGTGGATTTAACTTCGAAAACGCCATCGCCCAGTTCGAGGATGGAAATATCGAAGGTTCCTCCTCCCAGGTCATAAACGGCAATTTTCATGTCCTTGTTCTTCTTGTCGAGGCCGTATGCCAGAGCAGCTGCCGTAGGCTCATTGATAATACGCCGTACGTTCAGGCCCGCAATTTCGCCCGCTTCCTTGGTAGCCTGACGCTGCGAGTCGCTGAAGTATGCAGGAACCGTAATAACTGCTTCTGTTACTTCATGTCCCAGATAATCTTCAGCCGTTTTCTTCATTTTCTGAAGAATCATGGCCGAAATTTCCTGGGGCGAGTACAGCCTACCCATGATTTTGACGCGGGGTGTATTGTTTTCACCACGAATGACTTCGAATGGCACCCGCTGAATCTCTTTGGTAACCTGATCGTACGTTTCTCCCATAAAACGCTTTATGGAAAAAACCGTATTCTTGGCATTTGTAATAGCCTGCCTCTTGGCCGGATCGCCAACCTTGCGTTCCCCGTTTTCCAGAAAAGCAACAACCGACGGTGTGGTACGTTTCCCTTCATTGTTGGGAATAACCACCGGTTCATTTCCTTCCATAACGGCCACGCAGGAGTTGGTGGTCCCTAAATCAATTCCTATAATTTTGCCCATGTTATTGTTCCTTTTATTGTTTGTTTTTCGTTTTTGTTTTCCTCCTTTTTAATCAATGTTTGTGCCAATCAGTATCAGATAAGGGAATGTACCCTGAAAACCTAGATTTTTGAGCTTTCCGGCATGTTGTGACAAAACGTCAGTCAGGATTTGTCACGGATTGAGCAATGGAATGATAACTCTTTTGTAGCTTTGTTCCGTAATTTTCAAAAATTTCACCTATGGCTGTCTATGACACAGTGAGGAAGGTTACCACCCATGTCCTGTATGAGATGAAGGTGAGGGGAGAAAAAATCGCCATGCTAACGGCATATGATTATACGTTTGCCAAAATTCTCGACCGGGCAGGGGTTGATATCATCCTGGTGGGCGACTCTGCCTCCAATGTAATGGCAGGGCATTTGACAACCCTTCCCATTACCCTTGACCAGATGATTTATCATGCTGCTTCGGTGGTGAGAGGAGTGCAACGTGCCCTTGTTATTGTTGACCTTCCCTTTGGTACCTATCAGGGAAATTCACTGGAAGCCCTTCAATCTTCCATCCGGATAATGAAAGAAACAGGAGCGGGAGGGGTTAAGCTGGAAGGAGGAAGCGAAGTCAGGGAATCGGTAATGCGCATCCTGTCGGCCGGAATTCCGGTGATGGGCCACCTGGGCCTTACACCCCAATCGATCCATAAGTTCGGAACGTATACGGTTCGTGCCCGTGAAAAAGCAGAAGCGGAGAAGCTGATTAACGATGCTCTTTTGCTCGAAGAACTGGGTTGTTTTGCCATCGTATTGGAGAAAATTCCTGCCACCCTGGCGGCTGAAGTAGCATCGAAGGTTAGAATTCCCATTATCGGAATCGGTGCCGGACAAAAGGTAGACGGACAGGTGCTGGTACTTCACGATATGCTGGGACTTACCACGGAATTCTCACCCCGGTTCCTTCGCCGGTACCATAATTTATATGATGAAATTACCGGCGCTGTGAAAGCTTACATCAGTGACGTCCGGAGCCTTGATTTTCCCAACGAAAAGGAACAATACTGACCGTGGAAGTACTTTACGAAGACAATCACCTGATTGCTGTCAATAAATCAGAACCCATCCCCGTGCAAATGGATCCTTCGGGCGACGAACCGCTGGAGGAAAAGGTGAAAAAATATATTGCCGAACGGTACAAGAAAAAAGGAAATGTTTTCCTGGGGATTGTGCACCGTATAGACAGGCCTGTGACAGGAGTCGTGCTTTTTGCCCGTACCAGCAAGGCGCTTGAACGGATGAACAAACTCTTTGCCGGCCGGGAAGTTACCAAATTGTACTGGGCCATTGTTAAAAATGCCCCGCCTGCCAATGAAGGTGTTTTGGAACATCACATTGTGCGAAACAGCAAGCAGAATAAGTCGTACGCCCATGACCATGCGGTACCTGGTTCAAAACCTGCCCGTTTGCGGTACAAAATCCTGGCCCGCTCGGACCGCTATTACCTGCTGGAAATTGACCTCGAAACCGGCAGGCATCACCAGATACGCTGCCAGCTGGCTAAAATCGGTTGTCCGGTAAAGGGCGATCTGAAATACGGAGCAGAGCGTTCCAACCCCGATGGTGGAATCAGCCTGCACGCCCGTTCCCTTTCGTTTGTTCATCCGGTGGCAGGTACCCGCATGGAAATTATTGCTCCCCCACCGGCAGATCCGCTATGGGATTACTTTTTAAGAACACTGAAGTAAATTTCCGTGAACCACACCGTCATTTGAAATTTACCTGAAAAACTATTCCTTCTTGTGATAATTATTGGCCGGTTGTCAGTAAATTGGTTGAAAAGTGGGTAAAATCCGACAACTGAATCATTAGATTTGCAGAAAAAATCGTGTACCGCAGCACATCTGTTTGGTTTGTTTTCTTTCTTTTGATTTCAGGCGGTCTCTCTGCGCAGAAAGGCCGTATGACGCTGGAAGAGTATGTAAAGGCTTACCGGGATTTTGCGATTGAAGAAATGAACCGGAGAGGAGTCCCGGCTTCGATAACCCTTGCACAGGCAATCCTGGAATCGGACTGTGGGAACAGTACCCTGGCCCGGAAAGCCAACAATCATTTCGGCATAAAATGCCATAAGAACTGGGATGGGAAGACGCATTTTCACGACGACGACAGCCCTAATGAATGTTTTCGGAAGTATGAGTCTGTTCTTGATTCATACAGGGATCACAGCGATTTTTTAAAGAACACTCCCCGGTATGCCGACCTGTTTCGTTTGCGACCTGACGATTATAAAGGATGGGCAAGAGGACTCAAAAAGGCCGGATATGCTACCAGCCCTACCTATGCCGAACAGTTAATCCGCATCATTGAGGAAAACCATTTGCACCAGTACGACCTTGCCACCATACCCAAAAAGAAGCGGGAAGCCGGCGAGGCAAAAGCTCCTGTCGCTATCCAACCCGAAACAGAAGCAGAATTTACGGTTGACATCGTGCCCCACAGGGTGTATGTACGGAATCGCACCGATTACATTCTTGCCAGGGATGGGGATACCTATGAAAAGATTACAGACGAGATGAAGCTTATGCCCTGGGAACTGGCTTTATTCAACGATATGACCAAAGAAACCCCCATCCACACCGGAGATGTTCTTTACCTCGAACCAAAGCGCAACAGGGCAGAGAGGGGATTTGACGTTCACGTGGTTGAAAAGGGAGAGACCATGCACCTCATTGCGCAAAAATACGCCGTGAAATTGAGGCAATTGTACAGAATGAACCGCATGAAAGAAGGAACCGAACCGGTTGAAGGAGAACGAATATACCTGCGCCACCGCAGAAAGGTGGATGATGTTGTCAGAACGGTTGATCAGAAGCAAAACGGAGAGCAGAAGGGTCCTGGATCCCTCTGAGGAATTCAACGGCAGAAAGTTTTTTGCGTCCTTCGGCCTGAAGCGAAAGCAAATCAATCATTCCATCGGGAACAGCTGCTGCCAGAAGGGTCTTTCCGTCTGTTACCACCGTTCCGGGCTCCAGTTTATGGGCCTCTTTCCTGAAGGACGCCAGGTAGATTTTTACCCTTGTTTTTCCCTGCGGGAGTATCCATGTTGTGTAGGCTCCGGGTAAAGGGCTCAGTCCTCTGATGAGGTTGACCACCTCCTGTCCGGGTTTGTCCCAATGGATGCGGCACATTTCTTTGGTAATCCTGGGAGCTGTATGCAGAACACGTTGCGGATGAATGAATTCTTCCTGACTGCGGGCGACATATTGTCCGGAGGCAATCAGTTCCACTGTTTTCAATACGAGGCCGGCACCCATCTCTTTCAGCCGGTCATGGAGTTCGCCGGCTGTTTCCTGCAGACCGATTTCGGTTTCTTCCTGCAGAATGATCTTTCCCGTATCAAGGTTCTCATCAATAAAGAAAGTGGTAAGGCCAGTCCGCGTCTCACCATTAATGATGGCATGGTTAATGGGTGCGGCACCACGGTAATCGGGCAGGAGGGAAGCATGCAGGTTGATGGTGCCATGGAGAGGTATCTTCCAGACTTCCGCAGGGAGCATGCGGAAGGCGACCACCAGGAACAAATCGGGACGAAGGTCATGCAGGGCAGAAAGAAATGAGGGGTCTTTCAGTCGCTCCGGCTGAAGAACAGGAATCCCGAATTTTAGGGCAGCCAGCTTGACTGCTGAAGCCTGCATCCGGAGACCCCTGCCTGACGGTTTGTCAGGTACCGTAACCACAGCCGTTACATTCCAGCCGTTATGGATTAAAGCCTCAAGCGAAGGAACGGCAAATTCCGGAGTACCCATGAACACAATCCGAAACGAAGCCTTGCTGGTCATGGTGTTATTGCTTCCCGTTTTCGTTGGGGTAATAGCGGACAAGGTTCAGAAAATGACCCATCTTGTCGCGTTTGGTCTCAAGATAAAATTTGTTGTGGGGATTGGGAGGAACTTCAATGGGTACGTTTTCGACAATTTTCAGTCCGTACCCTTCCAATCCGGCTCGCTTAATGGGATTGTTTGTCATCAGCCGGATTTTTTTCAGGCCGAGCAGATGCAGAATATTGGCTCCCACACCATAGTCGCGTTCGTCGGCATTAAATCCGAGGTCGAGGTTGGCTTCCACGGTGTCGCGGCCTTCTTCCTGTAATTTATAGGCTTTTATCTTGTTGAAAAGACCAATGCCGCGTCCCTCCTGGTTCATGTAAAGCAGAACTCCCTTTCCTTCTTTTTCAATGCGTTTCATGGCTTCGTGCAGCTGGTCACCGCAGTCACACCGGTAAGAGCCGAAAATATCGCCGGTAACGCAGGAAGAATGGACACGCACCAGCACCGGTTCATCGGGTTCCCAGTGACCTTTGATGAGGGCAATGTGTTCCAGACCGTTTGATTTCTGAAGGAAAGGAATCAGCCGGAAGTCGCCGTACCGGGTGGGCAGATGCACTTCCACACCCTTGATAACAATGCTCTCGCGGGCAAGACGGTAGGCAATGAGATCTTTAATGGTAATGATCTTTATTTGAAAGCGCCTGGCAATTTCCATTAGCTGTGGAAGGCGGGCCATAGAACCGTCTTCATTCATGATTTCTACCAGGGCACCTCCTTCCAGTAAACCGGCCAGATGGGTGAGATCAACGGCAGCTTCGGTATGCCCTGCTCTGCGTAATACGCCTTTCTGCTTGGCTTTTAGCGGAAAAACATGCCCGGGTCGTGCCAGGTCTTCGGGTTTTGTCTTCGGGTCCACCAGAGCGCGGATCGTCTTTGCCCTGTCGGAGGCTGAAATGCCTGTCGTAACGCCCTGTCCTATCAGGTCAACTGATACGGTGAATGCGGTACGGTGAAGGGCCGTGTTTCTGCTGGTCATAAGCTCCAGCTCGAGTTGTTCGCAGCGCTCTTCGGGTAATGCAACACAGATCAAACCCCGTCCGTGCATGGCCATGAAATTGACCATCTCAGGCGTAATTAGCTCGGCTGCTACAATAAAATCCCCCTCGTTTTCGCGGTCTTCGTCGTCAACCACAATAACCGGCTTGCCTTCGCGGATATCAGCTACCGCTTCCTCAATGGTGTTGAGTTTAATGCCGGTTTCCTGACTGGTGACGTTTTGTTGGTTGCCACACATTGCTATGTATTCCTTTTAAAAACTGGATACAACCTGCTGCAAGTGCCAGGTTTGATACCATAAAATGATTTAGGAAGCGCAAAGGTACAATATGTATCCTTAATTTCCTGAGCAAAAAATCGGCCAGAGTGAGAACAATGGCAGCCGAAACCATTAGAAGAACAATCTGATAGAAAATTCCTTGTCCGACGAGAAAAAATGAGGAAAGGAGCAAAAGAACGATCCACAACGGGCCAAGCCAGCGGAGAAATTTATGGGCAAAAAAACACAGGGCTCTGGCTCCTTTGGTGGGAAGAAGCATATGTCTGAAATATTTCAGGTTCTGAAAGTTTCCCGCTGCAATCCTTGTTTTTCTGCGGAATTCGACCCAGGGATCGTTTGATACATCCTCGGTAACACGAGATGTCAGGCTATTGACAGCATAAAATCCCTGTTGCAGAACATGCATGTTAATAAAAAAGTCATCAACGAGGAAAGTGTCAGGAACCGGAGTAAAGAGTTCTTTTCTTACGGCAAAACAGCCTCCGAAGGGTCCCATCATGCAGCCCCAGACAATGCTTTCAAGGTGTTTGATTGTTACTTCCCATGCAATGTAAGCATGTTCCTGCCGGGAGATGCCGCTCTCATCAATTCCATGGTGCTGCATGTGCGAATCGACAAGACCTGTCCGCGGATCTTTGAAAAATGCTATAAGTTCTGTCAATGTGTCAGTATGGAACATGACATTGGCATCGGTAAACACAAGTATGTCGCCGTGGGCCTGTTCTGCCAGGGCATTGATGATGCGTACCTTGCCCATTCGCTTTTCGAAAAAGAAAGGACGGAACGATGGATATTTCACCTGTGCGCTTTCAAGGATTGCATTTGTCCTATCGGTCGAGGCATCCGAACCGGCAAGAAACTCAATTTTGTCTGTAGGATAGTAAGTATTGTAAACGCTTTGCAGCTTTTCTTCCAGAACATCCTGCTCGTTATAGGCAGCCATGATAATGGAAATTCGTGGCAGTTCGTCTTTATATTCAAAGTTCTGGAGGCTGATGCGCCTGAAACGTGAGATGAGGAATAGAAATGCCGGAAAAATGAGGTACGAAAACAACAGGGCACTTAGGGCAAACCAGAATATCAGGGTAGGTATCATGCCGTATGGCTTTTGTAGAATGCAAGCAGTTTCCTGGTAAGGTCGCTGTTGTTGAAACGGGAGAAGGCGAGTTGTCGGGCAGCCAGGCCTGTTTCGGCAATTTTTGAGGGCTGGCTAACCAGGGTATGGATGGCCTGGATGAAGTCTTCAGCAGTTTGGGCATGAAAGAGTTCTTTCCCTTCGACTGCAGGAATACCTTCTGTGCCCAGCTCGGTGGAGATAACCGTTTTTCCCATAGCCATGGCTTCGATAATTTTGACGCGGATTCCGCTTCCGGCAAACAGCGGAACAACCAGGATATTCTTGTCGCTCATGAAATTGCGGGAGGAAGGCACTTCTCCATGAAACACCACCGGATAGCGCATTATTTTTTTTTGCAGTCCGGAAGAGGCATTGCGGCCTGCAATATGAAACACCAGATGGGGAAATTCTCGTTTCACTTTGGCCCATACTTCTTCGAGAAACCACAAAAGCCCGTTAATATTAGGCTGCCAGTCGAGAGCCCCGATGTAAAATAATGACAGGGAGTTTACTTGAAAAACGGGTTCGGGGTAGTCTTCGGGGTTAATCCCGAAAGGGATAATTTCCAGGGGTTTTATATTACCGAACTTTTCAAAAAAAGCAGCGTCCCGTTCAGTAATGGTTACCAGCATGTCGTACTGATTGACCGAAGCAATTTCCATTCTGCGCAGGCGGCTGGCAAGGATTCCGGTATAGGCCTTTTTTAGCAGCCATTGTTCCTGATGAAACTTACGGAGCCAGATTTCGGATTCGACATTATGTGCCCTGAGAACCACCGGTACAGTGGTACAGCTACGTATCACGGGAAGGTAGGGCATAAGGTATAGCCCTTCGAGTTGGATGATATCGAATTTCTTTTCGTCTAAAAGACGACGTAGTTCATCTCTAAAGGCAGGGACAACAAAGCGTTCGGCATTGTAAGGCATCCGGCTGAAAAACAGATTGAACAGAGCTTTGTGAAACCGGATGTCGGTATTTACAGGAACGGTTCGGAAATCAGCCATTTTTTTTACCGGCTCCGGAAGATTTTCAGTCCCGAAAAAGTGTTTGGAAGTATTCATGGCCAGCATTGTTACCTCGTGCCCGAATTCAGCAAATCCTTTGGTAAGGGCAATTGTGGCCAGTGCACCTCCGTCATTCGGTGGCCAGGGAAATTTTATGGAAAGCTGAAGAATCTTCATCCGTTTGAGTTTTCTTCTTCCATTTTAAGGGCAACCATTATTTTTCTGATAAACCGGGAATATGTGTCGAGATTGAGGATGGCCGAATCGGTGGTTGCCTTATAAGTAAGATATATGCCAAGGGGGAGAAGAATGACCGATGAAATCCACATTCCTTCGGCAGCCGGAAGCAGGTTTTCGCGCACCATTTTTTCACCGATCAGTGAAATCACATAATACACAACAAAAAACAGCACTGATATTACTACCGGCATTCCCAGTCCTCCTTTGCGAATAATGGCACCAAGCGGGGCGCCGATAAAGAAGAAAATCAGGCAGGCAAATGACAGGGTGAACTTTCGGTGCCATTCAATCTCATGGCGGCGGATTCGCTTGATTTTATTATAGAAGGTTTCTTTCTGTGATGAAATATAGCTCTGGGCAGTACGCGCAAGTCCCAACGCCTGAGAAATAACGAGTTTCTTGTCAGGCAACGGAAGTGTGTCGTAAATACTGTCGGGGTAGAATTTTTTCAGGGTCAAAGGAGGATTTTTAAGGAAGACTGTGTCGCCTTCTTTCTTTTTCCTTACTACAAAGTCGTTACGGAAATAGTTTACGGCCAGCAGGTCTTTGTAAAACACCTGCCGGTTCAGTTCGTAATCCTGATTCAGCGAATCCCTGGCTTTGCTCAGTTGTTTGAGGTTCATCATCTGGTATCCACCCTTGAACAGGTTTTCATCGGTGCGGTTAAAACCGAAACCGCTGAGCGATAGAATTAATTCCTGCTGTTGAAAGTAATCCATCCGGTGCGGATAGGTTTTATGCCCCCGGCTTCTCGTTTCATCTTCCAGCTCATTATAACTGTACCCGCTGTAGAGTATAAAAATCAGATTGCTGTCGGGCGTCATTTTCATCAGTCCTGAGTCGGCTGTGGTAACGCTGATGTTTCCTTTTCCAGCCGTATGATCGTAAATTTTAATGTTGTAGAGTTTGTTGGTACGGGGATCCTTGCGTCCAACCTTGATGCTGTACCCGTCGATACCGTTGTAGAAAATCCCTTCCGTGATCTGAAAAGCGGGCCGTTTCTGCCGGATATCATACAACAGGGCTCGCATTTTCAGGTTTGCATAGGGCATCACATTGTTGGAAAAGAAGAACGCAAGGATGCTGATTCCTGCCACCAGAATAATGAGGGGAGACATGATTCTCTGCAGGGAAATGCCGGCCGATTTGAGGGCCGTCAGCTCATAGTTTTCGCCAAGGTTCCCGAAGGTCATAAGACTGGCCAGAAGGATGGCGAGTGGCAGAGCCATGGGAACCAGGCTGGTGGATGTGTACAGCAGCAATTCAGCAATTATTCCCGCCGATAAGCCTTTCCCTGCAAGTTCATCAATGTACTTCCATAGAAACTGCATCAGCAGGAGGAAGATGACAATGAAGAATGTAAGGAAAAGCGGGCCGATGAATGACATCAGCATAAACTTATGAAGCCGCTTGATACGCATGCTGGAAAATTTCATCCATTGATTCGGTGCAAAAGTACTTTTTTTTGCCAATCTGAAGGAGGGTGTTGCTTGACAGGTGAAGAAGGGGTATTTCTTCAGAGACCAATAACATGTTTCAGTCGTGCAATCTGCATGTTCCAGAGTTCAATGGCATCCTCTTTATCCTGCTCTTCAGCAAAGTCGATTACAAGAAGGGCTACGTCGCCAGTAAGCTGGTCCTGACGGATGCGGAATTCAAAAAAACAGTTTTCACAACCTTTCTCAAGCCATCGGAAACGGATATACCTGTTTTCTTTCTGGGCCAGTATTTCTGCACTTTGCTGGGAACCTTTCCAAAGGAAAGTGAATATTTTGCCTTTAAGATTGACATCGTCGGCAAACCATTCCGACAATCCGCCGGGGGTGCTCAGGCGGGAAAACAAAAACGAGGGGGAAACGTTCAGCGTGTATTCCAGTTCAAAGCGCTTCTTCATTGAGTGAAAGAAAATTGTCCGTTTCAATATTTTGCAATATAATAAAAAAAGTTAATCAGCCAAACAAGGTCAATCAGAATGGAAAATAACCGGATCAATTGAGTATAAAGTATTAATAATCAAATAGATAAATAAAAATAATTTAAAAAACGTCCAAAAATGAAAAAAATGTATATTTGCAGTCCTGAAAAAAACCCGTTGTTTTGACGTACCGGACCAAAAGTGTGGGATCAGAAGATATGGATTTCTGATCACATGAGCTGTAAACGGTTAGGCAGAGTGGTATTGGTTGAGTGAGGCAGCGCGGCGGGTTAGGGCGTCGGGGGTTCAAGGAATGATAGAAAAAAATGGCGAGATAGCTCAGTTGGTTAGAGCGTCGGGGGTTCAAGGAATGAGAGAGAAAAATGGCGAGATAGCTCAGTTGGTTAGAGCGTATGATTCATAATCATGAGGTCGGGGGTTCAATTCCCCCTCTCGCTACAAGGACTCAGGGGCGAATGTTTCTGAGTTTTTTTGTAATAAGCCGAATGCATTATTACGTGTACATTATCTACAGTCAATCCCTTGACAAATATTACGTGGGCTATACCCATGACCCTGAAGAGAGATTAGGAAAGCATAATGCCGGGGCGACGACTTCGACCAGGAGAGGTATACCATGGAAGCTTGTGTACATTGAGGAGTATGAAAACAAGACGGATGCAATCAAGCGGGAAAATCAGATCAAGCGTGTCCCGGATTATGCATTTGAAGTGAAGCGAACGAATGCATAGAGCGAAAGCTTTGATCGATGACATCCGGATTAACCCCGATGAATCGAAGATTCAATCAGCCTGGAAGGTGATGAATGCATTTCTAGTGCATATAAGGTCAATTGTAAAGTATACCACATTCCCGTTGAAAAATATATCATCCAAAAGTTTAATAGTTGCTCCGCAAAAAAAAGCGATAAACTGAGGTCACACGAATATAAAACCGGAGGTAACTAGTCGCTATTTTCGCGCAGCAACAATTGCCGAGAGAAGCAACAAGACGGCCCCTGCACCAAAAACAACCCAGGGAAAATGTGCAGGCATATACTGTAAACTCAAATCATACAATGCCTTTTGCGAAGGGAGCGACCATAATTCCTTCAGACTGTAATGCTCCAGAATGAACCTGGAATAGTCGGCGATAAAGGAAACAAAAACAATGCCGGCACCGGCAAACATAAGTATTTGTGCCTGCAAGGGAAACCGGTACTTCTCCTTTATTCTGGAAATTCTTAAAATAACCAGGGCAAGAAGAATCATGAGAAGTGAAACGATGATGGGACCGATAACAGGGCCTGTCCAGGTTACCGGAATAAGGAAAAGAATATCCCATGTCAACAGGGAATCAGGCCAATTCAGTAACAGTTTAAGGAACAGGTAGTAAAAAATATCCCAAATGGCAAAACTGTAAATAAACCATGCAAACCGCTCTGTAAGATTCTTTCCGTTTACATATGCAATGCCTGCCAGCATAATAAGTGTGGCAGCTTCGCGGAAGAGTTCCGTTACGGCCAGCTTCTCAGGTATGGGGGCCAGCGGGAAGGTAAATCCTCCCGGATAAAGAATTTCACGCATATACACGACAACGGAGCTTTCCAGGTATCCCATGGCTACCGAAAAGACTCCCACAACCATAAGTTGATTGCGCAGAGACATACGAAAACTATTGATTCAAACAATTTATGACCAGAGTAAAGGTAATACACCTTGGCCAATGTTGCTGTATTTTCTTTATTTCTTTCCATTTGTTTGAAATGCATGGATGTTAGGTTAACTTTGCCATTGCTATGCTGTATCCGGAACATATAGAACAGAAACTTGGTTTTGATCAGATCCGCATAATGCTTGCAGAACAATGTACGGCTAACCCCGGAAGGGAAATGGTTGAAACGATGGCATTTATGAGCGATCCCAGGGGAGTAAACGACGCATTGCAGCAAACCGGCGAAATGATGCAGATTCTGCAATTTCACGATTCCTTTCCTGATTTGATCTACGATGATGTACGTCCGTCGTTGAAGCGAACGGGAATCAACGGGACATTTCTCGAAGCTGCTGAGATAATAAAAATAAGGCGTTTATTGCTGACAATGGCTTCGGTTCAGGATTTTTTCAGGGCAAACGGATCAGAAAAATTCCCTTTATTGAAGGTACTTCTTGGGGATATCAGAAAAATGCCGGCGGTTATAATGCGGGTCGATTCCATTCTGGATGAGAAAGGCGAAATGAAGGATACTGCATCGCCCGATCTCAGCAGGATACGAAAGACAATGCACCAGAAACAGGCACAGATTGCGAGAGCTATGCAGGGGATTCTCCGTAAAGCCCAGGGAGAAGGATGGATTGATGAGGGAGAGGGAATAACTTTCAGGGATGGCAGAATGGTACTCCCCGTGCGTGCCACACACAAACGCAGTCTGCGGGGTATAGTGCTGGATGCCTCCTCCACCGGAAAGACCGTTTTTATTGAACCAGCTGAAATTGTTGATCTGAATAATGAACTGAGAGAACTGGAATACGAGGAAAAAAGGGAAATTATAAGGATTCTGGCTGAATTTACCGATTTCATCAGACCATATGCACAGGAACTTATTATCATCAATGAACGTTTGGGATATTTTGATTTTATCAGAAGCAAGGCTCGATTGGCTATAAAACTGAAAGCAGGGATTCCAGTGGTTCGTGATGAGCCCGCAATTGAATGGAGAGATGCTGTTCATCCCCTGCTGTACCTTATTAACCTGAAGGAAAACAGGGAGACGGTTCCTCTGACCATCAGGCTTGGCGACAAATATAGAATACTTGTAATTTCAGGCCCCAATGCGGGTGGCAAATCGGTATGCCTCAAAACCACGGGGTTATTGCAGTATATGCTGCAATGCGGAATACCTGTTTCCGCTTCACCAAATTCAGTTTTCGGAATCTTCCGGGATATTTTTCTTGATATTGGTGATGAGCAAAGTATTGAGAATGATCTGAGTACTTATAGCTCCCATCTGATGCACATGAAATTTTTTGTACGGCATGCCGGTAAAAGAAGCCTTGTGTTGATCGATGAACTGGGTGCAGGTACTGAACCTTCGTTGGGCGGAGCCATTGCTGAAGCTATTCTTGAGAAGCTCAGACAGTCGGGTTGTATTTGTGTTGCCACCACGCACTATACCAACCTGAAACATTATGCCGCATCAGCCGAAGGAGTGATTAACGGTGCTATGCTCTTCGATAGCGGGCGTATGGTGCCACTTTATAAACTGGAGATTGGCAAGCCGGGAAGTTCCTATGCTTTTGAAATTGCCCGGAGGATTGGCCTTCCGGAGGATATTCTCTCCATGGCACGCCAGCGGGTGGGAAGCAGCCAGGTTGACTATGACAAACATCTGAGGGAGGTTTTGCGTGATAAGCGCTACTGGGAGCAGAAAAGGGAAAAAATCAGGCAATCTGAAAAAAAGATCGAAGAAACACTGGAAAAATATTCGAAAGAACTGGAAGAAACCAGGCGGATGCGCAAGGAATTACTCGCAAATGCCAGGCAGGAAGCAGCCAGACTGCTGGAAGGGTTAAATAAGCGCATTGAGAATGCCATCCGCGAAATCAAAGAAGCTCAGGCCGAGAAAGAAAAAACTAAAATAATCCGTCAGGACCTTCAATCGTATATTTCTGATTCACTGAGGAAACTGGAAGGTGAAGATGACATAAAGATCCAAACCGGCGGCAAATCAGGCCAGAAAAATCAGTCCGAAAGAAAAGCAGATATGAGGGAAAATCCGGTTTTTGAAAAAGGAGATATGGTCTGTTTAACTGATCAGGACATTGCGGGGGAAGTGCTTGATGTAAACGGACCAAATGCTCTGGTTGCTTTCGGAAATATGATAACAACCGTTCCTTTCCACCGTTTGAAAAAATCAGAAGGAGGGAAAAGAAGCACTCCCAATCAGCCCGTAACCGGAAAAACAAATTCTGTATGGAATGAACGTTTCCTGAGTTTTGTCCCGCAAACTGATGTCAGGGGTATGCGGGGAGAAGAGGCGTTGCAGGAAGTGGCACGCCTGCTTGATGAAGCATTGGTGGTGGGGGTGAACGAGGTTCGCATCCTTCACGGAAAGGGGAATGGCATTCTAAGGTCAATGATACGGGATTATCTGCAAAAACAACAGTTTGTTAGTTCATTCCGCGATGAACATGTGGAGCGGGGCGGGAGCGGGATCACAGTGGTCACTCTTGCCCCCTGACAGTTTCTTTATTCCTTATTAGAAAATCTTGCACCCTGTCGGATGTAAATGTATTTTCTGTACAAGAAGTCAGTTTCGTCATCTGTTAGAGGATGAAGGAAATATTCAGTTGCTCCCGAAGCAAATACAGATCTTTTGAAATCTTCGTTATGCCGGTCGGCAACGATTATGACAGGAAATGGATGAAATTCACTGCGAAGCCTGAACAGGACAGCTGATATTTTATGCAGGTCAGGATTTGAGTATAGAAACATCATGTCAGGAGGAGGAGCATTTTTCAATTGCATAAAAAGATCCTTTTCGTTACCGCTGTGTTCGGTCACATCTATTTTTTTGGTTCGAAAGTATTCAGAGATATTGGGGCCTTTGTCTTCCGAAAGGTTGGCAATCAGAATGCGGGCCGGCTTTTTTTCATCCGATCCTGGCCATGTGTTTTTAACTATAATTCCGGGGATGCGGAACATAAAACAGGTTCCCTGATAGGGCTTTGACAGGAGCCATATTTCCCCTTCCAGCATTTTTACCAGTTCCTTTGCAATGCTCAGTCCTAAACCTGTTCCTCTGTAAAGCTGGTCATCAACGGCTTTGCCCTTGCGAAAACGTTCAAAAATTGTTTCCTGTTCTTTCGGTTGAATTCCAATCCCTGAGTCCTGAACGAAGAAGAGAACCGAATTTCTGTTTTCGGGATAGTATCCAAATTCAATGAATCCGGTTTCGGTAAACTTAACCGCATTGTTCAGAAGATTTGACAGGATCTGCATTAGGCGCGATTTTTCACTGAACAGGACAATGTTTGATCCGGAAGGTTTCTGGTACCTTACTTCAACCTTTTTGCCTGCCCGCACAAACTGGAGTTTATAATATTCTGAAAGCCTGTCCAGCATATCATCAAGTTCAAATTCGCTTTTGTGAAGATGAACAACTCCTTTCTGGATATCCGATAAATGGAGAAGGTTATCAATCATGGCAATCAGATGATTCCCCGATTCCCTGACATATTCATAGTATTTCTCTTTTTTTTCAGGTAAAACCTCAGGATCGCAGATCAACTCGGAAAAACCGAAAATGGCATTCATTGGAGTACGAATTTCATGCGAAATGTTTTCGATGAATTCAGTTTTGAGTCTTTCTGATTCTTCGGCTTTTCTAAGAGCTTCCTGGAGGTTTCTGAAGTTCAGTTTTTGCTGCGTGATGTTGATCAGGGCCCCTGCAACAAACCGCGGTTTTCCTGAAATTTCCGGAACAGGCGAGGCACGCAGTTCGAACCAGTTGTCGTGCGACTGAATTTCAGTTGTAATTTTTTCTCCCGAAAATGCCTGTTCAAGGTAGGCTATCATGATTTGCCGGACGGTAGTATCAAAGGGAATGTCATGCAATGTTTTTCCCAGTGCCTGTTCAGGTACAAGCCCCAGCTTTATTGATTCCTTTCCCTGCAGAAGGATAAAAGTCAGTTTTTCATCAACAAGAAAAACCGTGGTATTCGGAAGATGGGAAGCCAGGGCATTATACCATTGCTGACTTTCATTTATTGTTTTGATAATCAGGTCTTTTTTGCGTATTTCCACCCATACCAGATAGAAAATGATAAATGAACTGACGGTGACAAAAAACCATCCTTTAATTGTCTGAAGCCAGGTAATGGTGTGCGGATCGTTGATAAAATGCTCCAGTAGTCTGTCGGTTGACAAAATCCAGAGGACACTCAGCAGGAAATAAATAGCAGCCACCCTGATGGCAGGACTGAATCTTCCTGCCTGGGTTTTCAGCAGATCGGTATGGTTCCTCTGCTTCATTTAGTACTATTTTTCAAGCGCCTGTTTCAGGTCATGAATTATGTCCGTTGCATCTTCAATTCCCACCGAAAGCCGGAGGACTTTGTCGGTGATACCCTCTTTGTCAAGTTCTTCTCTGGAGAGATGCCGGTGGGAAGTCATCACCGGGGAGCAGATGATGGAATCCACCCCGCCAAGACTCATGGAAGGCCTGATCAATTTCAGACTCTTTTGAAACTTTACGGGATCGGCTGACCGGAGTTCAAAAGAAAGCATTCCTCCAAATCCTCTCATTTGTTTCTTTGCTATTGCATGGCCGGGATGGGAGGGAAGGCCGGGATAGAAAACTCTGCTGACGGCAGGGTGTTGTGCAAGGAACAGTGCCACTTCCATTGTGTTTTGGTTTTGTTTTTCAACACGGATGGCAAGGGTTTTCATGGAACGTTCCAGAAGGTAACAGGTTTCGGGATTCAGGCTTCCTCCGAGATTAAGAGCCATTCGGTATATGGGTTTTATAACTTCTTTCGGGGCTATTATGGCTCCGGCACTGATATCACTGTGGCCGCCAAGGTATTTTGTAGCGCTGTGAATAACAATGTCAATTCCCAGAGATCGCGGATTCTGATTGACCGGCGAAGCAAAGGTGCTGTCAATTACTGAAATCAGTCTGTATCTTTTTGCTATCCGGGCTATGCTTTCCATATCGGTTATCCCAAGAAGGGGATTGGATGGAGTTTCGATATAAACCATCCGTGTGGTAGGCCGGATAGCTTCTTCAAATGCTTCCGGATCGTTGGAGGCAGGGTAGGACCATTCAATACCATATTTTTTCAGCCATCCGCTGATGAAGTTGGTTGTTCCCCCGTATAATCCGCGCTGGAAAAGAACATGATCACCTGATGCAAGCAACCCCAGAAGTGTGGTTGAGATAGCAGCCATACCCGAACTGAAAAGAATACCATCTGAAGTATCCAGATCACAACCTTCGAGGAAGATCAGCTTTTCAATAACCGACTTTTGGTTGGGAAGATTGAAATAGCGGGGATAAGG
Source organism: Bacteroidota bacterium (assembly GCA_029571215.1). GTDB lineage: Bacteria > Bacteroidota > Bacteroidia > Bacteroidales > JAAYUG01 > JAAYUG01. Next base: position 48,696 of record JAKPTE010000009.1, read on the forward strand.
CCTATCATCGGTATCAAGGTATGGATAGGATGTGGATGTATAAATGGGAGTATTGACTCCTTCGGTAATAGGATCAATTCGGGTGCCTGCATGTACGCAGAGAGTAGAAAATGAAAGATTTTCCATGTTAAACGGATTGATAAGTAAATGTAATAAATATTACGGAAAGCCAATGGAAAGCAGATTATACATTAAGCCTAAATTATGTATAAATTGGAAAGACATCCGTTGTGCTTCCTTTGCTAATGTTTCGGCGGTATTAACAATAATTTCTGCACCTTGTAATCGCACCCTGACATTTTTAATCTAAATTCAAAATTTTTAATTAATAATAAATCAGCTGGTTGGCGTATGCCGCCGACCAGCTGATTTATTAAATTTTTAAAGGGGATGTCGAAAAACGAAGTTTTGAGACATCCCCTTACTATTTGTTCAGGGCCAATTTTACATCATTCCGCCCATTCCCCCCATGTTGGGATTGCCGGCAGCGTGTTTATCCTCTTCTTCCTTTTCTGCGAGGACGCACTCGGTTGTGAGCAGCATTCCGGCAATGGATGCAGCATTTTCCAGTGCAACACGGGCAACCTTGGTGGGATCGATAACACCGGCCTGGATAAGGTTTTCAAAAACTTCGGTACGGGCGTTGAATCCGAAATCATCCTTGCCTTCGCGCACCTTCTGTACCACAACGGATCCGTCATGTCCTGCGTTTTCGGCGATGATGCGGATGGGTTCTTCCAGAGCCCTCTTGATAATGGAAATACCGGTGTTTTCGTCTTCATTGTCACCTTTCAGTCCATCGAGGTCTTTGATAGCCCTCAGGTAGGCAACGCCGCCACCCGGAATAATTCCTTCCTCAACGGCAGCACGGGTAGCATTCAGAGCGTCGTTTACACGGTCTTTCTTTTCTTTCATTTCCACTTCAGTAGCGGCGCCAACATACAACACGGCAACTCCGCCTGACAGTTTGGCAAGGCGTTCCTGAAGTTTTTCCTTGTCATAGTCTGAAGTTGTTGTTTCAATCTGGGCCTTAATCTGGGCAATACGGGCGTTGATATTCTTCTTGTCGCCTGCGCCGTTTACTATTGTTGTGTTTTCTTTGTCGATTACAACTTTTTCGGCACGGCCAAGATCATTCAGAGAGGTGCTTTCGAGTTTCATGCCCTTTTCTTCGCTGATAACAACTCCACCGGTAAGTACGGCAATGTCTTCCAGCATTTCTTTCCTTCTGTCACCAAATCCGGGAGCTTTCACAGCGGCAACGCGCAATGCCCCGCGCAGTTTGTTCACCACCAGGGTGGCAAGAGCTTCACCGTCAACGTCTTCGGCAACAATCAGCAACGGTTTGCCGTTCTGGGCAATGGCCTCCAAAACAGGAAGCAGATCCTTCATGGAAGATATCTTCTTGTCGTGCAGCAGAATGTAAGGATTTTCGAGCACGGCTTCCATTTTCTCCGGATCAGTAATGAAGTAGGCTGAAATATATCCGCGGTCAAACTGCATACCTTCAACTACTTCAACATGGGTTTCGGTAGTTTTTGATTCTTCCACGGTGATCACACCTTCCTTCTTGACCTTCTTCATTGCCTCGGCAATAAGTTTGCCGATTTCGATATCATTATTGGCTGAAATGCTGGCAACCTGTTCGATCTTGCTGAAATCGTCGCCGATAACCTTGCTCTGCTTTTTCAGGCTTTCAATTACGTGGGCAACGGCTTTGTCAATACCTCTCTTCAGATCCATGGGATTGGCACCTGCCGTAACGTTTTTCAGACCAACATTGATGATTGACTGAGCAAGGACAGTAGCAGTGGTTGTTCCGTCACCGGCATTGTCATTGGTCTTGGAGGCAACCTCTTTCAGCATCTGGGCACCGATATTTTCGAAATGGTTCTTCAGTTCCACTTCCTTGGCAACGGTAACACCGTCTTTTGTAACCTGCGGAGAACCGAATTTTTTGTCAATAACCACATTGCGTCCTTTCGGACCCAGAGTAACTTTTACCGCATTGGCAAGAGCATCCACACCTTTTTTCAGCTGATCTCTTGCATCAATATCAAATTTGATTTCTTTTGCCATGTTTGTATTGTTTTAAAGGTTAATACTCAAATGATAGCCAGTATGTCGCTCTGGCGCATGATTAAATAATCCTTACCGTTATAGCTGATTTCCGTGCCGGCATATTTTCCGTAGAGAACAATATCACCGGCTTTCACTTCCATTTTTTCATCCTTGGTTCCGGGGCCCACAGCTACCACAATGCCGCGCTGGGGTTTTTCCTTTGCAGTATCGGGAATGATAATTCCACTGGCAGTCTTTTGTTCAGCTTCCTGCGGTTCTACCAGAACCCTGTCGGCTAAAGGTTTGATTTTCACTTCTGACATATTGGTATCGTTTTAGGTTAAACAAAATTTTCTACCGCCTTGTCATGGCATATACTGTGCCAAAAAAATTACCGGGCTTTGATAAGCTTTTATAAAAAGTTTGGTAAGTCGGACTGAAATTGTTTTAATTAATTAATAATCAATATTATGCATAAAGGTTTTCCTTATCGGTTTCTGCCAATGCGGACCAAAAGAGAAGAAAAAAAATGTCAGCATGCTCTGACATACTGACATTTTAACATATTGTGAAGGATTCTTTCAGAGATTTTATTTTTCTGGTGCAGGTTGTTCCTGGTTTTGCTGCTGTGCCGGCTGGGCAGGGGTGCCAAAATTAGGCATGGCATTCGGATCAATTGCGTTTTCGATCTGATCTTTCATGAGCGACTCGCGGTTAGCAGTTTTGCGCGGCATAGTTGCTGCGGCTGCCAGGGAGAGAACCAGCAGGGCAAGAGCTAATGTCCATGTTGCCTTTTCAAGAAAATCAGCAGTTTTCTTAACACCCATTATCTGATTGGTGGCAGCAAAACTTGAAACAAGCCCTCCTCCTTTTGAGTTCTGAACCAGAACAACGAGTATAAGGAGCACACAAACAAGCAGAATAATTGCTGAAATTACGTAATACATGGCGGGTTTTCTTTAAATTTTATTGAATCAGTTTTTTTATTTCTTCAATTTGCGCTGCAAAGTAAGCGTTTTTTTCCGGATATTTCAATGCCAGTTTTTCATAAGCCTGGATAGCTTTTGTATAAAGCCCCTGGCGAAGGTATATCCGTGCCAGGGTATCTGTTATGAAGCTGTCATTTTCCCTGACGCTGTGTTCGGATATATCACCCTGGGGAATATTCTCACTGGTGGAAGTGTCTATCCGCGGATTGTTTTTAAGGAAATTTTCTATCAGGATATCTTCCTTTCGTTTTGTTCTAGTTTCATTGGTTGATGGCTCAGAGAAAGGCATCCGGCTTACAGCTTCCAGCCATTCAGAAAAGGAATATTCCTGTTCAAGGTAGTCCGGCATGGAGGTGTCGCTGTTATCTGGTATATCATTTTCAAAAGGAACCCTGCCGGCATCCTCCTCTTCCGTTGCAACGGGTTGTGGGCCGCCTGCGGCTTGTGACTCCTTATCTTCATGATCTGTGGTTTCCTTTTTGATAAGGCTTTCTGCGGCTACCGGTTCAGATAGTACAGGTTCTTCCGGTTTGGTATCCCCTGTATCTGACACATTTTCTCCCTCCAGGGTTAGTAACTCAGAAGGAGAACCCTGTATATTTTCAGCAGAGGGAATATCCTCAAGTAAAACATTCTCCGGAGTAATGACTCCGATTACCGGTTCAAATTCAAGTTCAAAATCTTCCGGTTGTTCTGAAAGAACCCTGGCCTGACGTGACAAAACTTCCGATATCTGGCTGCGCAATGTAACTTCCTTCGCTTGAGATTCTTTTGAGGATTCTGTGGGTTCAGGAGCAGTTCCTTCAGGAGATTCTTCTGAAGCTGTCGCGGGCTCTTCCGATTTGCTTTCATCTACTGTTTGGGGAAGAGTTTCGACCGGCATTTCGGCGAATGGTTCTTCCTGAACAGGGGTGGAGGATTGTATTTTTTCTGTTTTTTCATTCGGTGTGGAATCTTGCAACGGTTCTTCCGCCAGTTGGATTATTTCTTCCACACTTTGCGGGGTACAGGCAGTTTCTGTCGGCATTTTCATTGAAACGGGTTCCATGACCAGCATTAGGTCATTTGCCGAAAGAAATGGACGCCAGGCTTCAAATTCATGGGTAAAAGCCGGATTTTTGGAATGACGCAGATACCTGAGCAGTAGAATACGCACGGTAGAAAACCATGGGAACTTGTCAGCAAGTTCCCGGAGGCCTGTCAGGATTTCCTCGTCGTACAGGATATGATCATCTTTAAGCAGACTATATAGTTTCTCTGGCTCCATCTCTCATTACCAGTTAACAAAAGCTTTGTTGAAAATATCTTCGGTAAGAAGATCAAGAATGTCCTTGATAAGATCCTGTTCAACGGCTGCCAGGCTTTGATTGGCATCGTAATCTTTGTAGCGGGAAAAGGTTGATTCAAAACTTTCTTTGGGATTGACGGAATTGGTGTAACGTACTCTCACGTCGATGGTCAGCCGGTTCTGGGCAGGTCGGTCATTGCCTGTAATGGCAACCGCCCGGGTTTCATAACGGGTAATTTCTCCTGAAAAATCAGCATCACCAACGCCGGTTACCAGTCGGAGTTTTGTTTGGGAGCGGATTTTTTCACGAAGGGCTTCGGTCAATTGCTGGCTCAGGGTGGGCACTACGATGGGTGCCCGGTTGGCGAAATACTGTACGGAATACGTTTTCATCTTCGGGTCAATGCTGGCTCCGGAGAAAGAATAGTTTACCGTGCACCCTGCCAGTATCAGTAACGGCAGCACCAGTAGAATTCCTGATCGGGACATCATCTTAAGCAAGGTTGTATTCTTTAATCTTCCTGTAAAGGGTTCGCTCCGAAATCCCAAGTTCCTGGGCAGCGTTTCTTCGTTTTCCATTATGTTTTTCTAGGGCTTTCTTTATTAACTCCATTTCCTTGTGTGCAAGCGACAGGTTTTCTTCCACTATCTCTTCCGTGTCCTGGATAATGGCAGCTCCTTCGGGTGCAACCTCAATAGTGGGCCGGAAATTTGAACCCAGAACATTGTCGGCGGTGTTATACAGTTTTTTGATAATCTGAGCATTGTTTTCCATCACTCCTTCGTCGGCTTTCCCTGACTTGATCATTTCAAGAACCAGCTTTTTCAAATCATTGACATCATTTTTCATGTCAAAGAGAACTTTATAAAGGATTTCTCTTTCGGAAGCAAATGAGCGGGCATCGTCGGAGCGAAAGATAGCAGGAAGCTTTACATCAACATAGTCGGGCAGGTACCTCTTCAGTGTATTCTTGTCAATTACCCGGTTATGCTCAATAACCGATATCTGCTCAGTTACGTTTTTCAATTGCCTGATATTCCCCGGCCATTCATAATTCTGCAGCATTTCCATCGCTTCCGGTTCCATAGTAATAGGAGGCATCCGGTACCTTTCGGCAAAGTCGGTGGCAAACTTCCGGAAGAGAAGGGGTATGTCTTCTACCCTTTCCCGCAAAGGAGGAATATGAATGGGAACCGTATTGAGCCTGTAGTAGAGATCTTCCCTGAATTTACCTTCCTGTATGCTTTTTAGTATGTCGATGTTGGTAGCAGCTATGACCCGTACATTGGTTTTTTGCACTTTGGAAGATCCAACCCTTATGAACTCACCTGTTTCAAGCACCCGAAGGAGTCTCACCTGTGTAGCAAGAGGCAGATCGGCAACTTCATCCAGAAAAATAGTTCCCCCGTTGGCCACTTCAAAATACCCTTTCCTGCTTTCATGAGCGCCAGTGAAGGAACCTTTCTCATGGCCGAAAAGTTCCGAATCGATGGTGCCTTCAGGAATAGCGCCACAGTTCACGGCAATATAGGTTCCGTGTTTGCGAATACTGTACTGGTGAATAATCTGCGGGAACACTTCCTTGCCGGTACCGCTTTCTCCCGTAATAAGAACCGATAGATCTGTCGGAGCTACCTGCCGGGCAATGTCAATGGCACGGTTTAGGCCGGGACTGTTCCCTATGATCCCAAAGCGTTGTTTAATTTGTTGTATCTCTTTGTTTTGCGTGAAGGTTTCCATAAAATATGATTCCTTTTCCTGACAAAAGGTATTAAAACATGACAAAATTACAATATAATTACTATTTGGAACCAGATGCAAAATGATATTTTTACACATTCAATTTGTTAAACTGTTCTTATGTTGTTTCTGGGAATTATACCTGCCCGGTATGCTTCGACAAGGTTTCCTGGGAAGCCCCTGGCCTTGGTTCATGGAAGACCTATGGTTCAGCACGTTTATGAAAGAGCTTCACGGGTTATTCCTGAGGTATGGGTAGCAACCGACGATGAACGCATTTTAAGAACTGTGGAAAGTTTCGGAGGGAAAGCTGTTTTGACAGGTGCTCATCACAGAAGTGGAACGGAGCGGTGTGAGGAGGCCATGCGAATTGTCAGCCTTCGTCTGAATCGAAATTTTGATGTGGTTATTAATATCCAGGGCGATGAACCGTTTATTCATGGACGGCAACTCCGGCAGGTGATGGAATGCTTCAACGATGAAAAAACGGACATAGCTACTTTGGTAAAACGGATTGACAACAAGGATGATTTGTTTAATCCCAACATACCGAAAGTCATTGTGAACCGTCAGTGGCAGGCTATGTATTTCAGCCGGAGTGTCATTCCATACCTTAGGGATGTTCCTCAGGATGAGTGGATTAAACATAAGCTATGGCTGAAGCATATCGGTTTGTATGCCTACCGGAGCAGGGTGCTGAAATTGCTCACCGCGCTTCCGCCTGCTCCTCCGGAACAGGCCGAATCACTTGAACAGCTTCGCTGGTTATGGCATGGATATTCAATCCGCGTTACTGAAACAGATATCGAAAATATGGCAGTTGACACTCCGGAGGATCTGGATAGGATCAACCGGATGGAATTTCCTGAATTCGAAGGATGAAGAAGGTACAACAATTTTTCCTAAAGTTCAGCGGGTATTTGATGGATAAAGTTTTGCAGCATCTCCTGAGCAGGTGACTTTTATTGATTTTGCAATCTGAAGCGCTGTTGTGAGAGTTGCAAGATCGGTATAGAGATTACCATCTTTCCCGCTGTAGTGACTCCGGCCAATAACCTGCATCTCAGCTTCCCTTATACCTTTGGTCAGGTCCAGCGTAGCACTGTAAACCAGGGCTGGCTGGCTGGAAGTTTTATAATCTTTGTCATCGGGAAATTTGTTGTTGGTCCAGTATTCATTCCAGTCCCACGATTGGTTGATTTCCAGCATAACCCTGAATACCTGAAGTGTTGTGTCAGCAAGCCGCGACCAGATGATGAAATCGCCCTGAGGTGTAGGACCTGAAACTGCATCGGGCAAAGGGTTTTTTGGAGTAGGAAGGTACAACCCGTCATCGGCTCTTATTCCCCATTTATGGCCCCAATAGGGTAAGGCAGCTGGCCTCCTGATTTCTCCTGGCATCCATTGCCCCCTGCTATTGTCGGCATGGCGAAACACTCCTTTTGCAATCGATTCAGCCACGTAAATGTTCTGAATGAACCGGCCTGAAGTGTCTTCTACCCAGATGGCCATCAACGGATGGTTATGAAACCTTCCTTTTTGAAAGGAAATGGAAACTACGGGTCCTTTTTCTTCCGGATTCGTAATAATTGTTTCTGTGGCAGGCACTGCACCGGTTACCACCGACTTATTCTGACACTGATTTGTCAGAGCCACCAGCAGAAGTCCGGTCATTGCGAGGAAGATGGTATACGTGTTTTTCATGGTAGAAATGTTAAAACTGAATGATAATTCCTACGGTGGGCAATACTGTACCGGCCGCATTATCTGCAATCCGTTTAAGTTCATAGCGGGGTGGATTTCCTGAAGCTGGTAAAGGGATTCCGGATGAATCTTCCGCACGGACGAGAATGTCAGGGCGGTTGGCTTTGAACCCATATAGGTTTTGAATATCAATATATGCAATAAGAGACCATTTATCGAAAAAGAAATCCTTGTCGATTCGTATGTCGAGCTGATGGAATGCCCGGAGCCGCAACTGATTGAACCGGGAGTAGTCAAGATATGCTCTTCCTGATGCATCCCAGGCTTCCTGCAGAGAGGATTTTTCAAGGTCGAAAGGGGTGTAAGGTGCTCCACCCACATACCTCCATTTAAATCCGGCATTCCAACTCTTTCCGAACTTACGGAGTGCTGTAATGTTCAGAAGATGACGGTTGTCCCAGGCACTGGGGAAATAAACAGGACGGAATCCCTGAAATTCACTACGCACAAATGTATAGGATAGAATCACATTCCATCCGGCCAGGTTTTTGTTTCTGTAGAACAATTCCATGCCATAGGCTCTTCCTTTTGCTTTTGAAACAAGGGGTTCGTTACCAAATACTTCATAATCACCACCTTTACTGGCAATTGCAATACTATCGCGGAGCGAAACAGGATAATTCCGGTACCATTTATAAAAACCTTCCAGGGTAAGTCGCGAGTTCTCGCTGATTAGAAACTCAGGACCGGCAACCAGATGATCTGAAGCAATATACCGCAGGTTGTTTCGGAGGTTAACCAGGTTTCCTTCATTATCTCTTAAACCAAGGGCAGTGTAAGGTGGCATCTGAAAATAGCGGCCAAAATTCATATTCAGAAATACTTTGGGAAGCATGCCATACGAAAGTGACATCCGCGGCGACAACTGATCCAGAAGATTGGACATGCTTTTACTGTAATTATTGGCATCAGCCCTGATTCCCATAGAAACTGTCAGTCTGCCTCCCATCAGTTCACGGCTTGCCTGGCCAAATACTCCCCATTTCCAGAGTGTAAGTTCTGAGGAATAATCAATGACAAACGGATTGGTTTCAAAAATTTTCTGGTAGGTTGTATTTCTGTAACGGCCAAATTCAATGTTTCCTCCAAAATTGGTTTTCCATTCCCGGCGTATGCGGGCATTGTTTTCGTACCTGAATTTTATTTCCCCTTCTCCTGAAGCATAATCTAATGTTTTGAGGGAATCGGATTCTATATTGTTTTTGAATTTTATAACAGAATTATTGAGATAGTTCCGGCTAAGAACCCAAGTGTCATAACTGTTTTCCCGATAATGTTTGTAAACTGCTCCGAACGTGTAGGAGTATTGTTTGTTTTCGGGAAGGTACCCCAGTATGTACCGCTGGATTTCTGTTTCATTGGCGTTCAGGTTTAGTCTCGAATTGTCAAGAGACCCCAAGCCCATTATGAGGATTTCATTCTTTGCATCAGGGCGTGAACGCACTTTAAACTGAAAGTCATTATAGGTGGGTAAAAACGGAAGCCCAAGGGCGCTGAACAAAAACTGCAGATAGGAGCGGCGTGCTGAAAGAAAATACGTTGTGTTGCTGGTCAATGGACCGTCCAGTGCCAGAGCCAAATCAGATGCCCCGACTGAGCCTCTGAATTTTGTCTTTTCCTTGTTCCCGTCAATTGTGCTGAATTCCAGGACTGAACTTAATGCATTACCCCGTGATGCTGGGAAAGCTCCTGAATAAAAATTCACTTCCCGTATTAAATCAGCATTGATAATTCCAACCGGTCCTCCGCTTGCCCCCTGTGTGGCAAAATGGTTGAGGTTAGGAATTTCAACACCGTCAAGAAAAAAGCGGTTTTCGCTTGGTCCACCACCTCTTACTATAACATCATTTCTATAAGCTGGTGTAGAAGCCACACCCGGAAAAGCCTGAATAACCCGTGAAATATCCCTGTTTCCTCCCGGATTTTTTTCAATCTCCTCGATGCCAATCCGCCGCAGCGAAACAGGACTCTCTTCACTTTTCCTGAACGGAGAACTCTTTACAACAACGGCATCCAGTTCAACAAGGGTTTCCTCAAGAGGAATCTCAATATATACTTTATTGGCATTGGTTACAAGTATTTGTTCCGAAACATAGGGTTTAAAACCAACAAATGTTACCCTAAGTTCAACATATCCGGGAGCCAGGCCTGTAAACAGAAACCTCCCGTCAAGGTCGCTTGTGCTGCCTATAGAAGTTCCCCAGATTACAATGTTGGCAAAAGGAATAGGTTCATTGTTCCGTGCATTGTAAATTCTGCCTTCGATGATTCCTTTTTCTCTCGGCTGGCCAGCTAACCAGAACAGATGAGAAAGAAACAATAAGACGGTCAATATGTATTTTTGCATTGTTACTTTTTCCCTACTAACAACGCTGAATGAATATTGTTTAAATATACTGAATATATGTTAAACAAAATGGTGTATGCAACTTCTATTATTACCCGCCATTCGGGATTCTGAAAATATCATTCAGATATTAATTCATCTGTAAACCCTCATTTTGTTAAGAGCTCTCTGGTATTGACGTGCGTATTCAAGATGCTGTGCCAGGCTTTTGGAAAAATAATGTTCACCTGACAAATCTTCCTTTGCACAGAAATAGAGATAATCGTGGCGGGTATAATTGAGCACGGCCTCAATGGCCGAAATGGAAGGCACAGAAATGGGACCCGGGGGCAGTCCCGAATATTTATAGGTATTATAGGGTGAGTCAATTTCAAGATGCTTTTTAAGAATACGTTTTACTCCATAATCCCCGATAGCAAAACGGATGGTGGGATCGGCCTGCAGAGGCATACCTTTCGCCAGTCGGTTCATATAAACGCCGGCCACTGCAGGTTCTTCTGATTTAATAAGACATTCTTCATCCACAATGGAAGCCAGTATGCTTACTTCAAGAGGAGTTAGTCCGATGGATTCAGCCTGCTGCTTTCTTTTATCGTTCCAGAATTTTTTATACTCCCTGTTCATCCGCAGAAAAAAGTCGCGTGCGCTTATATTCCAGTAAAACTCATAGGTATTGGGAATGAACATACTAAGAACCGTCTCCCGGCTGAATCCGAGGTTCTTCAGGAAAGTGTCGTTTTTAAAAAGGGAAAGCAGGTCAAGCGAGTCAGGTTCAATCTGTCTGGCAACTACCCCTGCAAGCTGGGGTGCCGTTCGTATATTCTGAAACATTACCTTTACCGGTGTTTGTCGTCCGGTTTTCAGCATGGTGATAAGGTTCCGGTTGCTCATTCCGTTTCTGACCAAATAATGGCCTGGATGAATTTTTTTGCTGTATCCGCTTTTTTGAGCAAGCCAGATAAAAGATTTCCTGTCACTGATTATATCCTGCCGTATAAGAATATCAGCAACATCGTCCAGAGTAGCTCCGGTTGGAATGTAAACATGAGCCATTTCCGGCTGGCTGATATGAATACCATGCCCATATATTTTTCTGTAACCGTAATAAAAAACAACAATCAGAAATGCAGCCAGAAGGAATCCTGCCCATGTCAAAATACGGGAAATGGTCTTTCTTCCTTTTTTGTGATTCGTTCGTTTCGTTTTTCTGGTTGATGCCATGTTTAATGTGTTCATGCCGCCAGAGGATATCCTGGCGGAGCCGACGAAATTAACCAAGTTTCATGAAATATAAAATTCAGTTATCCGGAAAGGAAATTGCTGCAGATAAGGGATCATGTATTTGCTTATGCTTTATTGTTAAACCGGGATTTGTTTTCTGCTGATTGTGTTTAATCCAGGGTAAGAGATGGTTTTGTTGATTCTGACGCTTTTTGTAACTAAGGATAGGGAAGTTAATACTGGCAGAAATCAGTTTTTTTAGGAAAGAAAGGCCTGAAATGCAAAAAATTCCTAAATTAGCGCAGATTCGTTTTCTGGCATTTTAGCTCTGCATCAGATTGAGTGGAACTGGTTGGATGGGAATCAGCTTCTATGCAGAGGTTTGCCTGAAAATAAGCGATGGGGCACTTAGGGGAAATTCGGTTGTTCAAAGCTTCACCTCTGCATGGAACTAGGGCAGATTTTTCAGTTGTACCAGCTTCTGAAGGAAGATACGCTGAGTTTTTTCTACCAGGGATCCTTCAGTGATGAAATTACCGACAAAATTATCGGTCTGAGTGAGTACAGCATATCCATGCGACAGGATCAGGCCCGCATGAGCAGCAAGGTTTCCTTTCTGATGGCCGAATGTTTTCAGAATGTGGTGCGGCATGGTACCGAAGCGGATACTTCCATAATTAAGCATAAGTATACCGGGATGTTTAGTACCAGGCATATAGGTACCTCCTATTATATAGCTTCCTGCAACCTGGTTAAGAAAGAAAATATAGATTTTCTGACCTCACGCATCGATGAAATCAATCGCCTTGATAAGGATGATCTGAAGAAGATGTATCTTGAAAACCTTGAACATGAAGGACTCTCGTCTAAAGGGGGTGCAGGGCTTGGTCTTATTGAAATGGCAAGGAAATCGGGGCAAAAGCTCGAGTATTTATTCGAACCCTTTGATCAGGATTTTTCTTTTTTCTATTTACAGATCAAAATGAAATCTCTTGATTTACAGGGACAAAATGGAGGAATTAGCGTTCCGATCCATCAGACTGTTGCGTTTCATCATCTGATGATGCAGAATAATTTTCTTCTCATGCATAAGGGTGATTACAGCAGGGAATCAGTAATTCCCATCCTCCGAATGCTGGAAAACAATCTTCGCAGTCAGTCAGACGTATACAAATACAAAAAGAAGGTTTTTCATGTTCTGGTAGAAATTCTTCAGAACATCAGCATACATTCCTTTGCCGAAAATGGTATCCATCACGGGATCTTTGTTCTTGGAATGAAAGACGAGTCATTCCATATTCTGGCAGGGAATTTTGTTGCCGCTGATGAAACCGATGAATTGAGAACGAGGCTGGATCAATTGAATTCAATGAACAAAGAAGATCTGAACAGCTTGTACAAAGCCACTCTCAGGCAGGGAAAAGGAACCAGAAGAGGGGGAGCCGGTCTTGGGTTGATTGATATTGCCCGCGAAAGCCTCCGGAAAATCGATTACCAGTTATATCCTGCTGATGACAAAAAAGCATTTTTTCTGATGTCTGTAAATATCCGTTAAGCTTGTGGTTCCGGTTTTCATCTGTTCACTCTATCTGGCATTTGTGTTCTCTTCAGGTATTTTTACAGTTTGAGTTCAGTAATTGAGCTAGTTTGTCGCTATTTTTGTCTCACAATGCAAAAAATATGGAAAGAATCAAACGAATTGCTTTGGTTGCTCACGATCATCGCAAGAAAGACCTTGTGGAATGGGTTGAATGGAACTGGCAGGAGTTAATAAAACATAAACTCATTTGTACCGGTACTACCGGCAGAATGGTTGAAAATGCCCTGCGGCGCAAGGCAGGCCCGGATGTGCCCATTTCACTCAAGAAGCTTAAATCAGGGCCGCTTGGCGGTGATCAGCAACTGGGTGCTCTGGTAGCGGAAGGAAAAATCGATATCCTGGTTTTTTTCTGGGATCCTATGCAACCACAACCTCATGACGTTGATGTCAAAGCACTTTTGCGGATTACCGTGCTCTATAATGTTCCAACTGCCTGTAACCGGTCTACTGCTGATTTTCTGATCTCTTCCCCCCTGTTTAACGAGCCCTATCAGCAGCGGCTTAAGGACTATTCAGACTACATAAATCGTTCGGTCAGCATTTAAAGCGACAAATCCGTTTCTTTCTCAAAATCTATGGCCCATTGCCTGATCAGAACAGGTGCGTCAGCCTGGTGAATTATTTCTTTTGCCATGCGGAGGGGACCCAGCTTTTGTTCAAGCACAAATGAGGCAATTTTCTCCGTCAGAAATGCAAAATCAACTAAACCGGCTGGCGAGTTCAGACAATCGGAGAAAAACTGCAGTGTATAGAGAAATCTTTTATACTGGGTCTGAAAAAAACGGGAATTAACCGGTAGCATTTTCTGAATACGGTCAAAGCGGTTTTTTAGGTTTGGAAGAATCAGTCCGGGTATTTTTTCTGAAGCAATTCCCCGTATCAGGTAGATTTCAGTGTAACGATACACACCCGTTGCACCGAATGCATCGAGATCATCTGCCATATGAAGTAAAGCGAGCAAATGGCTTTTCATATTTTCACCCCCGGTTTCTTCTGTATTGTCTTTCTGATCGTGTTCGGCTACGATGGAAAGGAGGATATCTGCTCCGGAAAAAGTCAGTCCGGTTCGTTGGAGGAAATCGGAACAAAGTTTGCTGCTGAACTGACCATGGCGGGGCCCCGGGTCAATGCTCATACCCGTATCGTGAAAGAAACAGGCCAGCAGGAGAATCTCCGTTTCTTCAGCAGTAAGGAGGATACCATTCGTTAGAATAATCTGCCTGGCGTATTTCCAAACCCGTGAATGGTGGGAACAATCATGTGATGGCAAATATGTCGCTAAAAAGCAGCGATTGCATTCCTCTATCAGGACGGGCAACCACTTGTTCTCAAGGAATGCGATGGTCTGCAGAGAGGATTCCCTGTCAGGCTCATGATCAGACATAGCTCAGTTTAATCATATTGGTTTGTCCACGGGCATTAATAGGAATACTGCCAACATGGATGATGACCTGATCGTCGGAAATATATTTGTTTTCTTTTAAGAACTGGGTGGATTGCTGAATCGATTCATCGGTATGATCTGATTTGTCGTAATAAAAGGCTCGCACACCCCAGACAAGGGATAGACGACAAAGGAGGGATTCATTCCTTGTAAACGTATAGATAGCAGCTTTGGGGCGATGGGAGGCAATGCGCATTGGAGTATAACCGCTGAAGGTGAAGGTGACGATGGCCTCTGCTCTTGTTTGCTGTGCCATGTGACAGGCATTAGCGCAAATGGAGTCGGGAAGAAAAGTGCGCGAAAGTTCATACGGAGGATGTTCACGGTAATACGGATAAGCATGTTGTTCGGTATAGCTGATGATCTGCTGCATGGCTCTGATAACACCGGCCGGATATTTTCCTACGGAGGTTTCTCCGCTCAGCATGAGGGCATCAGCACCGTCGAGCACAGCATTGGCCACATCATTGGCCTCTGCCCGTGTAGGACGGAAACTCGTGATCATACTTTCCATCATCTGGGTAGCAATGATGACCGGTTTTGCTTTTTCAATGCATTTTTTTACAATCATTTTCTGAATCAGAGGCACCCTGTCGAATGGGATTTCTACACCCAGATCACCACGGGCTACCATGATTCCGTTTGCCATATCAATGATTTCATCAATTTCGTTGAGTGCTTCCGGCTTTTCAATTTTGGCAATGATCCAGGCATGTTTCTTTTCCTGACGCATGAGTTCTTTCAGGTCAAGAAGATCGGCTGGTTTTCTGACAAATGAGAGCGCCAGCCAGTCAACTCCTTCCTGCAACGCAAAATGGGCGTCCTCCTTGTCTTTTTCGGTTAGGCTGGGAAGTGAAACTTTTGTGTCAGGTAAATTCACTCCTTTATGGGAGGAAAGTACACCTCCGTTTAAAACCACTGCCTTTACTGAATCAACCCCATTGGTATCGGTAACCTTTAGCCGTATTTTCCCGTCATCAATGAGCACAATGTCGCCTGCCTTTACATCGGCAGGGAATTCTTTATAGCTCATATATACTTGTTCACTGTTCCCAATAAACTCATGACTGGTTACAAAGGTGAGTTCTTTCCCTTCTTCCAGCATGGCTCCGTTGTTTTCCACCTCCCCAATTCGCAGTTTGGGACCCTGCAAATCACCGAGAATAGCGACATGGGTTCCTAGTTCCTGATTCAGACTGCGGATGATCTGTATTACTCTTTTGTGTTCTTCATGTGTTCCATGCGAAAAATTGAGCCGGCAAACGTCCACTCCTTCGAGAAACATCTCCCTGAGAACTTCGCGTGAAGAGCAGGCCGGACCAATTGTTGCAACAATTTTTGTGCATGAAAATGTTTTTTCCATTTTGTTTCAAATTTCACAGGCAAATATAAGTATTCCGGCTGTGAATGTATTTTTGGTATCGGATATCATCGTTCAGGCCGATTGAATCTTCGCTTCATCGGGGTTAAGCCGGATGCCCCCCAGCAAGGCTACTTACAATGCATTAGTGCGTTACATTTCCAATGCAGTATTCGGGTAAAAAATGAAGAACCCTTAACAATGCTTGCATTGCGAAAACATATTACATTTGCAGCAAACAGCCAGATATTGGAGAACAGCGATTTACTTGATTTTCTCAAACAGTATATTTCGGAACGAAGATTCAGCCGGTTCCGTGAGGTGGTGGCGCATCGTACCCGTTACCTGACCATTGTGCTGGAAGATATTTTCCAACCACACAATGCCAGTGCCGTGCTTCGAACATGCGACTGCCTCGGAATTCAGGATATACATATTATTGAAAACCGCAATACCTTCTCACCAAATCCTGATGTGGCACTTGGTGCCAGCAAATGGCTGACCCTTGTTCATTACAGGGAAAAAAACCGGGACAATACAAGGATTGCGCTTCAAAAGCTGAAGGAAGAAGGATACAGGCTTGTTGCCACAAGCCCTCACCACAGAAGCAGTACACCGGAGAGTTTTAACCTGAAGGCAGGTAAGGCTGCCCTGCTTTTCGGGACGGAATTGACAGGTCTGAGCGAAACTGCTTTGTCAATGGCCGATGAATACCTTCACATACCCATGGTAGGTTTTACGGAAAGCTTTAATATTTCTGTTACGGCAGCTATTGTTCTTTATACGCTCACTCATCGCCTTCGCAACTCAGAAATACCCTGGCAGTTATCTCCCTCTGAGGAGCTTCAGCTTTTGCTGGAATGGACAAGAACCACAGTTAGACATCCTGAAGCTATAGAAAGATGGCTTCGTGAAAAGCATGCAGATAAAGAGAACAATTCCTGATCCCAATATAATCCGTTAGAAACATTGATACGAAGCGAAACCTGATTTCATCAATTATAGCTGAAGAACAGTTGAAAAACGCAAAATTTTGGTTATTTTTGACTACTTGCAACACTAGCAATTTTCTCAACCCTAAAACCGACATTGCTTATGAATTGTATTATTGTTGATGATGATAAACTCTCCATCAGGGTTCTGGAAGAATTTGTCCGGAAAACTTCAGATCTTCACCTGATGGGGTCATTTACCAACGCTATTGACGCCATAAATTTCATCAACACCCACCCCGAAGAGGTGAACATTATTTTTCTTGATATTGAAATGCCCGAGATGTCTGGAATTGATCTGCTTGAGGTGGTGAGCAATCCTCCCCAGGTTATCATTGTATCATCCAAAGAAAAATATGCTCTGAATGCCTTCGATTATGATGTAACCGATTACCTGCTGAAACCGGTACATTACAGCCGGTTTTTCAAGGCCATTGAGCGGGCAAGGAGAAAGGCGGCCCAGACCACGGTTGATCAGATCAGCAAGGATGAAATTTTTATCAAAAAAAATTCCTCCCTTGTTCGTCTGAAGTACGATGAAATATTATGGATTGAAGCTCTGGAGAACTACGTTATTTTTAACACGTTTAATGACCGGTTTACCATCCACTTTACCATGAAAGCCATTGAGCAAAGGCTTCCGGCCAGGAAGTTTACACGGGTTCATCGTTCCTTCATTGTTAATACCAGCAGCATTAACCTCATTGAGGACAATGCCATTATTATCAAAACCCAGGATGGTCCCAAATCGATCCCAATCGGAAAGTCATACCGTGACAAACTGATGAACGACATTAACCTGATGGCAAAATAAGCCACTCCGGAAATCATTCCCGGGCTATATTAGCACCATACTTAATTTCGGGTTTCTATAAGCAGGCATCTTTACTTATCGGTATCAGGTTATGGAATCAGCACGAAGCATTTTTTTTCGTCATATTGCGCAAACGTCCCGTTCTCCGTTGGCTCTTGAGATTGACCATGCCAGCGGAATGTATTTATACGGAACAGATGGGAAACGCTACATGGATCTGATTTCCGGTATTTCCGTCAGTAACCTCGGCCATTCGCATCCTGCCATTATTCATGCAATCAGGGAACAGACCGGACGTTATCTGCACCTTCTGGTGTACGGGGAACTGATCCAGGCTCCTCAGGTTCATCTGGCAGGCAGGTTGGCCGGTATTCTTCCCAGGCAGCTGGATACCATATATTTTGTGAATTCAGGTGCAGAGGCTGTGGAAGGTGCTCTGAAACTTGCCAAACGCTATACAGGCCGGCATGAAATTATTGCAATGAAAAATGCCTATCATGGCAGTACGCACGGAGCCTTAAGCGCAACCGGCAATGAAGACCTCAAAAGAGCATACCGCCCGCTGGTTCCCGGTTTCCGGCACATTGAACTGAATAATCAAAAAGACCTTGGGGTCATTTCTTCGAAAACAGCGGCAGTTATTCTTGAACCTGTCATGGGTGAAGCTGGCGTACGGCCAGCCAATCCGGCCTGGATACGGGAATTGCGCAGTCGGTGCAATGAAACCGGCTCTCTGCTCATTTTTGATGAAATTCAGACAGGTTTCGGACGAACAGGCTCTTTGTTCGCCTTTGAGAAGCTCGGAATCGTTCCCGACATTCTGTTGCTTGCCAAAGCGCTCGGCGGGGGAATGCCCCTTGGCGCCTTTATAGCCTCTTCAGAAATCATGAATGTTATCTCCCATTCTCCCGCTCTCGGCCATATCACTACCTTTGGTGGACACCCTGTATCCTGTGCAGCAGCGCTTGCTCACCTGAATGAACTGCTCTCCTCTGAAATCATTGCTACAGTCCCTGCTAAAGAACAACTCTTCCGCAAGCTTTTGGTGCATCCCATGATAAGGGAAATCCGGAGTGCGGGACTCCTGATGGCCATTGAACTTGGTTCAGCGGTTCTTGTTCAGAAAGTAATCGCCCGTACACTTGAAAGAGGGATACTTCTCGATTGGTTTCTGTTCTGCGATACAGCACTTCGACTGGCTCCACCCCTCATCATCTCCGAAGAGGAAATAAAAACGGCCTGCAGTATCCTACAGGAAGTGCTGAGCGAATTTTCCTGATGCCGGGGAAAATATTGGAAAGTCTGTATTTTTTATCAGAACCGGATAGGTTGGTACTTACTCTTTTTTCTTTTTGTAAAACAGAATCCCCCCAAACAACATCCCGTAAAGTGTCATAAGATATGGGTTCGATTTCAACGGACAGGTACCAGTGCGGCATCCGATAAAATGATAGTACAGATACCCTGCGACTGCACCCAAAATGATGCCTGCTGTGAACCTGAATGTAAAAGTGCGTTTTAACCACGCTTTGATTCCTGTCATTTTTTGGTGCTATTTTTGTAGCAAAGATAAGGAATAAATTCAATATAAATGAATGTATGTAGATATGTTCATATGAAAAACATCCTTGTTGCTTTGATTTTTCTAGGCATGGAATCGCATGTGCCTTCAGGTTTTATTAGGGGACAGGGTGTTGCTATGTCAGCTGAAGAAAGGGAACTGAACCTTCTGTTCATGCGCATGCAAAAAGCTTCTGACGACCAAACCAAACAGCAAATCAATGATACGATTGTCATGAAGTTTGGAGAGGTTCTCAATAGGCCGGAATCATTCGGGATGAAATTTGATTCACTTCGCTATTGCGGAAATGTTGTTTCTTCCGATGGGGTGGTGCGCATTTTTACATGGAACATGGTTTTGTCAGACCTTCGCAATCAATACTTCGGATTTTTGCAGGTGAACAGGTCTGGAAGGGATGCGAAAAGAACCTATTTTCTGAAGGATTCGGAGGATTTGGGGAAGGATGCTGCAATGAAAGTATATACACCGGAGCACTGGTACGGATGTTTGATTTATAAGGTGTTGCACAACCGTTACCGGGGAGAAGATACCTATACCTTGCTCTCACTGGATTACAACAACCTGCTGTCCAACAAAAAAATCATTGATGTGCTCTGGTTTGATGCCAATGATCAACCTGTGTTTGGGAAACCCGTCTTTCAGGATGAGAAGGGAAATCTGACCAACAGGGTGATCTTTGAATACAATGCGCAGGCTGTTATGGGCCTGAAATGGAACGATCGCCTCCAGATGATTGTTTATGATCATTTATCACCCGTTAAGCCTGAATTTGAAGGAAATTACAAGTTTTACGGACCGGATTTCTCTTTCGACGCCTATCGCTTCGATAAAGGTGTCTGGGTGTATGTACCTGACGTGAATGTTCTCAATGAGTAAGGTTTTGTGTGACGCTTTGACAGAGTTAATCCCATGGCATAATGTTTGTAAAATGAACAGCCGGTAATAAAATTATTAGGTTATGCAGAAAGGCACTATAGGCGTATCAACCGAGAACATTTTTCCTATTATTAAAAAGTTTCTCTATTCTGATCATGAAATTTTTCTCCGTGAGTTGATTTCCAATGCTGTAGATGCAACCCAGAAGCTGAAAACTCTTGCTTCGGTAGGTGAATTCAAGGGCGAAACAGGTGATACCACCATACGGGTCAAACTGGATAAAAAGAAGAAGACCCTTACTGTTTCGGATGCAGGTATTGGCATGACGGCCGAAGAACTCGACCGGTATATCAACCAGATTGCTTTGTCGAGTGCCGAGGAATTTCTTGAAAAATACAAGGCTCAGGCCAGTTCCATCATAGGGCATTTCGGACTGGGTTTCTATTCTGCTTTTATGGTTTCGGAGAAGGTGGAAATCATAACCAAATCCTATAAAGAGGATGCCAAAGCAGTCCACTGGGTATGTGACGGAAGCCCGGAGTACACAATGGAAGAAACAGAACGTGAGGGCAGAGGTACCGACGTCATTCTTCACATTGATTCTGATTCAAAAGAATTTCTGGAAGAAGACAGGATCTTGGGCATACTGAAAAAATACTGCCGCTTTTTACCTGTTGAAATTGCTTTTGGAAAAGAAAAGGAATGGAAGGATGGGAAGGAAGTTGAGACAGAAAAAGACAGGATTATTAACAATACCAAACCTGCCTGGACACGTAAACCTGCCGAACTGAAAGAAGAAGATTACAAGGAATTTTATCGTGATCTCTATCCCCTGGCAGAGGAACCTTTGTTCTGGATTCACCTGAATGTGGACTATCCGTTTAATCTGACAGGTATTCTCTATTTCCCGAAAATTAAAAGCAATATCGACATTCAGAAAAACAAGATCCAGTTATATTGCCGTCAGGTATTTGTGACCGATTCAGTAGAAGGAATTGTACCTGACTTTTTGACATTGCTTCATGGTGTTATTGATTCTCCTGATATTCCATTAAACGTTTCGCGCAGTTATCTGCAGAGCGACAGTAACGTAAAGAAAATTTCAGCCCATATCACAAAAAAGGTAGCAGACCGGTTGCAGGAAATTTTCCAGAACGACAGAACGGCTTTCGAAAAGAAATGGGATGATCTGAAGCTCTTTATTTATTACGGTATGATTACCGAAGAGAAATTCAGTGAACGGGCTGAAAAATTTGCATTACTGAGAAATACTGACAACAAATACTTTACACTTGAAGAATACAAAACCCTTATAAAAGAGCAGCAGACAGACAAATTCGGCAATCTTGTTTACCTTTATGCCACGAATGCTGATGAACAGTATAGCTTTATTGATGCTGCCAAATCAAGGGGGTATGATGTGCTGGTGATGGACGGACAGCTTGATGTACACTTTGTAAACCATCTTGAACAGAAGCTCGAAAAATCGCGTTTCGTACGGGTTGACGCTGATGTGATTGACAAGCTCATCCAGAAGGAAGAAATAAAGGAAGCAAAACTGAGCAAGGCGGAACAGGATGATCTGGTTCCCGTTTTCAAAAGCAATCTGCCCGAAAAAGATAACTACCTGGTTGTTTTTGAGAGCCTTTCAGAAACCGATCAGCCGGTTCTTATTACACAGAACGAGTTTATGCGGCGTATGAAGGATATGGCGGCACTGGGGGGTGGGATGTCATTTTACGGGAATATGCCCGACAGCTACAGCCTGGTGGTCAATGCCAATCATCCTCTTGTGCTTCGCATTTCTCAGGAAAAATCATCCCGTCTGACGGATGTTCTTTCATCAATTGATAAGGAACTAAAGCCATTGGAAGAGGAACTTGAAAATTTGCGGAAATCGGTAGCCGGGATAAAAGACGAAGAGGTACCTGTTGCCAGCAAAGACAGAATGGAAGAACTGGAGAAAAAAACGGAAGAGCTCAGGAATCAGCGTAATGAAAATCTCCGGGAGTTTGGCAAAGAATTTCCTCTTGTCAGGCAACTTGTCGATCTTGCACTTCTGGCCAACGGCATGTTGAAAGGTGAGGATCTCAGCCGTTTTATCAAACGATCGGTCGACCTGATTCAGTAACCTTTGCTGTTCACACTTGCTAAGTCTGCTTTTAGAAAAATGGTTCAGAAGAGTTTTTCTGTTTCCTTTTTAATATAATCAATGGCAATGGTAGTGGGCTGTTTATCCATGCTCATAACAGCCTCCAGTATAGCTTTGCTCAGGTTAAAAGAAGGTCCGTCGGGTTCAATGTTATCGGCGGCCGAATTGATGAGTTTTATCAGGTTGCTTCGGGCCGATTTTACCAGTTCCCAGGCTTCAGGGCTAATATAAATCTGCTGGGAAAGGTTGTGCTCAAATTCGGCCCTGATGTTGGCTATCAGCTCACTCTGCAGTTGCCGGGCCGTCATGCCGGGTCGGTTAACCCTCATGATCAGCGATTCAGGTGATATGCGCTCCAGCAAAAGAACTATACGCTCGTAGGCTTGCAAGCGGAGCGGAGTGATGAATTTGTAATTCTTCAGCGAAACTTCTGCTTTTCTTCGTTTTTCCTCATTCCGGAAAAAAAGGAGAATAACGGTGAGTGCCATGGCAAACACCACCAGGGAAGGGAGAATATATTTCAAAATTTCCAGAATATCATTTGCCATATTGGGTAAGGTTTTAGCATACAAACTTACATTTTTTGATACGATATTTTGTAAGGGAAAATGATTTCATAAGCACCACTTTTTTCTTATTTTTAGCGGTTGAATCAAAAGCAGGCATCATGGAACTTTTATCGGAACGTTTACGCAGGCTGAAGCCATCGGCTACCGTAGCCATGAATCAAAAAACAAAGGATCTGCAGGCTCAGGGGATTGATATTATTAATCTGAGTGTGGGAGAACCCGATTTCAATACGCCGGATCACGTCAAGGAAGCTGCCAAAAAAGCCATCGACGAAAACTATTCATTTTACACTCCTGTTGCTGGGTATCCGGAACTACGGCAGGCCATTGTCCGTAAACTGAAACGCGAGAACAATCTGGAGTACAAACCTGACGAAATAGTGGTTTCTAATGGTGCCAAGCATGCGATTGCCAATACCATTATGAGCCTTGTTGATAAAGGGGATGAGGTTGTTATCCCATCTCCGTACTGGGTTTCCTATGCCGATCTGGTTACTCTTGCCGAGGGAACCAATGTTATTGTAAAAACACGGCTGGAAGACAATTTCAAAATGAGCGCCGGTATGCTCGAAGAAGCCATAACACCGCGTACCAAGGCATTGATTCTTTGTTCTCCTTCCAATCCTACCGGCAGCGTATACAGTTACGAGGAAATGTCCGCCCTGGCTGACGTTTTGCGCAGGCATCCGCAGGTGTTTGTGATTGCTGATGAGATATACGAGCATATTAATTTTGTTGGCCGCCATGTGAGCATGGCACAGTTTGAAGGCCTCAGGGAAAGAGTGATTACGGTTAACGGCGTTTCCAAAGCGTATGCCATGACAGGCTGGCGCATCGGTTATATGGCGGCGGCTCCCTGGATTGTCAAGGCATGCATAAATCTGCAGGGACAATTTACTACCGGTGCTTCTTCGATTGCACAACGTGCTTCCATTGCTGCTCTCGATGGCGATCCACAGGTGGTGGAAAACATGCGCCAGGCTTTTGAAAGACGAAAAAAACTGATTGTCGGCCTGGTAAGTGAAATTTCGGGAATCCGTCTTGCCATTCCGGACGGGGCATTTTATATATTTCCTGACGTAAGTGCCTTTTACGGTAAACAGTACAACGGATTCGTCATTAAGAATTCGGACGACATGTCCCTTTTCCTTCTCGATCAGGGACACATTGCCACAGTGCCAGGAAGTGCCTTCGGAGAGGATACCTGTATACGGATATCTTATGCTACATCCGATGAAAAGATTTCGGAAGCAATACGCAGAATGAAAGATGCTCTTGCCTTGCTGAAGTGAATATTATTCTGATAACAAAAATTATTGCCATGAAAACGCCAGATAACAGAGCCATTCTAAAGATATTGGTTGTTTCATTTTCTCTGGTTTTGCTGGGTGCCTGTTCCAAAGACGATAAGAGCATAAATCTGTTTACCGTTGACCAGGACATTGAGCTGGGACAGCAGATGAAACAGGAAATTGCATCAAAACCTGATGAATATCCTTTGCTTGACAGATCCCAATATGCTGCGGCCTACCAGCATATTGAGCGTATACGCAACAACATTCTTGCATCGGGAAAGCTGAAATACAAAGACAGGTTTGCCTGGGAAGTATTTATTATTAAAAACGATACGGTACTGAATGCTTTTGCCTGTCCGGGTGGGTATCTTTATTTTTATACAGGGATTATCAAATTTCTTGATAATGAGGCCCAATTAGCCGGTGTAATGGCGCATGAGATGGCGCATGCTGACCGTCGGCATTCCACTGATCAGCTAACAAAGGTTTATGGCATTCAGATTCTGTTGGGTATTATATTGGGTAACAATCCTTCGCAGCTGGAACAACTGGTAGCGGGTCTGGCAGGCGGTTTATCGTCCCTTGCCTTTAGCCGGCAACATGAGTACGAAGCGGATGAATATGCCGTAAGGTATTTATACGCAACCGATTATCATGCTCCGGCCCTTGGGGATTTTTTTATAAAAATGGGAAATGCACCTCGTCCGCCTGCATTTCTGAGTACCCATCCTGATCCGGGTAACAGGGTGGAAGCTATTAATAAAGTATGGCAGAGTCTGGGTGGTAAAAACGGAGAATTATTTCAATCACGCTACCAGGATTTCAAAAGCACACTGCCGTAAAATTGTCATTCTGTAGAAAGAAGTTATAAAAAACCGGCATTGACATCACGTCAATTTCATTTCACCTGACAGGGTTCATTGAATATCAGAACGTGTCAGGATTTTCTATCAGATAATTCTGAAATTTAACATCAATTTGTCTTCCAGAAAGGCCTGCAGACGGTCTCCTTTCTGAACGTGTCCTACTCCGGGAGGTGTCCCGGTGAACAGCAGATCACCTGTTTTAAGAGTAAAAAAGCGGGAAACATAAGAAATCAGATCATCAAATCCGAACAGCATGTCGGCTGTATTGCCCTGTTGAACGATCTTTCCATTGATTTCAAGCCGGAAAGAAATTCTTTTCGGATCCGGGATTTCTGAGAGGGGAACAAAGGCGCTTACGGGTGCTGATCCTTCAAAGGCTTTTGCCATCTCCCATGGAAGGCCTTTTTCTTTGGCTTTCTGCTGGAGATCGCGGGCTGTAAAATCAATTCCTATTCCTATCTCCTTATAGTAGCGATGCGCGAACTGAGGAGCAATAAAGCGTCCAACCCGGCATATGCGTAAAACTATTTCCGTTTCGTAGTGAATTTCATTCGAAAAAGGAGGGTAATAAAAAGGCTTGTTATTAACGAGCAGGGAAGTATCGGGTTTAAGAAAAAATACGGGTTCCGAAGGAACGGGATTGTTCAGTTCACGTGCATGTTCGGCATAGTTGCGACCTATACAGATGATTTTCATTTCCGGATTACTTTTTCATTTTCCGTAGTTTGATGGAAGTGAGAATTTTCTTTGTATAGGAAGGAAAATCTCCGTTCATCATCCATCCGTAATAAGCAGGGTCTTTCTCCAGAACTTCCTCGACGCTCATTCCCTTGTATTTACCAAAATTGAATCGTTCCACTCCTTTTTCATCGAAAATGATGCGCCCGGCATAATCGGCATTTGTGGTATGGGAAGAAAAACGGGCGAGTTGTTCAGTGTCGTTAACCACAGGGATACTTGTTTCCCCGTAAGGGTCCTGGTAAACGGCTCCCTGGTAGCGGTCAAGCTGGGCCATTAGTACTTCATAGGTAGCCCGCACATCAGCTTCAGCCGAATGGGCGTTTTCCAGTTCCTTATTGCAATAAAACCGGTAGGCCGCAGAAAGCGTCCTTTGTTCCATTTTCTGAAAGATAACATGCACGTCAATAATTCTTCTTTTCCTGGGGTCAAATTCCACATCGGCACGCATGAATTCTTCCACCAGCAGGGGAATATCAAATTTGTTCAGATTGAAACCGGCCAGGTCACACCCTTCGAGATTGTTGGCAAGAGTTCGTGCAATTTCCCTAAATGTAGGTGCATCTTTAACATCTTCGTTGGTGATGCCATGCACGGCCGTTGCTTTCGGGTCAATCGGCATCTGGGGATTCACCCGCCAGGTTTTGCTTTCCTCTCTTCCATCGGGATATACTTTAAGTATAGAGACTTCCACAATCCGGTCGTGGGCAATGTTAATGCCGGTTGTTTCAAGGTCGATGAAAACCAGAGGGTTTTTAAGATTCAATTTCATAATCATTTGTGTTGGCATCCGTATGTAAAGGTAGCAAATTCAGAAGGGGCTGGCAGAAGTTTTAAAAAAAAACCGGACAATTTTCCTTAATGTCCGGTTTGATAATCATTCTTTCTTAAAAATAAACCTGTATCCTGGTTATTGGTCAACCAAGCATCATCGGCATGATCAGCATGAGAATATCCTCATTTTCCGAATCATGTGTAGCCGGTAGAACAAGGCAGGCGCGGGACGGATCACCCAGTTCAAATACCACATCCTGCGAGGTGAGGTTGGACAGGATTTCAATCAGGAAGGAAGCTTTGAAACCGATTTCCATATCATCTCCTTCAAAACTACAGGGGAGCGTTTCGTATGCAGAAACAGAGAAATCCAGATCCTGTGCCGACACCGTTAACTGGTTGCCGGTGAGTTGCATCTTGATAAGGTTGCTGGCCTGGTTTGAGAACACGGAAACCCTGCGCAGACTATTATAGAGCTCCAGACGGTCAATAAACAGTTTGTTCGGGTTATTTGATGGAATAACAGCATGGTAATTGGGGTACACACCTTCAATCAGTCTCGAAATAAGCTGATAATCAGACAATGTGACAAAGGCATTCTTCTCGTCAAATTCCAGTACGGTGGGTTGATCGGTTTTTGGGAGCAAATTTTTCAGCAGACCGGCTGGTTTTTTGGGTAACACGAAAGAACCGGTAATCCCCGGTCGGATATCGGTTCTTCTATAGCGGACCAGTTTGTGCGAGTCGCTGGATACAAAAGTAACAGCATCGGGTTCGATTTCCACAAAAATACCGTTCATAATCGGCCTCAGTTCATCTTCACCCACGGCAAAGAGAGTCTTTGAAATACCGGAAAACAAAGCTTCGGCAGGAAGTGTGACGGCCTGTTTCTGTTCAGGCTTCAGGGAAGGTAAAACCGGGAAATCGGCGCTGTCCTGCCCTGCAATGGTAAACTTACCGTTGGCAGAACGGATTTCCACGGTGAGGGTGGAAGGATTAATGTCGAAGTTTAGCGGCTGTTCCGGAAATTCCTTCAGCGTGTCGAGCAAGATTTTTGCGGGAACAGCAATGCTTCCGCTTTCGGCTGCATTTTCAAGCTGCATGCCCGTGATGGCAGTCGATTCAAGATCGGAAGCAGTGATTTGTAAGCGATTGTCTTTCAGTGTAAAAAGGAAATCATCCAGTATGGCCAGGGTGTTTTTTGAGGCAATAACCCGGCTGATAGCCTGAAGATGGTTATGCAACTGGTTACTTGAAACAATAAATTTCATAAGCGTTTATGTTAATCTGTTCAAAATCATAGTAAAATATTGCCTTTTTCCTTTCAGGAACGGGGAGTCAATATTACAAAAAAAAGGAGAACCGTAAATC
Source organism: Bacteroidota bacterium (assembly GCA_029571215.1). Classification (GTDB taxonomy): domain Bacteria; phylum Bacteroidota; class Bacteroidia; order Bacteroidales; family JAAYUG01; genus JAAYUG01. The sequence goes on from JAKPTE010000009.1 coordinate 76,540, forward strand.
AATAAGAAAAAAAATAACGGGTTTGGATGTTAAGAATATATTTGCTCATGGGAAATCGTGTGAAAAATCAAAAAATCAGAGTGCTTAAAGATGCTAACACAAAGATCACCTTCCTCACGAATATAATCGTCAGGAAGGTGATTAAAAACCAGAAGTATCCTGACCCTGGATTCAATGTTTTATAATAAGTTTTTGCTGGTATTTTGCCAGTCGGGTACGGATTTCAATTAAATAGATGCCCTCTGGTAAATTTGCCGTAGGAATTGTGAAGTGTTTTGCGTATTGGGTTTCCGAATAGACCTGCATCCCGTAAGGGTTGGCAATGGTTACCGCATAGGATTCAGAATGTAGGAATTCATAATAAAGGGAATCTGTCTGTGAGAATGTTTCCAGGGAAGAATTGTTGTTGCCTCCAATCTGTACCTCCACGCTTTCATTGGCAGGATTAGGTGACAGGGTAAAACCGTAATACTGGGAGGACACATACACACCAATTCCTCTGGGAGTGCTTGTTCCACATTCATTATGTGCCTGGGCAAGTACGGTATAACTGCCGGTGGAATAAAACTGGATCATGCACCTATTGGTTCCGGGAGTTGGCGAAACATACGCACCGGAGGGCGGTGCTGTAAACCATATATAGTCGGTACCTTTTGCATTATTGACCTTTGCTTCATAGTTGTTATACTGGTAAACCCTCACTGAGGTGGGCCCGGTTATGTTTTCAACCTGAGCAAGGCCAACCCATGGGTGACTGACAGCAGTGGAGAAATTGCCACAGATTTGCGTATTAATAATGGCCTGAACCCAACCCAGACCGGTACCAGCCACTGTTGCTGCCAGCGTACACGGGTTCGAACCCTGGGGATCGACCAGCCTGATTCGCTGATTATCGAATGTCCATGTTATGGTTGCTCCGGAAGGAACATTGGTAATAGTAAACAGCTTGCCTGACTGGCATAAAACATCCGGAGCAACGAGTGCAGGAAACTTAACCGTAACCTGGATGGAAGGTTCATTGGAAAATTTGTCCCCGCAAACCCTCGCTTTGACTTTCACCGCTCCTTGATGACAGCCTGAAGGGGTTAGAATAACGGTCGGTGATGCTGTAACAACAGTTTGTCCGTTTTGCGTTCCCGAACCCGTCCATCCTTGCGGTATGGTCCAGATGTATTCCGTTGCTCCCGTAACCGGATCGCAGGAAGCAGTAATGGTTGTTCTTTCTGTATATCCAAGGGTTGTTTTGGAAAGATTGAAATTTTTTATGGTCGGAGGTATGCGCTTAATAACAAGTTTTCTTGGGGCACTGTATATACGGTCGTCATTTTCGTTAGAGAAACATCTTTTGTTGATGCCATAAACAAGGATTTCTCCTGAAGTACAGGCGTCGGTTGTAATATCTATGGATTCTTTGGTAAACAGGTTGCACGGCCCCGGATGGGGTGTGGACGACTGGTATTCATAAGCAGTAACTCCTGCAGGAATAACCCATTTATAATCGTTCACGCTTTTGGTACTGTTCGGAAATATCATTTTGGGTATGCTCAATGTTGTCCTGGAAGGGGTGACTCCATATGTCCAGGTGATGGTGTCCTTAATGGCAGGATAAAGAAATGGATCAGGAGGGAAATTGTTTAACGAAAGAATAGTAACATCTGTCGGACCTAAAGATGCGCAACCATTACCTGCGCATGTTACAGCAATATTCCCTTTTGGCATTTCCTTATTGTTGTTGTCATATGAAACATTTTGCCATTTAACTTTTACTGTGGTAAAAGAGCAATTAAGAATCTTGTTAACCCATTTCCCATATGAATCTTCAATATATCCATTTTCAACTTCCCATGTCATCTTACAATCTTTACCTCCTAATGAAATAGAATAATCGTAATAATTATATTGTACATAATCATCAATTGTAGGACAACACTCAAGAGGTTTTTCAACCCATGTCTGGCCTTTAACTAAGTTTGGCATAATCATATTCAGTAACATGGCAGTCAAAAAAATAAGTTGTGAACCTGGCTGGAACTTATTTTCTGACAACGTATTCATCTTAAAGAAAGTTAGAAATTAAACATAAGGTTAATTGCATAAAAAGGTATTATGCCAATTTTCATGCTCTTGCTATAGGGTTCAAGATATTTCACTTTACGAACTGATTCATCAAAAAAATGATATTCTTCAGTTCCCCAGAATCTGTTAAGTTGATATTGAAAAGGTAATTTTGCTTCTGTTTCAATTCTCAGGCTGGAACTTACCTGAAAACGTAGCCTGCATGATGGATAGAACGAGAAAAACTGAGTTTGATAGTGACGGTTACACCACACAAGATATTGCTTTTCATCTTCCCAACCAGAAGCATAATTCTGAGCTCTCAGATTAAAGGCATTCACTTTATATCCTATCCCTGCGCCGTAGGCAAAAGAAAACCTTTTTAATGACCGGGTGAAATAATATCCTACGTTGATTCCGGCAGTAATCCAGGTTCTGAAATATTGGAGGGCCCATTTCATCGCATCGCTTTCGTGCTGATGGTTAAAATAAAGATCACTTTCGACCACCAGTTCTCTGTTGTTATTTAGTAGTCTTTCATAGATAACAGCGAACGGAGAGAAAGTGTCTTTTTTTGCCAGATTCTCCCAGAGCGGAACCGTATTAATGCCAATATAGTTTTTTCCGGTTGGATTATTTTGAGCCCGGAGATACAAAAACCCTGTTCCGGACAAAACAGCAATAAAAAGAATGAATTTTCTCATATAATACAGATTTAGAATATTTTATGATTTAAAAAGTGCCGAATAAAATGAAATAGTATTTTCTGTCTCAATAAGGCGGACTTCGTTTGCATTCCGGTGAATGATTATGGCATTTGTTAATGGTTTTATATATTTTCATTGCCGCGTTATCAAATCTCTTTCTAAAGGCTTAATAAAAAGGCTATTCAATATATTAGTTCCTTGCGGAATAAATTTATGACACATTTTTATCGATAAAGTTTTCAACAAAATGTTAACCTTCCGGAACTTCATGCCATTAAGGTATAGAGAGCCAAAGTTTTTTTGATTATCTTTTCTTATCTAAATGCCACATTCATTATTTCGATGCAGGTGAAGCACAAAAACAACAAATTCTATTGATTACACGGAACTGTTCCATGTACGGTTAATTTATTAGTGTTCCCATTGATTGTTTTGTATTCGTTGTTCCGAGTTTTATGTTGAGTGTGGGCCAAGGGTAGATGATATTGTCTTATTTTTCGAATAATTCAATAAAACTCACTGAAAAATCTGTAGCCACCAATTGATCGGTTTTCAGAAGGCCGGCATCCAGGCGTCACAGATTATTGCATAAAATCAGAAGGTTCCGTCAAAAGATTATCCAGATCCATATATTTGACCAGCAGTATGTATCTGCTGCGGCTGCTTCTGGCAATGCATATATAAGGATCGGGCCGGACCGCTGCGGGTATTCCGCTCAGGTATCGGTAAAAAGATATTGTTATAGAATCTGAAGTACCAAGGGTTGTCAGAACAGCAAAAGGATTTTTGTTCAGAGAAAACGCAATGGCAGTGGTCTGCGATGAGTCCTTTGGCACAACGCCGGGAATCCTGCGGAGCGAAATTACAAAATCTTTCAGAGCAAGGGAATTACCTGAAACTTGTTGCACCTTACCCTGGGAATCAATAAGTGACCAGTCAGAAGGGCCGGTTTTTCTGAGGCAGAAGGACAGCCCGGGCTTTTCGGTGTACTGCAACTTTACTTCCTTCATCTCCCCCGAAGGCAAGGGGTGCAGAGCCACGTCTTCCCAGAATGCAGGCTGCACTGTAAAAATTCCGGAGGGATCTCCCGTAAAGCCAGGAATGGCAAATGATACCGGTTTCCCGTATCCCTTCTGAAGGATAAATGGCCCTTCCCCGTGAGAGAAAATGAAGTAGTGCCTGATAATATGTTTTCCTGCCAGGAAGACCACCTGGGTGCCTTCTTTTTCCATGCTTTTTTTCAACATCCTGGCCTTTGCGTCAGGCAGAGGAGCTTTTACGGTAACGGAAGCCATGGCCTGAAGAAAGGATTCAACAAGGCCTGGTTTTGCTGGTACAGAATCGTTGACAAACCATTCGAGGTCTCGTTTTACCAGGTGCAGTTCGAGAGAACTATCCGGACGGGATGAAGGGTTTTTCAGAATGATTCCCGTAATTTTCCCCGCATCAGGCAGAGCAAGGTTCTTCATTTCCGCTCCGAGGGTACTGTACCTGTTGCGCACAAGGTTGTAAACAGTCAGGATGAGAAACAGTAAAAATACAATCAGTAAGATAAGTCGTCGGCTTTGCATGGCTTATCGGATATCATTTGTTTTCCGGTAAATGCAGTTGACGAGTTCGCACAGGTCGCAGTTATACTCATTGTACACAACGTTTTTTCCGATTCCGATCACCCCGCTGACGGTTTTAACAGGATTCATCAGAGCTGAATCGTTCAGGGTGACGTGGCAGAATCCGGACGGAAAAAGACGGAAAAGTTCAAACTGGCCGGCAGTTTCCCACCCGCAGTATCCAGGGCTGTACCGGTTGGTGATCCCGTAGCCCATGGCTTTCATTTCGGCACGGAACGATTCCTGAATCCTGTCCATAGCTTTCTCAACTGTCACCGACCCAATGGTGTCGTAAATATATCCTTCCAGCAGGTTCCCTTTCTGCATCAGTTCCCTGGAAACTTCGCCTATTTTGCTGCCTGCCGTGCACAGGAAGGCAGCTACTTTTTCCGACCCTTTCAGTTCATGAAATATTTTGGCTCTGACTCGGAGCTGATTACCGTTTACCAGCAATGATTTAGTGGGTTCATCCATGGTAACATCATACAAAACAAGTCCTCCTTCTATGCGGATGATCGAACCGGCATGTTCCAGAGCTTCCTTTATGAGGCTGTCGATTGGGGGAACCAGCTCATCTGGTTTATATCCCATTGCCCTGCCGGTTTCTTCAACGGTGATTCCAAGTTCTTCGAAAGGAAATATGAACTGCCTCTTACGTGTATAGTTGTTTTTCAGTTTGTCCATCTCAGATTTTTGACACCTAATCCGGCAGTAAAATTATAGGAAAAAAATCGGGAAAAAAGCGCAAAAGAAGAATTCAGTTTATATCGGTATGCACTATGAAAACAGTGAACTTGGCATCAACAGGCTTGTGCAAGGGTTATAAATCGGCCTGCTGATCCGCCTTTGCGGGGAAAATGCAGAAACGGTTTCTTCCTTAATGGTAAAAAAGAAAACGCCCCGGTATAGAAGAGGGCGTTCTCAAAGGATTATGAAATTACTTTTACAGGCTTATATCAACACCTGCCGAGAAAATCATGGTCTTTTTGAAATATTCGTCTTTGGCCGGAACGTTGTTGCTTCCTATTGGAACGGTATAATCTTTGGAACCTTTATCGTACATGGTGTACGCATATCCGAGGTTGATACCGAGCTTTTCATTGAGCTTAAAGAGAAGTCCTCCACCAATAGTATTGGAAGTAAGGCTGAAACTCTGATCGCTCTGGTAAACGTCCATTACACCTGTTTGCGCATGCAGGAAACCGGCGCTTATAATGAATTTTTCCGCGATATTGTATTCCGCACCCAGGGCAATTTCATAAAAGTTTTTGTCAATGACCTTGTCGTTGGCAACAGGCTGTCCTTCGAGTGATTTCCCGTAGTCGGCATTTTTGTCGAAGTAATAATTATAGGATACAGAAAGTTTTAATGCCGGAAGAATATTGTAGTCAAGACCTGCCGCTAGCATGGCCGGCATATCACTGTTAATGGTTGAATCTTTTTTAAACAGTCCACCGCCGTCTTTATTATCGTTAATACTGGTTTTTACTTTCATGGCGGTTTTGAATTCATATTTCAGAGCAATGTTCAGTTTTTCCATAGGTGAGAAATGGACACCCAGAAGAGGGGTAAAACCTGTTCCGGTTTGTTCTGCATCCACTTCCTTGTCGCCTGTCTGAACATCAAGCACAGCTGCAGTTCCCTGCAGCGTTGCTTTGGTCAGTGCATCAAGGCCCGGGGTACTGGCAACGGTTCTCAGGTAGGTTCCCGGTGTCTGCCATCCGCCATAACTGGCCGGAGCATTGATTTTATAATCTTTCAGAAAACCTTTGTATGTATTTTTTGCTGTTACATAACGGGCTCCCACGGCGATTCCAACCATATCCGTTACCTGGTAGGTAGCGTTGAACTGGTAGCCGAAAAATACCGATGTCCCTTCAAAATTGGTGGTGAACTGGTATCCGGAGACATCTCTGAAGTGAGGGTCTGTTCCGGTGGCGCCAAGAATGGCTTGGTCAAGGGGGGCCAGACTTCCCTGAAGAATCGGCACAACAGTTGAGAGCGGCACTTCGAAGGAAGGAAGTCCCTTGTCATATTTGGCACCACCACCTCCTCCAACCGGATTAAAACCAAAGGAGAAAGCCAGCTTGTTCATTTTGTACACGGCATAAACACCAGGAAATACCGGAGCAGAAACCTTCCCTTCGTACTTAAAAGGATTTGTACTCAGGTAGTTGAATGTGGTGGTCACATCCTTGTTTTGCAAAATTGTCTGGTTATTCAGGGAAAAATGCAGTCCGTTATTCAGCTTTCCGAGTCCGGCAGGGTTAAAATATACTGCATCTATTCCCGTGGATGCATTCCGCGACAAGGTGCGCACCCATGAAGCACTCTGGTTGGTGTTGGTAACGATGCCACCCCCCAGAACATAACCGGCAGTGAGAGCCACAGCCAGTGTGGTTAACAGGATTTTTTTCATAGGAGTTAGGTTTAATATTCCGGGCCTAATTTAAACCTATTATGTGAAATAGCAAATTTCGGTGTTTTTAGTAGTGACGAAAAAGCTGGCTTCGGGTTCCTTTATTATATTTTACTTTCTGCTTCTGTACCTTATGTTTTGGAGAAGGGGAAGTAAAGTGGCTGGAAAAAAACGGAGAGGTCTTAAGGGTGATTATTCCACTTCAATAAATTGAAATGGTATGCCCAGTATGGATGCGTAATATTGTCCACGCTCAAGAACATCATCGTCGCCCTGTTCATAATACCAGTTGACGACCAGGCTTTTGTTCTGGTTCTTGATCTGGGTGAGTTCTTTCAACAGGTGAAGAATAGCAACAGCCGAGTCACTATTGGAATATTCAAGGTTGATATGAATGACTGTCTGATCAGCCGGATTTTTACAGTATTCGAATACCCACATAAACAGGGCATCGTAAAAACGCGGAGCATCTTCCATTACGGAACGGCCTTCAATGGTAATTTCTCCCGTAGTTTTCATCCTGATTTCCGGGGTGCGTTTTGTTCCCTCAATGTGAAGGTCTTCCATTCGGGCAAGATTAACTCAATAAAAATACAAAAATATTTTAATTGACAAAAACGGCAGGAAAAACAATTGTAATTTTGGCGATGCTGCGATTATTTCTTACTATCGGGCACCTCACCCGGTAGCTCATTCAGACCTTGTTACAGGAACAGTATCGTGGCCGGAAAACATTTTCTCCCGGAATTTGTAATAACCGGTAATGGCAATCATGGCGGCATTATCGGTGGTAAAGCGGGCCGGAGGAATAAACAGTTCCCATCCGAACTCGGTTGCAAGGGCCTGCATTTTTTTCTGAAGTCCGCTGTTGGCAGCAACTCCACCTGCCAATGCAATCTGGTGAATGCCGGATTGATGTGCAGCGGTTACTACCTTTTCGGCCAGTATATCTACTATGGTATACTGAAGACTGGCGCACAGGTCGGGAAGATGCTTCTCAATAAACGATGGATTTTCTTTCACTTTTTCCTGCAAAAGGTAAAGAAACGATGTTTTTAAACCGCTGAAACTGAAATCGAGGCCTGGGATTCTGGGTTTGCTGAAAGAGAAGGCTGTCGGGTTTCCTTCTGATGCCAGGCGATCGATTACTGGCCCTCCGGGATAGGGGAGTTGCATAAGTTTGGCACATTTGTCAAAAGCTTCGCCCGCGGCGTCATCCAGAGTGCTCCCCAACACTTCCATGGAAAGGTGGTTGTTGATTTTCACCAGTTGAGTATGTCCTCCTGATACGAGGAGACACAGAAAGGGGAAATCGGGCTGATGAACCGGTTTGTTGTGCTCTTTTATAAAATGAACCAGTATATGAGCCTGAAGGTGGTTTACTTCAATCAGTGGTTTTCCAAGGGCAAGCGACAGTCCCTTGGCAAAGGAAGTTCCCACCAGAAGAGCACCCATGAGACCGGGCCCACGGGTAAACGCCAGACCGTCAATCTGGTCAGGTTTCAATCCTGCGTCTTTAAGTGCTTTGTCCACAACAGGAACAATGTTCTGCTGGTGGGCACGGGATGCCAGTTCAGGCACTACCCCGCCATAGCTGCGATGAACATCCTGCGTGGCAATAACCGATGAAAGAAGATACCCGTCCTGAACAACAGCAGCTGCCGTTTCATCACATGACGATTCTATGCCTAAAATGCTTACAGTCACAATAGTTAATATAAACTATTTTTTATTTCTTTGCGTTTACCAATAAACCGCCAAATTATCAAAAAGTTTTTCAAAATATTCCTTTGGTTTCTTGCGGGAATCATTTCAATTCCTCTGGCTGCCTTTTTGCTTCTTCAGTCAGAAAGTATTCAGACCTTTGTGGTGAAGGAAATCTCTCACAAGCTGTCGGTTTCACTGGGGGCTCCCATAACTCTCGACCGTGTTTCTATAGCTTTCCCCAACAAAATTATTATTTATAACCTCTGTATGCATGATCAGGGCAATGATACCCTGCTCTATGCTCCTGCTTTTACTGCGAAACTGGGCGGAATCAATCTCTGGGATAAACGGATAAGTTTTGCCCGAATACAGGCTGATAGGCCATACATACGTCTTGCTTCCGATTCCACGCGGACACTCAATTTACAGTATATTATTGATGCTTTAAAGGGGAAAAAGGATACCATCGGAAAAAAACTACAGCTTTCGTTTCATACCATTAGGTTTTCGGACGCAAAATTCAGGTTGTCCTTATGGAATGAAGAGAACATTGAAAAAAAAGGTATCGATTTTTCCGACATGGAACTGGACTCATTAAATCTGCTGATTGTCGGAATGCAGAGCAAAGGAGACAGTGTCAGTTTTCTTCTCCGGGAATTCTCGGGTGTTGAAAAAAGCGGATTCCGTCCATTACGGCTGGAAGGACTTCTGAGTTTCAGCAAACATTTTCTGCATTTCAAAGATATTTTTATCAACACTCCTCTCTCACAAATAGAGGCACCCTATATATTTTTCGATTTTGATTCACTCGCACAGTTCCGAAAAGGTGTTTTCGGACAGCAGGTTTTTATGCACATCAGAATTGACAAGGGCAATCTGCATCTGCAGGATCTTGGATATTTTGTGCCTTCGCTGGAGAATATTCCCCATACAGTGCGATGCTCGGGGACTGTTTCCGGATTGCTGAGCGATGTGCGGATAAAAAACCTCTTTGTAGGATACAACCGGGAGTCTGTTTTTGCTGGAAACATTGATATGACAGGTCTTCCGGATATCCGGCATACTTACATTAATGTGAAGGTAAATCGTTTTATCACTTCTCCGGAAGATGTTGAGAGTTTAAAACTCCCATGGATGAAGAAAAAAATCAGCCTGCCCGAAACCCTTCACCGGCTGGGGAAAATACAATATCAGGGAAAGTTTACAGGGTTCTTCGATGATTTTGTAACTTATGGAACCCTTTCTACACGCCTTGGAACCATTCGCAATGATCTTATTATTACCCACCAGGGAAAAAACAATCTGAACTTTAAAGGGAATGTCGAAACAGGAAATTTCCTTCTCGGGGAATTGCAGGAGGCAGATAAAAGGACTCTGGGAAGGATTATGTTTCAGTTCGAGGTAGACGGAGAGGAAAGGGACAACCATGTTCGGGCAAGTTTAAACGGCTCCGTACCTTTGCTGGAGTTTAAAAATTATGCATATACCAATATCCGTCTGGAAGGGACATTTACTCATAATGCTTACGACGGAAGTATTTATATCAATGATCCCAACCTGGCAATGGATTTTCTGGGTCGGCTTGATTTTTCGAAAGAAACGCCGGAGTTTGATTTTACAGCCAACATTGCACGGGCAAATCTTTATCCCTTGCACCTTGTAAAAAAGGATACGGCACTGGCGGTTTCCTGCATTCTTACGGCAAATTTTGTCGGGAACAAAGTCAATAACCTCAATGGAGATATCAAGCTGCTGAATGCTCGATTTACGAGACCCGGGCAATCGCTTCTGCTGTATAATATGATTCTTAGTGCAGACAGGCAAGGAGAAAAAGGAACCCTGATGTTCCATTCCGATGTTCTTGATGCCAGTCTTGAAGGTGCATATGATTTCGGCGCTCTCGGTTCTTCTTTGAACCATATCGCTGCGGCATTTTTGCCTTCTTTGGGAGTTGTAGGAATGGAAAAAGCAAACGGCAGAAATAATTTTTCCTTTCGTATGAATGTGAGCAATCCTGCTGAAGTACTATCTTTTTTTGCACCTTCCCTGCAGATGTCGGAAAATACTTCAATCGAAGGGAAGGTTAACAGCAGCGAAAATCTTGTTACCCTTCAGGGAACTGCATCGCACATAGCCTGGAAGAGTTTTGACTTCTCTAAATTCTCCCTTTTGGTGCAACCTGCCAACAATACTTTTACCGTTCTTTTCCGTACAGATCAGTTTGTTTTTCATAACAAAATAGCCTTTGCCGATGTTAGGGGAAAGCTTGAGATGCGGAACGACAGCATTTATGTCAGTTTGCAGAACCCTTCAACAACCAGGCTGAATAAAGGGCTGTTGTCCGGTGTAGCGAGCCTTACTAAAAAAACCAATGGAAGGATCCGTGTGCGAACTAGTATTTCTCCTTCTTCTTTTGAAGTTGATGATGAAAAGTGGAATATCGACCCGTTTTCCATGGTGTTTGATTCCTCTTATTTTGAAGTTGATGGTCTTCGGATGTACTATGATAGGGAAGAAATTGCTGCCTCAGGTACTGTAAGCAGCATCGATAGTAATAGGCTGGTTATGAATATGAAGAATCTTCAGGCACGCCGGCTCAATCTTTTTACTGCTGACAAAGGTTTTTCATTCAGCGGCCTCATCAATGGCAATGCATCCATGGAGAATCTTTTCAGTAACGGTCGGTTTTTGGGTGAATTTACTATTGATAGCCTTGGGATTAATGGAGAAACACTTGGAAATACCAGATTGCAGAGTTTGTGGAATCAACAGTCAAAGAAGATTGACCTGCTCATCCGTTCTTACCGGGGCAATCTTCTCTCACTCGAAGGAAAAGGAGATTTTGTTCCTGAGACCAAAAAAATTGATATTGATTTGGATCTCAATAAGATGCGGGTCAATATTCTCAAACCCTATTTATCGAAGGTGTTTTCTGATCTTAACGGACTGGTTTCCGGCAGATTACATCTGGGGGGCACTACTCAGTCACTGGAACTGGACGGTAACCTCGATGTACAAAAAGCTTCCTTTATGGTGGATTATCTGCAAACACGTTACTCCTTCACCGACAAACTTGCCATTGAAAAAAACAGAATACTTCTCAATGCCATTACTGCATATGATGAAAACGGGAATAAAGCACTTATAAATGGCTATATTTTCGGGAACCGGCTAAAAGAATGGAGCATAAATATTTCAATTGCAGCCCGGAATCTGTTATGCCTCAATACCACAGCCAGGGACAATTCCCTATTCTACGGGAAGGCTGTGGCCACTGGTAATATCACTATTTCAGGAGTTGTTCCCGCGCTGAAAATGAATATTACCGCAAAAACAGAGAAAGGGACCCAGTTCAATATTCCGCTTAACACTACCCAGGAAATTACCGAAATTTCCTTTATCGTTTTCAAAGGGAATACTATGAAGACAAAAGAAAAAGTGGATGTTCAGCCGCCGGTGAATCCCCAGTTGCAAGGTATGGAACTGAATTTTGAACTAACCGTCACTCCTGATGCCGAAGCTCAGATCATTTTTGATCCCAAAATCGGTGACGTAATCAGGGGACGGGGTAATGGGAACATCAAGATGGAAATAAATACAAACGGTAAATTCAGAATGTACGGCGATTACGTCATCGATGAAGGTGATTACCTTTTCACGCTTCAGAATGTGATCAACAAACGATTCAGGGTTGAAAAAGGAGGAACGATTTCGTGGAACGGGGATCCCAAAGACGCCAACCTTAATATAAAAGCTATTTATCCTGTTAAAACCTCCCTGTATGAATTGCTGGTTGACGCTACCGAACAATATAAACGGAGAATTCCGATTGAATGCCAGATATTCCTGACCGACAAGCTGATGAATCCGACAATACGGTATGATATTTATCTTCCGACGGTTGAAGATGAACTAAGGAATAAGGTAAAAAATGCTATCAGCACGCAGGAAGAGCTTAGTAAGCAGTTTCTTTCGCTTTTGATCCTCAACAGCTTTATGCCCAGTGCTGAACGTTCGGCAGGTGGGATGGGATTAAGTTCTCCCACCGGACTTGGATCGGCCAGTGTAGGGGTTACCGGAAGTGAACTGCTGTCGAACCAGCTCAGCAATTGGCTTTCGCAGCTCAGCAGGGATGTAGATATAGGCGTCAACTACCGCCCGGGGGATGAGATCACTACCCAGCAGGTTGAAGTGGCATTGTCAACCCAGTTATTGAATGACCGGATTACCATCAACGGAAACCTTGATGTTGGAGGAAACGAAATGGTGGCCAATAATGCTACCAATACCTCCAATATAGCAGGCGATTTCGTTGTCGATATTAAATTGAATGAATCGGGAACATTAAAGCTGAAAGCATTTAACCGGGCCAACAACAGAATATTGTATGATTATGCCCCGTATACGCAGGGGATTGGTATTTCGTACAGCGAAGAGTTCAATTCTTTTGGCGAATTGTTGAAAAGGTACCTGAGAAAATTGACGGGAAAAAAGGAAGAAGAAGTATCTTTGCCCGACAACGTGCAATAACTTATATTGAAAAACGTTACAGTTGATTAAAGCCCATAGAACATGATGCATGAAATAATTGCCATGAACCTGCTAATGCAGATCAGTACCCGTGCTGCTGCTGATTCAGCTTATGCCCACGGTGCCAAAGAGATAAGCCTGTCATACTGGGATCTTATGCTGAAAGGTGGTCCGGTAATGATACCTATCGCTATCCTTTCGGTTATAGGGATTTACATATTTGTGGAACGATACTTTGCCATTCGGGCGGCTGCAAAAGTGGATCAGAACTTTATGAACCGGATTAAAGACTATATCCATGATGGAAAAATTGAAGCAGCTGTCGCCCTTTGCCAGTCGATGCCGAATCCGGTTGCAAGGATGATTGAGAAAGGTCTGCTCCGGATTGGCCGTCCGTTGAGTGATGTAAATACCGCAATTGAGAACGTTGGTCAGCTCGAAATATATAACCTGGAAAAGGGCTTGCCTACTCTGGCTATTGTTGCCGGTGGTTCACCTATGCTCGGGTTTCTCGGTACTGTCAGCGGGATGATCAGGGCCTTCTATGATATGTCAATGGCCGGGAACAATATTGATATCACCTTGCTTTCAAGCGGTATCTACGAGGCCATGGTAACAACCCTGGCCGGTCTGGCAGTAGGAATTATTGCTTACTTTGGATATAATATACTGGTAGCCAACGTTGAAAAGGTGGTAAACAATCTGGAGGCTACTTCTGTTGAATTTATGGATCTGTTGAATGAACCTGTGAAATAACCCGTCTATGTCCATTAAATCTCGCAGCAAAAGAAGCATAGAATTCAGCATGGCATCCATGTCGGATATGGTATTTCTGCTGCTCATTTTCTTTCTGATCTCTTCGACCATGATTTCGCCCAATGCCCTAAAACTGCTTCTTCCCCAGAGCAATAGCCAGGTTCAGGCAAAACCGGTGACAACGGTCAGTATTACCCGAGACCTTCAGTTTTATTATGAAACAACACGGGTCGATTTTGAGCAGCTGGAACCTCTTCTTAAAGCCAAACTATCGGGAACACAGGATCCCACCATTTCACTGCATGTTGACCGCAGTGTACCCATGGAGCAGGTTGTCCGTGTAATGAATATAGCCCAGCGAAACCGGTACCGATTAATTCTTGCAACAGCGCCGGAAGAACGATGATCGATATTTTTGAACATAAGAGAGGCCTAGTCGGCACAGTGATTGCCCATGCAATCGCCATCATTTTTCTTATGTTTTTCGGACTTCGTACGCCACTTCCCCTTCCTGAGGAACAGGGAATACTTATCAATTTCGGTACCGATCTGCAGGGTACAGGTACAGTTGAGCCTCTTCAGAATGTTGCACCTGCCCCTGTAGAAAAAACACAGCCGGCGGAAAAGAAAGAAGGAGTTCTTACTCAGGATTTTGAAGAAGCTCCGGTTATTGAAAAGAAACAGGAAACCAAAAAGCCGGTACAGAAAAAAACAGAAACCAAACCACAGGTAAAACAGGAAGTGAAGGAACCCGTGAAGGAAGAGCCTAAAGTGAATCCAAGAGCTCTGTATACAGGCAGGAAAACAACAGGGGAGCCATCTGCGAGCGAAGGAGAAGGTTTGTATAAGGGAAATCAGGGCGTTCCCGAGGGAAGTACGGATGCAACGGCTCATGGCCAGGGTAGTGGCACGGGTACAGGTGGAATCCAGTTTTCACTGAGCGGTCGCAACTATCTTTCTCTTCCAACTCCGGAATATAAATATCAGGTGGAAGGGACGGTGGTGGTAGAGATTCTTGTTGACCGCGAAGGTAACGTCATTGCCGCTACGCCCGGAGTAAAAGGATCCACAACTCTGAATGAAAATCTCTTGCAGGCTGCAAGAAACGCAGCCTTGAAAGCAAAATTCAACAGGAAGCCCGATGCACCTGCCACCCAGAAAGGAACCATCACCTATCATTTTCTTCTTCAGTAGTGCCCTGATCGGTCATATGATGCGCACTTCCGGTTCAAGTTTTATTCCAAATGTCTGATATACTGATGTTTGAATAGCGCCGGCCAGTTCATATATTTCCGTACCGGTTGCTTTCCCGTAATTTACAAGTACCAGAGGCTGATGAGGATGAACTCCGGCATCCCCTTTTCTGTAACCTTTCCACCCGCATTTTTCAATAAGCCAGGCGGCAGGTAGTTTGACAAACCCATCGCCTGCCGGGAACGATGGTATGTCGGGAAATGTAAGTTTCAATGCGGTAAAATCCTCCCTGGCTATAACCGGGTTTTTAAAAAAACTGCCTGCATTACCCACTTGTGCGGGATCGGGCAGTTTCCGGCGGCGTATGGCAATCACTGCTTCGCGTACGGCACGTATACCTGGTTCAGGGTATTTCTGCAATTCTTCTTTCAGCCCTTTGTATTCGATATTCAAAACCGGGCGGAGACTAAGGCGAAATCTTACCGAAAGAATGACAGCATCTCCGGCTAACTTATGTTTGAAAATACTCGTGCGGTATCCAAAACCACAGTCCTGTGCAGGAAGAGTTTTTGTGGTTTTCTCGCCGATTGAATAGAAACTGACTGATTCAATACAGTTAGCGGCCTCGGATCCGTAAGCTCCGATATTTTGCACGGGGCTGGCACCTGCAGTTCCCGGAATAAGAGAAAGATTTTCCACTCCGCCTAAGTTTCTTTCAACAGTCCAGGCTACAAAGTCGTCCCAATTTTCACCGGCGGCAACTTCAACAATTACATAATCCTTGTTATTATGCACTATTTTTATTCCGGAAAATCCAATACGGAGTACCAGACCTTCATAATTTCGGGTGAACAACAGGTTGCTTCCACCTCCCATTATCAGCAAGGGTTCTTCCTGAGACCATTCGGCAATGATTTCGGGGATCTGCTCCGGGTCGGTGCAGAAATAATAATATCTCGCCAGAGCTTCAATTCCGAAAGTATTCAGATTTCGGAGGGAAACATTCTCTGCCAGTTGTATCATAGTTCCGGTTTCCTGCAAAGATAGTTTCTATTTGAACGAAACTTTTGTCAGGGCGTTTTTTTCGCTGAAATCTCCTCATGATTTGCGGGGCAGAGGGTACCGATGGTGATCGGATATAATTATGGATAGATACAAATGTTTTTGAATTTTTATGATTCTTCTGTGTATTTCAAATCTTACTCCGTGCTGATCTGGGTAAATCTTTGGTTTATATATTTTAAACCACCGATGGTCATAGATTCACAAATGACAAAATACCCCACATTAATATTTCCAGATTTGCGTCACATGGGGTTGTAAAGGGATTTGATAATTATAGTATCTTGCCCTTCGTTATACTGATATATGTCAGCCAGGAAATTTCACAATAAATCTATTGCACTGACTGTAACAAATGATGTTGTTACAGACCAGAGGTTGCAAAGGGTAGCGCATACCCTTTCGGAAAATGGGTTGCAGGTTACGCTAATTGGTCGCTGGCACAAAGATATTCCGCATGTGAGACTTCCGTTTCATGTTGTACATCTGAATCCAATCTTTCAAAAGAAGGTTCTTTTCTATGCAGTTTTCAACATTCGGCTGTTTTTCTACTTACTCTTTCATCGTTTCCATGCTGTAACAGCCAACGATCTTGATACCCTCACGGCGTGTTATCTGGCATGCCGGATAAAACATATTCCATTGATATATGATAGCCATGAGTATTTTACCGGACTGCCGGAGCTGATGGGAAGGCCTTTTGTGCGAAATGTCTGGAAGTTTCTTGAGCGCAGGTTCCTTCCCCGGATCCGTTTTTGTTCCACTGTAAACCAGTACATATCTGAACTGTATTTTCAGCAATACGGAGTGCGTATGGAGGTTATCCGCAATCTGCCCTGGTACAGACCAACGGTGAAAGTTACAAAGGAAGTAACGTATCCCACAATTATATATCAGGGAAGCATCAATGTCGGGCGAGGCATTGAAAATGTGATAAAGGCACTTCAGTTTCTTCCCGAAGTTCATTTTATTATTGCCGGAGAAGGTTACCAGCGCCGGGCAATTGAACAACTTGTTCATGATGAAGGTCTTGACAGGCAGGTACATTTTGCCGGAAGACTTTTACCTGACGAATTGTACCGGCAAACCATTCTGGCTGATGTGGGAGTATCGCTTGAGGAAAATATGGGAGAAAATTATTACTATGCCCTGCCGAATAAACTCTTCGATTACATTCAGGCGCGCATACCGGTGCTGGTATCTGCATTTCCGGCTATGAAAGAAATTGTTGATACATACCGAATTGGCCTTACAGCGGAATCACAGGACCCTGAATACCTTGCTTCGCTCCTCCGGCAGATGCTGTATGATGAAACATTAAGGAGTGAATGGAAAGCCAATCTGGAAAGGGCGGCCATTGAACTTTGCTGGGAGAAAGAAAAGGAAAAACTTGTCACTATATACCGGCAAGCTAAATTGATATAGCTTTTTCGTGAGAAACTATACCGGGAAGGGATACCAACGGGGTTAGAATAGTCAGTCGTCTTCCCTGAAATTCCTTAAAATTCCTGATAAGGCAATACGCATTTTTCTGCCGGCAGCAAGATACAGATGCTGAAACCGTGCAAAGCGCTGCTGTGATGGGTGTAACAACTTTATGATAGCCAGGTACATCAATGGTCCCAGGACGATCATAATCACAGCCCAGGCAATAAGCGCCGCCAGGAAAAACTCTCCTCCCAATGCGGCGAAATCTTTTAAAGAAGAAATCTGTATGAAATTTACGCCATTGCCCGAACTATGGATTCCGGTGATGAGGGTACCGAGTTTATAAAAGGGCAGGTACAGAAGTATCTGGAAGGGAAAGAGGAGGTAATTGATGGTTTGCACCATAACATGATTCAATCGCAGAATGACTGCGAGCACAAACAAAAGGAGAGTATTGGTAAAAGGAAGGGGAATAAGGGCAAAACAACATGCCAGCGTGATGGCCAGAGCGATGCGCTCCGGCGACAATCCATCCTGAATGAGCTCAACGACCTGATTTTTCAACGCTTTGTACCGGCTGATCGGATGCTTCATCACTTACCTGAAAATCAACAGGCAAAAGTAATAATTTTGTTATAAAACAGGTTAATAAAAGAAAGATATGGATTCCTGTACAAATTTCGACCTTCATCTCGTCCATCTTTCAGGAGAGCGGATGGTCGAATTTCTGATAACAAGATCGGATTCAAGGATGATTTTTTCGCAGTCAGTAGTCGATTTGCTTTTCTTTATTGTTTCAATGAGGAGTTCCATTGCTTTCATCCCCATCAGATAACCCGGCCGGCTGACCGTTGTGAGCGGCGGCGAAATATAGGAGGTAAACGGTTCATCGTTGAAACCTGTCACAGCAATATCATCCGGGACAGACAGCCCTTCTTCCTGAAAGACTTTCATTACAGCCATGGCCGAGCAGTCATCGGTTACAACCACTGCATCAGGGATTGGTGTGAGTTGCAGAAGATGACGGGCTGCCTCTACAGATGTTGATATGGACATGTTACCATGGATAATCAACTCTTTGCGCAAGGCAATCCGTTTTTTTTTCAGTACGTCAGTGTAGGCCTGATAACAAATCCTTCCCACGGAGTAATACTCCAGATTGGTGATCAGAGCAATCCTCCGATACCCGCACCCAATCAAAAATTCCATCAGGGATTGCATGGATTTATAATTGTCGGTTATGACAGCCGGAACATCCATTTCGGGTATGTCTCTTTCCACAAAAACAAGGGGAATACCGTTTCCCCCAATTTGCTGATACTTCCTGATGTCAATGGTGTCAATAGCAGGGCATATCATCAAACCTTCAGCCCTTGCCCAGACAAAATCATCAATTGCTTTCTGCTCGTTAACAGACTGGTCATAGGAATAGCTGATCAGTAAATGATACCCGTTCTCCTGTGCTACAATGTTCATACCGTGTAACACAGTTGAAAAATAATGGTTTACCGGATCAGGCAGGATTACACCTATATAACCTGTCTTATTTTTCAGGAGGCCAAGAGCCAGAGGGTCGGGTTTATATTTCCATGATTCAGCCAGTTCTTTAACTTTTCGCCTGGTCTCTTCACTGACTTCTCCTACATTGCGTAACGCTCTTGATACAGTTGAAACGGAAATATTCAGTTCTTTGGCAATGTCCTTGAGGGATGTTCTTTTACTCATAAAAGCATGTTATATAACATAAAACCAATACCGCAAACCTTACCGCAAAGGTTTGCGGTAAAATTAATTAAATTATTGATAAATAGAAGGTTGTTAGCACGATCTTTTTTCTATTTTTGAAGTTCGTGTGCAGAATTCGAGATGTAAATAGACGGAAAAGACTTCAGGTTTTCTGTTTTAATGCAGAATTTACCAAGGGATGAAAATCAACATGCAACAGTGGGCAGATCAGGTGATGAGTTCTCCGGTCAGGAAAGCTATCCCCATACTCACGCATCCGGGAATACAACTGATTGGCAGGAAGGTATCGGAAGCTGTTACCGATGGCTATATCCATTACTGCGCTATTAAGCGCCTGCAGGAAGAATTTCCTTCAGCTGCTGCAACCACGATAATGGATCTGACGGTGGAAGCAGAAGCCTTTGGCTGCCAGGTCAGGATGGAAGAGAATGAAATTCCCTCTGTGGCTCTACCTGTTATCAGCAAGGAAGAAGATATACAGGCTTTGAAAATTCCGTCTCTTCTCAATGGCAGGATACCGGAATATCTGAAGGCTATGCAACTGGCGGCGGAACATATCATCGACAGGCCGGTTTTGGGCGGCTGCATAGGTCCGTTTTCCCTTGCCGGAAGGTTGATGGGTATGACGGAGATAATGACAGAAATGTTTCTCAATCCGGATATGGTTTTTTTATTGCTGGAAAAATGTACATTTTTCCTTATCCGGTACGCAGAGGCAGTCAAAGAAACAGGAGTTCATGGCATTATAATGGCTGAACCGGCAGCAGGTTTACTATCGGCTGATCAGTGTGATGCCTTTTCTTCTTCCTTTATCAGAAGAATTGTCCGATCGGTTCAGGATGAGAATTTTCTCTTTATTTTGCACAACTGTGGAAATGCAGGCCATTGTACAGCCAGCATGGTGGAAACAGGAGCCGGGGCACTGCATTTTGGCAATGCCATTGATCTGCAGAAAGCAATCAGCGAAGTTCCTGATCATATTCTGGTATTGGGAAACCTGGATCCGGTTACTGACTTTTGCATGGCCACACCGGAGGAAATGTTGGAAAGGACGCTGAAACTACTGGAAAAAGTCGGCAAAAACAAAAACTTCATCCTTTCATCGGGTTGCGATGTGCCACCTCAAGCACCACTGGCAAATATCCGGGCTTTTTACCAGGCTCTCCTTCAAAGTCAATCGTAAGAGCATTATTTTTTACTTTCCTTGCCAATGAAGCAGTCCTTTCTCATCATAGGCAAGATCGTGCTGATCGGTCAGCCATTGGACAACGGATACAACTTTATCTTCCGCAAACAGGTGAGCCGTTTCATCAACAAGGTCTTTCAGGGTCAAGGGGGTTTGTACCAGTTTTTCTTTTATAGCCTGTGAAATACTGTTAAATTCATAATTGCTCAGGCCAATGGCATTTCTTCGTTCGCATACATCGCATTGTCCGCATCGCTCCGTGTCCTTTTCACCAAAGTAGTTTAGCAAAAAGACACTGCGGCAGGTAGTTTTTCCTTCGGCATAGGCCATCATGGCATCAAGCCTTTCAATATACCTTGTTTTCCGTGCTTCATAGTTACTGGTTGAAATAAAGAGAGCCTTATCTTCCAGCCGCTCTTCAGTAAATACAATGACAGGGTTGGTGCGTCGCGGAATATAGTGCAGAATTTTCTGCTGCTGAAGTTTGAGAAGGTATTGGTACACATCTTCTCTGGTCATCCTGGAACGGCTGGCCAGCAGGTTTTCATCAATAGCAACATACTGGGTAAAAAGGCCGCTAT
The DNA here is from genome assembly GCA_029571215.1 of Bacteroidota bacterium. Lineage (GTDB taxonomy): Bacteria > Bacteroidota > Bacteroidia > Bacteroidales > JAAYUG01 > JAAYUG01. Next base: position 97,521 of record JAKPTE010000009.1, read on the forward strand.
AGGAGCGAAGGATAAGTTTGATAAAACTGTCGAATGCTTCATTGGCCACCTGGAATTTATACAGATCATCCCGTTCTACCAGAAAATGCAGTTGGGAAGGCATGTTGAGGTCATCGGTAAGTTCGATATATCCTTCCTGTTCGAGAACTTTCAGGGCGTTGTAAGCCACAAGGCTTTGCAATGCGTATCTTCTGCAAAAATCGAACAAGTCAAAATCAAACGCCTGTCCCTTTGCACCTCCAATCGGAACCTGGAAGTAATTTCCTAATGCTGTATATACTCTCCTGATGGTTTCCAGTTCAGGGAAGTTAACCGGAATTCGTTTGGTTGCATTGGCTTTGTCAGAAGAGTGAAACAATAAAACAGCCCAGGCTTTTTTGCCGTCGCGTCCGGCTCTGCCTGCCTCCTGAAAATACGCCTCAGGGCTGTCGGGCAGATCAAAATGAATCACGAAGCGCACATCCGGTTTGTCAATTCCCATCCCGAATGCATTGGTAGCCACGATGATGCGTATTTTGCCCTGTTTCCATAGCATCTCTTTTTCGGTTCGAAGCTGATTGGAAAGTCCCGCGTGGTAATAGTCGGATGAGATTCCCTGATGAACCAGATAGTCTGCAACTTCGCGCGTACGCTTACGGTTTCTTACATAAACAATTCCCGAACCCGGAATATTTTTTGCTATTCGCAGCAGGTATTCCTGTTTGTTTTCGACCTGGCGAACCAGGTAAACCAGGTTTTTTCGTTCAAAGCTCATTCGGAGGATATTCTTTTCACGAAATCGGAGTCTTTCCATAATATCCTCCGCCACTTTAAGAGTTGCAGTCGCTGTAAGGGCCAGAACAGGGACGTCGGGCAGAATGTCGCGCAGTTCGGCAATCCGCAGGTAGGATGGCCTGAAATCATAACCCCACTGGCTGATACAATGGGCTTCATCAACCACTATAAAACTGACCGGCATTTTATCAACGCGGGCCCTGAAAATGTCAGTACCCAACCTTTCAGGTGAACAGTAAAGAAACTTGAAATCACCGTAAACGGCATTATCCAGGGCAATGTCGATTTCCCGGCGGGTCATTCCGGAATAAACAGCCAGTGCTTTGATTCCTTTTTGTTTCAGTTGTTCTACCTGGTCGCGCATCAGAGCAATGAGAGGGGTTACAACGATGCATATTCCTTCCCGTGATAGGGCGGGCACCTGGAATGTAACTGATTTTCCCCCACCGGTTGGCATCAGGCCCAGTGTATCATGTCCACCGGCAATGGACCGGATGATTTCTTCCTGCATGGGCCGGAAAGTCGAATAACCCCAGTATTTCAACAGTATGTTCCGGTATTGTTCCATCGGGTAACCTGATAACTTATCCTTCCTTATTTTATTATCAAAAGTTCATTCAATTCATTGATACTTTTTTTTGTAATTTGGCACACTCGAATTTAACAAATATTTAGCGATGTCATTTCTCAGAGATAAAGTTGCTGATGAAGGTCTTACCTTCGATGATGTACTCCTGATTCCTGCGTATTCGGAAGTTATGCCGCGCGAAGTTGATATATCTTCCAGGTTCAGCAGAAATATTCCACTGAATACCCCTATTATATCGGCTGCCATGGATACGGTTACCGAAGAGAAGCTGGCTATAGCCATTGCAAGAGAAGGAGGAATAGGGGTGATTCACAAAAACATGAGCATTGAAGATCAGGCAATGCAGGTGCGCAAGGTAAAGCGTGCCGAAAATGTGATGATTTTTGATCCCATTACCATTCATCCTGAGAATACGGTTTCGGAAGCGCTCAATCTAATGCAGGAGTTCAAGATCGGAGGTATTCCTGTAGTTAACAATGAGGATATTCTTATTGGAATTATTACCAACAGGGATTTGCGTTTTGAGACCAATCCCAGGCGGCCGGTGGGAGAAGTAATGACCCGTTCCAATATTATTACCACCAACCAGGAAACAAATCTGGAAAAGGCAGCGCAGATTCTGCAGAGGCACAAGATTGAAAAACTTCCCATCGTTGATGAGAAGGGGAAACTCATCGGATTAATTACCTATAAGGATATTACTAAATCGAAAGACAGACCCAATGCATGCAAGGATGGCAAGGGAAGGCTTCGGGTTGCAGCTGCAGTGGGAATTGCATCTGACACACCTGAACGGGTTGAAGCATTGAAAAATGCTGATGTTGATGCCGTAGTGATTGATACAGCACACGGCCATAGCAGAGGGGTTATTGACATGCTGCGGCTCATCAAGAAAACCTGGCCTTCACTCGAAGTTGTTGCCGGCAATATCGGAACAGCAGAGGCGGCAAAAGCTCTTCTGGACGCAGGGGCTGATGCAGTGAAGGTTGGAATAGGTCCGGGTTCCATTTGTACTACACGAATTATTGCTGGTGTAGGCATTCCCCAGCTCTCGGCCATTTATGAGGTTCACAAAGCCCTCAAAGGTTCGGGAATTCCCATTATTGCCGATGGCGGAATACGCTATTCGGGGGATATTGTCAAAGCCCTTGCTGCAGGTGCTGACACGGTTATGGCAGGAAACCTTTTCGCCGGAACGGAAGAGTCTCCCGGTGATACCATTATTTATAACGGACGGAAGTATAAATCTTACCGGGGCATGGGATCGATCGAAGCCATGCAGAAAGGTTCAAAAGACAGGTACTTCCAGGATGTGGAGGATGATATTAAAAAACTGGTTCCTGAAGGAATTGAAGCACGTGTTCCCTATAAAGGTACTCTTTCGGAGGTAATCTATCAGCTGATTGGCGGACTGAGGGCCGGAATGGGATATTGTGGTACCAGAAACATTACTGAACTCCACAGCGCCCGTTTTATCCGGATTACTTCCTCAGGAATAATCGAAAGCCATCCGCATGATGTTTCCATCACCAGGGAATCACCCAATTACAGTCGTGAATACTAAATGTTTGTTTCATAGCGTTAATTCCTCAAAGCATTTTTTATGGAAAAATTCTGTCAGTTCGTAATGGTGTTTTTTTTGTTACCATTTCTTGCACAGGGTCAGGAAGAAATCCTGATGCGGATAAACGGTAAACCTATTACAAAATCTGAATTTGAAAGAATTTATCATAAAAATAACACACAGGAGAACGCTTCCGATCCATCACAGGTACGCGAATATCTCACACTCTTCGTAAATTTCAGGTTGAAAGTGATGGAGGCAGAGCAACGGGGCATGGATACCCTGGCATCGTTCCGGCAGGAGCTTCAGGGATACCGTGATCAGCTTGCCAAGTCGTACATGAAAGATACCCTGACAGAAGAGGAATTTGCCCGGCAGGAATATGAGCGTTTGAAATGGGAAGTCAGGGCAGCGCATATTTTTGTACGGTGCCCAATTGATGCGGCGCCGCAAGACACCCTCAAGGCGTGGAATAAGCTGGCCGAAGCCAGCCGAAGATTAAAGAAAGGAGAACCGTTCGAGAAAGTGGCGCGTGAGCTGTCGGAAGATCCATCCACAGCCTCAAACGGCGGTAACCTTGGATTTTTTACTGCTCTTTCCATGATCTATCCATTTGAAAATGCAGCTTATAATCTTCAACCCGGACAGATTTCTGCGCCCTTGCGCAGCTCAGCAGGGTATCATCTTATAAAGCTTTATGAACGCCGCCCTTCAAGAGGAGAGATTCATGTGGCTCACATTATGAAAGCCGTTCCCCGTGGCAGCAGCGATACGGCCTTTGTAAGGGCTGAAAAGGAAATTACGGCCATTTACGATAGCCTGATGGCCGGAAAAGATTTTGCCGAAATGGCTTCCAAATATTCCGACGATAAATATTCCGCTTTACAGGGAGGTGTCCTTCCATGGTTTGCAGCAGGACGTATGGTTCCTGAATTCCAGGAAGCCGCTTTCGCCCTGAAAAATCCGGGTGAAATAAGCAAACCCTTAAAAACTCCTTTTGGCTACCATCTTATTAAACTCTTGGAAAAACAAACATTGGCACCTTATGAGGAGATGCGCGGCAGAATCAAAAACCAGATCAGCCAGATGGGATTGACTTCCGTTGTGCAGGATGCAACCAACAGAAAGCTTAAGGCGGAATACGGTTTTACTGAGTATCCCGAAGCCCTGAAAATATTCTATCAGGTTATTGATACCAGCTTCCTGAAAAACAAGGAAAAGTGGGTAATGGATCATTTTTCCGGCATGCACAGCGACCTGTTTACCATAGGAGATACACACTATACCCAGCAGGATTTTGCCCGTTTTATTCTGGAAAAAGGACAATCCCGTAAACGCTATAACCCTTATTATTTTGTAACAAGCCTTTATAAGGACTTTGTCGACAATATGCTGCAGCAGTATCAGAAGAATCATCTTGAAGAGAAATATCCTGAATTTCGTTACCTGATGCAGGAATATCACGACGGTATTTTGCTGTTTGATCTGACCGACAAACTGGTCTGGTCTAAGGCCGCTTCTGATACGGCAGGCCTGGAAGCTTTCTACAAAAAGAATAGTAAGAAATACATGTGGGGTGAACGGCTTGATGTGGCAGTTTATACCTGCAAAGACAGTGCAACGGCTCTGAAGGCCCTTAAGCTGGCACCGCAACGGGAAAAGAAAAAGCTTTCTGCTGAGTGGCTTGCTGCAAAAGTTTGTCCGGAAGATACTACCCGTTCCTGCATTAAAATTGAAGAACTTAAAGTTGAGAAAGGGGATAATCCCTTGGTGGAAAAGGCCGGATGGTCAGTTGGAATCTCTGGTCTTATTCCGGACAATGGGAAAGTAGTTTTTGTTGTGAAAAAGAAAATCATTCCAATATCACAAAAAACATTGCAGGAAGCCCGTGGCCTGGTTATTGCCGATTACCAGGATGAACTGGAAAAACGCTGGATTGAGGAACTACGATCAAAATACAAGGTCGAAATAAACGAAGATGTATTAAGTCGGGTAAAATAGCTGTTGTGTTAGTATTTCAAAACCGGTAAGGAGTATGGTTCGTTCGAAAAAAAAATTCCCCGGAATGCCAGTTCAAATTTATGTGAGGATTTGGCCTGCGGGGAAATATATTTCCCTCCTGTTTCTTCTATTGATAGTTCTTGCCGGATGTTCACGGAATAAAAAAAATCCAGGCAGACCCGTTGCGATGGTTGGGAACAAATACCTTTATGAATCGCAACTACCAGCCTTAAGCGGTCCCAGTATTTCCGCCCAGGATAGTATCCGTATCCGGAAATCTTATATTGATAAATGGATACGCCGGCAACTGCTTCTTGAAAAGGCCGAGCAAAACCTTACTTATGAACAGAAAGATGTGACGGACCAGATGGAAGAATACAGAGCATCCCTGCTTATCTACAAATACCAGGAAATGCTGTTGAGACAGCAGATGGATACAGTAATTTCGGATGAAGAAATTGAAAAATACTATAATGAGCATAGCGGAAGTTTTGTGCTCAATCAGCCTGCTTTCAGAGGCATTTTTCTTATGCTTCCCCTGGATGCCCCTAATCTTCAAAAAGTTCGTGAATGGACCCGTTCGCCCAATGAAGATAATATCAAAAACCTCGAAAGCTACTCTTTTCAATACGCAAAGAAGTATGATTATTTTAATGACAAATGGACCTATTTTCAAAACCTTTTGTTGCTGGCACCCGGACTTAAACTCAACCCGGAACAGTTTCTGAGAGCCTATAAGTTCTATGAATTCAGTGACTCAACAAACATTTATATGATCGGTGTGCGGGATTATCTCTTGCCGGGGGCAGTATGTCCTCTCGATCTTGTGAAGGATGATATCAGAGCCATTTTGCTGAACAGGAGAAAACTTGAATTTGTAAGAGACCTCGAAAACAATATATATTATCAGGCATACGATAAAGCGAAAGTGAAAATATTTGAAAAATAAGGATACATAATGAGACGATTATTCAGGCGGTCGGTGTTTATTGGTTTATGGTTTCTTTTGCCTTTTGCGTCCGAAGCACAGACATATGTGCTTGACAGGTTAATTGCAGTGGTGGGAGATGAGATTATTCTTCAGTCGGATATTGAAGGCCAGTATCTGCAGATGAGAGCCCAGGGTATGGTTCCCGGGCCGGATGCGAAGTGTCAGATTTTCGAAAGCCTTCTTGAGCAAAAACTTCTTGTGGCACAGGCTAAAGCTGACAGTATTGAGGTTACCGACAACAACGTGCAGATTGAACTGGATCAGCGTATGAATTATTTTGTCAGCATTGTTGGTTCCGAGCAGGCTCTCGAAGAATATTTCGGGAAATCCATTCTTGAAATCAAGGATGACTTCCGAGAGTTGATACGGGAAAAACAGCTGACCGAGAAAATGAAGGATAAAATAACAGGCTCTGTGAAAATTACTCCTTCAGAAGTAAAGGAATTTTACCGTAGCCTGCCCAAGGACAGTCTGCCGGTTATACCGGTACAATATGAAGTTCAGCAGATAGTTATTTATCCGCAAATCCCCGAGGAGCTGATACTGGATGTGAAAGACCGGTTGCTCAGTTTACGCAAACGGATATTGAACGGGGAAAGTTTTGCCACTCTGGCTGTGCTGTATTCAGAGGATAAGGAGTCGGCTATGCGGGGAGGAGAGATTGGCTTTATGGCAAAAAGTGAACTGGATCCGGAATATGCCAAAGCTGCCTTCAGCCTGAAGGAAAACGGGGTTTCCAGTATCGTGGAATCAGAGTTTGGATTTCATATCATTCAAATGATTGAACGAAAAGGCGACAGGGTGAACACACGGCATATTCTGATGAAACCCAAAATTCCCCCCGATGCCATTGAAAAAGCCAGGGGAAAACTGGATACCCTGGCCCGCTACATCAGAAATGATTCTATCTCATTTGAAGGAGCTGTTTTCCGCTATACCATGGATGAAACTACAGCTTTAAACGGAGGACTTGTTTTTAACAAGCAAACGGGGAGTTCCCTGCTGACCATTGAGGAATTTACACCTGAAGAAAGAATATGGCTGGAAAAACTCAAACCCGGAGAAATTTCAGATCCTATTGTTACCAAGAACGATAAACAAAAAACTGTATTGAAAATAATCCGGTTGAAGAAAAAAGTTGAGGAACATAAGGCAAATCTTGATCTGGATTATGTAATGCTGCAGAATGCCGCGCTATCCCAGAAAAAAAATAAAATTCTGGAAGATTGGATAAGGGAAAAACAGAAGAATACATTTATCCAGCTCTTCGGACCATTAAAGCAGTGTCAGTTTCATTACAGCGGATGGATAAAAAGCGGTGTTTAACCCTGTCTTTTATGCATATCCGGTCGTTTGTTCTTCTTTTTCTGCTGACAGGACCGGTTTTTCTGCCAGGATCTGGTGTGGTTATGGCGCAGCAAACCAGGCAGATAGAGATTCTGCATGCTGAATCAATTGAATTTAACAAAGCGATTGACCCAAATACCCAGCGCCTTCTCGGAAATGTAGTTTTTAAACATCAGGAGGTAACCATGAACTGCGACAGTGCATGGTTCTATGCCTCAACCAACAGCCTGGATGCCTTCGGACATATCCACATCCGACAGTCTGATACCCTGAATCTATATGGAGATTTACTGCGTTATGAAGGAAATACCCGTATGGCCCGTATGCGAAATAATGTGCGACTTATCGATAACCAGACTGTCCTTACTACCAATTCGCTCGATTTTGATCTGAAAAACAGTGTGGGCTTTTATACCGGCAAGGGAAAAATTACCAATAAAGATAATGTTCTGGAAAGTGAAAGAGGATATTATTTTACCCGTTCAAAAAATTTTCATTTTAGCCGGGACGTGCTGATTACCAATCCGGATTATACCATTCGTTCCGATACAATGCGGTACAATACGGTAAGCCGCATTGCCTATTTCCATGGACCGACCAAAATTGCCTCCGACAGCAATACCATATATTGTGAGAACGGATGGTACGATACGCAGTTCGATAAGGCCCAGTTTAATAAAAATGCCTTTCTGAGTTCGGGTAAACAATGGATTACAGGAGACAGCCTGTACTACGACCGTAGGATAGGATTCGGAAAAGCTCTTGCCAATGTGACAGTATATGACTCGGTTCAGAAAGTTATGCTGAAAGGGCAGTATGGAGAATATACCGAGCGACCCCAGAATGCCCTGCTTACCGACAGCGCTCTTTTTATCCAGATATCCGGGCAGGATTCCATGTTTGTCCATGCCGATACCCTTCGTTCTGTGGAAGATACAGTGGCACAGACCAAAATGCTTTTTGCCTATTATAAGGTGAAAATTTATAAAAGCGATATGCAGGCAAAATGTGATTCGTTGACCTATTCTACCTCTGACAGCACATTCCGTATGTATGGTGCACCGGTTCTGTGGAGTGATGAAAACCAACTCACCGCCAGCTTTGTCGAAATCAGAACAAGGGAAAACCGTCCCTACCGCATTGATCTTTATCAAACTGCCTTTATTGCTTCCCGGGAAGATTCGTCAAAATTTAATCAGATCAGGGGGAAGAATATGATAGGCCACATTGATGAAAACGGGAAGTTGTACCGGATTGATGTTACCGGGAATGGGCAATCGGTTTATTATACCAAAGACGGACCTACCATTGTGGGAGTCAATTCGGCCGAAAGTACAGATATGGTTATTTACTTGAAAGACAGAAAAGTACAGCGCATCACACTTCTAACCAAGCCTTCCGGTACCCTTTATCCTCCTGATCAGGCACCGCAGGAAGATCTGGTACTGAAGGGATTTTCATGGCTTGAACAATTCCGTCCCAGAACCAAAGATGATATTTTTTTCTGGTAACAGCCATAGGTTTCGGAAGGAATCATTACTCAATCCCCTGAAAAAAGAAAACAGAACCCCCGGGTTCTGTTTCGTAAATTCTTAATACGTAATTAAAAATATGCTGGCCTGTTGAATGATGAATCAGTACTCGTCCTCGTTAAAAAAGAAATCGTCCTTGCTTGGGTAGTCAGGCCAAATATCTTCGATGCTTTCGTAAACTTCGCCTTCGTCTTCAATTTCCTGAAGGTTCTCAATGACCTCAAGAGGAGCACCCGAACGGATTGCATAATCAATCAGCTCCTCCTTTGTTGCCGGCCAGGGAGCATCTTCCAGTTTTGATGCCAATTCAAGTGTCCAGTACATAGTCTTCCAGTTATTTACGTTATTATACTTCAGGCTACTGAAAAAGGTTGCGAATATATAAAAAAATTAATATAAATCACAAGCCAGGTTTCCAGATTGTTTCTTTTCCACCGCAAGTGTATAACAAATATCGTGCAAAAACAAAAAGAAAGTCAGCAAGTCGGTTCAGGTAGCGGATGATAATTTCCTCCACTTCTTCGTTTTCTTCCAGAGCCAGGGCGATAACCCTTCGTTCGGCACGGCGGCAGACATTGCGGACAATATGGCATGTTGACGCAAGAGGATGTCCTCCCGGAAGAATAAATGACTGCAGGGGTTCCAGGGACGATTCCATCCGGTCGATCTCCTGTTCGAGAAACAAAATATCCTTATCGTCAAGCAGAGGCATCCGGTTGAGCAGTTCTTTTTCATCGCATGCCAGTCGCGATGCACAGGCCATCAGTCGGTCCTGAACCTTTAGCAACAGACTCTGGTCAGCCGGCTGGGGAACCTGATCGTAAAGGAAACCTATCCACGATATCAGCTCATCTATCGTTCCGTAGACTTCCACACGGGTGTTGTTTTTCCAGACCTTTTTCCCTCCTGCCAGGCTGGTTAATCCCTTATCTCCTTTTTTTGTATAGATTTTTCCCATGCGATTTCGGTATAGATCATTTCAGGAGGCGTCAATTGAATTTGAATTCTCTGCTGTAACCGGTTCGTCAACAACGGGGTGTTCATTGACTGTGTCCGATTCAACCTTTCCGTCGCGGAGCCGCACAATGCGATGGGCATGGCGGGCAATATCCTCTTCATGTGTAACGAGGATGATGGTGTTCCCTTTTTGATGAATGTCGTGAAAAAGACTCATTATCTCAACAGAAGTGCGTGAGTCAAGGTTTCCTGTAGGTTCATCAGCCAGAATTATGGAAGGGTGGTTTACCAGTGCCCTGGCAATGGCCACACGCTGCCTTTGCCCTCCCGAAAGCTCATTGGGCCGGTGGTGCATACGGTCGGCAAGGCCGACGCTTACCATCACTTCTTCCGCACGTTTGATGCGTTCTTCTTTCGAAAATCCGGCATAGACCAGAGGAAGCATTACGTTTTCCAGAGCAGTATACCGGGGCAAAAGATTGAAGGTTTGAAACACAAAGCCGATTTCCTTGTTTCTGATTTCTGCCAGTTCACTGTCGGGCTGCTTGCTTACATCCGTGCCGTTCAGAATATAGGTTCCACTGGTAGGTGTATCCAAACAACCAAGAATATTCATTAGTGTCGATTTCCCTGATCCGGAGGGTCCCATAATCGCCACATATTCATTTTTATTAATGGTAAGGGAAACCTCACGTAATGCTCTGACGATAATTGTCCCTACGCGATAGTTTTTTACAATTTTTTCCAGTCTGATGAGTGTGTTCATGGTTTCAGATTAGTGAAGCGAAATTAGTTGTTTATATGGACAAAAAAAGAAAAAACCTGTCAAAATCTGATCCTGAAATGCTGCTTCCAAAGCCCGGGCCTGAAAAGCAGTATGCCCATTGAAAACAGATCGATGCTGATACTGATATCCGGCGATGAAATCAGTTTTTTCCAGGTTATATACATTTCTTCCGACCATCGTATATCATCCAGGACTATAACGCTTTCAGGGTGGATGTGGTTCATGATCCTTTCTATAATATGCATGGTTCCATTGCTGGTATGGTTCCCGTCGATAAAAAACACACAGGGAAGCGGGGTTTCAGGAAGCACCCGATGGAAAGTTTCTTCAAACAATCCCGTAACAGGATGGATGTTAGTATATCCTGATTTCTGAAAGTGGGCCCGCGCCCTGTCGGCCAGCCAGGGATTTCCTTCAACCGTAAAAACCGGAACTGATGGCATGGCCAAAGCCAGGTATAAAGTTGAAATTCCTGCACCCGTTCCCCATTCAACGATACGTTCCGGCCTGGCAAACCGTACAAGCCTGGTAAGCATTCTTCCGTAAGCCGGTGTGATGGAAGCAGTACGGACAAATGTGCCCAACGTTCGTTCTTTGTGTTTTCGCCTGGAGCCGGCTCCGGGGTCAGTACCCAATACGGGCGTGGTATCTTTCAGCAGGTCGTTGTGTAAAACCTCGATAGGTTCAAATTCCCTTTTGTCGGAAGGGTCAGTAAATACTTCCTCTGCCATTCTGAATAAAAAAGGAGAATGAATGCCATGTCCGTGGTAATGATTTGTTGCCAGCCGGTAGCAGGCAAAATCAATTGACCGCCTTATGAGAAAGAGCATATCCGAAATTTCCTTTTTCATTACCTTTAGGGCTGACTCTGGATTAATCTGAATTATGCAGGATTTTCTGGACCAAGATATTAAATTTCTGCCAGGAGTAGGGCCTAAGCGTGCCGAACTTCTCAACAGGGAACTAAACATATACACATTCAGGGATCTGTTATATTATTTCCCTTACAAGTACGTTGACCGGACACGTTTTTATACCATTCGTGAAATTAGTCCTGATTTTCCGATGGTTCAGATCCGGGGCACTTTTGTCAATTTCAGTATGGCAGGGAAAGGCAACAGCAGAAGGCTCATCGGATTGTTTTCTGACGGTACCGGAGTTCTTGAAGTGGTATGGTTCAGAGGGCTAAAATGGATAACACAGAGCATTAAACCGGGGAAAGAATATGTTTTGTTTGGAAAGCCGACCCTGTTTGCCGGCAAACTGAATCTGGTCCATCCCGAAATCGAAGATTCTGCTGTAAGGGAAAACCAGGTAAATACTGCTTTACAGGCATTTTACTCCACTACGGAGAAACTGAAAGAAAATTTTCTTTCCTCACGTGCCATTCTGAAACTGCTGAACAGCCTTATCAGACTGGCTTCGGGAAAGATTACTGAAACACTGCCATTATGGCTGGTTGAAAAATACCGCCTCATGCCATTATACGATGCTCTGGTTCAGATTCACTTTCCGGAAAACGCCGATCAGCTTGCCAGGGCGAGGTACCGCCTCAAATTTGAAGAATTGTTTTATATCCAGCTGAATATATTGTTACAGAAAAATCTGCGAAGTAAACGAAAGAACGGTTTTGTTTTTTCTTCAGTGGGAGAATTTTTCAATACCTTTTATCATCGTCACCTGCCGTTTGAACTGACCGGTGCACAGAAAAGGGTTTTGAAGGAAATACGGAAGGACCTCGGATCGGGATTTCAGATGAACCGGCTTTTGCAGGGGGATGTGGGAAGCGGAAAAACGCTGGTAGCTCTTATGTCGATGCTGCTGGCCATAGATAACGGCTATCAGGCATGTCTGATGGCGCCGACTGAAATCCTGGCAAACCAGCATTACAAAACGTTGTGCAGATTTCTGGGCGATATGCCTGTCAATATCGAGCTTCTTACCGGTTCTACAAAGCCGGCTGTTCGGAAAAGGATTCATCAGAATCTGCGCAACGGGACTCTGCATATTCTGGTGGGAACCCATGCTCTCATTGAAGAATCGGTGCAGTTCAGTAATCTCGGGCTGGTGATTATTGATGAACAGCATCGTTTTGGTGTAGCCCAGCGTGCCAGGTTGTGGGAGAAAAATATCCAGCCTCCGCATGTTCTGGTGATGACAGCTACCCCCATACCCCGAACTCTGGCTATGACGCTGTACGGAGATTTGGATATTTCGGTAATTGATGAATTTCCGCCGGGACGTCTGCCTGTTAAAACGATTCATCTGAGAGATTCGGCCAGATTGCGGCTTTTTGGTTTCCTAAAAAAGGAAATCGAAAAGGGAAGGCAGGTCTTTGTAGTGTATCCTTTAATTAGCGAATCGGAAAAGATGGATTACAAGGATCTTGAGGATGGGTATGAAAGTTTTGTCAGGGCGTTTCCGCCACCCCGGTATTCGGTAGCCTGTATTCACGGCCGGATGAAATCGGAGGAAAAGGAGGAAACCATGCAATATTTTGCCCGTGGACAGATCCATATTCTGATTGCAACCACCGTGATTGAAGTGGGAATGGATGTGCCGAATGCTTCCGTTATGGTTATTGAAAGTGCCGAGCGGTTCGGATTATCACAATTGCATCAGCTACGTGGCAGGGTAGGCCGGGGGAGCGAACAATCGTACTGCATTCTTGTAACCCGGGATGACCTTGCGGAAGATGCCCTGAAACGGATTGAAATTATGACCCGAACCAGCAACGGATTTGAAATTGCCGAAGAGGATCTGAGGCTGCGTGGGCCGGGCGATCTGGAGGGTACCCGGCAGAGCGGCATCCCTTTTGAACTGAAAATTGCCGACCTGGCACAGGACGGAAAATTGCTTCAGTATGTAAGAGATATTGCCCTTGAAATTTTGAAAGAAGACCCCCTGTTGGACCAACCCCGCCACCAATTATTAAAAGCAGGTATCAGGGCACAGAATAAGAACAGAGCATACTGGGGAGGCATCAGTTAAAAGTTGTGGAGATTTTTTTATTTAAACCAAAAATAAATTAGAAGGAATGTTTGCGTTTTCACGTTGTAAAACATAACGAAATTCAACTTACTGTATAATTTTGTGGCTTGTTTTTTGGCAGCGAGGTATGGATAATTCCGGTATAATAGAACATGCCGGTGTTGTGAGTAATATTGACGGTCACCGCATCACCGTGTCGATTCTGGCACAGTCGGCCTGTGCTGCCTGCGGAGCAAAAAATCTTTGCCATGTCGCCGATCAGAAGGAAAAGGAAGTTGAAATAAACGATAATTCCGGAACCTATCGTATAGGAGAAAAGGTTAGTGTTTTCATGAAACAGTCTTCCGGCTTGCGTGCCGTATGGTACGGATATTTTATCCCTTTTCTGGTCATGATGGCGGGATTGATTGTTGGTAATCTTCTGTTTAGCCGGGAATGGCAAACCGGATTATTTGCAATAGGAGTCACCACGCTGTACTATTTTTTTCTGTATTTTTTACGAAAATACATAGCTAAGAAATTCACCTTTTACATTAAAAAATTATAATCTGGGGAATGGGAAGTATTATTCTCTATACGGTTTTATCGCTCAGTGTATTGGCGGCTATTGCTGCAGTGATTCTGTATTTTGTGGCACAGAAGTTTAAGGTATATGAAGATCCGAGAATCGACGAAGTTGAGCACACCTTGCCCGGTGCCAACTGCGGAGGGTGTGGTTTTGCAGGCTGCCGGAATTTTGCCGAGGCGCTGGTGAAGGCCGAGTCGCTTGACGGTTTGAATTGCCCTGTTGGCGGAGAGAGTGTTATGAAGGAGGTTGCGCGGATACTGGGCAAAGAAGCAATGGCGCAGGCTCCCCTGGTAGCAGTTGTACGCTGCAACGGAACCCCCGAGTACCGCCCACGCACCAATGTGTATGATGGAGTGAAAAGTTGTGCAGTTGCCCATCTTTTATATACCGGAGAAGGCGGATGTCCAACAGGATGCCTGGGCTATGGCGACTGTGTCGATGTGTGCCAGTTCGATGCCATTCACATGGATCCTGAAACAGGCTTGCCCGTGGTGATAGATGATAAATGTACTGCCTGTGGCGCATGCGTAAAAGCCTGTCCCAGAAAAATTATCGAGCTGAGAAAGAAAAACAAAAAAGATCGCAAAATCTATATTGCCTGTGTTAATCAGGAAAAAGGTGCTATCTGTATAAAGAATTGCAAGGTATCCTGCATTGCATGCGGGAAATGTGTGAAAGTATGCCCGTTCGACGCTATTACCATGGAAAATAACCTTGCCTACATCAATGCTGATAAATGCAGGCTTTGCCGCAAGTGTGCTCCTGAATGCCCAACGAATGCCATTCTCGAAATCAACTTTCCCCCGCCCAAAGCTGCAGAGACAACTGAGATTAAGGAACAATCTGCGTAAATTATAAGTTATACCAGCCGTGTTGAAAACATTTAAAAAAGGTGGAATTCATCCGGAAGAAAACAAATTGACTGCCGGAAAAAAAATCCGGGTTCTTCCGGTTCCTGAGATGGTTCATATACCTGTAATCCAGCATTTGGGAATGCCGGCCCGCCCGATCGTAAAGAAGGGTGATAAGGTGAAAACAGGTCAGCTTATTGCTGAAGCTGACGGTTTTGTTTCCGCCGGCGTGCATTCCCCGGTTTCCGGTACAGTCAGCAAGGTGGATCTGATGATGGATGCCGGAGGTTACCGTAAAATGACTATCAGTATCCAGACTGCTGGCGATGAATGGATGGAGGAGATTGACCGTTCCCCAGGGCATAAACCCGATATCAATATTCAGCCCGAGGAAATTCTGAAAAAAATTGCCATGGCAGGCATCGTTGGCCTGGGAGGCGCAACTTTTCCTACCCATGTTAAACTGACCATCCCCAGGGGAAGAAAGGCAGAGTCGGTTATTATCAACGGGGTTGAGTGCGAACCTTTCCTTACGAGCGATCATGCCCTGATGCTGGAAAAAGGTCCGGAGATTTTTACCGGCATTAAGATCCTCATGAAGTTATTAGGAGTGAAGCAGGCCTTTGTGGGTATTGAAGCCAACAAGCCTGATGCCATTAAACTTTTCCGCGACTTGGCCATGCGGCATATTGGAATAGCTGTTGTTCCCCTCAGGGTAAAATATCCGCAGGGGGGAGAGAAACAACTGATCAAGGCAATAACCGGCAGGGAAGTACCTTCAGGAAAACTGCCCATCGATGTTGGAACAGTGGTTGTGAATGTAGGAACCACCTATGCCATCTACGAAGCTGTTCAGAAAAACAAACCCCTTATTGAAAGGGTAGTGACGGTTACGGGAAAGAAGCTGGCAAATCCGGGGAATTTTCTGGTAAGGATTGGTACACCGGTTGAGAAGCTGTTGGAAGCAGCAGGAGGTTTGCCGCAGAATACGGGAAAAATTCTTTATGGCGGTCCGATGATGGGGAAGGCTCTTCCGTCAACGGATATTCCTGTAGGGAAAGGCTGTTCCGGTATCCTGGTTATGCCACTTGAAGAGTCCCGGCGTCGCGAAATGAAGGTTTGCATCCGCTGCTCCAAATGCGTTCAGGTATGCCCCATGGGACTGGAACCTTATCTTCTGATGGCCATGAGCGAACGTGCCATGTTTGATCGGATGGAAAATGAAAAAATAATGGATTGCATTGAATGTGGTTCCTGTAGTTATATCTGTCCTTCTGACAGACCCTTGCTTGATTATATCCGATTGGGAAAATCTGAGGTTAATAAGATAATTCGTTCAAGAAAATAGAAAATGGATCAAAAACTTATTGTCTCCCCATCGCCCCATATTTCGGGTGATTACAGCATACGCAAGCTGATGATGCATGTGGTAATTGCCCTGATTCCTGCCTTTCTGGTATCTGTGTGGTTTTTCGGCTATGCAGCCATATTGGTTACCGCCGTCTCCGTAGCTTCCTGCGTGCTGTTCGAGTATATTATCCAGCGCTTTGTGATGAAGGTTAAGCCCACCATTGATGACGGTTCTGCTGTAGTTACCGGTGTGTTGCTGGCCTTTAATGTCCCTGCCAATCTTCCGGTCTGGATCATTATCCTGGGTGCTTTGGTAGCTATCGGGATTGCCAAGATGAGTTTCGGAGGCCTGGGAAACAATCCGTTCAATCCGGCGCTGGTTGCCAGGGTTTTTCTCCTGATTTCCTTTCCGGTTCAGATGACTACCTGGCCTTTACCAAAAGGGTTCGACACAAAATATGCCGATGCCATCACAGGGGCAACACCGCTGGGAATTCTGAAAGAAGGAATACGGAATGGTTCCAGTGTGATTGACCTCTTGCATACTCCGGCAATGCCTGACTACCAACAGCTTTTTATTGGCAATATGGGTGGATCGCTCGGAGAGATAGCTGCCGGAGCTCTTTTGCTTGGTTTTATTTATCTCCTCTGGAAGCGTGTTATAACCTGGCACATCCCTGTTACCATCGTATTTACGGTAGCTGTCTTTACTTCCGTCTTGTGGCTTATCAATCCCAATCGGTATGCCGATCCACTGTTCCATGTTCTTACGGGAGGGCTTCTGCTGGGAGCGATTTATATGGCAACTGATTATGTGACCTCCCCCATGACGGTGCGGGGCATGATTATTTATGCCATTGGAATAGGTATTGTTACCGTTGTCATCAGGGTTTGGGGGGCCTATCCCGAAGGGGTATCCTTTGCCATTCTGTTTATGAATGCTTTTGTTCCTTTAATTAACCGCTATATTAAACCCGGGCGTTTTGGAGAGGAGGTGCACCATGCCTAAACCGGTATCAAACCTCAGAAATATGTTTCTGGCACTTACGCTGATTGCCATGCTAATGAGCGGAGCTTTGTCATTTGTCTATCTCAAGACAAAAGATCCTATTGCCAGAACCGACCAGGTAAAAAAAGAGAAAGCCATACGCGAAGCCATTCCTCCTTTTGATTCCCTTGTTGTTCTTAAAGAACCGGTAAGTGAAGGGGATACGCTGACCGCCTCCCTTGGATATGCAGGGGATACCCTGGCCGGGATAGCTGTTGAAACATACACAACCAAGGGATTTTCTGGGATGATAAAATTCGTGGTAGGTTTTACTTCCGACGGTCGCATCAATAATCTGACCGGGTTTACCCATAAGGAAACCCCCGGTCTAGGAACCAAAATGACTGAACCTAAATTCAGAAATCAGTTTCTTGGAAAGAACCCTGAAACGTTCAAGCTGAAGGTGAAAAAAGACGGTGGAGATGTAGATGCTATCTCAGCAGCCACAATTACAAGCAGGGCGGTATGTGACGGGATATCAAAAGCATGGGTTGCCTTTGGAAAAACCCGGAAAAGTTTAATGTCCTATGAAGTCGATTCCGTATCAGCTGCAACACATACAGGTGAAACAACCAAACAATAGCAGATGAACCAGAAATCCAAAAACAAATGAGCAAGCTTTCATATTTCACGAACGGATTACTCAAGGAAAACCCCACTTTTGTAATGGTCCTGGGAACCTGTCCAACTCTGGCAGTAACTACCTCTGCCTTTAACGGAATAGGAATGGGTTTGGCCACGACCTTTGTTCTTACATCGTCGAACCTGCTGATCTCATTATTGCGGAATCTGATTCCCGATAAGGTGCGGATTCCTTCATTCATTGTTATTATTGCCACCTTCGTTACCATTGTTGATCTGGTAATGAAAGCATTTCTGCCCGATCTGTATCAGGCGCTTGGTATTTTCATTCCTCTGATTGTCGTAAACTGTATAATAATGGGAAGGGCAGAAGCTTTCGCCCAGAAAAATACTCCTTTACCGGCTATTCTCGATGGACTTGGGATGGGTACAGGATTTACGGTTGCACTGACCCTGCTCGCTTCCATCCGGGAAATCCTTGGGAATGGCTCCATTTTTAACGTCCGGCTTGTTTCGGAAAGCGCCAGTACCATCCTTATTTTCATTCTTGCCCCTGGTGCTTTTATTACCTATGGTTATATGGTGGCCCTGGTCAATATCATCAAAAAGAAATTGTCTCTCTGATTAAGTTGTCTGCATATGGAATACGTAATTATCGTTATAGCAGCCCTTTTGGTCAACAATGTGGTTCTTACCCAGTTCCTCGGAATTTGTCCGTTTCTTGGAGTATCGGGTAAAATCAATACCTCCGTGGGTATGGGGGCTGCAGTAATTTTCGTAATGTCGCTGGCCAATCTGGTTACGTATCTGATACAGAGATATCTTTTGATCCCTCTTCATATTGAGTTTATGCAAACGATCAGTTTCATTCTGATCATTGCTTTTCTAGTCCAGGTGGTTGAAATCATTCTCAAGAAAGTAAATCCTGCCCTATATCAGGCACTGGGTATCTATTTGCCTCTTATTACCACGAATTGTGCTGTACTGGGCGTTACCCTGCTGGCTGTCAAAAACAACTTTAACCTTCTGGAAAGCGTGGTTTACGGAGCATCCATGGCGGCCGGTTTCACCCTGGCGCTTATATTAATGGCTGGCATCAGAGAACAACTCGATCTGATGAATGTTCCCAAAGCAATGAAGGGTTTTCCTGTTTCGCTATTGCTGGCAGGGCTTTTGGCTATGGCATTCTGGGGATTCTCAGGAATTGTTTAGCATTCCCGGTAAATTTTTTGGATTCCAGTTGGTTGGTGCAGTATTTCAGCCGATTGACTATCCCGGATTTAGTTTTTCATGCTAACAGGTTGTCCTGTTGTTTCAAGTACGTTGTACCATAATTCACTTTCAAGCGAAATTTTCTTCCTGCTTTTGACGGCAACCGGTATCGGCAGAATAGTGAATTCATTGTTCCAATGCCCGACCACAAATCCGCTTTTGCC
>JAKPTE010000015.1 GCA_029571215.1 Bacteroidota bacterium
AAAGATCTTCAACCTCAGATTTACGAAGCAGCACAGGAAAAACTGCGTCAATGGAAATTTACAGATGATCAGATTGCTGCCATTGAGCAAAGCGGAACTGTTAAACCGATATTTGATATTGAAGCCAATGTTTCAGGAATTGTAATTTCAAAACACGTTAATGTGGGCGATTATGTATCACAGGGAATGGCATTATATCAAATTGCTGATCTTTCGAATGTCTGGGCTTTGTTTGATGCCTATGAAAGTGATTTGCCATGGGTCAGAGTCGGTGAAAAAATTTCATTTACCTTGCAATCCCAACCGGGGAAGAAATATACAGGCACCATATCTTTTATTGATCCAGTCATTAATCCTCTTACACGTGTGGCAAGAGTGCGGGCAGAAATTCCCAATCCGGGAAATATTCTTAAGCCCGAAATGTTTGTTACTGGTGTATTACTGGCTCAACTTCCCGGATCGGAAAACAGTCTTGTAATTCCGCAATCGGCGGTATTATGGACGGGAAAGAGGTCGCTTGTTTACGTAAAAATTCCCGATGCTGCAGAACCAACCTTCAAAATGAGGGAAATAACATTAGGCCCTAGCCTGGGAAGTAGTTATGTGGTACTTGATGGATTAAAGGAAGGGGAAGAAATTGTAACCAACGGTACATTCAGTGTCGATGCAGCTGCGCAGTTGGCAGGAAAACCAAGTATGATGAACACTGAAAAAAAGAATAATGCAGTTGTTCATGATCATACTAAAATGAATATGTAACCAACTAATAATTATCAGATTTCTAAAGGAAATCCAGACAATTCCGGTAGCACAATTAATTCCTATCTCTCTTTTACGTTGAACATTGAATTACTCACAAACGCAATAAAACGGCTGTCGGGGCTCCAGGAGGGAACGTTCATGGTTCCCTGCCCGCCGTAAAGATGGGTAATCACTCTAGGAGCACCCCCATTAGCCGGCATCATACGAATCATTACATCCTTATAGTAGGGATGATCTCCGGAAGGAACTGTCACCGGAAAAGAAACCCAGACAATCCACTTCCCATCGGGAGAAACATGGGGGAACCAGTCGTTCCATTCATCGAACGTCATTTGTTCCTGGGCCGAACCATCAGGTTTCATTCGGTACAATTCCATTGTACCCGTTCGGTTGGAATTGAACCAGATATACTTTCCATCGGGGGTATATTCAGGGCCATCATCAAGGCCACGGGCTGTGGTAAGCCTGGTTTCCTTTCCACCGCTGACTGGTATACTGTATATATCAAATTCTCCGTTTCGTTCGCCAACAAAAACAACCGATTTCCCGTCAGGTGCCCATCCGTGCCAGTAGGAAGGTCCGTTTTCGGTAACAAGTTTTGGTTCTCCCCCGCTGACAGGCAGCACGTAAACATGTGAACGGCCACCTTTTTCCGGAGGCATATTGCTAATAGCCAGCCATTTCCCATCGAAAGAAATACCATGATCGTTGTTGTTGAAGCGAGCTGAACCAGTATTCAATTCAACAGGGTTACCACCTTCTACGGGGACTTTCATCAGCAGTCCCTTCTGATTGAAAATAAGAAACTTGCCGTCTTTAGTCCAATTAGGAGCTTCAAAAGGAACTTCTGATTCATAAATAACTTTTCTTCTCCCGGTCCGTACATCCATAATTTCAAGCCGGGAACCGATGAAATCACGGTATGGAACAAACCCTTCAGGAGCAGGGATAGTCAGACGCACGTTGCTGAATACAGCTTTTTCGGTACGTTCCGGATCATGAGAACAAACAAAGATACCGGCATAAAAATCTTTCCCCTTCTCTCCCATTTCAATCCGTCCGATTTCCTGAAGTGGTTCTTTATCGTGGGCAGCGGAAGCAACGATAGTTGTTCCCTGGCGCCTCAGCTGAAGGATAGTAAAATGCTGCTGAATGCTTTTTATTTCTGATGTTTCAGCCCCCATTAAGGGCCGGTATTGCAAAGAAGTAAGACCGTCTCCGTGGAGCACGACATCAGCATAAGGGGAAGAAGGATCAAGGCTTTCGCGAAACATGATACCGGCTTTCCGGTGTGCATTACCTCCTGCTTCAGGAAACTCCAGCCTGGTATAAAGTATAAAATCTCCCGATAACTTCATCCAGGCAAAATGAAATTCATCAGATGTGCCCCAGATGTTAGCCCCGGAAGCAGAAATTGTAAACTGATCGTTTTCAGCGTCATAAATCGTTTTACCCGGAATTTTCACTGATCCTATATCGGTGGATGCCGTAAAAATGCCAGTCTGACCAAATAAGGCACTGCTGATGAAGGACAGCACAAGAAAAAAGGATTTAAACCATTTCATAATGCAGAATTTTTTCAAAGATAATGAACCCGTTCATAAAGAACCATAAAAAATGGGTATGAACTTCAAACCAATGGCACTGCCAAAAACCAAGGATTAATGATCTATATTCGATGCCTTGCGAACAGGGGAAGGCCTGATTGAGCTAAAGAACCATAAAAAGGCACAATCTGATCAGAATGTTCCAAAAATAGCATGCTCTGTGGTGTTGCAGAAGATGGAGGAATAAACATAAAAACCGGGGCGGCTGGTCTCGAACTTTCGCTCAAGATGAAGTACAGGAGTACCGGTTCTGATTTGCAGAAAGGTTGCCACTTTTTTTCCGGCTGGCCGGGCCCGTATTCGTTGTTGACCTCCTATAATTTCAATCTGATACCTGTTTCGCAGAATCTCAAATAATGAACGGTCTTTGAACTGCAGGGAGGAAAAACGAGGCAGGTTCACATTAGGAATATAATTGATGTCATAGAAGATCGGGCGGCCGTTAAACAGCCTCAATCGTTCCATGTAAATACAACCTGATTCCTTTTCAAGTTGGGATAAAGGAAACATAAAATCGTCATTCCATGGTTGAACAGTTGGCTTAACAAGGATCTCGGTACGGAGGTTATTTGCGCCCAGTGCGGAGGTTGTTCCGGCAACCGAAAGAATTCCAATGTCTTTCGGGAAAGAACGCACAATACTTCCCTTTCCCTGGCGACGAATAATAAACCCTTCAGCTGCGAGACGGCTCAAGGCCTGACGTACGGTTGGACGTGTGAGGTTATGAATCCGGCAGAGTTCGTTTTCAGAAGGAAGAAGGTCTCCTTCGCGGTACACTCCTTCCCGTATATGCCGCCGCAAAAGTTCGTACAACTGTCGGTGCTGTGGTATGGAATGGTCGTTCACAACTCAAATATAGGAAAAAATGACATATCTGAATGTAAAAATATACAATTAACTTGTAAATACAAGCTAAATTATATACATTTGTATCGGCTGTTTTTATTATATTATTTCAAATTCAGTACAAACTTGTAATTACAAGTAATATGGCAGTACCAGTTCTTATGCCGAGGCAGGGTCAAAGTGTGGAAACCTGCATTATCACTAAATGGCATAAAGCAAAAGGAGATCCTGTCCGGCCGGGGGATATACTGTTTTCCTATGAAACCGACAAAGCAGCTTTTGATGAGGAAGCGAAAGTGGAAGGGGTGCTTCTCGAGATACTCTTTCAGGAAGGAGAGGAAGTTCCTGTGTTATCGAATGTTGCTGTCATCGGCAAGCCCGGTGAAGATGTTTCAGCATTCCTTCAAGTCGCAGGCATCAGCGGCGAACAGGAAACAAAAACGGAAACACATGCAGGGTCCACGGTTACGGAACCTACTGTTCCCTCTCAGCCCATTTGGCAAACAGAGGGAAAGAAAAGAATTTCACCTCGTGCCAGGCTTGTAGCCAAAGAACTCGGCATCGATCCCGGTCAATTGCAGGGATCAGGCCCCGGCGGCAGGGTAATGGAACAGGATGTTCGAAATGCCGCAGCAACAAGGAAAAAAGAAAAACCTGCTGGACCTTCTGCAATTAATCCCATACAGGAACCTGTTTTTTCAGGAGAAGATAGCCGGACAGAGAGACTCAGCAATGTGCGGAAAATTATAGCTGCTGCCATGCTGACATCCTTGAGAGAATCGGCACAGCTGACGCACCATACCAGCGCTGATGCCAGAAAGCTGCTTGAACTAAGGAAACGATTCAAACAGGAAGCTGAAAAAGGAAGTCCTTACAACATCACCATAAACGATATGGTCTGTTATGCTGTTGTAAAGGCTTTACTGAAACACCCACACGTCAACGCACATTTTTTGGGTGATACCATAAAAGTTTTCACAAAAGTTCATCTTGGGATAGCCGTAGACACAGAAAGGGGGTTGATGGTTCCCTCCCTTAGAAATGCAAATGAATATACGCTTCAGGGTCTTTCTTCCAGGCTGAAACAGATCAGTGAACAATGCAGAATAGGGTCTATCAGCCCGGACCTTCTTGCTCCGGAAGCATCTTCCTTTACAGTGACTAATCTTGGTTCCTACGGTATTGAAATGTTCACTCCCGTTTTGAATTTGCCACAAGTCGGGATTCTGGGAGTAAACACCATTTTATACCGCCCCGGTGATCTGGGAAATGGAATCATTGGATTTATTCCTGTAATTGGTTTGTCGTTAACATATGATCACCGTGCCATTGACGGAGCACCAGCCTCGGCTTTCCTGCAGGAAGTCCGGCAGCAGATAGAAAATCTTTCGGTTGAAAAATAATTTATACATCATAAAATCAATATCGGACCAGCTATGCCAAAGAGCCAGTTTATCAATCCAAAAGAAGTAAGAAAACCTTCCGAAATACGGTTTGGTACCATTCCGGTCAATCAATACCAGAAAACGTTGAAGGAGGAGATGAAGCGATTCGGCAGGGACGATTTTCTTCGTATTTACCGCGACATGGTTATTATCAGGGAATTTGAAACCATGCTGAACCTGATAAAGACAAAAAACGAATATCAGGGAATTCAGTACAATCATCCGGGGCCTGCGCACCTTTCCATCGGGCAGGAAGCAGCAGCCGTAGGAATGGCGTACACTCTCTCCATTGACGACTATATTTTTGGCAGCCACCGCAGTCATGGCGAAATTCTGGCAAAAGGATTATCGGCCATCTCCAGGCTTCCGGATGAACGTCTGATGGATATTATGAAAAACTATTTTGGTGGAGCTGCACTACGTGTTGTCGAAAAGGGCTATAAAGGCGATGTCAAAGGGCTTGGAATCCGTTTTTTACTCTACGGAACCCTTGCGGAGATATTTGCCCGTGAGAACGGATTTAATAAGGGTCTTGGAGGATCGATGCATGCCTTTTTTACGCCCTTCGGGATTTATCCTAACAATGCCATCGTGGGCGGTTCAGGTGATATCTCGGTTGGAGCGGCATTATACAAGAAAGTCAACCGGAAACCCGGTTTAGTTGTATGTAACATAGGTGATGCATCGATGGGGTGTGGTCCGGTGTGGGAAGGAATATCCTTTGCCACCATGGATCAGTTTTACACCCTGTGGGAAGAAGGCTACCGAGGCGGGCTGCCTTTGGTATTTAATTTTATGAACAATTGCTACGGAATGGGAGGACAAACCATGGGTGAAACCATGGGGTTTGGCATTCTTGCCCGTGTGGGAGCAGGAGTAAATCCTGACATGATGCACGCCGAACGGGTTGACGGATACAATCCCCTTGCCGTAATTGATGCATTTGAACGCAAACGGAAGGTTATTGAAGCGGGAAGAGGTCCGGTTTTGCTTGATACCCTGACGTACAGGATCAGCGGGCATTCTCCGTCGGATGCTTCTTCTTACCGTTCGAAAGAAGAAATTGAAGCCTGGATGGCAGAGGATTCCATTCAATGGTTTAGAACGCAGCTGACGGAAGCAAATATTGCTTCAGAAAATGAATTGGACAGGATGCAACAGGAAACGACGACACTGATCAGAGAAATTCTGGCCCTTACAGTGGATGATACGATATCCCCCAGGATGCATGCCGAGCTGATCGGAGAGATGATGTTTTCGAACGGATCGGTTGACAGTTTTGGTACTGGTAAGCCGGAAGTTTTGCTGCCGCTGGAAGAGAATCCCAGGGTACAGCAGATTGCTAAAAAAGAGCGCTTTGCCTTTGATGCACAGGGGAAACCTGTTTCCAAGGCAAAAGTTTTTCAGTTGCGTGATGCCATATTTGAAGCCATTATTGACCGTTTCTATAAGGATTCCAGCCTGATTGCCTACGGAGAAGAAAACCGTGACTGGGGCGGTGCATTTGCTGTATATCGTGGGTTAACGGAAGCTCTCCCCTACCATCGCCTATTCAATTCACCCATCTCCGAAGGTGCCATTGTGGGAACGGCTATCGGTTACGGAATGTGCGGAGGAAGAGTTGTAGCCGAAATTATGTACTGTGATTTTCTTGGCAGAGCCGGGGATGAAGTATTCAACCAGCTTCCCAAGTGGCAGAGCATGAGCGGAAATATTATCAAAATGCCCGTGGTTATACGTGTGTCTGTTGGTTCAAAATACGGAGCTCAGCATTCGCAGGACTGGTCATCGCTGGTGGCCCATATACCGGGGCTCAAAGTAGTTTTTCCGGCCACGCCATATGATGCAAAGGGATTAATGAATGCTGCCCTTCAGGGAACTGATCCTGTTATCTTTTTCGAAAGCCAGCGCATTTATGACATTGGAGAAATGTTTCATCAAGGTGGTGTTCCCAGGGAATATTATGAAATACCTATTGGTGAACCGGACATTAAGCGCCCCGGAAAGGACATCACCATACTGAGCATAGGTGCAACCCTGTATAAAGCCATATCAGCAGCCGACATTCTGAAAAACAGGTACGGGCTGGAAGCTGAAATAATTGATGCCCGCTCGCTGGTTCCATTTAACTATGAACCAGTTATTGAAAGTGTGAAAAAAACCGGAAAAATTGTGCTCACCAGTGATGCCTGTTCCCGAGGGTCATATCTGAAAGACATGGCGCAAACCATCAATGAACTGGCATTTGATTATCTTGACGCACCTCCGGTTGTGGTGGGTTCGCGTAACTGGATTACACCGGCACACGAAATGGAACAGTATTTCTTCCCGCAGGAAGACTGGATCCTTGATGCCATTCATGAGAAAATCCTGCCGCTCAAGGGTCATCAGCCCAAAAACAACTTCGCAAATGATGAATTGATCAGGCGCAACCGTAAAGGAGTTTGATTAAATTTGCTGCATGGGAAAGAAAAAACTGGTTCTTTTCGGTGCAGGAAAAATTGGCCGCTCATTTATCGCCCAGCTATTTTGCCGCAGCGGTTACGAGACTGTGTTTGTTGACATCAACAGGGAGATTATTAACGAACTCAATCGCAGAAACAGGTATCATGTAATTGTCAAAGGAGAGAAAGACGAAGCAATTGAGGTATTTCCCGTAAGGGGTATTCTGCTGAGTGACGAAGATCTGGTCATCAGGGAAATACTGACCGCTGATATCCTTGCGGTTTCCGTGGGACAGGCAGGTCTTCCCGCAGCGCTCCCGGTAATAGCCAGAGCACTTCTTACGAGTTATCAACTGGATCCTAACCGGAAAACCGATATTATCATTGCCGAGAATTTGCGGAATGCAGCAGAGTATTTTTTGGAAGAACTTCCCTTTTACCTTCCTCCCCGTTTTCCACTCAAGGATGTTGTTGGCCTCGTGGAAACGAGCATTGGAAAGATGGTACCTCTTATACCGGAAAAGGATGCCAGTAAGGACATCCTTCTTGTTTATGCAGAACCGTACAATACCCTTATTCTTGACGGGAAGGCCTTCCGGAATCCTAAACCTAAGGTACAAGGTCTGTCCTACAAGGACAACATGAAAGCCTGGGTTGACAGAAAATCCTTTATTCACAATCTTGGTCATGCTGCGCTCGCCTATCTTGGATATCTTTATGATCCCGGACTGCATTACACATGGGAAGCTTTGGAAAATAAAGCATTGTGGACTGATGTAAGAAATACCATGCTGGAAGCTGCTGCAGCCCTGGTAAAGAAATATCCGAAAGAATTTACCTTCCGGAATCTGAAAGAACACACAGATGATTTGCTGCAGCGGTTTGCCAACCGACATCTTGGTGACACCTTATTCCGTGTCGGATGTGATCTGTACCGTAAGCTGGGACCTGCTGATCGACTTGCCGGTGCCATCAGGATGGCCATGGATGTCAATACACCGTATGACAAAATTCTGTACACCCTTGTAGCCGGCATCTATTTCCGTGCCACCGATGAAAAAGGTAATATGCTGCCTTCGGATCAGGAATTTCATCAGCGTTACAAAAGCCAGATTGATGCTGTACTAAGAGAGGTTTGCGGATTCGAAGAGGAAATATTTCCCGGATTGTTTCAGAAAGCCCGGGCATTTAACAGGCAAATTCTAGGCCTCGAATAAACACCCATTCCATGAATAAAAAAAAGATCATTGAGGAAATCAGAAAAAAACGCGGATTTATCTGTGATATGGACGGGGTTCTGTATCACGGAGAACGTCTTTTGCCCGGTGCCCGCGAATTTGTTGAATGGCTGATCAAAGAGAAGAAGCAGTTCCTTTTTCTCACCAATGCCAGCGAAAGAACTCCCCGTGAGCTTCAGGAAAAAATGAAACGCATGGGCATCGAAGTAGACCGGAGCCATTTTTATACAAGTGCATTGGCAACGGCAGCCTTTCTTCAAAGTCAAAAACCAGGCGGCAGTGCCTTCATTATCGGGGAGGCTGGCCTCATAAACGCATTATACAATGTGGGCTACTCCATGAATTCTGTTGATCCTGACTATGTGGTAATGGGAGAAACCAGTTCGTACAGTTACGAAAAGATTGTGCAGGCTGTCAGACTGGTAACAAAGGGAGCGAGACTGGTTGGAACCAACCCGGATGTTTCGGGTCCTTCCAGCGGGGGAATTGTTCCTGCTACCAAAGCCCTTATTGCACCTATTGAAATTGCCACCGGTAAAAAAGCCTATTTTGTTGGGAAACCGAATCCACTGATGATGCGGATAGCCCTGAAGAAACTTAATTGCAGCCGTGAAGAAACAATCATAATAGGCGACAGGATGGATACGGATATCGTTGCTGGTATTGAGGCAGAAATTGATACCTGCCTGGTTCTCAGTGGTATAACAACCCGTGAAATGATCAGAAAATTTGCTTACCGCCCGCATTATATTCTCAACGGCCTGCACGATATTGTAAAAGATATTCTACCGAAAAATTCAGCAGACAGCATTTCATCATGAATCTAAAGGGGATTTTGTTCGACATGGATGGCGTTCTGGTAGATTCGGAAGAATTTATCTGTGAAGCAGCCATTTGCATGTTCAGGGAAAAGGGGATTGAAGTAAAGGCCGAAGACTTTGTTCCTTTTATCGGAATGGGGGAAAACAGGTATCTTGGCGGGGTGGCAGAAAAGTATCACGTTCCCTTTGATCAGGAAAGAGACAAGAGACGTACCTATGAAATTTATGAAGAGCTAACGAAAGGAAAGCTAAAGGCATTGCCGGGCGTACATCGGTTTATTGAAATGTGCAGGAAGAAAGGATTAAAAATAGCCATTGCAACGAGTGCCGATAGAGTGAAGCTGGAAACCAATCTTCGGGCACTTCAGTTTCCTGAAGGCACAATTGATGCTACGGTAAATGGACTTGAGGTTGAGCATAAAAAGCCGGATCCGGAAATTTACCTGGTTGCTGCACAAAAGCTGGGGCTGCACCCTGAAGAATGTCTGGTGGTTGAAGATGCTGTCAGCGGCATTAAAGCAGGAAAAGCAGCCGGATGCAAAGTACTGGCCGTACGCACCAGTTTCCCGGCTGAACAACTGAAAGAAGCCGATTGGATATGTACAACTCTGGCTGAAGTTCCGCCGGAAGCACTTAAATGGTGAAGGTTTGCTGTCAAAATCTCAAACATGCATTCACAATAATTGTTTATTGAAAAAATGCCATAGACAGAAAAAATCCGTTAGAAAAAACAAAAACTGATTATTAAACATAAAAAATAATAAAAAACATTATGGAATACCGTCAACTTGGAAAAAGTGAACTAGAAGTATCGGTCATTGCCTTCGGTGCATGGGCCATCGGAGGTTGGATGTGGGGCGGCGCTGACCGGAATGACGCCCTTAAGGCTTTGCATGCTGCCATTTCCAACGGAATGACAACCATCGACACAGCACCAGCCTATGGTTTTGGACTGAGTGAAGAACTGGTTGGTGAAGCCATAAAAGGGAAACGAGACAGGGTTCAAATTCTTACCAAATATGGCCTGCGGTGGGATGTTCAAAAAGGGCAGTTTTTCTTCCCCACCCGCGACAATACAGGTAAGCCTATTGACATGTACCGTTATGCCGGCAAGGAAAGTGTCATGGAGGAATGTGAAAACAGTCTGAAACGGCTCAAAACAGACTATATTGATTTGTACCAGATTCACTGGTCTGATCCGACAACACCCATTTCTGAGACCATGGAAGCTGTAGAAAAACTCATTCAACAGGGAAAAGTAAGGGTGGCCG
>JAKPTE010000018.1 GCA_029571215.1 Bacteroidota bacterium
TAAGGTTCATACACATCACACAAAGCAGCCACCTCCACATCGGGCTGCTCCATAAAAATATGCAGAAGCTGGGTGCCCCGGTTCCCGACCCCGATAAATCCGACCCTGATCTTTTCTCCTGAACCGATGATCCCACTGTAGCGTGCAGCGCTCAGCTTCCCTGCCCCAAGGGTGATCCCGGCAGTGACCAGGCTTGTCTGCGTGATAAATTCACGTCTGCTGGTTTTTCCATTGTTATCTGTCATCATGCAGGTTTAAAAGTTTATCGATTAATACCATTGGTTTCTATTTCCTATTCTCACCATTCATCTGCTATTCCTCAACAAAGCCGGGAATTTTGAGAAGTTCACTGCCTTTCAGCGCCGACTGGCGGGGCACAATTCCAGGAACAGTAAAGGCCAGCGCCTGGTAGATGTCCAATTCCGGTGTTCTATCCCTGACAATGGAATCGACGAATTCGTGGGTAATAAAGGTATGTAAACCTTCGTGGCCGCTGTTGTGGCGCAACGGTTCAGGCAACAATTGCCCCTTCCTCCACTCCGGCGCCTCATACTCCTCCACGGAACTGGCAGCCGGAACCGTACACAACACATGCTTGCCGGCCTTCAGTGAAGCAATGACATGTGGGGCGTGGTCAGGGGCGCCGGTGGCGATAAAGACCGCATCCACATTTTTGTCCTGAAGAAGCTTTTCGAGCGATTCATAACTTTTCGGCCAACGGTAAGTCTGCATCAGCTTTTCACACCTGTCGGGACGCAGGTCACTTACAGCTTCCACCCTGCAATGGGGGTGTTCGTGAAACTGGAAAGTGAGCCCAAATCTTCTGCCTAAAATGTCGATCCTGACTCTTTTTTCCGCCGTGTGCAGACCACTTCCTGCAAAGGCAGGTAAAACGGCGGTTGCAGCCGCACCCATCCCCGCCATCTTGATAAACCGGCGTTTTGAGTATTCCTGTGTAGTGGTCATATGCTTCCTGATTTTAATCTTTATCTTTTTTGAATTCAATATCATTATCCTGTTGGTGTAGAACCTGTTAAACGGTGATTCCAGAGCAGTTCCTGTAGTGTCCCTCGTTAATATCAGATGGATCCATCGTATCAGGATAACTCCGATTAAACCAAATCGTTTTAGGTTCATTGCAGCAGATTGTCAGTTATAATTTCCATTGGATTTTGTCTTCAGCTACCGGTACAATTCCGCATGCATCACCGGCGAAAATCGGTTGTAATCGTCGGGAACGAAAAGGCTGATCCGGTTTGCAGCGTTAAATATACCATAAACTTTCCGGATTTAAGGCTTTAAAACTGTCATAACTGATCCGCAGTTGCTGCCACTCTTCACTTCCCAGAACCGTTTCATCCGTGACATAAAAGTGCAGAAGCCGGTCATTATTAAGGGTGAATTCCTCATTTTGCTGAAGTAGGGTGATCTTCAACAGGTCGGCGCATCCCAGGCTTCCCTTCACCCACAGTGAAAAGCCGGCTGGATAAAAGGAGAGGTCAGACCTGAAATTTCCCCAGATTTTTCGCAAGGCAAAGCTTCCGGGATCCCTTCCCTCCAGCTTGAACGCATAGGCACAACGGAGACTACTCTTTCCCTGCTGTTTGATCTGGCTGTCGAAGCTTATCTTCACATCCGCGGTCAGTTTTCCGGTATCTTCTGCCAGCGTTAGTAAATAACCTGAACAGTCATAATCAAAATGATTCAGGTACTTTCGGGCCTCCACCAGATCAGTATGGCCGGAAGCAACAGACATGAAACTTACTCGATAGCACCACGATGTAAGCAGAAACAGGAAAACTGC
>JAKPTE010000027.1 GCA_029571215.1 Bacteroidota bacterium
CACTATGCTGATCCGACTCTATGAACAGAATCCAAGTGCCCGGCATGTAAAAATGGTGGCTGATATTCTGCGGCAGGGCGGAACAGCCATCTATCCAACTGATTCCGTATATGCTCTGGGTTGTGATTTGTTCAGTTCAAAAGCGATTGACCGGATTGCACAGATTAAAGGTATTAAGCCGGAAAAGGCTTACTTCTCCATCATTTTTGCCGACCTGAGCCATTTGTCTGACTTTACCATGCCCCTTGGCAATAATGTGTTTAAGCTGATGCGGCGCAATCTTCCCGGACCATTTACTTTCATACTGCCTGCCAATCATAACGTTCCGAAAATCCTAAAAGGACGCAAAAAAACCATCGGGATACGTATTCCCGACAACCGTATCATTCTTGATATTGTTCGTGAACTCGGACACCCGATTGTCACAACCTCCGTTCATGATGATGATGCTATTGTGGAGTACACCACCGATCCGGAACTTATATACGAAAAATATGGCAGGATGGTTGACGTGGTGGTTCATGGCGGATACGGACATAACGTTCCCACAACGGTTATCGACTGCACGGAGGAGGAACCTGTTATCGTGCGCGAGGGTTTACGGATGCCTGAGATGTAGACCCTTATTTTTCCATTACAAATGCACCATTCCATGCTACCGGATAAAAAGGAACGTGGATCCGTTGGAAAAATTCAGCATAGCGTTTATTGCACCAGTCAGGAACAGAAGCATCTGTTACAATAAAATCCGGCTCAAAGGCAGCCAAAAGTGCTGATGGCGACTGAAATTTCCTGCCGGTAATAACCAGTAAATTGGCTTTAAAAACCAGCCTGCGGGTTGGAATGTTTATTTTTTCTGATATAACAATATTTTTGTCAGGAAGAGCAATCAACCGGCAGCCATCGGAAAGCCTGAGAGAGAACACTGATTGCCATTGATCTTCGGGCCATGTTTTATCTAAACCAACAAGAACGGAAGGTTCTGCATTCTCTCTGATCCGGAAATTTTCCGTTTTATCAAAAATATATTCCGACCTTTTCTCAGCCAGACTGTCGCAGAGTATAATCCGGCAATTACCGGTTCTGATAGAAATGACCGAATAGTTGGGTAAATCATAAATAGCTACCAGTTCTTTTCTACTGTTCTGCCACTTTCGTCCGGCTGATATAAGCAGACTTCCGATTAATCCAAGGAGAGCAAACTGCAGTAAATAAGCTTTTTTATAGTAAAGAAAAATGGCCAGCAGCAGCAGGGTAGTTCCCAGAAGTGCCAACTGAACCGGTTCTATCCAGAGTCCGGTAATAACAGCTCCCGGCAAGGATTCAATGAACCGGGTGCTCTGGTTAAGTAAGGAAGTAAGAAATGTCAGGAGGGAAGAAAGAAGGGATGCTGCAAAGGGCCACCAGGCAAAAAGATAAAGAATAACGATACCATACAGAA
Source organism: Bacteroidota bacterium (assembly GCA_029571215.1). Classification (GTDB taxonomy): domain Bacteria; phylum Bacteroidota; class Bacteroidia; order Bacteroidales; family JAAYUG01; genus JAAYUG01. The sequence goes on from JAKPTE010000027.1 coordinate 1,442, forward strand.
GAAGACCGGCCATAGGAACTGCCACAAGGTTTGCCAGTACAAAATATACAGGGAACTGATGAAAGTAGTATATGCACAATAGGAATGTTCCGGCCTGGGCTGCCAGTGTTACTGCTATGAGCGACCAGATTTTGCGGGCTACTGGATTCCCGGGAATCCAGAGAGATTCTACTTTGGAATAAAACGCTGTAATGGAAGCGACAGCTGCCACAGAGAGCTGAAATCCGGGTTGCGCAATAAGAAAAGGATCAGCTGTCAGAATCACAAATACAGCAGAAGCCAGAATATTGAACGAACTTACCTTTCTGTTGAGCAAACCGGCAGCGGTATAAAATGAAAACATGGTAGCTGCGCGAACTACCGAAGGGGAAAGTCCGGTGAGGAAGGCGTAGCCCCACAGAATGACTAAGCCCAACAAGCTCCTTGTTATTCTTCCCCATTTCTTCCGCTGCAGGAAAAATGTGATATATTGAAAAAGAAGATAAATAATTCCGACATGCAACCCGCTTACGGCCAATATATGCATTACTCCGGCCGAACGATATGCTCTCATGGTCTCCTCCGTCAGATCATCCCTGTAACCAAGTGAAAGTGCCGCCAGAACCCCTCGTTCTTTTTCGGGAATACGGTACCTGCTCAGGATTTCAAGAAGACACTCTCTGGCCTGCCATGCAAGCGAACGAAGGGTGGTTTTTCCGGAAGGAAACCATATAATGTCGGTGCTTCTGATCCTGACATAGCCGGAAATTCCTCTGAGAAGAAGATATCTTCCGTAATCAAGTTCTTCCGGATTCTTAGGCGCGGAAGGAGTTCGAAGCTGACCACTGAAGCAGAAACGGTTTCCGGGTTTTACTGCATTCATGTCGCTTTCGTCCGGAAAATACACTAAGAGACGGAAATGTGCAGGATAAAGAATAGTATCATCAATTTTATACATAATTCGGCATACTCCGGTAGGTTGGCCATGGGATGTTTTTCCAGGTTCTTCTATTTCGGCAATATATACTCCCTCTTCCTTTTTTGACAGGATATTGCCAACCCGTGCGGCTTTCTGCGATGAATAAAACCATCCGGCAACAAATATGAATACCATTGCCAGAATGCCAAAAATATATCTTAGCCTGTAATTTTTTTTTGCAAGAATGAAACCTGCGGACAGAGCTGCAAAGAGTGTCAGCAACAAAATGATTCCTGTCCACCCGTTGAGCCATAGGTTTTTCAGCCCGACGGCAATTCCAGTTGCCCAGGGAAAAAGAATCCTTACCATGGGTATTTTCCTGATATCCTCTGCAGATCTGGCCATTTTGATGGCTTTGAAAAAAGATATTCTAAAATACTAAGGATTTTCCAAAAGAATCAACCTTATGCAAGGAGAGTAAATCAAAAATATTCATTAATAAGCCTGCAAAAAGCAACTTTTTTCCATTGGATTTGTTAACTTATAAATCCAAATACATTAAACCTATGGCAGATTTATCAGTAACATACCTTGGACTGCGCCTAAAGAACCCTATTATTATAGGCGCATGCAATCTTTCATCCAAACCGGATTTTTTTGAAAAGGCAGAAAAGGCAGGTGCCTCTGCTATTGTTTATAAATCGCTTTTTGAGGAGCAGATCCAGCTGGAAAGATTACAACTGGAAGATGATCTGGAGATTTATAATGAGAGGAATGCGGAAATGGTTAAACTGTTTCCCTCCCTGCAACACGCAGGTCCGGAAGAACACCTGACCGGACTCCGCAATGCGAGAAAAAGCATCAGCATTCCTTTGATTGCAAGCCTTAATGCCGTTCTGGAGCCAACTTGGATAGAATATGCAAAGGAAATTGAAAAGACCGGTGTGGATGCCCTTGAACTGAATTTTTATGCTGTGCCGCAGGATGAGGATATTCAGGGATCGTACATCGAGAAAGAACAAAAAAGAATTCTTGAGGCAGTTGTTAAAGCAGTTAAAATTCCGGTGAGTGTTAAACTCAGTCCGTTTTATTCCAATCCTCTGCATGTAATTTCTGAGTTTGACAAGACCGGAGCAAAAGGATTTGTTCTTTTCAACCGTTTGTTTCAGCCCGAAATTGATATTGACCTTGAAAAGCATGTATCGCCATGGAACCTTAGCTCACCAGAAGATCATAAGCTTTCGCTGCGGTATGCCGGCTTGCTCTGGGGAAAAATTGCAGCCGACATTTGTGCCAGTACAGGTATTTATACCGGCCATGATGTCGTCAGAATGATACTAGCAGGAGCCCAGTGTGTGCAGGTGGTAAGTACCATCTATGTCAATAAGCTCGATCATGTCGGAAAAATGCTTGCGGAAATTGAATCATGGATGGAGAAACACAATTATTCGTCACTGGATCAATTCAGGGGCAAGCTTTCGGCTAAAAACATTAATGACCCCTTTGTTTACAAGCGTGCACAGTATATCGATCTTCTCCTGCATTCGGAAGAAATCTTTCAGAAATACCCGATGCGGTAAGCTAAATAATGCCTTTCGCTCTTCGCTTTTTACCCCTGCGGGACAAAGTATATAAGAAGAGGGCAGTTTCAACTACAAATGGCAACGTATTGCCTCTGTGGTTAAAAACAACACCCTCTTCCTTAAGCTTTTCCCCAATATGTGATGCGAAACACGGAACTTGAAACAACTTTCTGGAGCACGAAGCAATTAGCTGGAATATGAAACCTGAAACCGCGTCATTCTTACCCCGCATCATCCTCTAATTCTCCTGAATACCCTTCTGATTCTTTAAATTCTTCTTCGTCAAATTCTTCTTCCTCCACTTCCTCCACCTGTTCCTGTTGCGGATTGTGGCTGCGATAGGTATAGGCCAGTATTAACCCGGCCATTGCTCCGTACAGATGGGATTCCCACGAAATATCTGTTTGTACCGGCAAAATGCCCCATACCATACCTCCGTATAAAAAAGTAACCAGAAGGGAAATGGCCAGCAGGGGGGGATGTTTACGAATAATTCCGCTGAAAAATAAAAAAGAAGCCAGACAGTAGATGACTCCGCTTGCACCTATATGCCATGCATCCGGACGGGCGCCAATCCACACCCAGAAACCGGTAAGAATCCAGCCATTCAGCAATACTGAAAAAGCAACATTGTAATAAAAATAAAATGTGGCCAGCGTGAGGAAGAATAATGGTATTATGTTGTCAATCAAATGATTGATGTTAGCATGAACCAAGGGCGAGGTGAGTATTCCCGGCAAACCATCCAGATGGCGTGGGTGAATGCCAAGCTGTACAAACGAAAAATCGGAAGCAGAAGTTATAATGTATATGCTTACAATTAGTGTGCACAGGAGAAATGCAATCAGCAGGCTGTAAACAAATTTGTGTTGGTCGCTCATACAAAAACAAAAGGCGATCTTGTTGGACATAGATCGCCTCAATGTACGAATTTTTCAGGACTAAACCTTTGGACGCAGTTTTCTTACCTGGGCTCCTGCCTGCCAGAGTTCTGATTCCCGCATTTCTTTCAGTTCGGCATTCAGTTTGTCGCGATAGTCTGGCCCACTGGTTTTTTCTAGTACTATCCGGGTTTCTGTTCCATTTTTAACGCTTTCATAAAGCTGTTCAAATACCGGCAAAACTGCTTCGCGGAAACGGTGTCTCCAGTCAAGTGCGCCTCGCTGGGCAGTTACACTGCAGTTTGCATACATCCAGTCCATTCCATTTTCGTCAACCAGACGGATGAGGCTCTGGGTAAGCTCTTCTACCGTTTCGTTAAATGCTTCGCTGGGGCTGTGGCCATTTTTCCGGAGAACCTGGTACTGTGCTTCCATGATGCCTGCCAGGGCACCCATCAGAACCCCGCGTTCGCCGGTCAGATCGGAATATACTTCTTTCTCAAATGTTGTTGGGAAAAGGTATCCCGAACCGATGGCGATACCGAGAGCCAGGGTGCGTTCAAGCGCTTTACCCGTATAGTCCTGAAAAACGGCAAAGCTTGAGTTGATGCCAGATCCGGCCAGAAAGTTTCTGCGCACACTGGTGCCTGAACCTTTGGGAGCTACCAGAATTACATCAATATCAGGAGGAGGAATAACTCCTGTTTGTTCCTTATAAGTGATGGAAAAACCATGCGAAAAGTAAAGGGCTTTCCCTTTGGTAAGATACTTTTGTAAGGATGGCCAGAGGATGCGCTGGGCTGCATCAGAAACCAGGTACTGGATGATGGTACCCCGTGAGGCAGCTTCTTCGATAGGGAAAAGTGTTTCACCCGGCACCCATCCGTCTTTAAGGGCTTTGTCCCAGTCTCCTTTCATTCCGGGGGCCTGACCAACTATGACCCTGAAACCATTATCTTTCATGTTGAGAGCCTGGGCCGGACCCTGCACTCCGTACCCTATGACTGCAATTGTTTCGTTCTTGAGCACTTCGCGTGCTTTTTCCAGTGGAAATTCTTCGCGGGTTACTACTTCTTCGATAACGCCGCCAAAATTGATTTTTGCCATATCACTTTATTTATTAGGAATTTTGTTCGTTGAATTTTTCAATTTCTTTGAGGTAGGCAGTAAGGTATTCATAATTGGAACGGGTCACAGCAATCCTACCGCTCCGGGTAAACTGAAGTACCCCAAACTGATCCAGTTCCTGAAAAAGCTTCTGCGTATCTTCTTTATGGCCGGTTTTTTCAATGACAGTGTATTTGGGAGTCAGTTCCAGGATGCGTGCATTATGCTCCCGCATAATGGCCTCAAACCGGTTGCTCTGCGTAAGGCTCTCTGTACGAACCTTGTATAATGCAATTTCCTGGTGAATCACCTCATCTTCGGCAAGGTAGAAAGCTTTCAGCACTTCCACAAGCTTTTCAATCTGTTTGGTTACCTTCTCCACCTGCTCGCGGGTAGCACGCACAACGATAGTAAATTTATGTACCCCTTTTATAGCTGATTCTCCCACTGTGAGGCTTTCAATGTTAAGGTGCCTGCGAGTAAAAAGGTTGGTAATTCTGTTCAGGAGCCCGATCTGGTTCTCTGAAAAAGCGGTAATAGTAAATTCCTGAATCATTTTCTTATGATTTTTTCGGTTCTAGCATTATTTCAGATACGGCAGCGCCGGCAGGTACCATGGGAAACACATTTCCTTCTTTTTCCACCATTACTTCAAGGAGATAAGGTCCCTGGTGTGCCAGCATAGTATCAATGGCTTCGGAAAGTTTACTGCGTTCGCTAACCCTGGCGGCCGGAATCCTGAACCCTTCGGAGAGCTTTATGAAATCAGGATTAATCAGTTCCGTAGAAGCATATCGTTTGTCAAAAAACAATTCCTGCCATTGCCTTACCATGCCAAGGAAATTGTTGTTCATCAGGACTATTTTTACTGCTGCCCCGGTCTGGAAGATGGTTCCCATTTCCTGCATGGTCATCTGAAAACCACCGTCACCAACAATGGTTATCACTGTCCGGTCAGGGCTTCCGATTTTGGCTCCCAAGCCGGCGGGAAGTCCAAAACCCATAGTTCCAAGTCCTCCAGATGTTACCAGGCTCCTGGTTTTATTAAAACGGAAATACCGTGCCCCCATCATCTGATGCTGTCCTACATCGGTTACCAGAATTGCGTCACCTTCCGTTTTTTCAGCCAGCAGGTGGATGACCTCCGGCATGGTAATCCCCTTGCTTTCGGGATGCAGCACTTTGCTGATAACTTTCTCATATTCAATTTTATAGAGATCCCTGAACTGCCTAATCCACTCCGTGTGATTGCCCTGTTTGATGCGTTCGGTCAGCAGGGGAAGAGTGTCTTTTACACTGCCGGGAATAGCCACATCTGCTTTTACATTTTTGTTGATTTCGGCAGGGTCAATTTCCATATGAATAACCTTCGCCTGCTTTGCAAAACGCGAAACATCACCTGTTACCCGGTCGTCAAAGCGCATACCTACCGCAATGAGTACATCGCATTCATTGGTGAGCAAATTGGGTCCGTAATTTCCGTGCATTCCCAGCATGCCGACGTTCAATGGATGGTTAGTGGGCAGGGCAGATAATCCAAGAAGCGTCCAGGCTGCAGGAATGTCTCCTTTTTCGATGAATTTTTTAAATTCTTCTTCGGCGTTGGCAAGAATTACGCCCTGGCCAAACAATACATACGGTTTTTTGGCATTGTTGATGAGATCAGCTGCCTGGTTTATGGCCGAAATATCGGGTTCAATGAAAGGTCGGTAGCTCCTGATGAATGTACAGGGTTTATAGCTGAATTCCAGTTTCCCGAACTGGGCGTTTTTGGTAATATCAACCAATACCGGACCAGGCCGGCCTGAACGTGCAATATAAAAGGCTTTTGCAATGGCTGCCGGTATGTCTTCTGCTTTTGTTACCTGGGTATTCCATTTGGTCACCGGCATGGAAATACCTATGATATCAGTTTCCTGAAATGCATCCGTTCCCAACAGGCCAGCCGCTACCTGCCCAGAAATGCATACCACAGGTGTGGAATCCATCATGGCATCGGCAAGGCCTGTTGTGAGGTTGGTTGATCCGGGTCCTGAGGTCACAATACATACTCCCGCTTTCCCGGTTACACGCGCATAGGCCTGCGCAGCATGAATGGCTCCCTGCTCATGCCGGACCAATATGTGATGCAATTGATCATGGTAATCATATAGCGCATCATACACAGGCATGATTGATCCGCCGGGATATCCGAAGATATCTTTGACACCTTCTTCCAGTAGCGACTTTACAACAGCTTCAGCTCCCGTGATCGTCAGGGTGGTTTGATTTTCCGATTTTTTCATTTGTTTGGACATTGGTTCCATGTATAATGATTTAACGGGTTTTCATTCTACAATGCGAACAGCGCCGGTATCAGCCGAGGCAACCATTGAGGCATAGGCGCGAAGGGCGGCTGAAACAGGCCGGTTTCGCTGTTCAGGCTTCCATGCCTCTGTGCCTCGCGCTTCCATTTCCTGCCTCCTGCGGTTCAGTTCACTGTCATCTACCAGCAAGCGGATGGATCGGGCAGAGATATCGATGGAAATAAGATCACCGTCTTTTACCAGTCCAATGGTTCCCCCTGCTGCTGCTTCAGGCGATATATGTCCGATGCTGAGACCGGATGTCCCTCCCGAAAAACGTCCGTCAGTAATCAGTGCACAACTTGTTCCGAGTTTTTTTGCTTTAATGTAGGAGGTAGGATACAGCATTTCCTGCATGCCAGGACCTCCTTTTGGGCCTTCATACCTTATGACCACAACATCTCCTGGTTTGACTCTGTCGCCAAGGATCCCTTCACACGCATCTTCCTGCGATTCAAAAACCTTTGCGGGGCCGGTAAAACTGAAAACAGAAGGGTCAACCCCTGCCGTTTTGACAATTGATCCTTTCTCGGCCAGGTTTCCGTACAATACGGCAAGCCCTCCGTCCCTGAAATAGGCATGTTCGAGATCCCGTATACATCCGGATGTACGGTCAAGGTCAGGTTCCTGATAGTATTTGTTCTGGGAACCGAGGAATAGATTCCGACCGCCACCGGGTGCACTCAGATACAATTTTCTGGCTTCTTCCGTAACGGTTGACCGGCGTATATCATATGCAGCAAGAGCATCCGCCAGAGATGGAAAATCGATTCGTGATACACTGGTATCAAGGAGTCCGGCGCGATCAAGTTCACCGAGTATGCCCAGAATACCCCCGGCACGGTTCACATCTTCCACATGATAGTGCGAACTGGGAGCAACTTTACACAGCACGGGGATCTTTCGTGAAAGCTCGTCAATGTCTTTCATGGTGAAGTTTACTTCTGCCTCCTTTGCTATGGCAAGAATATGCAGAACAGTGTTGGTAGAGCCGCCCATGGCTATATCCAGGGCCATGGCATTCATGAAAGCCGCACGTGTGGCTATTGACCGCGGAAGAACGCTTTCGTCACCCTCTTCATAATACTGCTTTGTTATTTTTACTATGGTGTGAGCGGCTTTTTCCATCATCTTCTTCCGGTTCTGATGCGTAGCCACTACCGTGCCATTTCCGGGCAAAGCCATGCCGAGGGCTTCATTCAAGCAGTTCATTGAGTTGGCTGTGAACATCCCGGAACAGGACCCGCAGGTAGGACAGGCCTGTTTTTCCACAGCATCAAGCAGACTGTCAGAAACGGAGGGATCGGCACCCATTACGATTGCATCAACCAGGTCGTATTTTTTCCCTCCCGTTTCACCCGCTTCCATCGGTCCTCCCGATACAAAAACCGTTGGAATGTTGAGCCGCATGGCTGCCATCAGCATGCCAGGCGTAATTTTATCACAGTTGGAGATACAAATCATGGCGTCAACCTGATGGGCATTGCACATATATTCCACACTGTCGGCAATGAGATCCCGCGAAGGAAGGCTGTAGAGCATGCCTCCGTGTCCCATGGCAATGCCATCATCAATGGCTATGGTGTTAAATTCGGCTCCGAAAGCCCCTTCTGAATCAATGATGGATTTGATCATCTGACCGGCATCGTGAAGGTGTACATGGCCGGGAACAAATTGTGTAAACGAATTTACAATGGCAATGACCGGCTTACCGAACTGGTCTTCCCGCATACCGTTTGCTCTCCAGAGGCTTCTTGCTCCAGCCATCTGCCGCCCTTTGGTGGTTGTGTAACTGCGCAGAGGATGTTTCATAATCAGTACCTTATGTTTATAAAATCAGAAGGCCTTCTCTCTTTGCGTGAGAAGGCCCCTTTGTATTGTTTAAGGCAATTTCCTTTCTCACGCCAGTGATTCGCGAATGACTACTACTACACCGAGGAGAAGGAAACGTACCATATGTTTTACATTTATGTTTTACAACAGCAAATGTAACGATTTCTTTTAAAAATCAAAATTTTTTTTGGGAATATTGAAATTACATCCCTGCCGGTATGGTCAACAACCAATTGATGCTATTATTGATGCGGGTCTGTTCGTGAAAGTCCTGCTGAGGAAACTAGCAATAAAAAAGGGTAAGCTCCTTATATCGCACCGCTACAACCGCCTACCCTTGCTTCCTTCCGGACCTGGGGGGGTTCGGCAGGAGCTGGTCGTATAAGACTTACCCTGTGCAAAGATACAACGAAACAATCAACAATTCCAAACATTCTTCTATCTTTGTCTTTTGTTATCCGCGAAACCCTAAATAACAATATCTTATGAATCCATCGAATACGCTGGGAAAAAATGCTCTCAATTATGGGATAGTTGCAGGACTGGTTCTTATTGTCTATTCCCTGTTCCTCTATTTTTTTGATTTGATGTTTTATAAGCCATTTTTGCTTAACAATGTTGTTGGTGCATTAATTGTCGTTGTGTTCATGATTATTGGAACCAAGCATTTACGTGATGCAGCCATGCACGGTTCTATGTCATATGGAAAAGCCTTTCTTAGTGCTTTTCTCATAGGGCTTTTCGCAATGATCATTTCCTTGATTTTCAATAATGTTTTAACATATCTGATTGATCCGGGGATCCGCGAAAAAGCATTCGAGTATAGCGCCGAGCAGATGATTAAAAAAGGAAGAATTACGCAGGAGCAGGTTGAAGCTGTGATTGAGCAGCAAAAACAGATGTCGTCAAAACTATGGGTCATACTGATTGGTCAATTTTTTGCCCTTCTTGGAGTTGGTATAATCAATGCCATCATTGCACTGATTGTGGCTGCCTTTCTTAAAAAGGAAGGTGATACCTTTGCCGACGCGATGCAGGAAGTAACCCCGGAAGAAAACAGGTAAGCACATTTGAGGGCCATGGATGTATCAGTAGTCGTTCCCTTATACAATGAGGAGGAGTCACTTCCTGAACTTGTTGCCTGGATAAGGAAAGTTTGTAAGGAGCATGCCCTCGAATATGAAGTGATATTGGTTGATGACGGGAGTACTGATCGTTCATGGCAGGTGGTTGAACAGCTTGCTTCTGAAGATGCACGGATCCGTGGTATTAAATTTCGCCGCAACTATGGAAAATCAGCAGCCCTTCACAAAGGCTTTGAGCTGGCAGCCGGCGACGTGGTGATTACCATGGATGCCGACCTACAGGATAGTCCCGACGAAATTCCTGAACTGTTCCGCATGATCAGGGATGAAGATTATGATATGGTGTCGGGCTGGAAAAAGAAAAGGTATGATCCCATCTCCAAGACAATACCCAGCAAGCTATACAACTTTACTGCCCGCGTCATGACTGGAATTCATTTGCACGATTTCAATTGCGGGCTGAAGGCATACAAAAACAAGGTGGTAAAAAGCATAGAGGTTTATGGCGAAATGCACCGCTACATTCCTGTTATTGTGCGGAAAGCCGGGTTTACCAGGATAGGGGAGAAGGTGGTTCAGCACAGAAAACGGAAATATGGAGCGTCCAAGTTCGGACTGGAACGTTTTATTAATGGATACCTTGATCTTCTTTCGATAACCTTTATTTCGAAATTTGGAAAACGGCCCATGCATCTGTTCGGTACCCTGGGCACTCTCATGTTTCTTGTTGGTTTTGTTCTGGCGGCCGGATTGGGTATTCATAAACTCAGTATGCTGAAAAGAGGGTTGAGTGCTCCGCTGGTTACTGACAGTCCTTACTTTTACATCGCCCTTACTGCCATGATTCTGGGGACCCAGCTTTTTGTGGCCGGTTTTCTGGGCGAACTGGTTTCCCGTTCTTCTCCCGAGAGAAATGTTTACCTGATAGATAAAGTTATCTGATAATTTTTCGTTTTTACTCTTTTTTAAGAAATGAGCCTTATGAAGTATCATCTAGTTTCCGGTGGTTGTGGTTTTGTGGGACGAAACATGGTTAAGCGACTTCTGCAGACTACCAGTGATACGGTTTTTATTGTTGACGATTTGTCCACCGGAATCCATCCCTCACGATGGTTTCCTTCCTATACAATGCGCAGGCTGGGAGAGGTTGAAATTATAGGGACGGAAGAAAGGGTGTATTTTCTGAAGGAAGATTTCCGGGATTTTCTTTTCCGTTTTCGCCACGAACCTGATTTTATTGCAAAAAAATGGATTCCTGATTTTGTTGCCTTTCACGATGTATATCATTTTGCTGCCATTGTGGGAGGAAGGGCAAAAATTGAAGGGGATCCGATGATGGTAGCTCTCGATTTATCGATTGATGCAGAATTTTTTCATTGGGTTTGTACCCATAAACCCGCCAGGGTATTGTATCCGAGTTCCAGTGCAGCCTATCCGGTGAACCTGCAAACTTCGCAGGGTGCTGTGGCCTTAAAGGAATCGGATATTGATTTTGAGAAGAATCTGGGTACACCCGACATGACCTACGGGTGGTCCAAACTCACAGGGGAGTTTCTGGCACGCATAGCAGCCCGTCATTATGGCGTAAGGGTGGTGTGCATCAGACCTTTTTCAGGGTACGGCGAAGACCAGGACCTGACCTATCCTGTACCTGCCATTGCTGCACGCGCTGCACGAAAGGAAGATCCTTTTGAAGTTTGGGGAACCGGAAAGCAGGGAAGAGATTTTGTTCATATTGATGATGTGATTGACTGTATTCAGCTTCTTATGGACAATACGGGAGACGGTTCCGCTTATAATATCGGATCGGGAAGGCTTACATCGTTTATTGAATTGATTCAGCTCTTTTGCCGGTTCGCAGGATATAGCCCTGTTATAAAAGCCCTCACTGACAAACCGATGGGAGTGTATTCCCGTTATGCCGACATGTCGCTCATGGAAAACCGTTTCGGATGGAAACCAAAAATTTCTCTTGAGGAAGGTATGCGCCGGGTTTATGAGGCTGCCTGCAGAAGAATTTCAGAAGAATAATACCTTATTTATTCCGGCAATCTTTCTCACGTTTTGATCCCTTGCGTTGAGTGAACCTCAGGAATTTTTATATATCAGCTTAATGCTATGGAATACTCCTTGCTGGTATATCAATTTTCGGTAAGGATATTGAGAAATGGAGTTTAGGAAGACCTTTTAACAGGATTAAACGGCCATATTTTCATTAATAGAATGCATTTGTGGAGGTACTGTTGCAAAATGGTTTATATTTGCCGAAATTTTTTTCAAACTGCTGAATGAAAAGAATTGTCTGTTTTGGACCGGGTCCTATGTTCAAGGGTGGGATTGCTAATTACAATACCTCACTAGCCAAAGCATTAGCCCGTACCGGCGAAGCGGAAGTACATATCGTTTCGTGGACCAGCCAGTACCCGGCTATCATTCCGCGCGATTTTCTTGACCGGAAAAGCAGGACGGAGTCCCTTTTGGAAGGAACCAATATTTCTGTGCACTATCTTACCAATTATAACCGTCCTTTAAGCTGGTACCGTACGTACCGTTTTATCAAGAAACTGAATCCTCACCTTGTCATTTTTCAATGGGCTATTGCCATTCAGGGACTTCCAATGGGACGAATAGCCCGGTGGTTGTGCCGCAATACAAAAGCGGAGGTAATTTTCGACCTTCATTTTGTGCAGCAGAAAGAAGGAAGCAGGTTGGATCGATGGTTTACCCGTATCGGAATTAAACATGCCCATACCTATATTGTGCATTCCATTAAGACGGCCCGGGAACTGGCAGCTTTTTTCCCGACCCGTACTTTTACCCTGGTTGATAACCGTTCCCAGGTGGTCACCAAGGGGAATCGCAAGGTAATTCGCCTCTTCCACCCTGTTTATGATATGTTTAAACCCGATCCGAATTTTGATGTGGAAGCAGCCAAAAGGCAAATGAATTTAAGAAAATATGTTTTTCTCTTTTTCGGATTTATAAGAAAATACAAAGGATTGCACAATGCCATACGGGCTTTCCATATTCTGGCCAGTGAAAGGGATGATGTCAGCATGCTGATAGCCGGAGAATCATTCTGGGAAACTTTGGATGCACGTCGTTTCACTACCCGGCTCAAGCGGGTGATCTTTGGAGCTCTTAAATCGATGTTCCTGAACAAGGAAAGTGATGAAAGGGATTACCGGCCTCTTGAACTGGTGGCCAAGCTCGGATTGCAGGATAGGGTGACCATTATCAATGAATTCATTCCCAATGAGGATGTGCATAAATACTTCCAGGTGAGCGATGCCATTCTGCTTTTTTATGAAACTGCTACTCCTTCGGGCGTTGAATCCATAGCCTACAATTTCAGGATGCCTATCCTCGCTACATGTGTGGGACATTTTCCCGATACGGTCAAAGATGGCTACAATGGATATCTTGCCGCACCCAATGACATTGAGTCGATGGCTGGTGCCATGCGAAAGGCAATTGAAAAACCTATTCCCCGAGAAAACGTTGCAGAAACGTCCCGGAAAATGAGCTGGGATAATTATGCACGGGCTGTGCTGGGAGCTAACGGCACTTCTGTCTGAGTAATTCCGTTACCCTCTTGTCAACCGGAAGGGTTATCATTGCCGGATCGAGATCCTCTATCCGCATCCAGCGGAATGACTGGTTTCCTTCTGTCTCTTCTTCAAAATCAAAAGGAATGGTACTGATTCTGAACCGCGGCGGTTCAGGAAACCTGGCTTTATAATAAATGCTTATCAGTTGATGCTGCGGGTAGAAAAATGCTTCCTGAAAGAAATCAGTAGTGTAAAAGTGTTCCGTAATTTCTATATCCTGTCCGAATTCCTCCAGGGCTTCCCTGTGAAGACATTCAAGTGTTCCTTCTCCATACTCCAGGCCACCACCGGGGAATTTGGTCATCCGCATTCCCATCCGGAATTCATCACTGAGCAGGATTTCATTCTGACGATTTAAAATCAGTGCATATACCCTGATAACGAACGGATTCTTCTCCATGTTCAGATAAGCATTTGTTTTTCAATGAACTGTATTATTTTTTGTGGTTCAGATGGTGAAAGCCAATGGTATTCCTCATCGTTCCGAAACCAGGTGAGCTGCCTGCGAGCGTAGCGCCGCGTGTTGCGCTTGATCAGCCGGATGGCTTCGTCTTTATCGTATAAACCTTCAAAGTAGGAAAAAAGCTCTTTGTAGCCCACAGTATTAAGGGCATTCAGATGCCGGTAGGGGTAAAGATCGCGTGCCTCTTCTTCCAGCCCTTGCAGCATCATGGTATCGGCACGTTCGTTGATACGACGGTATAATTCATCACGTGCCACATCCAGGGCGATTTTCAGAATGCGGAACGGACGAGGTTTGGCTGAGCCCGTAAGAAAGGACGAATATGGCTTTCCGGTCTGGCGAAATATTTCCAGCGCTTTCAGCATTCGCTTCGGATTGTGAATATCGGCTCTTGAAAAGTAAGCAGGATCCACATTCCTTAATTCCTCAAGAAGAAATTCCTTTCCTTTTTTTCGATATTCTTCCAGCAATTCTTTTCTAATTTCTTCCTTTACGGTCGGCAGATCGTCAATTCCTTTGCAGACGGCATCAATATACAAACCGGAACCTCCCGTCATAAGTACCAACGGATAGGTCTCGAAGAGTCCGGAAAGAAGATGCAGGGTTTCCGTCTCAAACATGCTGGCATTGTAATAGTCGTGTATTGATACTGTACCAACAAAATGATGCCTGATCTCCCTCAACTGTTCAGGGGCGGGACGAGCCACTCCGATGCAGAGTTCCTTATAGATCTGTCTTGAATCGGCCGAGATAATTTCGGTGGAAAAATGATGTGCAAGCTGTATGCACAGGGACGTCTTACCTGAAGCGGTAGGACCTGCAACAACAACCAGCAAAGGCTTATCGCTTTTTTTCATGCCCCTTTCAGCTGAAGAAGGAACTGCAGCGTATCAATACCATCGGCATAATCCCAGAGTTCAGGATCCTGTGCTTTCCCAAACGGTACGGAAGGCAATTTATCCCATGTGTCGCTAACGATACACTGTATCTGTTCTTCCATTTCTTTAAGTTTTTTATTCAACAGGGCTGGATCTCTGTAATATTCGTAATATAATACGGCCACGGGTGACGCCAGAGATGTGTCTTCCTTCACCAGAAGAAAACCATTGTCAATGTGGGGAATTTTGTTTACAAGGAAAATGGTTTTGTTGTATTCATAGTTATTGGCATAGTGATGGTGATAAATTACCTCACTCCATCCCTGAGAGGCTTCAAAAAAGGCAGAAAAGTCATATCCTTCAGGTACATACAGCTTGGATACACTGCGGCATCCGAGTCCGAAATAGGAAAAAACGTCACCGGCCAGCCGTTCAAGTGCTTCCTTGTTTTCGTTACCGTTCAGGATGGCAATTCCGTTTCGGTTTTTCCGTATAATATGTGGTACGTTCCGGAAGTAATAATCAAAGTATCGGGCACTGTTATTGTTACCGGTAGCAATTACCCCGTGGTATCCACGCAGGAATTCATCGGTGAATTCAATCCTTTCCGCAAAACGGGGTTCAATGGTGAGAAGAATGCTGGCAATGGTTCGCAGCAACTTGTCATCGCGCGAGGATAGTTTGCCGAGGAACCTGTGACCGCTGATCAATACACACAGAAAGTCGTGAAATCCGACAAGCGGTATGTTACCGGCAGTTACTACCCCTACTGTGGCGTTTTTGTGTTCGGTGTGATCAGGTAACGGATACATGCCGATCCATTGGCGAAGATTCTGCTCTTCGAGCTGACGGCCGATAGCCGAAAGAGCCATCATTACATTTTTTTCCGTAAACCAGGGATTAACCATCCCCGCTTCCTGAATTGCCTGGCTAAGGAGGGTATCCGTATCGTCGCCATCTCTTTTTCCTCCGGCAGTAAATGCGCGCAGGTAATTTCCCAATTGAACGAATGCATTCAGTCTTTCTTGCAGAAGCATGTGGTTACTTTTTCTGCAAATTTACGATATTTCAGTCCCTTCTGCTTCCGGATGAAGAGAATGCTTTATTGTATTGTTTATCAGATTATCGGTTAAAAACTTTACCCACAACCCTAAGTTCAAAACGACCACCCAAGACGGGACGAGAAAGCCAAACAATGATCCGGAACAAGAAATACGAAAAAATGCGTTTATATATTGAACACGAAACAGTTTCTCTAATCTCTGCAAAATCTGATTTTTTTTTGCTAGGCTGTTTGCAGGATATTGGTGGAAGGAATTGGCAGGTTCAACCCTGTAAATGCGTAAGATCGCTCGCATGGCAGATAGAATCTTTTCAGGCTATTGACCTCGTCCTGTACGCTATTGGCAGTTTACTTTGATTGTTGCCACAGGTATCAGCCTGATGCAGTAATACCGGAATTATTCCGGCGCACCTTCCGGCAGTCAATGTCCGAGCCAGCTTCTAATGGGAGAATACTTCCCACGGCATTTTGGAAAAGAGGGTACCGAAAGCAAAGCCGATAATGGACAGATAGATAATGACAAAGACAAGATAAAGCCCAGAAAGGCTTGTACCTATAATGGCACAGACTTTACCGGCATTCAGGTTTTTGAGTGAATATTCACTGTAAAGTGTTGGATTTGCCAGATAGACCGATTTTCCTCTGGAGGCCAGGACGAGGGCAATTATACCCAGAATAAGTCCGACGAGACCGTAACAGAAACACCCCACAATGGATAGGATTCCAAGCACAAGAACAGCTGTTGAATTGGGTACCGCCTGCAAAACAATTGGTTGATTCTGATTTTCCATAATGAACGTTTTTGGAGAAGAGATTTACAAAAATGATATCAGGATATAAATGTAATGAAAAATAACAATGCCTGCTGTACCGATAAAAGAATATTTAATGATGGCCGCTCCGTTACGGAATCTGAAGACGATATGCAATATCAAAAATACCAGAAGAAAAAGAAGGGGTATCAAAGCAGGATATAGCCGGATGCTTTCAAAAATATGGCCTCGTAGAAGTTCTGCGAAGGCACGTTGCATTCCGCATCCCGGGCAGGGAATGCCAAAAAACTTCATGTACGGACAGGGAAGGCTGTGACGGCTGAGCCAATCTGCCAGATTTCCGGTAATTGAAGCTGTCATGGCTCAAAAGTACTGAAAAAAAATCCGGAATTGTCGGCAAAGTTTCCGAACTTTAAACCCGTTAAAAGCGCATGAACAGTTTTGACAATGCACGATCTTCTGCAGGATATGGTAGTGATTTTTGCCCTTTCTCTGCTGGTTATCCTTCTTCTGCGCAGGGTTCGGGTTCCGTCGGCGCTGGCTTTTCTCACCTCAGGTATCGTGGCTGGTCCGCATGGACTGGGACTGGTAAAGAATATAGAGAGTATTGAACGTTTTGCTGAGGTAGGAGTAATATTCCTTCTTTTTACCATCGGTATTGAAATCTCCTTAAAAAATCTGTTTCGTACGCGCCGGGTTGTCTTCCTGGGCGGCACCCTGCAACTAGTGCTAACCATGCTGGCTACCGCAGGAATACTGGTTTGCTTTAACTGGAGTCCGGGAAAAGCAATTTTCGGTGGCTTTCTTACAGCACTCAGCAGTACGGCTATTGTTCTGAAAATGCTGCAAGAACAGGCTGAATTGCATCAATCGTATGGGCGGACTTCCATGGGAATTCTGATTTTTCAGGATATGGCTGTCATCCCCATGATGCTTCTGATACCACTACTTTCCGGAAACGGAAATGCAATTATGTTTGACATTACGGGTTTTGTAATTAGGTTCGGTATAATTGCCACGGTTCTTATCATTCTTACAAAATGGGTTGTTCCCTGGCTACTGCATACGGTAGCCCTGCTCAAAAGAAGGGATCTTTTTCTTCTGACCATTCTTTTTCTGGCTTTTGCTGTGGCATGGATGACTTCAGGGCTCGGGATTTCTCTCGCACTGGGTGCTTTCTTTGCAGGCCTGGTAATCTCAGAATCGGATTATCATCACCATGCGTTTGGTGATATTATGCCCTTTCGTGATATTTTTCTCAGTTTTTTCTTCGTATCGGTTGGCATGTTGTTCGATCCCGGATTTGCCAGAGAGCATCTGGTATTGATAGCTGTACTGACATTGTTACTTATTTTTGGGAAGACCCTTCTTACCACACTGGCAGTTTTTTTGACCGGATATTCTCTGCTTTCCGGAATGCTTACCGGTCTGTTCCTTTCGCAGGTGGGCGAATTTTCCTTTGTCCTTGCTCGTATAGGTTTTACTGAAAAATTGTTGGATGTTTTTCATTATCAATTGTTTATTGCAGTTGCTGTTATCACAATGGCTGTAACACCCTTTTTTATTGCCTCTTCAAAGAGGATTGCCAAATGGATTCAGAAATATGGGGCCAATCATCCATGGATAACAGGGCGAATACAATGGAAAAATTCCGTCAGGGAAGGAATGTCGCATCATCTGCTCATTATTGGTTATGGAAGGAATGGCAGAAATATAGCCCGTGCTGCACGGGTTGCCGGGATACCTTATGTGGCCGTAGATGTTGATCCAGATATTGTCAGGCGGGAAAAGAAAAAAAAGGAAAACATAGTTTTCGGCGATGCAACCCATGAGGCTCTGCTGCGTCAGGTTCAGGCCGACAAGGCTTTGGTGGTAGCTATTTCTGTTGCCGATGTGATCACAACTTTCCGTATTCTCGAAACGGTTCGTTCCCTTAACCCGGGAGCGTATGTTATTGTGCGTACACGGTATGCCGAAAACATGGAAGACCTTTATAATGCAGGAGCCGACGAAGTAATTCCTGAAGAAATTGAAACTTCGGTGAGAATTTTTGCTGGTGTCCTTGCCCGGTTTCATATCCCGCGCGAGGATATTGAAAGAATTGAACAGACTCTCAGGGCGAGGGGGTACGAAATGCTGTTGGCAGAAAGCCGCAGAAGGAATCTGATAGGAGATACCCAAACCCTTATTCCGGATTTGGAAATAGCTACCTACACGGTACATGAGAATGCAAGGGCTGCCGGATTATCGCTGCGGGATGCTGCCCTGCGTCAGGAATGGGGCGTAACAGTACTTGCCATTATTCGTGAAGGAGCGTATTTTACAAATCCGGAGGCCGACATGGTCATGATTCCTGATGACAGGGTAATTGTTACAGGGACATCGGAAAAAGTTAACCAGGTAGGTCGGTTTTTCAGGATGAAAGCTCTGGAAGATTCAGAAGAGGCTGGAAATTAGATCTCCTTATTACCGGATAAAACATTCAATGCTGCTCCTGCCTGAAACCAGGCAATCTGATTCAGGTTATAGCTGTGATTTACATCAAATCCTTCGGTTGACCCGTCACTATGTTTTACCAAAACGTGCAGAGGTTTTCCCGGAGCAAATTCTTTCAATCCGGTGATGCTGATGAGATCATCTTCCCTGATTCTGTCATAATCATCAGGATGCATGAAGGTAAGTGCCAGTACTCCCTGTTTTTTGAGGTTTGTCTCATGAATACGGGCGAATGATTTGACGATGATGGCTTTCACATTCATGTACCTCGGTTCCATGGCAGCGTGTTCGCGCGAAGATCCTTCCCCGTAGTTTTCGTCACCGATGACGATACTTCCGATGCCTGCTGCCTTATAGGCACGGGCAGCTTCAGGAACGGGGCCGTAATGGCCAGTGAGCTGATTCTTGACCAGATTGATTTTGTCATTGAACGCATTGACTGCTCCCGTAAGAAGATTATCCGAAATGCGGTCGAGATGCCCTCTGTAACGTAACCATGGTCCGGCTGGGGAAATATGATCCGTGGTACATTTTCCTTTCACCTTAATCAGGAGACGCAGATCGATAAAATCATTTCCATCCCAGGCAGGAAATGGCTCCAGCAACTGAAGCCTTTCCGAGTCGGGTCTGACATAAATTGTTATCCCGGAACTATCTTCTGCAGGGGCAACATAACCATTATCCTCCACGGAAAATCCTTTTTCAGGTAATTCGGTTCCCTTTGGTTCACTGAAACGAAATTCCTTTCCATCCGTGGTTTTTAAGGCATCTGTCATCGGATTGAAAGTGAGATTCCCGGCAATAGTAAGAGCTGTCACTATTTCGGGTGAGGCAACGAAGGCATAGGTATTGGGGTTGCCGTCATTGCGACGGGCAAAATTTCTGTTAAAGGAAGTAATAATGGAGTTTTTTTCTTCCCCGTTTTTCCTGTGACGTGCCCATTGTCCTATGCATGGCCCGCAGGCATTAGCCAATACAACGCCTCCCAGCTTTTCAAAAATGTCGAGCAAACCGTCTCTTTCCATTGTATAGCGAACCTGTTCCGAACCAGGTGTTATGGTAAATTCCGCATGGGCTTTCATACCTGCTTCAACTGCCTGGCGGGCGACAGAAGCAGCCCGTGTAATGTCTTCATAGGAAGAATTGGTGCAAGATCCAATCAACCCCACTTCCAGTCTTTCAGGATAGCTATTATCCCGCACAGCACGGGCAAATTCTGACAGAGGCCATGCCTTGTCGGGAGTAAATGGCCCATTGATGTGTGGTTCCAAGGTGGTAAGATCCAACTCAATAACCTGGTCAAAAAAGATTTCGGGTGTGGCATATACTTCAGGGTCTCCCTGCAAGTCAGCAGCTATCTTTTCCGCCATATCAGCCACTATGGATCTCCCGGTTGCCCTGAGGTAAAGGCTCATCTTCTCATCAAAACCGAAAAGGGATGTAGTGGCACCCAGCTCGGCTCCCATATTGCAGATAGTGGCCTTTCCGGTAGCTGACAGGGTATTTGCTCCAGAACCAAAGTATTCGATGATGGATCCCGTCCCACCTTTAACAGTCAATATTCCGGCCAGTTTAAGGATGATATCTTTTGCCGAGGTCCAGCCATTCAGTTTTCCTGTAAGCTTCACGCCAATAAGCCTGGGAAATTTCAGTTCCCATGGCATGCCTGCCAGAACATCCACTGCATCGGCACCGCCAACACCAATAGCTACCATACCAAGGCCTCCCGCATTGACGGTATGGGAGTCAGTGCCAATCATCATTCCCCCGGGGAATGCATAGTTTTCAAGAATGACCTGGTGAATGATCCCGGCACCCGGTTTCCAGAAACCAATGCCATATTTGGCGGATACGCTGGCAAGAAAATCATATACTTCCTTATTCGCAACCATTGCTTCGGACAGATCTTTTTCGGCCCCCTGTTTTGCCAATATGAGATGATCGCAATGTACTGTTGCGGGTACAGCAACTTTTGGAATCCGTGCCTGCATGAACTGCAGCAGGGCCATCTGTGCTGTGGCATCCTGCATAGCCACACGGTCGGGGCGAAACAAGGCATAATCAATGCCTCTCCGAAATACAACCTGATGCTCATGTTCTGCCAGGTGAGCATATAGTATTTTCTCTGTCAATGTCAGCGGTCTTTTTACTGAGGCACGCGCACTGGCAACACGATCGGGATACATTGAATATACCTTCCTGATCATTCCCAAATCAAACGGCTGATGTTCCTTTTTTTTCATATTGACTACACTAATTTCATGGGGTTGCAAAATAACAATTTTTTACGGGTCTCTGGCAATTTGCCTGCTTATGGTTCCCTTATATTCACATTAAATCATGTTTGGAGCGGTTCTATGCAGGATTATATTTTGTTAACAACACTTAGATAATTCTATTTGTTTGCTAAAAAAATGTTGAGAGAATTATTTGTACCTTTGGGATCGGACAAGAAAATTTTGTTCCCTTAACAAATTGGAATATTCGTTGATATGGACTGGCTGCGGAAAATAAGCCTGCCTCCTGTTGTGCTAGAGAATCTAAGAATTGCTATTGGCTCTATACGTACCAATATGGTGCGTTCCATCCTTACCATGTTTATTATAGCATTTGGAATCATGGCACTGGTGGGAATTCTTACCTCCATTGATGCCATTAAGGGAGCAATTAATACCCAATTTGCATTTATGGGAGCAAATACCTTTGCTATCCAGAGCAGGGGCGTTTTTATTCAGATTGGGAGTGAACGGTACCGGTCAAGGAATTATAGTTATATATCATATAAACAGGCAGAAGATTTCAAGAAGGCATACAATTTCCCGGCAACCGTATCGATATCGGTGTTTGCTACTTCAACTGGTACAGTGAAATTTGCCGGCGAAAAAACGGATCCCAACATCCGAGTAATGGGTGTTGATGAGAATTATTTACTTACAGCCGGATACGAAATCGACAAAGGCCGCTTTTTTCTGTCTGATGAGATATTGAGAAACGTTCCATACGCTGTTATAGGAAAAAGCCTTGAGCGAAAACTTTTCCGAAATCAGGATCCGATTGATAAGCTCATTACGGTTGGCGCCGGCAAATACAGGGTTATTGGTGTGCTGAAAGAAAAAGGTTCTGGTTTCGGTGGAGGGAGCGATGAAATATGCTTGTTAGCCTATACCAATGTCCGTCAGTATTTTTCGCGACCCCGAATGAATTATTCCATTAACGTGAGACCTGATAATCCTAATTTTATGGATGCCGCAATTGGGGAAGCAGAAGGCGTTTTCAGAATTGTACGGAACCTGAATGTGAAAGATGAAAGTGATTTTAATATCGTTAAAAGTGACAACCTCGCCCGGATACTGATCAAAAATATAAGATATGTTACCCTGGCAGCAACGGTTATTGGGATCATAACCCTCTTTGGTGCAGCGGTCGGTTTGATGAATATCATGCTGGTTTCAGTGACCGAACGCACCACTGAAATTGGAATAAGAAAAGCCATTGGTGCGAAAGCTTCCACCATCCGGCAGCAATTTCTTTTCGAAGCTATCCTGATTGGTCAGTTTGGAGGTCTGGCCGGAACACTGCTCGGTATGCTGATCGGGAACCTGGTATCCATGTCAATGAAATCACCGTTTATTGTGCCCTGGGAATGGATTATATCAGGGGTTTTGCTTTGTTTTCTTGTCGGGCTTGTTTCCGGATATTTTCCTGCGCAGAAAGCGGCAAAGGTTGATCCAATCGTTTCTCTTCATTATGAGTAACACTAAAGGAATATGGACGATTTGATCCTTAAAGGCACTTCCGTTACTCCTCTTGTCCGATTAACGGCTTCTGGTGAAATGACATTCGAAGGACGATGTATCCCCGAAAATCCTCAGGAATTCTTTGACCAGATTCTCAAATGGTTTGATGAATATGCTTTGTCACCTGCTTCAAAGACGGTTCTTACTTTCCGCTTTGAATACCTTAACAGTGCTTCCGTAAAAAATGTCCTGCACCTTTTGAAAACTTTGTTGCAGCTTTTGGGAAACTCTTCCGATCTCGTCGTTCGATGGGTGTTTGAAGAAGATGATGAAATCATTCAGGAGGCAGGAGAATCTTTACAGATGCTGGTGAAGATCCCTTTTGAATTCATTCCGGTTCCTGAAGCATAAATAATCCTCTGTAAAAGTTTTTTCTCATTGGAGTTTCTCCGTGTCTTCCTTTATGTTGGTCCGTTGATAGTGTACTAATTTTTTTCCGCCATTTGCAGAACCAGGGATATGGGTATAGAGAATATTGAACCATAGATAACTAGGGATGGCCAAAGATTTTGTAAGAGTTTTCAGGTGTAGCGGAATAAAATGCGCACCAAAGCCGTCCCTCCGAGAACTAAAAAAAAGAGGCTGTCTAAAAAGGCAGCCTTTTTTATGCAATTAACT
>JAKPTE010000031.1 GCA_029571215.1 Bacteroidota bacterium
TGGTCTTAATATAACCTTCTAAAATTGAAAAAACTGAAATTATGAAAACGTTGAAAATATTCCTGCTTGCATTGATTCCACTGGTCTTTTTTGCATGCAGTGAAGATCTCATGGATGAGATTAACAAAGACCGGAACAACCTTGCCAATGTTGCTCCTGCCAACATGCTGCCTGATGCTATGCTGAAGACAGCATTTGAAACAACAGGAACCGACATTGCCTGGTATGCCACCGTTTATATTGAACACAGCACCGGTACCTGGGCACAATCAGCCACCGCTGATAAACGCCAGGGACAGAATGATGCCTCATTGTTTAACAACAACTGGAATGAATTGTATGACCTGCTGAATACTCTGCAGGATATCAGAACCAAGACCTCCGAAGGCGGGGATGAGCCGGAAAACACCTGGGCGAGAGGGATTGCCGAAGTGCTCACTGCTTATAACCTAGGTGTTCTGACTGACATGTGGGGTGAAGTTCCCTGGACGGAAGCCTGCAAAGGTTTGGAACTAATGAAGCCCAAATATGACAAGCAATCCTTTATTTACAGTGAAATTCAGCGCCTGCTGGATGAGGCTATTACGGATCTGTCCAATGTCAAACCTCAGGATAGAACCCCGTCACTAGATTACATCTATGCAGGAAATGAAGCCAAGTGGATAAAAGCCGCATGGGCCCTCAAAGCAAGATACTATATCCACCTGACAGGACGCGATAATAACGCCGCCCAGAATGCCCTCGGTTGTATCAGCAAAGCTTTTGCCAGCAATGCTGACAATTTCCTGTTCGCTAAATATGAGGCCAGTGCCACCGGTGAAAATCCCTGGTATCAGTTCCTGGCCGACAGAAGCCATCTTTCTGCAGGGAAAACCCTTTTCGATCTGATGAAAGAAAGAAATGACCCGAGAATCCTTGCTTACTTCACTCCTATGGAAGAGGGAACCGACACCATTATTTCGGCTGACACATTAATAATTTATTATCCTGCCCCCAATGGAGAAGCTGGCCAAACCCAGGGTGGTACATATTCTACTTCACTTATTACCGAAAATGGCGCAACGGCTCCCACACCGCTTATGACTTATCATGAACTTAAATTTATTGAAGCCGAAGCCAAATTCAGAACCGGAGATAATACGTGGAAAGATGCCCTTCAGGCAGCTATCCAGGCCAACTTTACTTTTCATGGTTTAACAACCGGAGATGCCGATACATATTTTACTAATGATGTAGAACCAAGGCTAACGGCAGGTAATGAACTGAAAGAGATTCTCACCCAGAAGTATATTGCCTTCTATGAGCATGAAGCAATAGAGGCATATAACGATTACCGCCGTACCGGTATTCCGGAAATGAAGAATCCCAACAATCTGGCGGTTAACAGAGGCTTTGTGCATCGTTTCCCTTATGCCTTAAGTGAAACTTCTGCCAACCCTGACAATGTGCCCCAGATTGATGTTTATAAAGATAAAGTATGGTGGGCCGGAGGGAATGAACTTGTAAAATAGCTTATTAAATCAGGTTATATGGCAAAGAGGCTGTCAGAAATGACGGCCTCTTTTGTTTTGACAAATGCATTCTGTTACCTTTGCCAAAAACATATGTCTATGCCATTCCTTCCTGCCGAGAAACTGTTCTCCCGTTCCTGGTTTGTCAGTTATGTACTGATTCTTTGCGGTACCTTCATTCTGGCCGCGGGATTTGTTCTTTTTATCACTCCGCACCGAATCGTCCCCGGAGGGGTTTATGGTATTGCTATTGTTATCCATTACCTTACCCAGGGTATGTTTTCTTTTGCCCCTAATGGACTGCCGGTAGGAACCGTTGCGGTTTCGCTCGATATCCCGCTTATTCTCATTGGAATAAAAATTCTCGGCCCCCGGTTCGGTATCAAAACCATTATCGGTTCCGCATTAACTGCTTTCTGGGTTGATTTTCTAACCTCCCTGTACGGTTATGAACCGCTTGTGCCTGATGATACGCTTCTTTCATCAGTCTTTGGCGGCGTATTGCTGGGAGTGGGTCTGGGGCTGATTTTCAAATCCAAAGCCACATCGGGTGGTTCCGATATTATTGCCATGATTGCGGCAAAATACACCCGCATGCCGGTAGGCCAGCTTCTGATTATTGTCGATTCCCTGATTGTGCTTTTCGGCCTGGTGGCTTTCCGCGACTGGCGTATTCCGCTTTATTCATGGGTCGTAATTTTCATTACCGGCCGCGTTATCGACTATCTGCTCGAAGGCGCTGTGTACCATAAAAGCCTGTTCATTATCAGCGATAAATATGAGGAAATTGGGCAAAAACTGCTTTATGATCTGGGCAGGGGAGGAACTCTTCTGGCTGCTACCGGAATGTACGAGGGGAAAGAGCGAAAAATCATTTTTACCAATGTCAATCGCCGTGAGATGATTTTGCTGCGAAGCTATATCCATTCCATCGATCCCAATGCCTTTATTACCGTTTTTGATGCCAGCGAGGTGCTGGGAGAAGGTTTCAAACCTTTAAAAGATTAACAGAAATCGGAAATCGGAAATGGGGAACCATAAAATTAATATTTTATGCAGCACACAGGAAGAATACTGATCATTGCGGGTATTGTTCTGATTTTTACCGGAATTATTCTGCTGATTACCGGTAACAAGCCGGGATGGTTAGGACATCTGCCCGGGGATATCCGCATTGAACGGGATAATTTCCGCTTTTATTTTCCTGTCACAACGTTAATAATCATTTCACTTATTCTTAATCTGATCATCTGGTTAATTCGTAAATTGCACTGAAAACCGGATTGCAAGGACAAAATCATGGAGAGTAAACAGGGATTATAATTTATATAGAAATAGAAGATCATATGAAGCATTTTCCTAACATTCTTTTCGTTTTAATTTTCATTCTGTTTGCAGGATGTGCCGAAAGGAAAAATCAACCCCAGGAAGACAATCAGAATTCGTTGCATCTGGTTTTTATGACCGACATCCACATCCGCTACGATCTGGGCGCCCCAAAAGGTTTTCAAATGGCCATTGATACCATTAACAAGCTGAATCCGGATGCAGTGCTTACCGGAGGGGATCTGGTGATGGATGCCCTGCAGGTAACTGAAGGAAAAGCAGATAGCTTGTACAACCTCTATCTTTCCCTTGCCAAAGGGATTCATGCCACCCTTTACAACACTCCCGGAAACCATGAAATGCTGGGCTGGGAAGATGAAAAGAAGGTTTCGTTAACAAATCCTTTATCAGGTGACGGTATGTACCGGAAGAAAATTGGGTTTCCCTTTTATTCCTTTGAGCTGAAGGGATGGAAATTTTTTGTTCTTAATTCAGTGGCACACAGAGAGGGTGGATATACAGGCAGGGTGAGCGAAGAACAGCTTCGTTGGCTGAAAGAAGAGCTCAGCAAAACGGATACCCTCATGCCGCTGGTTGTTGTCACCCACATTCCCCTGCTAACGGGTTATACACAGTTTTTTAAAGGAGCAACGGCGTGCAACGAGGAAGGTCAGGTAGTAGCCAACAGCAAGGAGGTTCTGGACTTGTTTTCAGGATATAATCTGAAGCTGGTCCTTCAGGGTCATTTGCATTTTCTGGAAGACAATTACGTTGGAGGAATTCACTTTATTACGGGCGGAGCGGTTTGTTCGGGCTGGTGGAGGCATAAGTACCACGGGCTGGAAGAAGGATTTCTGGATTTGGTTCTCACTCCTGAAAAAATCAGTTGGAAATACATTGATTATGGATGGGATCCGGAACCATAGGTGCGAAGGAACCTGATTCACGTTCAATTGATTAATCCATGTGCGGTGTTTCGTGTTGGGTTGGGGCGGAGGATTGAGTGTTTGGTTAATGGCGAACAGCGAAATCATCATTCCCAAATAACAGAGGATACGGAATAATCTTTTCCGTAAGTGACAAGATAAAGTGAATGTTTGGTATATCCTGAACAGCTTGAACTTCGAATAAAGTGATAATCACCCTGCAACCCTTTCAGATTTGGGTTAAAGCATTCCCTCAGCGATTTTCCATAGCGGAATGTCTGCGGGATGATCATGCAGGCCATATCGTATCCCATCATGGCAAAATGCATGCCTCTGCTGTTTATTTTGACCGGATAGAAGCCAAATACATTTCGAAAACGGTCAAGAAATTCTTTCGTATCCGGTTTACGGTAATCGATTAAATAGGGAGTAAAATAATGCAGGTTAAGCTGATGGAAATAGGCAGCATCAATGCTGGGAAAGTTGTTCCATGAAGGTGAACCCAGAACCATAAACGTATAGGTCCTGGCAAGAAGTATCAGATTACGGAGAACTTCTCCGGCATATTCTTCTCGGTCGGATAAAACAAGAACCACATTGGTGTCGACTTTCACAAGGTAGGGTTCCACGTTAGCCAGGGTAGTATCATTCTGAACGGCTTCTACAATTCTTTTTTCCGGCAGGAGATTCCTCAGCTGCATTATCGTTTTCATGGAAGCCGAGTCGGCAGAGTGAATAACGATCAGAAGGGAATCATTCTTTTTTTTAAACCATTTCGCCCAGGAGCTAATAATGGTTTGTTGCGATGGTTCAAATGATAAAAACCGGTAAGGCAAGGAGTCATTATAATTGGTAGGGAAGACCGGAGTAATCAACGGGATGTTTTGTTGGGAACAAAACGTTTCTAGCACATTCATGCGGTTGTCAGAAACAGGACTGATGATGACATCGGGTTTTGTCGTTTCGATGCGGGAAAGCATGGGGCCTGTGATAACAGGAGCATTGCCCAAATCACCGGCAGTTATTTTGAGGGAATATCCTTTGTTTCGCATTTGCTGCGCACCAAGAAGGAATCCCAGGTAGTATTCGTACCAGCCATTTTTTAACAGGGTTTCCGATGCACTCCGGAATGCAAAGGAAGGGTCTGAGAGTCTGGATAAAAGGGTATCATTGATTTCTGCAATGCCTCTGTCAATATTGAACGGAAGGAGGAGGTAGAGGGAAACCGGTCCTGTGTATAGTGGCAGAAAAGAGGAATCGCAGATACAGGTGTCCGGTAAATGGTAGAACTGCGATTCTTGAATAATGTGTATGGTGTCTGTTGAAACCGTCGGAACTATGTTTTCCTTGACCACCGGGGCAGGTGGAAAGTTTCGTTTCGGCAACGGGATAAGAATGGTATCACCTGCTTTCAGACCTCTCCATACTGCACCTCCATTGGCAAGAATAATTTCAGAAGGAGTGGTGTTCCAGCGACGGGAAAGGGAATAGAGTGTTTCGCCCTGGCCAACAATATACCGTGATGAGTCAATTTGTCGTCCTGAAACTCCTTCCCCTTTTTCTACTATCCCGGGAGCTGACCGGAGGATGCTTTTGGGAATTTTGAGTACCTGGTTTACCTGAATAGCACTGTATTTTACTTCCGGGTTATATTCAGCAATCTGGTCAATGGTAATACCGTAAAATTTTGCCAGCGAAAAGAGCGTTTCTCCTTTATTCACTATGTGGAAAATATATACCGAAGTATCACCCGGCAGCGGCTTTTCCTGCAAGGGTGCCCTTTCCGGTATTTTTAATACCATTCCTTCCTTCAGCCCCTCTTCCAGACCGGGATTTTCTTTCCTCAGTTCGGCATCGGATATATTATAAACACGGCAGAGGGTATAGAGCGTTTCTCCTTTTTGCACGGAATGGAGGTAATAGACCTTTCCATTCAATAAAACCTTGTTGCGAGATCGCTGGACCGGCACCACCGGTTCCTGCGGAATCACATCGTGCAGGATCAATAGGGAAAGGACCAAACAGAAAAACAGGCGCATCAGTGAGGACTTCATGACTGCCGGGTTCAGTGAGATTCAATAAAATCAATGATATTCCGGTAAATACGTTTTTCCACGTCTGAAGTATCGGTTCGTACGAATTTTTCTCCGGTAATACTTTCATAGAGTTCAATATACCGTTCACTTACCTGTTGAACAAATTCGTCGGTCATTTCGGGCACAGTTTGTCCTTCTTTTCCCTGAAAATTGTTTTCAATCAGCCACTGGCGCACAAACTCCTTGGAGAGCTGTTTCTGGGGCTCTCCCTTGCGGAGTCGTTCCTCATAGCCATCGGCATAGAAATAACGGGAAGAATCGGGGGTATTGATTTCGTCAATCAGAATGATTTTATCGTCCACCTTGCCGAATTCATATTTTGTATCCACGAGGATAAGCCCTTTCCGGGCAGCCATTTCTGATCCTCTCTGGAATAGTCGATAGGTGTATTCTTCCATCAGAAGATAATCCTTTTCGCTAACCAGTCCCTGCGCAATAATTTCTTCCCTCGATATATCGAGATCATGTCCGGTTTCGGCCTTGGTGGTTGGCGTGATAATTGGTTCAGGGAATTTTTCATTTTCGCGCATTCCTTCCGGAAGTGGCACGCCGCATAGAGTTCTTTTTCCTGCCTTGTACTCCCGCCATGCGTGGCCGGTAAGGTATCCACGGATTACCATTTCAACTTTGACCGGTTGTGCCAGAAGTCCTACCATGACCATGGGATCAGGTGTTGCCAGCTTCCAGTTTGGCACAATGTCGGTCGTAGCATCCAGAAATTTGGAGGCAATCTGGTTCAGCACCTGTCCTTTATAAGGAATGCCACGGGGTAAAACCACATCAAATGCTGAAATGCGATCGGTAACTACCATGACAAGGTATTTGTTGTCAATGGTGTATACATCGCGCACCTTACCCACGTATTTGCCTGTCTGGCGAGGAAGGTGAAAATCTGTTTTTACTAAGGCTTCTGGCATATTCTGAAAGGTTAATTGTTGTCTTTCTTTTTACTGTAAGCTTCAACAATGTACTTTACCAACCGGTGGCGGATAATGTCGCGCACATCAAATTCAACGACCGAAATGCCGGGAATATTTTGCAGGAGGTTGAGGGCAACGATAAGTCCGCTGGCTGTTTTTTCCGGAAGGTCAATCTGGGTAATGTCGCCGGTTACGATAAATTTAGCGTTTTTCCCCATCCGGGTGAGGAACATTTTCAATTGATTGACTGTGGTGTTCTGGGCTTCATCGAGAATGACAAAGGCATTGCTCAGAGTGCGTCCGCGCATATAGGCAAGCGGGGCAATCTGGATGATCCCTTCTTCAAGAAGTCCGGCGAGCTTTCGTGCAGGGATCATATCGTTAAGGGCATCATAGAGTGGCTGCAGGTAGGGATCGAGTTTTTCTTTCACATCTCCGGGCAGAAATCCAAGCTTTTCACCGGCTTCGACGGCAGGCCGCGTAAGTACAATCCGCTGTACCTCCCTGTTTTTCCATGCCCTCACTGCCAATGCAATGGCTGTATATGTTTTTCCTGTACCGGCCGGGCCTATGGCAAACAAGAGATCATTGTTTCGGTATTCTTCCACCAGCTTTATCTGATTCACCGTACGTGCCTTAATTATCCGGCCTTCATTACCATATACCAGAACATCGTCTGTTTCTGTATCGCTTTTAAGAAGCCCTCGCCCGTTTTCAAGAACAAGTTCTTCCAGCTCTTCAATGGTCAGGCTGTTGTACTTCTGGTAATAATCGATAATGGCTTGTATTTTTTCTTCAAAACGAGACACCTCTGCATCATCGCCCATTACCCTAAGTTCATCTCCCCGTCCGATCATTCTGAGTTTTGGAAAAGCTTTTTTAAGAAATTCGAAGTGGATGTTGTTGATTCCGTAAAGAACCACCGGATCAATGCCTTCAAGATACACAACCTTCTCCATCATGAATATCGGAGGGATTTATTACTTTTGAGTTTTGCAAAGTAACATCATTTTTTCCATTTTTCAAGAAGGCAGTTTTGTGCCGGTGGTTACTATTATAAGTGACTGGTCGCAGGGCGATTATTACCTTGCTTCGCTCAAGGGGGCATTGCTGTCGGCGCTTGATGGAGTACCTGTTGTAGATATCATACATAGTATTTCATCCTTTCATCTGGGGGAGGCAGCCTTTGTTCTCGGAAACTCCTACCGCCGTTTTCCTTCCGGTTCAGTGCATCTGATCTGTGTTGATACTTTTCCCCAGAAAAATAAAAGATTCCTTATTGTGAAGGGCGATGGGCATTTTTTTCTCACTGCCGATAATGGGATTGCAGGCCTTCTTTTTCCGCAGGGTGGAATGGAGGTCTATGAAATCAGCTCCTTTACTGCCCTTTCGGCCTTTCCTGAGCTGGATGTCTTTGTGCCGGCAGCGGTTCATATTGTCAAAGGACTTGACCTGAATATAATTGCAGTTCCAGCCGGTAAATGGAAATCAATGGTTCCCATTCTACCGGTATATGATGACAGAACGATTACAGGGAGTGTTGTGTACATCGATTCATACCGAAATGCAATAACCAATATTGACCGTCAGCTGTTTGATAAAGTTGGGAAAGGGCGATCATTCGAAATAGTAGTTCAAAGCAACAGGTACCGGCTCACGCGCATTGTGAATTCCTACGATGAGATAACCAGCGGAGAGCTCATGGGTCTGTTCAATGCAGCAGGTTTTCTTGAGATTGCCATAGCGCGGGGAAACGCGGCCGATCTTCTCGGGCTGGATACTCAGTCGGTGGTTCGGGTAACGTTTTTCAACCAGGAAAAAAAAGCCTAATCCTGTATCTGCATCAAAATGCCGTGTTCGATTTTTCGTAAAAGAATTTTTATCTGGTCGTTAGCAAATTGAATCAAAGTATTGAACAAGGAGAATGGTACAAAAGATGCAGAAAGACAAGATTCTGTAACAATTCCGGATTTTACCATGAATTGTCTGGAATTGGATATATTTGCCCTCATTTTTTAATTTACACTGTCATGGCTTCACAGGAAAAGACTGAGCTTTTCGGACAACTGCTCGACATCATGGATGAATTGAGGGAGAAATGTCCATGGGATCGTATTCAAACATTTGAAACGCTCCGTCCTCTCACTATAGAGGAAACCTATGAACTTTCAGACGCTATTCTCTCAGCTGATATGCCAAACATTAAGAAGGAATTGGGCGATCTGCTATTGCACATTGTCTTTTATGCGAAGTTGGGTGAAGAGCAGGGCGATTTTACCATCGCCTCTGTTATTGCCTCACTGAACGAAAAGCTGAAATTCCGGCACCCGCATGTTTTCGGCGAAGTAAATGTTGCCGATGATTCTGAGGTCAAGAAGAACTGGGAGCATTTGAAAATAAAAGAAGGAAACCGTTCTGTGTTGGGCGGTGTGCCTGTATCACTCCCATCAATGGTCAAGGCAGGACGTATTCAGGAGAAAGTACGGGCGGTGGGTTTTGATTGGGAAGACCGTTCGCAGGTATGGGAAAAAGTGGAAGAAGAACTCAATGAGTTGAAAAAAGAGGTAAAGGATGGCAATAAAGACAAAATGGAAGCAGAATTCGGTGATTTTTTCTTTTCGGTGGTCAATGCAGCACGCCTATATGGAATTGATCCGGATACAGCCCTGGAACGTACCAATCTGAAATTCATCAACCGGTTTCAGTATATCGAAAAAAAGGCCCGCGAAACAGGCCGTTCGTTGAAAGAAATGACGCTGGCTGAAATGGATTCCCTCTGGGAAGAGGCCAAAAGAGAACTTTCCTGACCGTTTGAACCGTTTCAGGATTTTTCTTCTTTTGTCGGATCTTCCTCTCCTTTCCCGTCTTCCTTCTCTTCCGGTACATCAACTTTTTCCTCTTCGTCGAGAACGCTCAGCAGGTTGTTTTTCTGCAGGATATTGTACCACGAAACTATTTTTTTAATGTCCGACAGGTGTACCCTTTCTTTGTCGTATTCCGGAAGAACGGATTCAAAATAAACCTGCAGAACTTTTGGGTCCTTGCTTTCAGGCCCTGGGTTGGCATTTTCCTTTTCTCTGATGCGTTTCAGAATATCTATCAGCGGAATCTCTCCGGTTTGGGTAAATACCGATATATCACCCAGTGAACTGACCTTCATTGTGGCGAATGCATTCATCCGCTTTTTGTCTTCAATGCCTTCGACAATAATTCCGTTTCGCCCCTGGGCAACATATGTGAAGAGTCCGGGATAACCGGCAATGGTGTAAATATCTTTCAGTGTCATATCGATTTCAATTTGCTGACAAAACTAAGGTTTTTAAACGAAATCACCGTCAGCAGAAGGTATGTTTTTTAATGGATGAATGAGGTACAGATAAGAGAAGTCTCAGAACTTCGTTTTTCAAAATGCACTGGAGATAAATGACAGCCAGTATATGTCGGGAGCCAATGCCGAACAACTGACAATTGGTTGCATCACAGCAAGCGAATACTCGTTTTCAGGACAAAAAATGAGTCCCAGGGAGGGTTCCGGGAACGGATAATACACCGGCAGAGAGGATCATGGGTTTTGTTCAGCCAATATAAGGAGGTTTTCCCACACAGTGAGAACCTGAGGAAGCAATGGTTTGACTCCATCGTTACTGATCACATAATCAGCGTAGGGTATTAAATCTTCCTCGGGACTTTGATTTTCCATGCGGGCAAGTATCTCCTGTCGTGAAAGTCCGTCCCTTTTCATGACCCGCATGATACGTACTTCTCTGGGGGCAGTAACCAGTATGTTTTTATGAAACATTTTCCAGGCGCCTGTTTCGAATAGGATAGCGGCCTCCATGAAAAGAACCGGAAAGTCTTTGTGTTCCTCAGCCCACTCCCTGAATTTTTCGTAAACATACGGGTGAATGATGCTGTTGGCCAGAAGAAGTTTTTCCTTATCGTTGAAAATTACGGATGCAAAGTGTTTCCTGTTTAAACCTTCCTGCGTATAGATATCTGATCCAAAGGTTTCGCTGAGTTTCTCTCTCAGTTCCGGATGGGTGTCAGTTAATAACCGTGATACGGCATCGGCATGAAAGACTGCTCCTCCCAGTCGCGCAAAGATGTTGCACACCACGGTTTTTCCGCTTCCGATTCCACCCGTAATACCTGCTAATATGCTCATTACTCAAGAATGAATTCGATTTCAGAAGGAGATACAAGAATGTTTCCGGTAAAATCAGGCTTCTGAAGAACATGAACAGGCAACAGGGAGGTAGTATCCGACAGGTGTTCCCTGTAATCAACAGCAACAGTAAAGGATTCAGGAGAGAGTTCCTTGTAATGGTTAAGGCAAACCCTGAAATTCAGGGTGACTTCAGCAGGAAAAATTTTCATTCTGAGCGGTGGGGGGAGGTTGACCACCTTTACAGGGACGCGCATCGAAGTTTCGGTAAATTTGTCGATTTCCATGTTGATCTGAACCTGCTCAGGCTGGCATTTTATCATAGTTCCAGTCTGGAGTTGCACCTTCCCCGAATAACTTTTTTTCAGTCCCGACAAAGTAACAGGCCTGGTAGCGATATATTGCATGGTGTCTACCATACTACTTGCTCCTGTAACTGTTACCGTATCAGGGATACATGTAAACGGACGGCAGAACATATACTGCCTGGCGAGAGTTACCCTGAGTTCTGGCTTTACGGCTATCCTCCGCACAACGACAGGTGCAACGGCAAGATAGAATGTGTCGGGCCATATGCCGGAAATTTGAACGGCACTACCTGCTAATTGCTGGATTCGTGTTTTCAGATCTTTGGTACTGAATTTGTAAATACCCGAAGCGTTTGTGCTGATCCTTGCACCTTCCAGGTTTACACGCAGATTGTCGGATGGGCCATACAATGGCCAAAGCAGGTCATATCCTCTTCCCCTGATTAATGCATTAACATAATATGGAGTATCATTAACCAATACATAATTTGCCGGATATCCTGCAAAACGTACAGCATATTTCACTACAACGGAATACTCTTTATTCAGGGCATTCAGCAACCAGAAAAGAAATGAAAGAAAGAAGAAAAAAACAAATACCAGTAGTTTTATCCTGGATTTGCCGAGGGGTTTTTTAATCTGATATTCGTACAAGTTACTTTCTTTCAAGTGAGGCTATAATTCAAACAATAACAGCATAACCCAAAAGTAACAACTTTTAGGGATGTGTCAAAGCATCGTGTTTCAGAATTTCCTGCAGGCATTCCGCACAACAGCAGGGCAGTTCCTGGTTCCGGCCTGATGTGTGCGGAAATTGGAAATTTGCAATTTTTGTCAGAAACCACTAACAGTGTTTAATTTAGCGGCTTCTGAT
The DNA here is from genome assembly GCA_029571215.1 of Bacteroidota bacterium. Classification (GTDB taxonomy): domain Bacteria; phylum Bacteroidota; class Bacteroidia; order Bacteroidales; family JAAYUG01; genus JAAYUG01. The sequence goes on from JAKPTE010000031.1 coordinate 12,127, forward strand.
TATGATAATTGCATGCAGTGTGATGCCGAAAAAATAAAACAATTACTACTTATCGGCTATGTCAGAAGGATCGCGCATTACAGCGTTCTTATCAACCTTGACCTGTACATTCTTGTCAATTTCGATCAGTACGATCTGGTCTTTCACTTCAGTGATTTTGCCATAAATTCCACCTGTAGTGATAACGTTGTCACCTTTTTTCAATGAATCGCGAAAGGTTTTCAGTTCTTTCTGCCTTTTCATCTGAGGCCTGATCATGAAAAAATAGAATACGAAAACAATCAACAGCATCATGATCAGGGAAGACCACATGGAACCCTTTGGGTCATTCGGATTGGCCATCAGGGCCATAAATAAAAGATAGTTCATAGCTACATAATTTGGTGATAAATTAATTCTGAGGAATTACTTCAGCAGTAACGGCCAAAATTACTTCATTATTTGCAGCATTGGAAATAATTCTGATACTTTTGTTCTGAAGTCCTGTTCTTCCCGTTGTATTGAAAAAAACTTGTATGCTCCCTTCTTCATCGGATGGAACAGGCTCTTTATCCCATTTCGGGATGGTACATCCGCAGGAGGCCTGTACATCTTTTATTATAAGGTTTGCTTTCCCGGTATTTTTGAAATGAAACGTAACACCGGCTGTTTCTCCTTCAACAATCCGTCCAAGATCTATTGCCTGCTGTTCAAAGGTAATATAGGGAAGTGCATGCGATGTGTCAGGTATAGCAACCTCTTTAGTGTTTTCAGTTCTATGATGGCTGCATCCTGTGATGAACAGAACCAGCAAGAAGGTAAAAATATGATTCACTTTTCTGTATTTCATAAATCGCCGATAAGTCCTTTTCCTTTTTTTACAATTCGCCCAGATTCTTTCAGATGGTGAAATATTTTATCGAGCAAACCGTTGACAAAAACACCGCTCTGTTGTGTACTGTATAGCTTGGCAATATCGATATATTCGTTCATGGTAACCCTGGTAGGGATGAACGGAAATTCCACAGCTTCTGCTGTGGCAGTGATCAGGATCAGTTTGTCAAGAAAAGCGATACGTTCAATATCCCAGTTTTCGCAAAAGGTATGAACAAGTTCAAGGTATTCGTTGTAGTGCAGCAAGGCTTTTCTTAGCAACAGGGGAGCGAATTCGCGATCCTCCTCGTTGCGGTACATTTTCATCAAAGGTGCGTGGGCCCCCTGTTCCTCCTTGAATTTTTTAAGGGTCTTGATAATCATTGCCATGATATAATCTGGCTCATCATTCCAGAAGATACTCTGTTCTTCAAGAACCTGCATTAGGTACTCAGAAGAAGGGAAAAAGTCGGTATAAAGCCAGATGACAAAGTTTCTGTCATTTTCATAAGAGAGATCATCCGACTGCATGTATTGATTGTAGAAGTCGGTTGCCTGAAGGTCGGTAAAAAGATGGCGGATGAGTTCAGGATAGTTAACCCAGCTGAGTTTCTGTTCGGTAAGGTATTCCAGCAGATTGCGGTTGGTTGCTATCTGATGAATTACCCTGTTGTCCACAAACCGGGTATTCGGATGCAGGTCTTCGTAAGTAGGCCGAAGCTTTTCCTTTGCAATATCAATTTTTTTTTGTGCAAAATCACGAACTTCAACAGGCAGAAGCAGAAGGTAGTGGTATAGATCATATGCCCTATGAATGCTGAGGTGAAGTTCCTTCTCGGTAGTTTGGATCGAACGGTCCTCTGTACTCAAATGGGCATACAATGCCTGTAAAACCTTGATCCGGAGAAGCCTTCGGTTAATCATCAGAACGTAGCAAATAAAAAATCGTTAATGAGGGTGCAAAGTTACACCTTTTTTCTTCCCGTCAACTTTTAATGCAAAGTATACCAGGGTAAAAAGCAGTAAAGTGCAGATTTTTTTGATATTTTTTTATATTTTTGGCTTGATTAACCTAATTGCATGTTGCAATAAACCTAAACTAACCTTAGCGATGGAAGAAGGAACAGGAAAAAACGGAAGTGTTGAGAGAAATAATCGGGAAGAGGTTTTTTCAAAGGCAATACGTGCAGGGAAAAGAACGTATTTCTTTGATGTAAAAGCTACAAAGAGGAACGATTATTATCTCACGGTGACAGAAAGCAAAAAGCGCCTGACCAAAGAGGGCAAGCAGTTTTATGAAAAGCACAAAATCTTTCTTTATAGGGAAGATTTTGACAAGTTTCTGGAAGGCCTGAACGAGGCTTTTCAGTTTATCCGGAATGCACCCCCTGTGATCAGTAATGAAAGTAATGACCATGAAGAGGAATCTCCTTCCGGTGAATATACGGATGTGAGTTTCGAGGATCTTGAAAGTAAGACCAATGCCTGACTCCATCTGACTTGGAGGACAGGTTAACCAGCTGTAGTGAAAGATACTTCCGATCCCAGACGGAAGGTGCAGGAATTTGTTGATACAGATTGTTGCATAGCAAGGGGGAAATTATTCTGCCTTTAATCCTGATTCAACAGGAGTTACATTTTTATTTGAAAACAAGGGGCTACTTGGCCGCGAAGAGGGGATATTCTTTGCATTTTTATCCTCTTCTGCAATGGGAGCATGGATTTCAATCCCTGTTGACAGGTGTGATTTTTTTCCTGTTGAATTTTTTGATTTCACTATCAGTAAGAATCCGCACATTGGTTAGGATAAAATCTTCCTGAAGAAAATTACCGTAGTAATTGCAGACAGAGATAATTTCGTCAAATACCGATCGGATAGTAATGTCCAGAGGAATCATTACCAGCAGGGTAACAAAGCGACCTGTAAAGCGGACCGATTCGGTGTCGATGGTATGCTTTTTGAAAATTGCCTCTGTTTCATTGAGAATGATTTTCTCGCGGAGTGGAGTCATACGTTTGTTTGGTCGCAACAAGAGCACAATAAAATAGCGGAGCTTGAATCCTTTCCCGCCAAGACCAGTTGAAATGAAAATCTGATTCTCATCCAGGAGCTTAGATTCGATAAGTACCCTGCATTCCTGCATTGCAAGAATGGCCCAGTCGCGCAGTTCTTTATCGCCATGGCGCACGTATGCCTGTAACAGGCGGAAGGCTTCGATCTCATCCGAGAAAGCAAGCCGGGCAAGAATTTCCTTTTTTACACTTTTGTCGGCGGCGGGGTTGTATAACAGTTCTTTTTTTTCCGGCAGGGCAAGGACATCATTGGAATGATTCATGTTACGGGAAAACTCAAAATATTCCATCTGCACATCAAGATCGATCTGCTCTTCCAGGATGCTGAAATTCTGTGGTTTGTGCCCCAGTATCTCCGTAATCCTGCCGTATATGTTCTCGTCCTGATCCATTCTGTTCTAAAAAACACTAACCGTTGAAAAATAAATTTACAATTTATTTCAGAAATAAAATTGATAAAGATTCATTTATCATTAATTTTGCGCTTAATTAGAATTAAACCAAATAAACATAATGGTTTTGTCGGAGATTCCAGCGGGAGGGAAGGTGGTAATCATCAGGGTGAGAGGAAGGGGAGCCTTTCGGAGACGCATCACGGAAATGGGCTTTGTGAGAGGGAAAGAGGTGGAGGTTGTACGGAATGCTCCTCTCAGGGATCCGGTTGAATACAGGGTAATGGGGTACTATGTTTCACTCAGAAGGAGCGAAGCATCAATGATAGATGTGGCTCTTCCGGAGGAGGAAATCACTGGAAACAGTCAGCCGGCAGGAGAAATTCATGTTGTTCAGGGAAAAGGGAGACACAGAAGGCACAGAAGAGCCGGACACGGGGAGAGCCAGGTTATTCAGGCCGCACTTGTTGGCAATCCTAACTGCGGCAAGACAACCATTTTCAATATGGCCAGTAATTCCCATGAGCATGTGGGGAATTATGCCGGTGTAACTATTACCTCGAAAACTGCCAGGTTCCGATGGAAGAAATATGTTGTTCAGATAACTGATTTACCCGGTACCTATTCGCTGAGTTCCTATTCACCGGAAGAAAAATATGTTTTCAATTATCTTACCGCAAGAAGTCCGGATGTAGTTGTCAATGTGGTGGATGCGTCAAATCTGGAGCGCAATCTCTATCTGACCACCCAGCTTATCGACATGGATGTTCCGATGATTCTGGTGCTGAACATGTATGATGAACTGCAGGCCAAGGGATATGAGCTGGATTGTGTCAAACTGGAGCAGCTTTTAGGCATACCCGTGGTTACAACAGTTGGAACAAAAGGAGAGGGGATTGATCGCCTTCTTGAGCGCGTTGTCAGTGTGGCCGAAAACAGGGAAGATGTGGTGCGGCATATCCATATCCGGTACGATGAGGAAACGGAGAACTCGGTGCACAGTCTTCAGGAGATTATCCGGAAGAAGGCTCCGGAGAATGTTCTTACCCTGTATCCTACCCGGCTTTTGGCACTGCATCTTCTGGAAAATGATGAGTATGTGCGCAGTATAGTGAGGGGTTTTGATCCGGGTGGAGAGATAGCTGAAAAGTGCGCTGCCGAGCAGTTGCGTTTAAAAAAGCTTTTTGGTACGGAAGCGGAATCCGCAATTACCGCTGCCCGCTATGGTTTTATTGAGGGGGCCGTCCGGGAGACACTCCGGACGATCCGCAAGGTGCGCAGAAGGCCGGCCGATATGCTGGATAATATCTTTCTGCACAAATACTGGGGTTTCCCTGTTTTCTTCCTGATTCTTGCGGTGATGTTTCAGAGTACTTTTGTGCTTGGAAAAATTCCTGTGCAATGGATTGAATCGTTGGTTGGATGGATTTCATCGTGGGTTGACCTGTATATGGGAGAAGGTCCTTTGAAAGACCTTCTCGTTCAGGGTATTCTGGGAGGAGTAGGAGGAGTGATTGTTTTTTTGCCCAACATACTTATTTTATTTCTTTTCATTGCTTTTCTGGAAGACACAGGTTATCTGGCACGGGTGGCTTTCATTATGGACCGTGTAATGCATCCCATTGGTCTGCATGGTAAATCGTTTATTCCCCTTATTATGGGTTTCGGGTGCAATGTGCCTGCCATTATGGCAACCCGAACCATCGAAAACCGTAACGATAGGTTGCTTACCATGCTCATCAATCCGTTTATGTCTTGCAGTGCCCGGTTGCCTGTGTATATTTTGCTGATTGGTTTGTTTTTTCCCCGTCATGCCGGATGGGTTCTTTTTGGTCTGTACCTTACGGGAATTCTTCTTGCCGTGATAATGGCGCTTGTTCTGAAAGGAATTTTTTTCAGAGGGAAAGGAGTTCCTTTTGTAATGGAACTGCCGCCCTACCGGATGCCCACTGCACGCGCCCTGCTGAAACACATGTGGAACAGGGCAGGACAGTACCTGAAGAAAATGGGGACAGTTATTCTGGTTGCATCCATTCTGATTTGGGCCATGGGGAATTTTCCCAGGCCATCGGCATACAAAAAAAATTATGCAGCTGAAGCAGAAAAGGTCAGAATGGAAAGACTGCAACAGGTTCGCCGAAATACTCCGGAAGAACAGCTTCAAAAGACCGATGCGCGGCTTAACGAAATTCACCGGCAGATTATTACTGAGAACCAGCAGTTTAGTATTATTGGCAGGGCAGGAAAATGGATTGAACCGGTTATTGCACCTCTGGGTTTTGACTGGAGGATAGGAGTATGTCTTATCAGTGGTGTAGTGGCTAAAGAGGTCATCGTTAGTACGATGGGGATACTGTTTGCCGGTGATCAAACCGACCGAAATTCACCAATGAATGAAAAGCTGAAGGAAGCAGTTTGGACAGAAGGGCCTCATGCAGGCCAGCCCCTGTTTACCCCTCTTTCAGCATTAACTCTCATGGTGTTTGTTCTAATATATTTTCCCTGTGTAGCCACGGTAACGGCCATACGAAATGAATCGGGAAGCTGGAAATGGGCTGCATTTGCCGTATTTTACACTACCATTCTTGCATGGCTGGTGGCTTTTGGTGTTCGTCTGGCCGGACAATTTTTTATTTCGTAAAGGTAAACCTGAAATTCTATGGTTCAAAACATACTTACTCTTGTAATCGTTCTCGCAGCTGCAGGATATACCATCTTCCAGCTGATCAGGATGATAACTGCCCCTCCCGAAAGACGGGGATGTGTTTCCTGCGGGCTTTCCGGTTCCTGCAACCGGATTAAAAAAACCGATGACAGGAAAAATACTTTATTGTTGCCAGGGGTAAACAAATGATCTGATCTGATAGCTCTGCCAAAGGCTATTGTTTATATTGCCGGTTTTAACGAATTTTGATTCCTGGGTCAGTAATTTTTATGCTTATGACCGACTGGTTGCTTGCTGTTCTGGGCGTTGTTTGTATGCTGGTAGGAATAGCCGGTTGTATTTTGCCTGTTATTCCTGGTCCGCCACTGAGCTGGGCCGGTTTGCTGCTATTGCACTGGACCCGGTTTGCCCAATTCAGTGCTAATTTTCTTCTTGTGATGGCATGCCTTGCAATTGCCGTAACGGTTCTTGATTATATCATCCCTGTTTGGGGTACAAAAAAGTTCGGTGGCAGCAAAGCGGGCATATGGGGAGCAACCATTGGTATTTTTGCCGGGATTTTTCTCTTTCCACCGGTTGGAATTATTGTCGGCCCATTTATAGGGGCGGTGCTGGGAGAAATCATTGCAGGAAAGAAATCCGGACCGGCTTTCAAAGCCGGCCTTGGTTCTTTTGTTGGTTTTCTCCTCAGTACGGGCCTGAAATTGGGCGCAAGCCTGATAATGGCGTATTATTTCTTCCGCGGGCTTATCCTCTGAGGGTAGCCACCATAACGGCTTTTATTGTATGAACGCGGTTTTCGGCTTCATCCCAAACGAGTGAGGCCGGTGATTCAAATACGTCGTCGGTAACTTCCATCGATTCGAGGCCAAATTTGCGGTAAATCTGTTCACCTACTTTTGTTTCCCGGTTGTGAAAGGCTGGCAGGCAGTGGAGAAACTTAACCTTCGGATTTCCTGTAAGTTCCAGAACCTTTTTGTTAACCTGGTATGGGGAAAGCAGTTTAATTCTCTCTTCCCATACGCTTTCAGGTTCACCCATCGACACCCATACGTCGGTGTAGAGAAAGTCAGCTCCTTTTACGGCTTTCTCAAGATCATCGGTGATAGTGATGCGTGCCCCGGTTTCTTTGGCAATTTCCCTGCAGGTTTTCTGAAGTTCATCCGACTGCTGGCATGCCTTGGGGGCTGCCGATCTGAAATCCATTCCCATTTTGGTACAGCCTACCAGAAGAGAATTTCCCATATTGTTTCGTGCATCACCCAAATAGCAGAAAGATACCTGGTTCAGAGGCTTGTCGGTATGTTCCATAATGGTTAAAAGGTCGGCCAATACCTGCGTGGGATGGAACTCATTGGTGAGTCCGTTCCACACGGGCACACCGGCATAACGGGCCAGCGTTTCCACAATTTCCTGACCATATCCGCGGTATTCAATGCCGTCATACATTCGGCCAAGAACCCTTGCAGTATCTTTCATGGATTCTTTATGCCCTATCTGTGAAGAAACCGGATCGATATAGGTAACGTGAGCCCCTTGATCGTGGGCAGCAACCTCAAATGCACATCGGGTGCGGGTGGAGGTTTTCTCAAAAATCAGGGCAATGTTTTTCCCTGTAAGCATAGGTCTTTCCAGACCGGCATATTTTGCCTTCTTCAGGTCTGAAGCAAGTTGCAATAAATACTGTATTTCTTCGGGGGAAAAGTCCAGGAGTTTCAGAAAACTGCGGTTTTTAAGATTGAACGGCATATTTAAATAATTTTATGTTATACAACATGAACTGGCGAAATTAGATAAAATTGTTCAATCCTCATAATGCATTGTGATTTTGGTTCCGTACCGTTTGTCTTCCAGCTTGAATGCTTCAGTAATTACCGCTTTTCTTCCACCCTGTCTGATAAAGTTAAGGCAAGCCCTTATTTTGGGGGCCATGTTTCCTTCACCAAACATCCCTTTGGCCAGATATTTTTCGGTATCAGCCAAATCAAGAAACTCAACCGGTTGTTCATCCGGTTTTTGATAATTGATATATACATACGGCACATCGGTGAGGATATAAAATTCTCCGGCACGAATGCTTGTTGCCAAAAGAGAGGATGCCAGGTCTTTATCGATGACCACTTCAGCCGGACGTACATCGCCTTTTTCATCTATGTAAACCGGCACTCCGCCACCACCTGCAGCGATCACGATAGTGCCCTGCCGTGCCATATATTCAACAACCCCCGAATTCATAATTTTTAATGGTTCCGGTGATGGGACAACCCGCCGGAAGCCATTGCCAGCCTTCTTTTCTTCCTTGAAGATCCAGCCTTTTTCTTTGGACAGCCTTTCGGCCTCCTCCCGTGTACATATCTTTCCAATGCGCTTGGTTGGGTTACCGAACGCAGGGTCATTTCGGTCGACCAACGTCAACGTTACAAGGGTCACTATTTCCCGGTGAAGATTATGCTTATGAAGCACGTTACGAAGCATGCGTTCAATCATATACCCGATTCCTCCCTGGGAATCGGCCACGCAAATATCAACCGGCATCTGGGGAATATTATACAGGGCTTCGCCTGCATCATTCCGGAGAAGGATATTACCAACCTGCGGTCCGTTGCCATGGGTAATGACGAGCTGATATCCCTGCCGGATGAGAAAAACAAGATTTTCCAGAGTTCTGGTTGTATTTTCTTCCTGTTCGTCAATGGTTCCGGCCTGATCGCCACGCTGAATGGCATTTCCTCCTAAAGCAACAACTGCCAGCTGGCTCATAGTCTCTTTTTTTATTTGCCAAAGCTAATGAAATGCTTTCTGCGTAACGAACAGGAAAAATTGTTATGCAACACATAGTTAAAAAATCGCCAAAACCAAACCATTTGATACTGGACGTATTTATCTCGGCACTTTTTCCCTGTTCTTACCTGCATTGTACAGAATTCCATGGTAATTGTAACCGCGTATGAACAGAATCATTACATTTACTACCGGAATCAGAATACATTTGCCCTGATTTTTTGATCGGGTGTAACCCTGAAGGGAAGGTAAATGTAGCGATTCCTAATAAAGGAAAACGTTGTGTGAACTTTACCTGTATGAGTATAATCCCCAGCAGAGGTAATCTTTCCGGAAAGAAGCAAAACCTGATTTTTGTATCTATTTCTCTTTTGCTGGTTTTTCAATATGCCTGCAAAACGAAAACAGGGAAAGAAAAGATAACGGAAGGAGAAATCATTTACAGCATTGAGTATCTTGAGAATTCCATGACAACCGTATCGACTTCGCTTTTGCCAAAAAAAATGGTGAGGAAATTCAGAAAGGATATGCTGAGCAGCTCAATGGAAGGATTCTTCGGGATGTTTATGATTACCAATATTTCTGACATACGAAACAATACAAATACAACCCTTCTGCGCGTTATGGACAACCGATTCAGATACACGGCACCTCCGGGGGATTATGGTTGTTGTTTCAATCCTTATGAAGGAATGCAGATAACTTTTTGTCCGGAACGCAAGACAATTGCCGGTTTTGATTGTTCCAGGGCCCTTGTTACATATGGGAATTCCCACGGCGATTCCGTTGAAATATGGTATTCATCCGAAATCGGACCTTCATTTGCCAACAGATTGACGCCTTTTGAGCCGGTAGACGGGATGCTGATGGAATTCAACCTGGAACTGCAGAAGCTGAAGATGCACTTTGTGGCCGACGAAGTAAGAAAAAAGAGTATGCCTCGTTCTGCTTTTATGGTAAAAGGGGAATATGTTCCCATTACAAGAATCAGAATGGAGAAAATTATTTCGGCTCTGATGGAATAGCAATTCCAATTTTTGTAACCGAAAACAAAGTACCAGGCATTTTCCCGAATGGCATCAAGGGCACATAAAGATTTTATCCCATATTCCATGTTACGTTTGCCAGCCAACAGTTCTATGTTTTTTGTTTCGTTTTGGGCTGATAGATAGGGATATAAAAGGTATACCTTTAACCACAGATTCCAGAGGTAGCCACAAGGTTGATACAGACTAATACGATTCAACCCTCTATTAAATCATTGGCCATTTGTGGTAAACTATATTTTAATAACACATGGCTGACGGGTAAGCGGTATGATACAACGCGGAAAGGGAGAGGTGAACTGGCCGACAGCAGGAAATACTGTAAGGTTTTCGAAAATTGTGTGCTATTTTTGGAGGAGTAATAACATAACAAAATTGATTTGTACCTTTGGTCCCGATTGAATAATAACGCATTTTACAGCGAGAAGCCTAAAATATATTGCGTTTGGTTTTAAGAACATAATAAAATCGGGTACCAGTTTGTTTACTATGTGTCATGAAAAAGAAATCGGGAAAAAGGAAAGTTGATGAACGCTGGAAGGTTGCGTTGGGTCTTCTGGTTACCGGGATATCATTATTTGCTTTTACTGCCATTATTTCGTATTTCTTCAGCTGGAAGGCCGATCAGAGTTTTAGATGGCAGATGGTATTCAGCGGGCCTGACGTAACTGTCGAGAACTGGGCCGGTAAGGCAGGAGCATGGCTGGCTGCTTTGCTTATGAATAGATGGTTTGGCCTGGCTTCACTGGGTTTTCCATTTCTTCTTTTTTTATCTGGAATCCGGTTGCTGGGTGTTCGGTTGCTGCCCCTTTGGAAAACTTTTCAAGTTACACTGGTCGCTATAATTCTTCTGTCGGTAACCCTTGGGTATTTATCGGGCAGCAATCCGGCTTTTCTGGGAAGCGGACCAGGAGGTGCCTATGGATGGTTTATCAGCCGATGGCTCATTGCTTTCCTTGGATTGCCCGGAACGGGTATTCTGCTCCTGATTCTTAACAGCGTTTTTGTGTTTTTTATTATTCCGGGGACATTTGCCTGGTTTATGTCCTTATTCCGTCCAAAAGCAGTGAAAGAACCTGTTCCTGAAGGAGGTGAGGCTCAAAACGTCACAGAAACGAAAGAAGACGTAACCAAACAGATTGAAGGGAATGCCGTGAGTGTGCAGTTTGAAAAGCCGTCAAAGGATAAAGAAAAGGAGAATAAAGGGAATGCTACCCTTGTATATTCAGCACCCTCACCTGCAGCGGATGAAGTTGAACTGGTGGTTGAAAAAGGTGGCAACGGAGTACCGGATTTTGTTCCCGCTGAACCCGAAAGCCTTGTAATTAATGACCCGTTTGATCCGAGGGCTGAACTATCAGGCTATCGCTTTCCTGATCTGAGTCTTCTGGATGATCATAAATCGGAAAACAGCCAGGTAAGCAATGATGAGCTGATCAGGAACAAGGAAAAAATTGTTGAAACTTTACGAAACTATAAAATTGAAATAGATCAGATCAAAGCAACCATAGGGCCTACGGTTACCCTGTATGAGATTGTTCCGGCAGCTGGAATCAGGATATCGCGGATAAAGAATCTGGAGGATGATATAGCATTGAGCCTTGCTGCGCTTGGGATACGAATTATTGCGCCTATCCCCGGCCGGGGAACCATCGGTATTGAAGTTCCTAACCAGCAGCCTGAAATTGTTTCGATGAAATCAATCCTGGCCAGCCGGAAATTCCAGGAATCAGGGGCTGAACTGGCAATTGCCCTTGGAAAAACTATTTCGAACGAGACATTTGTTCTTGATCTTGCCAAAATGCCTCATTTGCTGGTTGCCGGAGCAACGGGACAGGGGAAATCAGTGGGTCTGAATGCCATCATTACATCCTTGCTTTATAAAAAACATCCGGCCGAAATCAAATTTGTGCTGGTTGATCCGAAGAAAGTAGAGCTAACACCTTATGCCCGGCTTGAAAAACATTTTCTTGCCCAATTACCCGATGCGGAAGAGCCGATTCTTACCGATACACAGAAGGTCATTCATACGCTTCATTCATTGACCATCGAAATGGAAGCACGGTATGATCTGCTGAAAATTGCCAATGTGCGAAATATAAAGGAGTACAATACGAAATTTCTGGCGCGAAAGCTTAATCCGGAAAAGGGCCACAGGTACCTGCCCTATATTGTGCTGATCATTGATGAGTTTGCTGATCTGATTATGACAGCCGGCCGTGAGATCGAAACACCTTTGGCAAGGCTTGCGCAGCTAGCACGGGCTATCGGAATACACCTGATTATCGCTACACAGAGGCCTTCGACCAATATTATTACCGGAATCATCAAGGCCAATTTCCCGGCCAGGATTGCATTTAAAGTTTCCTCCATGATTGATTCCCGGACTATCCTCGATACCCCGGGTGCCAACCAGCTGGTAGGGCGTGGAGATATGCTCGTTTCAGCAGGCGGAGATATGATAAGGGTTCAGTGTGCCTTTATCGATACTGCTGAAACAGAAAGACTTTGTGAATTTATTGGTTCCCAGCAGGGCTATCAGGCTCCGTTCTTCCTTCCTGAGTATCATGGCGAGGAAGAAGGAGAGGAAACTGGTCCCGTTGACCTGAGTCAGCGTGACAGTCTTTTCGAAGAAGCTGCTCACCTGGTTGTTCTCCATCAGATGGGTTCTACTTCACTGATTCAAAGACGGTTCTCCATTGGATACAACCGGGCAGGCCGTATTATGGATCAGCTGGAAGCAGCCGGTATTGTTGGTCCCAATGAGGGTAGCAAAGCCAGAAGAGTTCTTATTGCCGATGAAACTACTTTGGAACAGATTTTGCAAAGTCTTGGTTAAGGAGGTTTTATGAATAGAAAGTATATTCAGTTTTTTTTGATTGGTCTTTTTTTTCCATTCGCCGTTTCGGCACAACAGGATCCTAAAGCACAGGAAATTCTGAAAAAGCTTTCGGAATTTGCCCGTTCGTCGGATGTAATTTATGCCCGGTATGATTACTCTTTTAAAAATATACAGACGAAAGAGAATTTCTCAGCTAACGGGGAAGTGTGGATCAAGAAAGATAAGTTCAAAATTCTTGTTTCGCAGAAGAATGCCGAAATTTACTACGATGGAGAGGTAATGTGGACTTATATTCCCTCTGTAAAAGAAGTGAATGTTTCTGTTCCCGACTCTACGTCCAATGATTTTTTTATCAATAATCCGGCTGAACTTTTCAGGTATTATGAAAAAGAGTATAAGACCCGGTATATGGGTGATGTAAATGGCACCAATGCATGTAAAATCGACTTATATCCGGTGGATCTGAAAAAGCCTTATTACCGTATCCGGCTCACCATAGACAAAACGACCAATCAACTTACCGAAGCGGAAGCTGCAGGGAAAAACGGTGAAACTTATCTGGTAAAACTGAAAGAAATCCGTCCCGAAAAAAACCTTCCGGATTCGTTTTTTACGTTTGACCGGAAGAAACATCCTGATGTGGAAGTAATCGATCTGCGTTTTTGACGCTGCCGGAATTGCAAATTTCAAAACGGGCATTATTTGGGCGGCTTTTTCGGGTAAGCAATCCGGGCGTGATAGATATTCCTCAATCGCTGAATAAATACATTCTTTATTGTGGTAATATCTTTGAAAGTAATATCTGCGTCATTAAATTGTTCGTCCTGCATTTGCTGATCAATAATTTCGTTTACGAGGGCAGTAAGGGAGGATTCGTCAAATTTTGTAAGGCTTCTGGAGGCGGCTTCCACGGCATCGGCCATCATTACGACAGCAGTTTCCTTTGAAAAGGGACGCGGACCTGGATAACGGAACTGATGTTCTGAATAATTTTCTTCCTTATGGTCTTTCAACCAGGTGTAATAGAAATACCGTGCGAGAGTTGTGCCATGGTGGGTCGAAATAAAATCGGATATTTGCTTAGGAAGACTGTTTTTCTGTGCCAGGAGAAGACCGTTTTCCACATGACTGATAACAATTCTGGCACTTTCGGCAGCGTCGAATTGCTCGTGGATGTTGGTGCCGGGTATTTGGTTTTCAATAAAATAGAGCGGGTTTTCCATTTTCCCGATGTCGTGATACAATGCGCCGGTACGCACCAGAAGTGCATTTCCGCCAATATGACGGATAGCATCTTCCGCCAGATTTGCCACCTGAAGAGAATGCTGAAAGGTGCCTGGTGCCAGTTCTGCCAGTTGACGCAATAAAGGCTGATTGGTGTCGGCAAGTTCGGTCAGTGAAGCATCGGAAAGAAATCCAAACGTTTTTTCAAATATAAACATCAGGGGATAGGCCGAGAGAAGCAGTAAACTGTTTCCGATAAACCAGAAGAGTTCTCCCCACGACATGGAGTTCCATCGTCCTTCTTCCAGGAGACTGATTCCTGTAAAAACTACTATATATGCCAGCAGCACAAGTACCGAAGTGACGAACAATTTACCCCGGCGGTACTGGTTGGAAAGCGAAAAAATGGCTACAATGCCAGCCACGAAGTTCATAAATACAAATTCAAAGGCATTGGGAACCCAGAAAGCAGTAATGAACAGAGTTATAATCAATACGAACAAAGCAATACGGCTGTCATAAAAGATCTTCACAATAACTGCAATCAGGGCAAACGGTATCACGTAAACGCTCAGTTGCGAATAGCTGAGAACCAGCCTCGTAAGTGCACTCATGAAGAGTATGATGAAAAGGATAAACAGGGTCTTTAACTGATTGCCGAATACCTCCTTGCGAAAACTCTGTAAAAACAAAAAAATCATCAAAACCGAAAGAATACTTAAGATGAACTGACCAAGAAGGAGAAGTATTTTGTGGCCGGTGGTTCCCACCCTCTCGTTGTATTCAATGCGGAGGGATTCCAGTATGTTGAATTTCTCTTCACTGACAATTTCTCCCTTTGAGATGATCCGTTCTCCTTCCAGTACCATACCCTTGGTCAGCGAGATATTGTCAACCAGGCTTTTTCTTTCCAGTTCGGTCTTTCTAGCATCGTAAAACAAATTGCCTGAAATGTACTCGTTAAGATTCATGAAGTGAAGCAGTTGCTCGGTCTGGTCAGGGCTGTATGTTTTCAACCTAGGCTGCTCCTTTACGGCACCAATCAAAAACCGGTATGCCGAAACCTCAGTAAAAAGATCAGTAAGTGCTACTTGTGATGAAACGTTATTGCGAATAACCTGAATGAATTTGCTTTGTTTGAACTGGTTCTTATTCCATTCAACACTGGATACAATGCCTTGATTGTAAATCGTTTTAAGGGAATTAAGTACGGCAGACCGGAAATCGTTTCCCAGCATAAGCAGTTCCTGTTTCAGATAATTTGGAACAAGTTTTTCCTCCATCATTTTTTCAACTGCCTGAGCGAAGATTCTTGCAAAGGAAGAATCCAGACGGGCACACTGCTGGTATGCAATACTTGTATCTAGTTGAAAATAAGGGGAAAATGATTTCAAAATGCTGTCGCGTTCCTGTTCTATTTCCTGCCGGGTTTTATGAACAGGAAAATCGAAGGGTGCAATCAGCGTTTCGTGCATCCATGGCCTTCCTTTCTGGTATTCGTACTTGAACTTTCCGGCCGAAGGGAAAAGAAAAAACAGGATACACGCTGCTGCAATGTAAAGAAGGATACGTTTCAGCGATTCCTTATGTATTTGTGTCATCTTCTTCACTCCTTACAGGTGTGGTCAGAACCCGGAGATTTTCGTATTATTGTTATTACAAAAATATAATAAAAGTTGAGTCAAACGAGAAAATACGGTATCTGTCCGGTAAGTTGTCTTCCCTTGCGTGCCGCGCCCGATGAGAAGTCTGAAATGGTTAGTATGCTCCTGTTTGGAGAGCTTTTTGAGGTACGGAAGACAGAGCAAGGATGGTATCAGGTTTGTACCGAATACGACGGATACTGTGGCTGGCTTTCCGGTTCAGTTGTTCACTTCATTTCCGGGGAAGAGTACACCTGTCATGCCGCAGAATGTAAAACCCTTATTAAACCTGAATTTATTATTCCGGAAGAATACCCTGATTATCCGTTTATGATTTTACCCGGAAGTTCCCTGCCGCCTTTTTCAGGTAATTCATTTATACTGGCCGGAAAGATCTTCCGACACGGCGGAACATTAGTTATCAATGAAGGGAAAGTGAATCCCCTTCTTCAGGTGGCAGAGACCGCATTGATGTTTCTCAATGCACCTTATTTGTGGGGGGGAAGGTCGCTTTTCGGTGTCGATTGCTCGGGATTTGTTCAGGTTGTATTCAAAACGGCCGGAATAAGGCTTCCGCGAGATGCCAGTCAGCAGGCGCACATGGGAGAACCTATTTCCTTCAGGGAGGCGAGGTCAGGTGATATAGCCTTTTTCGGACCTTCCCCGGAAAAGATAACTCACACCGGTATTTTTCTTGGTCCAGGCAGGTTTATCCATGCTTCCGGAAAAGTACGAATTGATTCCATTGATGAGAAAGGGATTTTTTCTGAAGAAACGAAGCAGAATACCCATACCTTGCAACTGACTAAAAGATTGATTTTCTAAGTTTTTTGAAGAACGGAAATATAATATTTCATGAATAAATATGTTGTTTTGTCCTTTATCAGAAGAGTGGGATTAATACAGATTGCTGATTATGTTCGTTTTTTGGTTAATTATGCCGGCACTTTTCGCTCGCGAAGGGCCTTTCATAAGAGAAATCCCGGCGTCGTGCTGCCTCCGGCCTACTACCTTTATGAAACCTTTAATCTGAACTACGAAAGCTTTTATTCGAAGAGCCGTGATACTGCACAATGGCTTGTTTCGCACATTGCTGCATTTGAACAGTTTGATAACAGGAAGATCCTGGAATGGGGGTGCGGTCCCGGCCGGGTAATACGACATTTGCCCGGTATTCTACCTTCTTCCTGCCAGTTTTACGGAACCGACTATAATGCCAAATATATTGAATGGTGCAGGAAGAACCTGAAGAATATTACCTTTTTTGAGAATGGTCCGGAACCTCCCCTGCCTTTTCCTGATAATTTTTTTGATATAATCTATTCCATCTCGGTTTTTACTCATTTGTCGCTCAAAAGCCATTATTCATGGTTTGATGAACTGGAGAGGGTTGCAAAAGACGGAGGCATTCTTTTTTTTACCGTTCACGGGGAAGTGTTCAAAGAGAAGTTAACCGACAGTGAAAAGAAATTGTTTGAGAGGGGAGAACTTGTCACAAAAGCCGGAACCAAGGAAGGTCACCGCACCTTTGCCGCTTTTCAGCCACCTTCGTTTATCAGGCAGTTGGTGAAAGACCATCAGATTCTTGCCCATCATCCCGGAGTCAAAGAAAATGGCATTCCCCGGCAGGACGTTTGGATAGTGAGGATTACGAAGAAAAGCGGATAAAATTCCTTAGGATCCTGTATTTTTGTCCGTCCGAGTATACTGTTTATGGAAGAATTCCTGTCAGACATATCGGTTGAGGAAATAAGGAAACTACCTCTGGAGATGTTCAGGGGGGATGTGTTCGTTGTTTCGGATTATGCGGATTTTCAGCGGGCTATTGCCATGGTCAGGAGGGAGTCTGTTCTGGGGTTTGATACCGAAACAAAACCATCCTTCAGAAAAGGTAGACGCAATAAGGTTTCTCTTCTGCAACTGGCTACTGACAGGCAGGCCTGGCTGTTTCGCCTGTCACGTATAGGGCTTCCCCGGGAGCTGGTTTCAGTTCTGGAGAATCCTCAGATTGTAAAAATAGGTTTGGCGCTGAGGGACGACCTGCATTCACTGCATGCTCTGCAGCCTTTCGAACCAAGGAATATGATCGATCTGCAAAAAATTGTGGCACAGTATGGAATTAAGGCGCAGGGTCTCAGGAAGCTGGCAGCCATTGTGCTGGGCATAAGAATTTCCAAAGCACAGCAGGTAACCAACTGGGAAAATCCGATACTGACTGAATCTCAAATACTGTATGCTGCCACCGATGCATGGGTTTGTTATGCTATTTGGAGAAAGCTGAACAGCCACGGGGCAGACGTCAATCTCAATTTACCATGACAACACATCCCAAAGTCATTTTAAAATCAGGAAAAGATGCTTCTTTGCTCAGGTTTCATCCCTGGGTGTTTTCAGGGGCAATCAAGAAGATTATTGGTACCGTGGAGGAAGGTCAGTTAGTTGAGGTGTATGACAATAAGGATCAGTTCCTGGGTATAGGGCATTATCAGAAAGGAACCATCGCCGTCAGAATATTGTCGTTTACTCCTGTCGAACCTGATAAAAGATTCTATGCTGATAAAATTGAACGTGCATGGAAAATAAGGAAAGATCTTGGTTTGGCAGACAGTGAAAGTACTACCATGTACCGGCTTGTTCATGGTGAAGGCGATGGGTTGCCAGGACTCATTGCTGATGTATATGGCCATACACTTGTGCTGCAGATGCATTCTGTTGGTATGTATCTCATTCGCAGGCTACTTGCAGAAGCTTTTAAAGAAGTTCTGGGGAACCGGATTTCGGCTATTTATGATAAAAGCGAATCCACACTCCCTTATCTTTTTTCGTTGAAGGAGAAAGATGGATTCATGGAAGGTACATCGGACGAATGCATTTCCCTGGAATCAGGGAATAAGTTTCTGGTAGATATTCCGGGAGGGCAGAAAACGGGTTTTTTTCTTGACCAGCGCGAAAACAGACAACTGGCAGGCAAGCTTGCCAGAGGGAAAAATGTGTTGAATTTGTTCGGTTACACGGGTGGTTTTTCGGTGTATGCCTTGAAGGGCGGGGCAAACCTGGTTCATACGGTTGATAGTTCCCGTCAGGCTGTTGATCTGGCAAACAAAAATATGGAACTGAACTTTGGAAAGGATCCGCGGCATACCGGAATTGTTGCTGATGCTTTTGAATATCTGGGTTCTGCCGGTAATAAGTATGATCTGATTATACTCGATCCTCCCGCCTTCGCAAAACATAATGAGGTGCTTCACAATGCTCTTCAGGGATATAAACGCCTGAATGCAAAAGCATTTTCCGTCATAAAGCCGGGAGGTATCCTGTTTACTTTCTCCTGTTCACAGGTGGTAAGCCGGGATGCATTCCGGAAGACAGTCTTCACGGCAGCGGCCATCAGTAAGCGGCAGGTGCGCGTCTTGTACCAGTTGAGTCAGCCTCCTGATCACCCGGTTAATATTTATCATCCTGAAGGAGAGTATCTTAAGGGACTTGTACTGGTTGTAGAATAACCGGATGTATATGAACCAATTGAATTTCGGTTTGTTTAATACAGTATTCATGGTATGGTAATATCACGAAAATAAACCACCTTTGCACCATTATTTAGTTTTTCGATGGACAATTCTTCCAAATTGACATATCTCGACGGCAAGGGCCTTTATTATTCTTTTCTGGCGGGAACGCGAAGTCTTCTGGAAGGGCAGGGAGAGATCAACAAGATTAATGTTTTTCCTGTTCCGGATGCTGATACGGGCAGCAATATGGCATCTACACTCAGAACCATCATTGAAACTATTACACCCGTTTCTTCCTACAAGCAGACGGCTGATGCAATTGCGGCAGCTGCACTGATTGGGGCCAGAGGTAATTCCGGGGTTATTTTCGCCCAGTTCCTTTTTGGGTTAAGCAACGAAACGCGGAATGTGGAAAGAATCTCCCTGCAGGCTTTTGCCGAATCAGTCAAACGGTCGGTACAATACATGTACGAAGCAGTTGCCAACCCCGTGGAAGGCACTATGCTAAGTGTGATCCGGGACTGGGCCGACTATATTTACAACAACCATAGTTATTTTGATGATTTTAAGAAGATGATGGCCGCATCCATGGAAGTGGCGCGCGAGTCTCTGGTTGCTACTGCGCAGCGGATGCGACAATTGACCCATGTAAATGTAGTGGATGCAGGAGCAAAAGGATTTGTGCTGTTTCTGGAAGGTATTCTTGAATTTATAAAAACAGGAAATCTCAGGGCATTGCGATCCCTTCTGGAGAATGATCCGGTTGTTCTGCCTGCTGATTCTGACGATCATGGCTCACTGACTTATCGTTATTGCACGGAGGCCCTCATCAGGGGAGAATCGCTCGATAAAAACAAACTGAGGGAAATTGTCAGAGGCTTTGGTGACAGCATGGTTATTGCGGGTTCCTCTAAAACCCTCCGTTTGCATATTCATACCGACGACCCGCAGAAGCTTTTTGAGGAGCTTCGTTCTTTCGGTACATTGGCATTCCAGAAAGCGGATGATATGCAGAAACAATACGAAATTGCCCATCACCGCAAATGGAATATTGCTCTGGTTGCCGATTCTTCCTGTGACCTGCCGCAGGAATTGATTGATTTCTACCAGATTCATCTTGTGCCTATTAATCTCTTTTTCGGAGAAAATCATTATCTGGACAAGGTTACCATTCATCCGGAACAGTTCTATCGGATGCTGGATCTGGAGGAAGATTTTCCCACATCGGCCCAGCCCAATGACAAAGCTTTTGAAAATCTTTACTCTCATCTTGCCAGCCATTATGACAGCATTATTGCTGTCCATGTGGTTGGTAAACTGAGCGGAACATTGCGCAGTTCTCTTATGGCAGCCGAGAGAATTAGCCGGGAAACGGGGAAGAAGATTTCGGTATTCGATTCCCGGAACGTCTCGGGTGGTCTTGGACTGGTTGTGCTGAAGATTGCCAGAGCCATCGAAGAGGGGAAGAATCATGATGAAATTGCTGCCCGTGTGCCGGAGTGGGTCGATAAAACACGTCTGCTGGTCAGTGTAAGAACCCTTAAGTATCTTGTCAGAGGCGGAAGGGTGAGCAAAATGAAAGGCTTTCTGGCGAACCTCCTTCATATGCATCCTATTATTTCTTTCAATAAGGAAGGCAATACCTATATGCTGGAAAAAACCTTTACCATGAAAAGCAATATGCAAAGGGTAACCCAGCTGGTAGGTGAGGAACTTTCAGGGAAGGAACTTGATGAATATATGATCCTGCATGCGCACTGTGAAACGGATGCACGCTGGATGGCTGATCAGATGGTCGAAGTGACAGGGAGAGATCCCCTGGCTGTTTTGGACATTTCCCCTGTTATTGGTGTACATGCAGGGCCCGGTTCACTCGCCGTCGCCTTCATGGTAAAATAGTGCCTTCCTGTCAAAGGAATTTTTCGCTCTGTCAATCAATATCGCCCCGAAACATCTTTTTTTTTATCTTTATTTGGATTCGAAGCCCGGCCTATGCATAAACTTTTCCATTGCCCCCTGGTTTTGGTTTTAACTGCTTCATTGGTATTGATCTCATCCTGTCGCTACAGTTCCATGCAGCCACCGGTGGCACAAAAGAAACCTGTGATCTTTCATGAACACGGCTATGCGAGAACAGATGAGTACTTCTGGTTTAAAGAAAGGGATAATCCTGAAGTAATTGCTTATCTTGAAGCAGAAAACACCTATACCGGATATTGGTTTAAGCCGCTTGAGAAGCTGAAGATAAAACTCTACGGAGAGATTATTTCAAGGGTACCACGTAATGATACAAGTGCACCGTACCTGCTTCATGGATATATGTATTACCAGCGCTATATGGGCGATGACGAGTATCCGGTTTATTGCAGAAAAAAAAATGTGAAAGCGTCCGGGGAGGAGATCATTTTGGATGTAAACGGGCTAGCCCGTGGGCATAAGTTTTATTCCATAGCAGGGCTGGCAGTAAGTCCTGATGCACAGAAACTGGTTTATGGCGCTGATACTTTGGGCGGGCGAAGTTACATTCTTTACATAAAAGATTTGGTCAGCGGGAAAAACCTTTCTGAGGAAATATCCGGAACCAATGGTTTTGCTGCCTGGGCTGCTGACAATAAAACCCTCTTTTACGGAGCTATTGATCCGGTTACTGTTCGTTCTTTTCGGATAATGCGCCACATCCTTGGCACCCCGGTTTCTTCTGATAAACTGGTTTTTGAAGAGAAGGACCCGAGCTTCAATACTTTTGTATTTAATTCAAAATCGGAAGAATATATAATAATTGGATCTGTCTCAAAAACTACCAGCGAATACCGTTTGCTTCCTTCCAATCGTCCGCAGGGAAGTTTCTGGTTGTTTACTAAGCGCATCCAGGGGCTGGAGTATGATATTGAACCGATTGGAAATACCTGCTTTCTTCGCACAAATTATAAGGCAGAAAATTTCCGTCTGATGCAATCATCGTTGCCGGGTACTCCTCCTGAAAGATGGAAAGAACTGGTGCCGGGAAATGATTCTATTCTTCTGGAAGGGTTTGAAGTTTTCGACCAATACCTTGTTTTGCAGGAGAGAAACAAAGGATTAGTGCGGTTTCGTTTTGCTCCGTTGCGTACAATGGAATTTCATGAAATTCCGCTGGATGATGAGGCTTATTCCGCCTCGCTTTCTTCGAACTTCAGGCTTGATACAAAGCGGGTGCGGTACACGTATTCTTCACTGGCAACACCTTCAACGGTGTATGAATTTGATATGGAAACAAATCAAAGAATGATGCTCAAGCAGGACAAGGTATACGGGGCCTTTGATCCTTCTGATTATGTGGTTGAACGTATTTATGTTCCATCATCCGACCACCGGATGATTCCCCTTTCCCTGGTTTACAGAAAAGACAAAAAAAAGGAAAATATGCCCCTCCTGCTTTACGGATATGGGGCTTATGGCATTTCCACAGAGCCGGATTTTCAGTACCAGCGGCTGAGTCTCCTCGACAGAGGTTTTATATATGCCATTGCCCATGTGCGGGGAGGAGAAGAAATGGGCCGAAGCTGGTATGAGGAAGGCAAGTTGCTTCAGAAAAAGAACACGTTCTCTGATTTCATCCGTTGTGCCGATTTTTTGGTAGAGAAAGGATATACGAGTCCTGACAGGCTTTTTGCCCAGGGCCGGAGTGCCGGAGGACTATTGATGGGAGTGGTGGTGAATACCCGGCCTGACTTGTTCAAAGGAGTTCTGGCAGGGGTTCCGTTTGTCGATGTTCTCAGCGACATGCTGGATGAATCGTTGCCGCTTACAACATCGGAATATGAAGAATGGGGCGATCCCCGGATAAAAGAGTATTACGATTACATTCGTTCCTATTCTCCTTATGACAATGTCACACCCCAAAATTATCCTGCACTGTTTGTAACGGCAGGATTATATGATACCCAGGTGCCTTACTGGGAACCAGCCAAGTGGGTAGCACGTATGCGAACCCTCAAAAAAGATTCGCATCCGCTCCTTTTTTATTGTAACCTGGAGGCCGGACATTCAGGAAATTCCGGTCGCTATGAAAAATATAGGTTAACGGCCATGGAATATGCTTTCCTGCTAAAACTGGCAGGGATAACAAACTAAAAGACTCTATGCCGGCACCCTGTGCATTCGATTGCTCTATTCCTGCTGCAGAAAACGTGTTTAAACTGTGTTACTCTGTGCAACTCTGTGGTTTCTGAATTATTTTACTACAGACGGTCACCAATGATCACAGATTTTTTACAGATTTGATTTGTATTGATCTGAGGCCGGTCTTTGTAATCTGTGTTTTTTGTATTTTCTTACCACAGATGACCATGGATGAACACAGATTTTAAAAGTCTTTTGCCGAATGCTCTGTGTTTTTCTCTTATTACGTGAAGTATTAAGGGGCATTGCCCCTTAAACCCCAGTTACTTTCATGCCTTGATACACCCGACGAATGCATTGAACATGCATTCATCGCCCTTCAGTCCGAAGAATCATAGATCCAATCGGCCTGTAAGGTGATAGAACTGTTTTAAAAGTATCAATTTTTCATTTTTAATCGAGATACAAAATTTTAGATATCAATAAATCAGATGGTTGGTGCTTCCCGTAAACCATCTGATTTATTAAGTTTATTCATGGGGATGTCGAAAAACGTAGTTTTGAGACATCCCCATCAGGTTTAAACGAATTACACTAATTTTGAATGCAAAAGCACTTAGAAAAATGAAAGCAGGATTCCTTTTTGTCACATGGCTTATTACCATTTTTATAACCAATCCGGCCAGAGCTGAAGAGCCCAAAACCCTGCCGATTGGTTCGGTTGCTCCCGATTTCAGCCTTCCCGGCATCGACGGCAAAACGTATTCACTTAACGATTTTCGCGATTCTGCCATTCTTGTCATTATCTTCACCGCCAACCATTGCCCTACAGCCCAGGCGTATGAGCAGAAAATTTTGGATCTTTACTATGATTTTGCTCCAAAGGGTGCTGCTTTTGTGCTGGTTTCCCCAAACAATCCGGATGCTCTTTGCCTGGAAGAACTGGGTTACAGCGACCTTGGCGACAGCTTCGAGGAAATGAAAATCCGTGCAGCCGAAAGGAATTTCCCCATGCCCTATCTCTATGACGGGGAAACACAGGAGATGTCAAGAAAATACGGCCCCACGGCAACACCGCACGTCTTTATTTTTGATTCGTTTCGTAAGCTCCGTTATACAGGTCGTATTGACGATACCGAAAATCCTTACATAAAACCGAGCAAGGAAGATGCACGGGAAGCCCTCCAGTCCCTGCTGGAAGGGAACCCCGTTCCTGTTGAAAAGACAAAAACCTTCGGATGCTCCATCAAGTGGGCAGAAAAAGCCGAGTGGAGAAAAAAACTGGATGCTGAGTGGAAAGCCAGGCCTGTGGTACTCAAAGATATTTCAGCTAACGGTATCAGCCAGCTTCTAAAGAATACCTCCGATAAATATATGCTGGTGAATGTATGGGCCACCTGGTGCGGACCTTGCATCGTGGAGCTTCCTGAACTCATAAAAATACAGAGAATGTACGGAAACAGGAATTTTTCTCTGGTGACCATCAGCGCTGATGCATTTAAGAACAAACCGCAAGTTCTCGCTTTCCTGAAGGAGAAGCATGCGGCTGTGCAAAATTATATATACAATGGTTCCGATAAATACAAGCTCATTGATGCAGTCGACAAAAACTGGTCAGGTGCTTTGCCCTATACAATGTTCATTGCTCCAGGCGGTGAAGTCCTTTATGCTTATCAGGGGGCCATCGATCCGTTGCAAGTGAAAAAACTGATTATCAGCAAGCTCGGCCGATACTATGCCGATGACAGTCGGTAGAAGCGCCTCGTAAGTCATCCGCAACAAAAAAATTCTATTTTTGTTTCCCCGGAAAAGGATATGCAGCTTGCCTCACCGGAAATTTCCATAAAGAGAAAATATTTTTTGTAATAAAATTCAATTTCTGAACTATGCGAAAAGGACTTCTTCTTTTTATCGTTACAATGACATTTTTCTCGTGCGGAAGGCACAAACTGATTACGAATCCTGAGCGTTTGCAGGATATGCAGAGAATGTTGCAGGTACAGAAGGAACTGACTTCCAAAAGCCTGATACCCATCTGGGATATTTTTCAGCAGAACTTGTCGACCGACGAACGGCAGGCTATGGAATTTCTTTATGCCTACATGCCTTTGAGCGATTTGGCCGACTACACGCCGGAGTTTTTCCTTTCCAATGTGCGGTATTCACTAAAAGCAAGAAAGGAAATGCCCTGGGGAACATCTATACCCGAGGATGTATTTCTGCATTTTGTTCTGCCGTTGCGGGTTAATAACGAAAACCTTGATAATTTCAGGGAACAGATGTACGATGAGATCAGGGCAAGGGTGAAGGGACTCGGGATGAAGGAAGCTGCTCTGGAAATCAACCACTGGTGCCATGAAAAGGTGACGTATCGGGGAACCGATGACAGAACCAGTTCTCCTCTTGCTGCCATTTGCAAGGCTTTCGGGCGATGTGGCGAGGAATCAACCTTTACGGTTACCGCACTGCGTACGGCTGGAATACCCGCCCGGCAGGTCTATACACCCAGGTGGGCGCATACCGACGATAACCATGCCTGGGTGGAAGTGTGGATTGACGGGAAATGGTACTATCTGGGTGCCTGCGAACCCGATGTGGATCTTAACATGGGATGGTTCACAGAACCTTCTTCCCGTGTCATGCTTGTCCATACACGAACCTATGGTCGCTACTTCGGCGATGAACCGGTTCTTACCGCTGCAGACCGATTTTCAGAGCTGAACCTGACCTCGCACTATACCCCAACAAAAAAAGTTAACGTACTGGTGAAAAATCCTGACGGAACACCGGCTGACAGCGCCAGAGTGGAATACCAGCTATACAATTATGCCGAGTTATATCCTATAGCCACGAATTATACTGATAAATACGGATTATCAGACTTCCTTACCGGCATGGGTGACCTGGTGGTATGGACGGCAAAAAACGGGATGTTTGCCTGGAAAAAACTCAGCGTGCCGTCAACCGATACACTCGTGCTGGTTTTAGGGGCCACTTACTATCCGGGGCTTTCCGATTCGTTTGACCTTGTTCCCCCTCCGGTTAAAAAAGCTGAAAAAAACGTCCCTGAAGAGCTACGAAAGCAAAATACATTGCGGCTGGCAAAAGAGGATTCCATTCGAAATGCCTATTGCAGTACATTTAAAGACTCTGCCTGGATTGATTCGTTTGCGGCTCAGCATAAACTCCGCGCAGAAGAAATCATGCCGTTTATAACGAAAAGTTACGGAAACTGGGAAGTAATAACATCGTTCATAGAAAAACACTGCGGGTCGCAAAGCGAAATGATGGAGCGGTTGCTTTCCCAATTGTCCGACAAAGACTTTGCCGATGTGAAGGAACAGACGTTAACCGACCATCTGGCCGGGGTTACCGGCCTGAAACAAACCGTTGAAGGTCTTCCAAAGGAAATTTTCGACCGGTATATCCTCTCGCCACGAATTGCCAATGAAATGCTGAGCCCGTGGAGGGGTTTTCTTCTGTCATCCTTTGGTGCCGAAATGGGAAATAATATCCGCAAGGATATTTCTGTGCTTACCAACTGGATCAATGAAAACCTCACAGTGGACGAAACGGCCAACAAGCATTCCCGTGCACCATTGACACCTGCAGGGGTATATAAGCTCAAAGTTGCAGATCCATTGTCACGTGATATATTCTTTGTTGCCGTGTGCCGCACGTTCGGCATACCGGCCCGGCTGAATCCTGAAACAAGGTTCCCCGAATATTACAGTGACGGAAAATGGGTAAGGGTTGGTTTCGGACCTGAGAAGGAGAATGTTGTTGCGAAAGGATTTCTGAAATTCGTCAACAGGAACAATGGATTTATACCAATGTATTACAAGCACTATACCACCGGAATCCTGCGGAACGGTTTCTTCCGTACCCTTGAATTTCCAGAAGGGGCCACCTTAACAGAAAACAAATTGCCGGCTGAAGTGGATGCCGGCACCTATTTGCTGGTAACCGGTAACCGGATGAATGAAGGATCGGTTCTTTGCCGGATCAGTTTCTTTGAGGTTTATCCGGGAAAAGTGTCGGTAGTTCCTGTTGAAGTACGGAAACAGACAGCAAAGCTTGTAATTGCCGGGAAGCTCGATCCGGCCGGCTTCGAACTGCAGTCTGCTTCGGGAAAGAAGGAAAAACTCGTCAGCTGGCTCAAAGGCCGGGTGAATGCATTGGTCATCCTGGAACCCGACAAGGAACCATCGAAACACGTGCTGCATGATATCGGGCAGGTTGTTGAGAAATTCAACCGATGGAACGGGAGTGTGGTATTTGTTGTACCTGCTGAGAACAGGGGGCAAACAGGGGTGCTGGCAACCTATCAGTTGCCTGAAAAATCATTTACCGGAATCGATACTTACGGAGCCCTGATCAGGGAACTTTCAAAACTGGCGGGACATGATATAAAGGATAATCTCCCTCTGGTTACCCTGTGCAGTGAGAATGGAGAAATTGTTATCGTTTCTGAAGGTTATCTGATTGAAACAGGAGAGCGTATACTGAAAACAGCAGACCAGTTCTCAAAAGAAAAATAGGTCAGCGGTTGTTTTGTTGATCCATTTCTTTGCGCATAAGATCGCGGATCTGTTTCCAGGTAACAAGAGTTATGTGGTTGTCTTTCAGTATTTTTTGAAATTCAGGGCTCAGCACCAGGTTGAGGTCGTTTTGTCTCCAGGTTGATCCAAAATCGGGGTGATCGATGGCTATGGCCTTCATTTCTTCGTTGTCATACGAAAGATGGACAATCAGTTCGTTCAGTCCCGGCTTCATACTTTGCACCATCTGCCGATAGGCTTCAGTCCAGTTATTGTCTTTTGGCCAGGCGTCCAGCATCTGGAGGTTATCTACCATGGTGAAATAAGGAGGAATTTTTTCAAGGAATTGCGGGGCGTACATTTTGATCATCTGAGAAGGAATCAGGATGGGAAGCCGGTATTCCATGGCGAGTTTCAGGGCGGTTTCGAACAGGTCGGGTCGGGCAAGAATAGTGCCCATATGGTTGTCGATGTGGGTTGGGTCAATGCCGAAAGCAATGGCCCTGTCGATCTGGGCGCGAAGTTCCTTTTCTACCTCATCGGCCCTGGCGTGCTGTGCAAAGGGGGCAACTTCATGATAAAAATATCCATTGGTGTCGATCAGACTTGGGATTTGGGGAGAAGGAAGTACCCCGTCCCACTTGTAAAATTTCCATTCGGCGGTCAGAGTTGTATGGATGCCAACGTCCAGACCAGGGTGATGTTTCACATAATCGGCAATTTCAGGGAACCACGGACAGGGAACCATGATACTGCCGGAAGTGACACCTCCTGCTTCAAAGGCTTTAATAACGGCCATATTGGTCGAATGCGACAGGCCCATGTCGTCGGCATGAATGATCAACAGCCGGGCATCGGCCGGGTAACCGAGTCGTTCGGCAAGCGTCTTCTGAGACTGGCTAAAGCCATTAGAAAGAAAAATCATGCTCATTAAAAAGGCTGTGAAAATTCGCGGTTTCATAGTGTTTATTTTGAATAACCAGGATTCTTCTGATGTGGAATGATACAACGGTTCATCCCTGCTAAGGTAGAAAAAACTATGAATTGATGGGCAATGAACCTTGGTCAGTTTGTTGTTTACAGAGGATATCGCTCAGATCAGTACGTAGGAGAAAGAAAGAATGGTTTTTAGAAGGCATTCCTGCTATCTTGGTGTGCAGGAAAGCATTGCCATAAAGTTCCGGTTCTTAAACAGGCAGTTTTTTGTAAAAAAAGCCGGTACAAACCGACTAATGAAGAATTTATTGAGTATCGGATACTAAGCAGAAAAGTGTACCCGGTAATGTGGGCGCTATAAGATTCGAACTTATGACCCCCTGCTTGTAAGGCAGGTGCTCTGAACCAACTGAGCTAAGCGCCCGGTGACCCCTGAAAAGGGAGTGCAAATATAAACGGCATTTTTATTTCTGCAAAATTTTTTTCAGGAAATTACTCCATGCTATTCGGTGAACTTTTTTATCTTTGCGCACTGTTGCAAGGGCTGTTAGCTCAGTTGGTTCAGAGCGCATGCTTCACACGCATGAGGTCGCTGGTTCGAATCCTGCACAGCCCACAGACAAAAAAAAAGGCTGTCCTTAAAGTATCTATCTTTCATTTTGAATCTAAATTCAAAATTTTAATTATTAATAAATCAGCTGGTTGGCGTATACCGCTAACCAGCTGATTTATTAAATTTTTAAGGGGATGTCGAAAAACGAAGGTTTGAGACATCCCCTTTTTAATTGTTTTTCAACTCTTTATCGTCCGCGACGTTTCATCCCAGAAGACGGTTTTTTGACGGAAGTAGGATTCGTTGGCCATGTGGCAGGCGATGGCGGCATGGTTTCCGAACACGGCATCTTCCACAACCGGTTTTCTGGTTTTTACTGCTTCAAAGAAAGCCAGCAGGTGGGGTTTCATATCATCGTAGTCGTGTCCGCGAAAAACTACTTCGTCATAGAGTGGTTCTTTTCCAGGTTTGGGAGCATTCTGGGCATACCATTGTGCTTCATATTCGGCCCTCATTGATGATGGAAATCCGGCTGCGTAGTAACTGGGAGCAAGGTCGATACCGG
This sequence comes from Bacteroidota bacterium, assembly GCA_029571215.1. GTDB lineage: Bacteria > Bacteroidota > Bacteroidia > Bacteroidales > JAAYUG01 > JAAYUG01. The sequence continues at coordinate 41,850 of JAKPTE010000031.1, forward strand.
GCTGGGGAGCGTACCGGAGGCTGAACTCACCCAGATCGAGGATTCCTTTAGGTCCCATAAATCTCGCCAGTTCCTGGGTTTCGGTACCCAGTCCGAGTCTTACGTAAACGGGAATTCCGTGGTAGTCGAAAAGAACTGTATGCAGGTCGGGCATATTGCGCCCGTCCTTCCAGCGGAAGATGCCTCCCAGGGATGAAGCCGAACGGGGAACTTCGTTCCATCCGAGGGTAAACAACATGCCACTGATGAGGTGTACCATCAGGTCACCGGCAACGCCTGTTCCGTATTCTTTCCAGCATCTCCAGCGGGCAAAGCGGTAAGGATCGAAAGGTATTTTTGGAGCGCCGTCCAGCCAGGTGTCCCAGTCGAGAGTTTGCGGCGAAAGGTCAGGCGGAGGAGGATACTGCCATGCGCCGGTGGGATCATTTCTTCCGAGGGTGAGTTCAATCATGGACACTTCGCCAATAGCACCGTTTTGATACATTTGGCGTGCTTTGGCGCATAGTGTAGAGCTCACACGCTGCGAACCCACCATAACTATCCGGTTGTTCCTGCGGGCTGCTTCGACCATATCGAATCCGTCAGATACCGTATGCGACATTGGTTTTTCAATATACACATCCTTTCCGGCGTCGCAGGCGTCGACTACTATTTTCCGGTGCCAGTGATCCGGAACGGCAGCAATGATGCAGTCAATATCTTTGCGATCAAGAATTTTCCGGTAATCGCGTGTAGTGAAAAGAGACGGATTGCCGGTAATCTCCTTGGCAAGAGTATGGCGGCCGTCATACAGATCGGCTGCTGCCACACACTCCATGCCGGGAAGGCTGACAGCATTAGCCAGCAAACCCGAACCCTGCATGCCTACGCCAATGATTCCGAACCGCAGGCGGTCACCAGGAGGGACTTTGCGGGTGGTAAATTCTGATGGTTCAGCTTTCAGTTGTATGCTGCCGGCAGCGACAAGTCCTCCGACAGCGGCCGTTCCGGTTTGCAGAAACCGGCGGCGGGATACTTTGGTTTTCATACATTTTGGATTAGCAGGTTAGGAAATCATTTTTTCAAAGGTTTGATGGCAATTTCTTTAAAGAAAACCACATCGTTATCGCTATGGTTCTGAATTCCGAAATACCCGGAATCGGGTCGGGGACCCCGCACGGGTTCAAAATCGAATTTCCGTTCCGGCACCGCCTGTCCTTCCGTATAATCGGTAACCTTAACCCCGTTTACATACACAATGGTGCGTAGACCGTCGAGGGTAATTTCATAAGTATTCCATTCAGGCCCGGGTTTGCAGGGTTTTGCTAATGGTTTGGTGAGGGAGTATAGGGTGCCGGAGTAATGGTATTCGTCTTCACCCGATAGTTCGGGTTTGTTGTCGATCTGCACTTCATAGCCGTAATGCACCGGCATCCATTCTTCCCGGGGTTCAATGGGGATACGGATAAAAATTCCCGAATTGTCATTTTCATCGCGCATCCTGAAAACCACCCGGATGGTGCAGTTTCCTACTTTTCCGCCTGTCCAGTAAAGCAAACCCATACCCCCGTGGGTTTGGATCAGGCCGCTGTCGACCGACATAAATCCCGGTCCGACGTGCTTCCAGCCGGTCAGGTCTTTTCCGTTGAAAAGCTGCTGCCAGCCGTCTTTGTTTGTGTTTTTTGTTGCAACAGTTTGAGGTTGCACATTCAGCATCCCGAAAGTGAATAGAATGATGGTGTTCATGTAAATGATCCAAATGCGTTTCATGGCAGATTTATTAGTAGGTTTTATAAAATGACCACCGTTGCATTTCTTTCCCTGGCAGTAACTGGCCAGTACAGAACCTTATTATCGACTTTTACTTTTACGTAATATTCGAAATCAACGCCATTAATCTTTCCTGCGGGGATTTCCAGCTCAAAAACCTGTCGCTCCTGAAAAGCAAAGGCTGCTTTTCTGAATTTCCCCTGTCCGAGGGGGCGCCAGTAGAAATCAATTTTCTCGACAGGATTTCTTGCCAGCACCCTTACACGCAAATGAAAATTTTCCGATGCTTCCAGCAGGTTCCGGTTGGCTGTGACTATGATGCGCGGCTCTCCGTCCCAACCTGCCGGAAATTGAATGGGAGGTACGAGGCCGGGGAAAAGGGAATCAATCACTGGGTCGTATTTTGATAGAAGCTTTAACCTGCCCAGGTTATGCATTTCCAGGTTGGCAATTGTTCCCAGTTCTCCTGTTGTTCCTACGGTAAGCAGTAGGTGATGCATCATTTCACTCCATGCTGTTTTCAGCGAATCTCTGAGGGGAAGAATAAGGGAGAAAAGAAAGGCCTGCTGAACTTCTGGTGATGATTTCTGCAATAGCTGTTGCATCCCCCTGTCCATTTCTCCCAGCAGGCATCCCACTCTGGCCTGAGCGCGGGCATAAAGGAACATATTCCTCCAGTATTCAAACTGTTCCATGGATGATTTTCCGCGGATCAGAGGCCTGAATTGCTCAAATTCTTCCACAAAGAGAAAGGATTTTTTCACTGAATCCCACGGGGTGTAATTGATTCTGATTCCGCCTGGTCCTCCGGTCCAGTCGGATGTGCGGGGGAGGTAAGCCTTTCGTTCCGTATTTTCCTTATGGAAAGGCCCTCCATCGAGCCGGGCGAAGAAATTTCCCAGGGGTTGTGCTGCTTTTTCACCGAACATTGCCTGTGCCCAGTTGGTATAAAAATCTCCGGTATTCAGGTCTCGGCCTCCGGGCAAGGGAGTGGTATCATACATTGCTGCCTCCCATCCGGCTTTGGCCAGAGCTTCCAGGGCAGGAGAGATGCTTTTTGTTCTCCAGTGAATCCCCATCAGTCCTGTACATCCGTATTTCAATGCATCGGCAGCATCTTTCCTTACCCGTCCTGCCCAGAGCTGGGGGCTTACCAGCGCAGGATCGTCTTCCAGCCAGCTGATTTGCCACTTTGGACGGTTTGAAATGCGGGCAAAACCTGGTTCAACCGGGCTGAATCCCACGTCGCGGTTAATACAGCTGAAAGGCATGGATTGGGGCAACATATTATCGAACAAGGTGCGGTCAGACGAAGGGCCAAGAACCCATCCACAGGTTGCCAGAGTGAAGGGCGATTGCGATTCCTTCAGGGCTGCGAGGGCTAATTGAATGTCCTGAACGGTCTTTTTGACCTGTTCCTTTGTTTCTCCTTCCCATGTCCAGCTTTCCGGAGTCCAGAGCCAGTAATAGTCGGGTGGGGATAGAATTTTCAATCGGGTAAATATGCCTTTGTAAAGGGTCTGGATCGCTTCAGGAGCATCAGGATGCATGCCATTGCTTTTCAGTTTTTCCTGCACTTTAGCAGGAACCGTAAGAGGAGTCTCTGTTCCCAGGCAAACCTTTACGCCCAGTTTATGGGCAAAGGAAAAGGTTCTGCTCTGGATTGCACCCAGGTCATTGAAAATGCTGACATTTTCTTCATCCGTATGTGGCCAGGGGCTAACATTGTGCATGTACGAAGCGCCGTAAACATCAGTTCCGAAGAGATTGGCAGCTCCAAAAGAGAAGGAGGATGTGGGCTTTGCCCGGTAACCCCATGTACTGTCGCCGGTATTGAAATGTAGTGCAGGGTAGGCCGACAGAACATTACCGTCTTCCTGAATATCTTCCGGCAGACCTATCCACACCGTCGGTTCGGCTTTATAGGGGCCGCGATCTGATTCGGGATAGGTATGAAAGCCAATGAAGTTCATCCGCATTTTGGCCAGTTGGCCAACAACGGTTTTATAATCGTCTTCATCCCACCAATCAGGACCTTCGGGAAAATCGTGGAAAGGAAGAATACCCCGCAGGGCAAAGGATGGTTTGGCCGTAAGATTCAGGTCGGGTATGGAAAAAGTAAGATGGTTGTCGGGTATGACATCACCGTGCAGAAAGAAGCGTATACCGAGCGTTTCTATGAAATGGTAACAGGCGTATAGAGCAGCCATGGAATCTGCTCCGCAGAGCAGGAGAACCTTGTTGCCTGCCGGCTGTTTAAGGGTAATAATTTTGTATTCCTGGGGTTGCAAGGAAGCCAATACTGCCCTGAGGCTGTCAGGAACAGACAGGGAAGAAGGGATATGGCCTGCCGTGGTAACAAGAATGAAATTTTTTCTGCTGTCCTGAATTGAAGTATACGGACTGACTGAAGGCAACTTACCGGAACGAAGGTATAAATACCTTCGGAGTTCATGTGCTGCAAAATTTTCTGTACCGGACGATCTTTCCGAGAGGGCTATGAAATAATCGGGCTGATGGGTACAGCCCGCCAGGCAGGATATGCCAATCAGCAACCCTATGAACGAGGATAATGAGGAACTTTTCATTCCTGAAGTTTTAGAAAAAAGGCGAAAATGTATGGAAAGATAAAATTTTACTTCTATCCGGCAAAATGTATTTCCTGCTTAATCAATTATTTCTTAACTTGCCCGACAGAGAACTTAAATATTCATTCTATGAATAAATCGATTTATTTTCTGTTATTAGTTGTGTTTTATGGTTTAATAGGCTGTACCCCTAAAAACAGCCGGCAGCTTGTCTGGAGCGATGAATTTGATTATAATGGTCTTCCCGATCCTGCGCGATGGTCATATGATACAGGTGGCCATGGATGGGGCAATGATGAGCTGGAGTACTACACCGAAAAACGTCTTGAAAATGCCCGGGTTGAGGATGGTAATCTCATCATTGAAGCCAGAAAAGAAAATTTCGGAGGAAGAAATTTTACTTCGGCTCGGCTTGTAACCAAAGAAAAAGGAGACTGGTTGTACGGAAGAATTGAAGTGCGAGCCAGGATTCCTTCAGGGATTGGAACCTGGCCTGCCATCTGGATGCTGCCAACCGACTGGGAATACGGGGGCTGGCCTCACAGCGGTGAGATCGATATTATGGAACATGTTGGTTTTAATCCCGGAGTGATCCATGGCACAGTGCATACAGGGGCTTTTAACCATATGATCGGCACCCAGAAAGGGGATACCATTCGAATAAACGATGCCATGGAGGCTTTTCATATTTATGCTATTGAGTGGACTCCGGAAAAGATCGATTTCTTTGTTGACAAAACAAAGTATTTTACCTTCATGAACTCTGGTAAAGGCTCTGCTGAGTGGCCTTTCGACAAACGTTTTCATCTTCTGCTCAATATTGCCGTCGGTGGAAGCTGGGGCGGGCAGAAAGGTGTGGACAGTACTGCGTTTCCCACACGAATGTTGGTGGATTATGTCAGGGTGTATCAGTCCAGATAATTTTCGTTTTATGGGTTAAGTATGTAGTACCAGCGGATGCATGCTGCTTCCGTCATGAACAATCCCATACAGCTCATTTACGGCGGTCGGCAGATATTGTGTTCATGGTAAGAAATCCGGTTAATTCCAGGAGTTTTGCCACTTAAACTTATTCTCTATGAAAAAGCTGATAGGCATTCTGATAGGAGTTTTAACAGCAGGAGGAGTTATATCCTCGCAGGTTCCCGTTGACAGTCTTCTTCCGGTACGTGGATTCTGTATTGCAGCACCCCAGTCTGCCGATGTGGATCGATTCATACGGTTTATAGGGGAAGAACTGGTTCCACGGAAGGTAAATACCCTCATCCTGAGGGTCGATTACCGGTACCAATACCAGTGCCATCCTGAACTGAGAGAGGAAGGGGCGTTAACCAGGGCGGAATTGCGGAAAATCGTGTCGGCCTGCAGGAAGAACAAGATTGCCCTTATACCTCAGATTAACCTTCTGGGGCATCAATCCTGGGCCAGTACGCCTAACAAATTGCTCTCGGTTTACCCTGAATTTGACGAAACACCATGGGTGAAAATGCCTGAAAAATATGAATGGCCTAATGCAGACAATCTGTATTGCAAAAGTTATTGTCCGTTGCATCCAAAGGTACATGAAGTGGTTTTTGCCCTCGTGGATGAACTTTGTGATGTGTGTGAGGCAGATGCTTTTCATGCCGGTATGGATGAGGTTTTTTACATTGGTGAATCACAATGTCCGCGCTGCGGAGGGTACGACAAGGCAGAAATGTTTGCCAACGAAGTAAGACTGATCAGGGATCATCTGGCGTCAAAGGGCCGTACTTTGTGGATCTGGGGTGACCGGCTGCTTGATGGAAAAACTACCGGACTGGGAGAATGGGAAGCAAGCTTTAACAGTACACACAGGGCTGTTGATCTCATTCCAAAGGATGTGATGATATGTGACTGGCATTATGAACAGGCAGTTCCTACTGCTGTTTATTTTGCCATGAAAGGGTTTCGTGTGGTAAGTTGTCCCTGGCGCAGGCCGGAAGTTGCTGTTCAGCAACTGAATGACATGCTTCGTTTCAGAAAAAATTCCCCTCCTGAGATGAGCGGAAGGTTTCAGGGAGTTGTTCAGACGGTATGGTCAGATGCCGGAAAGTTTCTGGATGAATTTTACGGAATACGGAAAAATGAAGAAGAAGATGCAGGCGGGAACCAGAACCCGTCCGCATGTTTCAGAGCCTTGTTCGACGCAGTACCTTAGGTTCGGATAAGCAAACGGTTTAATAGCTGATTCTCCTGAGATCGATGGTTCCGACTGTTCTGCCCGGCTTCCTGCGAATGCTCACCTGAAAACGGGTCGGGAAATCTTCAGGTTTATCGGTCTGCTGTGAACGGGTGATTCGGAATTTCCAGGTGTTACTTACTCTTTCAATAGCTTCCGGTAGCAGGCCATACATCTCAACGTTCCAATCCTTGAACTCAGGTCCCCAATCCTTTGCCCAGTCGCAGGTCACCATATTGTAAGATATTTCATACTGACCAATGCGGTTGATATATGGCGTCAGATCGATTGTCACGTTTTTCCATTCTTCATTTAAGGTGGAAGCATCCCAATTGCCAATAGTTGTGGTAAGGTCTTCGGAAC
>JAKPTE010000005.1 GCA_029571215.1 Bacteroidota bacterium
GACTTTTTTTGGTTACTTTTTTGTGTGGCTGACAAAAAAGTAACTCAGGGTTCGGGGTGAAACCCCGCATAGCTCTTTGCCCGGAAAATCTTTCTTTAAAAATACATGCATCACCCTCCGGGCCATTGGAATCGCCGATTCATTGGGGTTAACCCTAATGCCAGCGCTCAACCCTTTCACACTATGCATTAGTTCGCACAGCTCCTAATGCATAATCCGGGTTAACCTGTATGCCATCGCTAAACGTTTCCTCTCCTTATAAAACGGAAATAAGCTCTTGCTCATACTCTGGCACATTGCAAGCCTGTGGGAGGATGTCCACGATTGGTGTGGGCTGAGGCCGGGTTGGTTATGGACGGATGAATGGGTACCTGACGCAGAGGCCTCAGCCTTCAATCGTGGAGACTTTTTTTGGTTACTTTTTTGTGTGGCTGACAAAAAAGTAACTCAGGGTTCGGGGTGAAACCCCGCATAGCTCATTACCCGGAAAATCTTTCTTTAAAAACACATTCATCACTTTTCAGGCCTATTGAATCTCCGATTCATCGGGGTTACCGGATTCCATCGCTTAATGCTTTTGCACTTTGCATTAGCTCGCTCAGCTCCTAATGCATTATCCGGGTTGAAAATACAGAGGGAAATACTGACTTGTTATGTATTGAAACTCTGTCATTGCTTCCTGTAATAGATGCTATCTGCGCACTGTCAGCAGGGTTGGATCCGTAATGAAGTCAGGGTAACCAAACCGGTTAATTAATTGTAATCTGATAAACAATCAGTTACTTCCTGCCACAGTTGCTTTTTTTCATTGGATTTTGATTTGTACTTGCCTATATTTACCCGCAAACTACTTCCTTTTTGCTATGAAAAAAACAGTATTTTATTTATTGATAATAGCTGGCCTGGTCTTGGCATTCACAGGAATGGGCTGGCAGAATTCCGATGAACCGTCCACTCTTGAAAGCTTCCTGAAATCAATACCCGGTGCAAAGGTGGAAAAACTTTTGCCCGACGAAAACGGCCACGTCGGATTTGAGGTTATGGTTCCCCAGCCCGTTGATCACAATCGTCCGGAAGGGAAAAAGTTCTACCAGCGTTTTGTGATACGACATGCCGGTTTCGACAGACCTGTGGTTGTGGTTCTGGAAGGGTATCAGATCTGGTCTGACCGGCCGTATGAACTGAGTATGATGCTGGATGCCAATCAGATTACCATCGAGCACCGTTTTTTCGGGAAAAGTGCCCCGGAAAGAATTCCCTGGGAATACCTCACCATCTGGCAGGCAGCCAATGATCACCATGCCATTATTCAGACGATGAAGAAAATCTATCACGGCAAATGGGTCAGCACCGGTATCAGCAAGGGAGGACAAACCACGCTGTTTCACCGGCGCTTCTTCCCTGACGATGTTGATGTAAGTGTTCCTTATGTGGCTCCGCTGAATTTTGCGAGGGAGGACCCGCGACTTGACCATTTTCTTGATACCATGGGTTCCCCCAAATGCCGTGCAGCAATCAGAACCTTTCAGCGGGCAGTTCTTTCCCGAAAGGCACAGATGGTTTCTCTGCTTTCAAGCGTTGCAAATGAAAGAAACTGGTCATTCTCAATAGGAAAAGAACGGGCGGTTGAACTGGCTGCACTGGAGTACCCTTTTGCTTTCTGGCAATGGGGAACAATTAAATGCTCCGAAATTCCTGACAGCACTGCCTCCGATTCTCTGCTGTTTGCCCATCTGATGCGCTCTGATGCCATCAGTATGTTCACCGATGAGGATATTAAACGCTACCAGCCATTCTACTACCAGGCTATGACCGAGCTCGGCATGTACCACTACCGCATTGCTCCATTCCGTATGTTTCTGAACGACACGGCCGACATTACCTTTCATTTCATGCTGCCCAAAGGAGTCAGTGTTTCGTATCATCCGGAAGCCATGCAGGATATCAACAACTGGCTTCAGGAAAACGGGCGGCAGATGCTTTTTATTTACGGGCAGTTCGATACATGGGGTGCTACAGGGGTTCAGCTTAAGTGCCATTCCGGGGCATACAAGTTCGTATGTCCCGGAGGTTCGCATAGGACCCGCATCATGAGCTTTGAACCGGCCATGCGCGACAGTATATTTCATGTTCTTGGCCGCTGGCTTCAGATGGAAGTTCCTATTGAAAAGTTCCGCAGCAATGTCAGACTAAAACAGGCTTCCTGAACCATCCTCTGGCATTGTGGTTGCTGCAAACTTTTCTTTGCATCTTTAAACATCGAGCTTTGACCCGGCCGCAACATTGCAACAATAAAAAACATCAAAACAGAGACACGAACCCCAAACTGACCCGAAACACGAAACAACAATCATGGACCGTGTGACTGCCATTGAACTTCTTTCTCCTGCGCGTGATGCCGATACAGGCATTGCTGCTGTCAACTGTGGTGCTGATGCTGTTTATATAGCGGCCAGACGATTTGGCGCCCGCAAAGGGGCAGGAAATGAACTGCACGAAATTGAGCGGCTTATTCAGTATGCCCACCTGTTTCGTGCAAGGGTTTATCTTGCACTGAATACTCTTTTATACGATAGCGAACTGGAAGAAGCTCTTTCCATTATCAATGATGCATGGAATGCGGGAATTGACGGTATCATCATTCAGGACATGGGACTGCTGGAATGCAACCTTCCTCCGGTACCACTGATAGCAAGTACGCAGACAGACAACAGAAATGCGGAAAAAATCAGTTTTCTTGAAAAGGTTGGATTTCAAAGGGTTATACTTGCCCGCGAACTGTCCCTTACTGAAATAAAAAACATAAGGAGTCAGACGAGTCTGGAATTGGAATTCTTTATTCATGGTGCCCTTTGTGTAAGCTATAGCGGGCAATGTTATCTGAGTCAGGCAGTAAAGGGGAGAAGCGCCAACCGTGGCGAATGTGCCCAGCTCTGCCGTGTGCCTTATTCTCTCTTTGATGAGAATGGAAACAAACTGGTCGCCGACCGGCATGTCCTTTCCCTCAAAGACCTTAACCTGACCTCTTATCTTGAACAGCTTATTGACGCGGGAATAACTTCTTTCAAAATCGAAGGCCGGTTGAAAGATATAGCCTATGTGAAAAATGTAACCACCTGGTATAGAAAAATTCTCGATCGTATTATCGAAGGAAGAAATGATCTGAAGCGTTCGTCATCAGGTTCGGTTTTTGTGCCGTTTAATCCCGATCCGGCCCGTTCATTCAACCGGGGATTTACTGCATATTTTATTCGGGGAAGAAAACCGGGGTTATCGGCTATGTTGTCACCAAAATCCACCGGTTATTATCTGGGGAAAGTGAAAAGCGCGGGGGATGGGTATTTCGTTCTCGACACCAGTGAATCAGTGAGCAATGGTGATGGGTTATGCTATTTTGATGAACAGCATATTCTCAGGGGATTCCGAGTAAATAAAGCAGAAGGCAACCGGATTTTTATTTGGAAAGCTTCCCCGCCTCCTCCGGGAACTGAAATATACAGGAACAACGACATCCTTTTTGAACAGCAGGTAATGACAGCAAAGGAGACCAGAAAAATCCCGGTTAGCCTTACACTCAGGGAAACGGAAGAAGGGTATTCCCTGTCGGCGATAGATGATGAAGGAAACTGCGTTTTGTCAGTGGTCAAGTCGGATCATTTACCGGCCTCAAAACCTGCTGTTGCGGAAAAGACAATCCGTGAACAGCTTGGTAAAACAGGTAATACGATTTTTGAGGCGGATACCGTTACAGTGGATTTTTCACAGCCATGGTTTATTCAGACTTCGGTAATAAACGAATTGCGAAGACAATGTCTGGGATTCCTGCTCAGGGAGAGGATAAAAAACTACCGAAGGGAAGAGAGATTTCCGGTGAAAAATGAAATTCCTTATCCTGAATCATCCCTTGATTTTAAAGCCAATGTGCTGAACAAGAAAGCGGAGGCTTTTTATCGGCGGCACGGAGTGCATCACATCCAGCCCGGTTTTGAGTTGAAGCAGCAGGCCGGTGCCCCTCTGATGACTATGAAATTTTGTCCGAAATTTGAACAGGGAAAATGTCCCAGGTTCCAGGATAAGTCGGCAGGAAAGGGCGATTGGTTTCTTACAGAAGGGGAAAATCGTTTCCGGCTTGTTTTTCATTGTGACGAATGTGTTGTTACTTTGCACAAAGAATAGGAGAACGGAATGGAAATAATTGTACCTCCTGCATTTCCTGACTATGAACTGATTGACAGCGGCAACCATGAAAAGCTGGAACGTTTCGGCAGATTTATTATTTGCAGGCCAGAGCCACAGGCACTATGGAACAAGAATCTACCGGAGGCGGAATGGGAAAAAATGGCCCACGCTGTTTTCCGCCGTTTCAGGGAACAAAGTCAGGGCACATGGGAAGGTGAGAGGGGTGAGTGGAAAAAGTACAGGGAGATGCCTGATCAGTGGAATGTACAATATACCTATGCAGGATATTCATTTCGTATGCGGCTTGGACTGACTGCTTTCGGTCATGTGGGAATCTTTCCCGAACAATCGTTCAACTGGAATTTTCTCATGGATTTTATTCCAAAATACAGCCAGGGGACATTCCGCCTGCTGAATCTTTTTGCCTATACCGGAGCATCTTCTCTTGCAGCCCGTGCTGCAGGCGCTGATGTTACCCATGTCGATTCAGTTAAAAATGTCCTCACCTGGGCACGACAGAATATGGAAGCAAGCGGTTTGAATGATATCCGCTGGGTTCCGGAAGATGCAATGAAATTTGTTAAAAGAGAAGTAAGGCGGGGTAATCGCTATCAGGGAATTCTCCTCGACCCGCCTGCATACGGAAGGGGTCCGGCAGGGGAAAAGTGGATACTGAACGACCATCTGAACGAACTCATACACCAGTGCGCAAGCCTCCTCGACAGAACCCGCAAATCCTTTCTCATCCTGAATATGTATTCTCTCGGGCACAGCGCCCTGATAGCAGAAAATCTGCTAAAACAGGAATTTTCTGATGCTTCGGTTATTTCCGGTGAAATCGGCATCCCCGACAGGCATGGCCGCCTGCTTCCCCTCGGTATCTTCGCTCGGGCACAATTTTAATTAGTAAGTTACACAGGGATTCGCTTCAGAGATAAAAGTGGTAGGATACAAAAAACTCAAAAACTTAAAACACAAAACAATCCTCATTGTACCATATATATCGATATCACCGAATTTCCGACTTTGTTATCCCTGAACCGTATCACAACATCGTACATGCCTGTTTTGGTACAGTCAAAAAGAAAGGTGTTAAAGTATTTCTCCTTCAGGAAATTCGTACCAAGAAGCCGGTCCTGATCATAAATTTCAACCACGGCTTCTCCTGCTTCCCCTTTTAGGTGGTTTTTTACATAGAACTTGTACTGAACATCCTTGTTAAACTGCAGGGTAAGATAAAACTTGTTCTCTGCTTCAACCGGGCTTATTTTACTTAAGCTAAAATCGATTTTTCGGAGAAAAATTTCTTTTTTCTGGGCATAAGAACCCACAGAAAAAATAATCGATAAGGCAAGAGGAAAAAGGAAATATCTCATGTATTTCATGTGCCGGAAATTAACAGATACGTAAAAATAGAACTTTTTACATCATTGCCAAAGCTATGGTGCTTCCGTTATATTTTTTTACAATAGGGTTTATAGCGCCAATGGGTCGCTTTGAGCAAAAAAGATCGCCATGAGTTTGTATGCATAAAAAATCAATCTGCTTGTTTTTACTTTAACCCGGTTGAATCAAAGATACCATCGGCCTGGAAGGGGATGAATGCATTAAAAATGCCATTCATCGGGTTTAAAGAAACGAAAGCTGCTGCGAATATCCCATCATTTGTTCGGCAAAACTTTCCTTGTACAGGATCCGGACGTCTTTTATTCTGCCGTCCTCATCGAGAACCGGCACATAGGTTGGGTTTACAAATCCTGAATATGGCGCAAGATTCAGTTTTTTGTACCGTTCCAGCACTTCAGCATGGAGCGACCTTTCCACGTGCACACCGTAGGTTTCGACCAGGTTTTGAGCCGCCCGAAAGTCTCCTTCTGATTTGATACGCTGTATTTCTGCCAGGAGAATTCCAAACAGTTCATGCAACCCATCAAAATTCTGAACTGCAAAATAGGTTTTTCCTCCTTTACTGTAGCGGCGTATTATTCCTTTCTTCTTCCCCTGTTCGAAACACCAACGGGCAATGAGTGCCCGGTTCCGCATGTGTGCCTCTTCTATTGGCTTACCATATTCCACGCGCACCAGTTGGGTAAAAAGACCGGCACGGATGTACGCCATATATTCAGCCCGTGCCGCATCCGGGTGAGGGAGAAGCCCTAAATTAAAAATCTTCGGATGGTACATGAAATACAGTGCATATAGGTCAGCCCGTGCTTCTTCTATCACCGAATGGTACTGCATAAGGGCATCGGGCCTTACACCGGGAAGTAACTGCCCGGAGCCATGTCCCAGACATTCGTGCATATCGGTGTGGAGATTGTCGGCCAGCAATCCATACTTTTTTATCAGGTCAACCTCTTCTTCACTGGCAGCAAACTCTTCCAGAAAACCGTCCTGCAGCGATGCATAATGGTAAGCTTCCGTGATGTTTTTCAGAGTCACTGACTTTGATCCATGCTCCTTTCTGATCCAGTCGCTGTTGGGGAGATTAATGCCGATGGGAGTGGCGGGATGACAGTCTCCTCCCAGCATACAAACGTTAACCGTTCTGGCTGAAATCCCCGTAACGGTTTCCTTTTTGAACCGTTCATCCACCGGAGAATGATCTTCAAACCATTGGGCATGAGCCGCAAGAATACGGGTTCTTTCGGTTGCTTCTGCGTCCAGGATGTGTACCACCGATTCCCAGGTCCCCTTGAACCCAAGCGGATCATTGTAGGTTTCAATAAACCCGTTAATAAAATCAACTGGTTGGGATGTCTCCTTTACCCAAAGAATATTGTAATGGTCAAATAGTGCCAGATCACCCGAGGAATAAAAACTAATTAAAGTGCCGATAATTTCTTTCTGTTCAGGAGGTGCCTCTTCCATGGCTTTTTTGAGCCAGTACATGACCTCCACTATTGCTTTGTCGTACATACCCCCGGCTTTCCAGACATATTCCTTTAATTGCCCGTCTTCCTTCACTAGTTTACTGTTCAGTCCTACTGATGCCGGCCGTTCCCCGGCATGCTCCAGCAAGGTTCTGTAGTACTCCAATGCCTCGGTTTCAGTTACTTTTTCGTAAAAGTTGACGGCTGAATGAAGCAGTTTGTCCCGGTCGGGAGTAAAATCAACCTTTTTGGGGAATACTTCCGGATTAAAAAGAACCGGAAGAATTATTTCCAATAGCTTTTGCGGCTGTTCAGGAAGAGCTGATGGACTGCTTTCGGCCATAAGTTTCCGAAAATATTGCTCTGAAAATCCTGGCAAAAACTTATCGTTGGAATAATGATGGTACACTCCATTAGCAAACCAAATTCTTTTCAGATAGGTTTTAAACTCACGAAAATCATCAGAATCCCGTTTTCCCCTGAATGTTGTGTAGATCGTTTCCAATGTGCGGCGGATCAGTAAATTGAATTTGCCGTTCTGGTCGTATATGATATCTCTGCCGCTGAGGGCTGCCCGGGAAAGATAATAAATCAGTTTCTTTGTCGGCAATGGCAGTTCCTCAAAACCCTCCACACGATAACGCAGTATTCTGATATCGGCAAACTGTTCCAGGGGCTTATAAAAGTCATCTTCCTTCATGGCACCGGTTCTTTATTGCAAAGCTAATGTTTGATTTGATCAAAATTGGCCAAAGGAAGAAAAATATCAACCGAACTTTTTACCTTTGAAAACACGATATGCTATGGAAACGGTTTATCTCAACGGTACATTCCTTCCTTCGGCTGAAGCTCTGATTTCTCCCAACGACAGGGGATTTTTGTTTGCCGATGGTGTTTATGAAGTAATGCGCTGGTATGAAAAAGGTTTTCTGGCCGCACAATTGCATCAGAACCGTCTGAAGCGCAGCCTTCATGAGATTCGCCTTTACTCTGCGGAGGCCGATAAGTTTCTTTCCATTGCCGGAGAACTAATCAGCAGGAACAACCTGGAAGGTCAGCAGGCTCTGGTCTATATTCAGATCACCCGTGGTACGGCACCCCGTACCCATCAGTTTCCTTTACCTCCCGTTACGCCGACCTGTTATGCGTTTGCCAGAGCAATAAATCCTGAACAAAATGAAAGTATATTGGGTGTAAATGTCGGACTGGTCAATGATATCCGCTGGAGCAGGTGTGACATTAAATCCATAGCTCTTTTGCCAAATATTCTTGCCTACCAGGAAGCTGTGGAAAAGGGTTTTCATGAAAATCTCTTTGTCCGCAACGGAGTTATTACCGAAGCTACTCATTCAAATATTTTCTATGTACGAAATGGGAAAGTGCTGACGCACCCTGAATCTGTCTATATCCTTTCCGGTATAACCAGGAAGCTGGTAATTGATTTGTGTTGTAAACTAAACATTCCAGTAGAGGAAAGAGCCATAAGCTCCGATGAACTTCCCTATGTTGAAGAAGCTTTTTTGACCAGCACATCAGCAGAAGTATTGCCTGTGACCCACCTCGAAGGTGTTCCCATTGGGTCAGGACTGGCTGGTCCGGTTACTTCCCAATTGCAGATCGCCTTCAGGGAAATGGTTGAAAGAGAAATTCAGACAGTTTGAACATATTCACTCATTTTAAACAGAAAAAAATTTCACCATGCAACCCCGACAACCCTGACAACTCTGACAACTCTGACAACTCTGACAACCCTGACAACCCCAACAACCCCGCCAACCCTGACAACCCCGCCAACCCTGACAACTATGATAACTATGACAACCCTGACAACCCCGCCAACCCTGACAACTATGACAACTATGACAACCCTGACAACCCTGACAACTATGACAACCCTAACAACCCATATCAATCCTTTCCATATGAAAACCCTTATGTTTTTAGCCTTTTTCCTGTTGTCGATTATTTCTGGAAGATCACAGGATTCCATTTATCTGTGGTTTCAGGGTGCTCCGGGCGCCCTCGGCGATAAACCGGAAGACAAACCCTGTCTGTTCATCTACCCTGCCCCCGCGGAATCAGCCAATGGCACAGCCGTGATTATCTGTCCAGGAGGAGGATATGTCGGGCTGGCCATGGACCACGAGGGAAAACAGATTGCCCAATGGTTTAATCGGCATGGTGTTACAGCTTTTGTGCTACGGTACCGTACCAACAGCTGGGATTTTAAAAAATACATGCACCCCATTCCGCTGATGGATGGCTTGAGAGCTGTCAGGCTTGTGCGTTTCAACGCCGGAAAATTCGGGATTGATCCGCACCGGATTGGCATCATGGGCTTTTCGGCAGGTGGGCATCTTGCATCAACCGTAGGAACACACTTTGACGGTGGAGACCCTAAAGCCCCTGATCCCGTTGACCGGATTAGTTCAAGGCCTGATTTTATGATCCTTGGATATCCTGTCATCAGTTTTACCACTGAATATACGCACAGAGGGTCACGCGAACATTTAATCGGGAAAGAATTGAACCCTGAACTTTCCCGATACCTGAGCAATGAACTCCAGGTGACCACCCTTACCCCCCCGACTTTTCTCTTTCATACCAGCGAAGATGATGGTGTTCCGCCTGAAAACAGTGTTTCCTTTTATCTTGCCCTTCGGAAAGCCAATGTACCTGCTGAATTGCATATTTACCAGAAAGGAAGGCATGGCGTCGGATTTGCCCCAAATGACCCTGTGCTTTCTACCTGGGCTGGCCGGCTGGCTGACTGGATGAAAATAAACGGATGGATGAAATAAAACAGAAAAAAATGTACTTTCAGAAAGCTTTTGAAGGACGAAATCAGTTCTGGCGATATGCGGTAACGGTTATTCTTGTCATTATTCTCTCCCAGGTCATTGGGTCTGTTCCCGTTCTCCTGGTTTATCTTTTCCGGGGATTGGCATCGGGAGTACCCTCCTCGGCTGCCAACCCCCTTGATTTTGCCTCATGGGGAATCAATCCGAATGCAGGTCTTCTTTTGCTGATTTTCCCTTTTGCTATGGGATTGCTTGGGTTATGGATTGGTATACGGTTTGTCCACAACAAACCATTTAAAGCTGTTTTAACCGGGTACGAAAATGTCAGGATGAATCGAATCTTGCAGGGATTTTTTCTTTGGTTTCTGTTGATGGGTGTTTCCCTGATCATTCATCTGCTGGTTGAGAAAGAGAAATTCGTTCTACAGTTCAGCCCAGTACTTTTTTTGCAGCTCATACTGGTTGCCTTTCTCTTTCTTCCGTTGCAGACAAGTTTTGAGGAAATTCTTTTCAGAGGTTATTTTATGCAGGGCTTTGGACTGATCTTCCGTAACCGCTGGCTTCCCCTTATTCTGACTTCCCTGATTTTTGGGCTTTTGCATTTCTTCAATCCCGAAGTGAAAGAATTTGGCTTCTGGCTTACCATGCCGCAATATATTGGTTGGGGTCTGTTTCTGGGCCTGCTGGTGGTTCTTGACGGAGGATTGGAACTTCCCCTCGGTATCCATGCGGCCAATAATATCTTTATTTCCTTGTTTGTAACCCATAAAAGTTCGGCATTGCAAACACCCTCCCTTTTCAGGGTTAGCAGCATAAATCCGGTTTATGATATGGCGGAGTTTTTTCTTATGACGCTGTTCTTCCTCTTTCTTGCGCAGTGGCTTTACCGGTGGAAAACATGGAGAAAATTAACGGAGACTTTCTGAATGGTTTTGTAACCTCTCTCAACCTCGTTTTGCAACTTCCTGGAAGAAATTTTATGTATTGTTGGTGGGTGAATGTTGGCAATTGATTGGCTAATAACTAATTATAATTGATAGATTTACCTGAAACACATTAAATACATTGCTGTCATCTCTTATTCTGTGTCGAAGTAATTATGAAAATCATCGGGCATCTTGCAATTTTAAAATTTGTTGTTACATTTGCTACCCGGGTAATGGTGATATTATGAAATATATTTTTGCAGTTGCTTACTGGTGGTGCTGGCGTCCTTTCAGGAATGCGGTTGTAAGCAATATGCCCTGATAGTTATTTACGAATGAATAATACCGGAGGCAGGTTGTTTACAACCTGCCTCTGTTTTTGTATAACCTTTATAAACTGAAAGAAGATGAGCAAGTTCAGAAAAATCAATCTTGACGAAAGGCAGATGCCGACAAGCTGGTACAACATTATGGCTGATATGCCTAACAAACCACAGCCCATGTTGCATCCGGCCACAAAACAGCCTGTTAAACTCGAAGACATGACTCCGCTTTTCCCCGTGGAATTGTTGAAACAGGAAATGAGTACCGAACGATGGATAGAAATTCCTGAAGAAGTGCAGGATATTTACAGGGTATGGCGTCCGACACCGCTGCATCGTGCACTAAATCTGGAAAAAGCTCTTGATACCCCTGCAAGAATCTATTTTAAGAATGAAAGTGTAAGTCCGGCCGGCTCCCACAAGCCAAATACGGCTGTAGCCCAGGCTTACTACAATTACAAGGAAGGGGTAAAGCGACTGACAACCGAAACAGGAGCCGGACAATGGGGGAGTGCCCTTGCTTATGCCTGCGATATTTTCGGTCTGGAACTTCAGGTGTTTATGGTGCGGGTGAGTTACGAACAGAAACCTTACCGCAAAATGATGATGAATACATGGAATGCCAATGTGGTGCCTTCACCCAGCTCACTCACCGAAGCCGGCCGGAGAATCCTTGCTGAACACCCCGATTCACCCGGTTCTCTTGGCATTGCTATTTCGGAAGCAGTGGAAATGGCGGTTAAAGACCCCGATACCCGGTATTCCCTTGGTTCGGTTCTGAACCATGTACTCCTGCACCAGACCATCATTGGCCAGGAAGCAATCAAACAGATGGAAATGGCAGGTGATTTCCCCGATGTAGTGATCGGTTGCTTTGGTGGTGGCTCCAATTTTGCCGGAATTTCCTTTCCTTTCTTGCGGTTAAAGCTTACCGAAGGCAAAAAACTCAGGGCAATTGCAGTTGAACCTGCTTCCTGTCCCAAGCTTACAAGGGGAACCTTTGCCTACGATTTTGGTGATACGGTTGGCATGACCCCTCTCATTCCCATGTACACCCTCGGACATAATTTCATTCCTGCCAAAATCCATGCCGGTGGACTCCGTTACCATGGGGCAGGAGCCATTGTAAGCCAGTTATTAAAAGATAAGATTATTGAAGCAGTGTCAATTCCTCAGCTGGAAACCTTTGAAGCTGGCGTACTTTTTGCACGAACAGAAGGAATTATTCCTGCGCCCGAAAGTACCCATGCTATTGCAGCGGCTATCAGAGAAGCTAAAAAAGCAAAAGAAGAAGGTGTCTCAAAGACCATTCTTTTCAATCTTTCCGGCCACGGAGTCATTGACCTGGCTGCTTACGATCAGTATTTCTCTGGAAAACTCGAAAACTATGCTATTTCAGATGAAGAAATACAGAATAGTTTGAAAGAACTGCAACCGGTTAATGTCTGAATTCCGGTTTTTATGCATTGTGCAGGAACAAAGCTGCTGTTTTTAGTAGTTTTGTTCCTGTTTTTTCTGCAGAATACCGCCCAATTTTTTACTCCTTGTGCCCGGACTTCATCACTGAAGCTTAATCAGGCCAGCAAATGAAGCACTCACGCAAGGCAAAAGGTTTACCAGGGAAAGATTATTTGTTGCCCGATATCGTTACTTTAAACTGTTATAGCCTGCCAGTTCGATGCCTTTTTTACTGATCATTTTTTTAACGTCAGGATGGGTAAAGATTTTTACAACCATGTCCCGGTCTTTACCAACATCTTCATATCCCGGATGACCAATCGTTTCCATTTCCGGCTGATTTAGTGCCGGATGGTCTACAAACAGCCAGGTGCCGGGAGTGAGGTTTTCCAGTGCTTTTAGAAAAATGGCCAGACGCTTGCTGAAGTCTTTTTCTTCTCCCCATCCGCGCAATGCTTTTACTCCGTAATCAGCCGGATTGATTTCCAGACCATATTCCTTTGCAAGGCGTTTGTAAAGCTCTCTTACTTCGGGTGCGATATCGGAACAACCCATGTGGCAGCTGATATGACTCACTTGTGGAATCAATCGTTTAGCTGTCTCAATCTGTGCTCTCCATTCCCGTTCAATGTCTTCCAGTTTCCAGTTGTGCTCCCTGATGGCACTTCCGGCAGGAAAATTCGGATTGGGCCATATCATAGGGAAAAAATATCCCAGTGAATCAACCAGGCTGGGAACACAGGTCAGCGGACGCCATTTATAGTTCGACCATTCACTGGTGATCGTAAGGTGCACGCCAACGTCCAGACCGGGATTTTCCCTGAGCAATTTTACTGCTTCCGGAAACCAGGGACAGGGTACCATGACCTCAACTGTGCGCATAATTCCATTACGGTAGGATTCAATACATCCGAGGTTGGCGGCATGACTGGAACCAATGTCATCTCCCCGGATGATCAGACGGATTTTTTCCTGTGCCTGCGCCCGAACTCCGTCAGGCATAAAATGAAAGAAAAAAAACAAAAGAAAAAGATACAATGATTCCTTAATGATTCTTTTCATAATAGATCAAGGTTAGTTGGTTAATAAATACAAATCTAATGCATTTCCGATTTCCCATTCAATTAACTTTCTGTAAACAGAGAAACAACAAAAAAACAAACCAGTTTAATACAATAGCATGCCACAAATGCGAACC
Source organism: Bacteroidota bacterium (assembly GCA_029571215.1). Taxonomy (GTDB): domain Bacteria; phylum Bacteroidota; class Bacteroidia; order Bacteroidales; family JAAYUG01; genus JAAYUG01. The sequence continues at coordinate 13,759 of JAKPTE010000005.1, forward strand.
CCAGACCAAATAATCGAGAATCGGAAATGGGAAATCAGAAATTTGATACTCATTTAATTTTCATTTCAACAATAGTTACAGGAGGGGTTTTTTCAAGTCCGGAGAGGGTCAGTACGATTCCATCTGCTGTTTGTTTAAATGGAATTTCTTTGCCAGATCCGAATGCTTTGACTGAGACTATTTTCGGAGCAATAGGTGGCAGGGCAATCAACGGATCCTGATAATCAAATATATGCAAATAGATGGTGTTCCCTTTCTGTGTGCTCACAGCCCGGTCGCGCGGAGGAAATGGTCCTCCCCGTGTTCCGTAAATGGCTTCGCCGTTTTTCTTCATCCAGGCACCAACTTCCTTCAGCACAGATACAAATTCCGGTTGAATCCTTCCATTGGGCATGGGGCCTACATTAAGAAGGAAGTTACTGTTATATCCGGCTGCCTTTACAATATAGCGAATCAGCTCGTCGGGCTTTTTTGTATCCGGATCATAGATGTCGAACCCCCATGACCCGCGAGCTGTCATCGTCTCGCAGGTCTCCAGGGGTAAGGAGCTTACTTCGCTTTCCGAGGCCCATCCTGTTGTATTATGCCCGGGAAGATCTTTTTCAAACATTTGAAAATCTTCACCCGGGAAAGGTTTTACATGGTGATTGTTTCCTATAAGGCAGGCAGGCTGCAACTCATGGATCATGGCATAGGTTTTATCCAGCCTCCAGTCCTGCCATTTCCTGTCCCACCAGCCGTCAAACCATATGCCTCCGATCGGACCGTACTGTGTGAGAATTTCCCTCAGTTGAGCATCCTGGTAATCGAGATATCTGCTAAAATTGCCTGTATCAGCTCTTCCCGTAAACTGCCCCGTCATACCTCTCGGAAAATAATCGGGATGATGCCAGTCGAGCTGGGAGTAATAAATGAACAACCGGAGGCCATGCCGACGGCAGGCTTCTGCCAGCATTCCAATCACATCCTTCCCATACGGTGTGCGGTCAACTACATTGTAGGGTGAAACGTTGCTATGATACATGGCAAATCCGTCGTGGTGTTTGCTGGTGATACATATATACTTCATACCCGCCTCCTTGGCCATCAGAACCCATTCGTCCGGGTTATAGGCTATAGGATTGAAAAAATCCGCCAACTTTTCATATTGAGGGATGGCAATCCGGTTGTTCTGCATCACCCATTCCCCGTTCCCAAGAGTTGAGTAAATGCCCCAGTGAATAAACAACCCGAATTTTGCATCCTGAAACCATTCCCGTGCTTTCATATTTTCTTCTGCCGGCTTGTAACCGGTTTGCGCTGATCCTTCCACTGCAACAGCCAGTATGAAAAGAAAACATAATAAAATTCTGTTTTTCATATACATTCCATTTTTAAATGAATTCAATTGGAAAATCATTTTCCTGCAGGCTTGATATTATCATTCTGTCAGGCAACTTCTATTTTTCATTCCGAAATATACAAAACGATTTCTTTATAAAAACCAGGCCATAAAAAATGATACCTTCTTGAATAATCCCAAATTATTCATTGGGAGCTCTCAAAAGGAGCGAACCAATGGATTATTTGGGGTTATCCCGATTTAGAAAAATCACTTTTCTGGTGCAGCGCCAGCAAACCGGAAAAGTTGATTTTTCTTAATCGCATTGCATTAGAAATTTTTCTAATGCAATAATTGGGATAATACATAAATCATAACAGATTCACGAACGAGAAACAATAAACATTCTCCAATTTATTTCTATCTTCGTCTCGTTCCGCAATATGTATGGCTCTTAAGATACTTGGAATATCAGCTTTCTATCACGATTCGGCAGCAGCACTGATCGAAGATGGTTATGTGATTGCTGCGGCTCAGGAGGAACGTTTCACCCGGCGCAAGCATGATGCGGGATTTCCGTCGCATGCCATTCGTTTTTGTCTGGAATATTCCGGTCTCGGGTTGGAAAATCTCGATGCCATTGTATTTTATGATAAGCCTTTTCTAAAGTTGGAGCGTCTTCTTGAAACCTATTATGCCTTTGCACCTAAAGGTGTTAGTTCATTTGTAAATGCCATACCGGTGTGGCTCAAAGAAAAAATGTTTCTCAAGGATCTCATCCGGAAAGAATTGAAAAAACTGGGGGATTGGCATCCTGAAAGAACGAAGCTTCTTTTTCCAGAGCATCATTTATCGCATGCTGCCAGCGCTTTCTATGCTTCTCCCTTTTCCAAGGCCGTCGTTGTAACTGTTGATGGGGTAGGAGAGTGGGCAACAGCTTCGGTTTGTCTGGGCGATGGGAATAAGATAACGATTCTGCATGAACTGCGTTTTCCCCATTCCCTTGGATTATTCTATTCGGCTTTTACCTATTACCTTGGTTTCAGGGTGAATTCGGGAGAATACAAAGTGATGGGGCTGGCACCTTATGGACGAAAAGACGCAGAATCTACCCGAAAGTACACCGATATAATTCTAAACCAGCTGATACATCTGTATGATGATGGTTCCGTTTGGCTCAACCAGACATATTTTTCCTATGCCACCGGATTGCGGATGGTACCAGATGCGAAATGGGAAAAGCTGTTTGGATTTCCCCGTCGCAAACCGGAAGAACTGATAGAACAACATCATTGTGATCTGGCTCTGGCGATGCAACAGGTTACGGAAGAAGCCATGCTTCGAATGACCCGGTTTGCATACCATTCTGTATCGGACGGTGAAGCCAGGAAAAACCTTTGTTTGGCAGGTGGTGTAGCCTTAAACTGTGTGGCAAATGGGAAAATATGGGAACAAGGGCTGTTTGAAAAAATATTCATCCAGCCTGCTGCAGGAGATGCCGGAGGGGCGGTGGGGGCCGCTCTTGCCGGTCATTACATCTATTTTAACCAGCCCCGTCAGTTGAGCGATTCGGCAGACCGGATGAACGGTGCCTTTTTAGGTCCGGAGCCCGAAGAAAAGGAAATTCTCAAAGTAATTCGTAAATACGGAGCAGTAGCTCATCATTTTCCTGATGATCGGTCACTTCTGGCAGAAACTGCTTCGTTGCTTGCGAAGGGAAAGGTAACTGGATGGGTGCAGGGACGTATGGAATTTGGCCCGCGTGCCCTCGGCAACCGTTCCATTCTGGCTGATCCCAGAATTCCTGACATGCAGAAAGTCCTTAACCTGAAAATTAAATTCAGGGAAGGCTTCCGGCCTTTTGCTCCGGCTGTATGCGCTGAAGATGCTTCTTCCGTCTTCGATCCGCCTCTCGTTTCACCTTATATGCTTCTGGTGGGAACAGTTAAGAAAGAATACCGGTTTTCTTTGCCTGAAAATTACACAGACCTTCCTCTTTTTGAAAGATTGTATATTCCTCGTTCTCCATGGCCTGCCATAACCCATGTGGATTACTCTGCCCGCATTCAGACCGTTCATAGGGAGACCAATCCATTGTTTTATGCTCTGCTTCGGGAATTTAAATACCAGACTGGTTGCCCTGTGCTGGTTAATACCAGCTTCAATGTGCGGGGACAACCTATTGTGTGTTCACCGGAGGATGCCTATATTTGCTTTATGGCTACCGGAATGGATGCCCTGGTAATCAACCGGCATCTTTTTCTGAAGGAAGAACAGACAGAAAAGGATAAAAATAAATTTTCTATCACAACACAACCTGACTGAACTATGGAATTCCTCAAAGATTTGTTCCGTTTTCTGATGCAGCGCAAAAAATGGTGGCTTATTCCGCTGATTATTTTCCTGCTGATTATTGGCATCCTGTTGGTCTTTGGAAGCGGAAGTGCACTGGCTCCGTTTATCTATACATTATTTTAATATGAAGGAGAAGCATTTTGAAGTTCCGCTGGTCTTGGTCACAGCCCTCGTTGCGGGTTCCCTGCTTTGGCCGGCCCGCAGGGAACTCATTTATATCGCCTTTGTTCTCGGCATTCTTGCCATCCTTTTCCCTTTTTTCAGAAAATATCTTACGCTTTTATGGTTTAAATTGGCTGAGGGAATAGGTGCAATTGTATCCAAAATTATTCTGGGGATTTTGTTTTTTGTAATTCTTGTTCCGCTTTCTCTGATAACC
>JAKPTE010000019.1 GCA_029571215.1 Bacteroidota bacterium
AGAGTATGACTTTGTTTCCCGCTTTTTCGGTCCACAGGTTGGCATCAACGAGGACCCGGTTACCGGTTCGGCCCATACCCTTCTTGCTCCTTACTGGGCTGAACGAATAGGAAAAAAAACACTGACAGCCCGCCAGGTTTCTACCCGCGGAGGAACCCTCCTCTGCACCCTGGAAGGAAACAGAGTCCACATAGCCGGAAAGGTAGTAACTTATATGGAAGGAAAAATTTATTTACCCGACATAAAAACAAACCATTAACAAGATGACTATGAGAAACCTTTTTATTGGAATTATCTGCATTTCATTGATCACCGCCTGCAACAATGAGAAAAGCAAACCGGCAAAGCAGTCCGAAGTAAAAACCTTTCAGTCGGCCCGGATTTATCTGACCGCTAAAAATACCGGAGACAGGCTGGCTGACAAAGGAACGGTAAAGGCTGAACCTCTGCCACAGCCAGACGAGCAAATGGCCGTGCTCTTTGTAGATCCGGAAGTAAAAGGACAAACCATTGAAGGAATTGGAGGAGCCCTTACCGATGCAGCTGCGGAAACATTTTACAAGCTGCCGCCTGAAAAGCAGCAGGAGATAATCAGGGCGTATTATGATCCGGAAAAGGGAATAGGGTACTCATTGGGAAGAACCAATATCAACAGTTGTGACTTTTCAAGCGACAGTTATACTTATGTAGCAGAAGGAGATTCTTCCCTTAGCACATTTTCTCTTGAACATGACCTGAAATACAAGATACCTTTGATTAAAGAAGTTTTGAAAGCAGTGCCATCCCTGAAGTTATTTGCCTCTCCCTGGAGCCCTCCTGCGTGGATGAAATCCAACAACGACATGCTGCATGGCGGATCTCTTCTTCCGCAGTATATGCATTCCTGGGCCAGGTATTATGTGAAATTTGTCGAAGAATATGCAAAGCAGGGAATCAACATCTGGGGTTTGACGGTGCAGAATGAACCCATGGCGGTTCAGACATGGGAATCATGTATTTACACAGCCGAACAGGAACGGGATTTCGTAAAGAATTTTCTGGGGCCTGAACTGCACAAAGCCGGGTTGGCCAACCTTCATTTGATGGTATGGGATCACAACCGTGGACTGATGTATCAGAGGGCAAAAACAGTGCTCGATGACCCGGAAGCAGCAAAATACGTCTGGGGGGTTGGATTTCACTGGTATGTAGGAAATCATTTCGACAATGTGCGGTTGGTGAAAGAGGCCTATCCTGACAAACAGGTTCTTTTCACTGAAGGATGCGGTTATCCATTTGACTGGAAAACAGTTACCGAATGGAAGTGGGGTGAAGAATATGCCCTGAACATGATCCATGACCTGAACAACGGAGCCTGCGGATGGACTGACTGGAACATTCTTCTTGATGAAAAGGGCGGTCCGAATCATGTTGGAAACTACTGCCTGGCACCGGTAATTGCCGATACCCGTGACGGGAGCTTGCACTATATGGATTCCTATTGGTACATTGGACACATCAGTAAATTTGTTCGTCCCGGTGCAATCAAAGTACTGACCAGTTCAACCCAGGATGACCTGCCAGGCGTTTCCTTCGTCAATCCTGACGGCAAACTTGTGGTTGTCATTCTTAATGCAACAGAATCGGTGCGTGAGGTTGGTGTATGGATCGCAGGTTCCGTTTTTCGTACCAGCATGCCGGAACGATCTATTGCAACCCTGGTTTTCTGACCAACATAACAGAATTACCCAGCTGCCCGCAGGCCGCGCTGATATCGGTACCCCGTGAACGTCGGATTGTGGCAGAAATGCCAGCCGCGTTCAGCTTTTTCATAAAATACTGCATAGCAGATGCTTCCGATGGATGTATTTTACTTCCTTCGAAAGAATTAAAAGGAATAAGGTTTATGCGGAAAACGGTACCGTGGAAGAGATGAATCAGTCCCTCCAGATGCTCGCGGGAATCGTTTATACCGGCCATCATTACATATTCAGCCGTTATTCGGCGGTGCCTGTTTACCTTCTCGCGGCTGATCGCCAGTATGGTTTCTTTCAAGGGATACTTGTTTTCGGCAGGAATCCATTTTTTTCTCTCCTCAGGAAAAGGAGAATGAACACTCAGGGCCAGGTGGCATTTTGTTTCGTTCAGAAAACGAAGAATGCAGGGAAGGATACCAACAGTTGAGACCGTAATTTTCTCATTGCCAAATGCAAGACCCCAGGAGGAAGTAAGAATGGAAAGCACACGAAAGAGGGCTTCGCAGTTGTCAAAGGGTTCACCCATACCCATAAAGACAATGCGGTTAAGCTGATTGCTTTCGGGCACAGACAGAATCTGATTCAGTATTTCCCGTTCACTCAGATTGCCCCTGAACCCCATTTGTCCGGTACAGCAAAATGCACACCCCATGCGACAGCCTGCCTGGGTTGAAACGCATAATGTATGCCGTGCTTTTTCGGGAAGGTAGACTGATTCGATAAACCCTTTTCCCCCGGCTGAAAAGAGATATTTTCTGCTTCCGTCGACCGACACCTCCACATGTGACGGTTCGTAATAACCATCAGTAAAAGCAGCTTTCATTTTATGCCGAAGCGCAAGAGGCAGTTCCTTTACCTCCATTATATCGCGTATCTTCTTTCTGTAAAAACCTGTCAGCAGGGGAACAGCATAATCCTCATTTTCCCCGACGCTCAGCAACCATTGTTCCAGATCTTTTGGTGTTTTACCAGCAAGAAAATCCATTTGATTACTTATTGCTCGTTTCATGCGTGTCTTCCTGCATATTTCAATCGGAGGATCAAACGCTTGTTTATTCTGAAGGAGTAAATGCGGGAGGGGTTTTCTTATACCATTGTGTTGCTTTCTGATAGGCACTGGCAAGCAAAAGAATGTTCTGCTCGCAATACCAGTTTCCGACAAACGTTACACTTGTGGGCATACCCTGTGCATCAAAGCCACTGGGAACAGATATGGCCGGATGTCCGGTAAGATTTGTTATCAGCAATTGGTCCCCTTCGAGCGAAGGGAAAACAATTACATCTGCCTTTTGGAAAAGCTGGCTGAATTCTCTGATCAAAAGGGTTCGTAAGCGGTTGGCCTGGATATATTCCACGGCCGGTATGGTACGGGCCTGGCGGAAGATATTGGGCCAGGCATCTTTGCTCTGTCGGACCATCATGGAATCCAGTCCGGAGCGGGTAATTTCGTCGAAGGCAGCGGCAGCTTCGGCTTCAAGAATAATGCTCAGAGCGTTGACAGGAATGGTATCAGGCACTTTGACAGGAAACAGATGGAGGCCCAGATGTTTCAGCACTTCAATTACGGAACTGTCATTCGCCCTGAAAGGATAATTCCGTGTAAAAATCTCGGCATCATAGGCAACACGCAAATCTTTCAGATTTTGTGATGCATTAAAAGAAAAAGGAACATTGACAGATGCCGGATCGCCCGGATGAATTCCATTGATAACGGCAAGAACAAGGGCACAATCCTGCGCAGTCCGGGCGATGGGTCCCAGTTTATCCATGGTCCACGACAGCGCCATGGCACCGGTTCGGGGAACACGTCCAAACGTAGGCCTGAGCCCCGTAACTCCGCACACGGTTGAAGGAGATACAATTGAACCCCAGGTCTCAGAACCGATGGCAAAACCAACCAACCCGGCTGCTGTGGCGGCCGCAGATCCGGCGGAAGATCCGCTTGATCCTGTTGCAGGATTCCACGGGTTTCGTGTCATATCTCTGAACCAAACATCTCCCATGGCAAATTCACCCAGGGACAGTTTGGCAACCAATACGGCACCGGCTGAATCGAGGCGCTGAACAACAGCAGCAGTATGCCTGGCTATATGCTTTTCATACAGTCTTGATCCCCATGTACTGGGGACTCCTTCAACATCCAGCAGATCTTTCACCCCATAGGGTATGCCGTGCAAAGGACCACGGTATTTCCCGGCTATTATTTCCCTGTCGGCCTGTTTTGCCCGAGCCATTGCACGGTCTTCGAGAAGGGTGACCACACAGTGCAAAACCGGATCATATTTTCTCAACCGACTGATATACAAGCGCGTGAGTTCTTCCGAAGTCACCTGTCTGGTACGCAGCAAAACGGAAAGTTCTGAAACAGAATAAAAACATAATTCCTCCCTGTTCTCAGGCATTTGCACCTTCGCAGGTAAACCCTCGTCCGGCAATCCATTATAAACTTCAGGCTTGTATTCCTGCGGAACCGGAGAAAATACAAAAGCGGGCGACACATCATTCGTAAGAGATTTCCGGCGTATTGCCTGATAGGAGGAACGGTAACCATTCAGTCCGTCCAGCATGGAATCAATTTCGGCATCATCAAATGTGAGATCCGAAAGAAAGGCCGCAGCACGCACCATTTCTCTTGTTATCTGTACCTGCTTCTTTTCCTTGCGGCCACATCCGGATAAAATCAAAACAAATAACACAATCAGAAGCCAACCCACATAAAAGATTGAATGACTTTTCCTTTTGGAATACCATCTGGAATAAAGGCAGAAAGATTTCATCGGTAAATAGTTTGAACAAAGTAAGATAAAAAAATTAACCCGATGCACAAGGGCCTGATCGACAAATTCAAAAAAATATGCAAATTGCATAAAAAATGATAAAACTATGGAACGTCGTCATTTTCTGGGCAATATAACAACTGCTGGCATTTTTGCTGGAAGTATTCCATTTTTTGCATCCTGCGCTTCAGGAAAGACAAACGAGAATTCATCCAATGACAGGGAAAAAATACAGAAAGCGATTTATGCCATGCTCAGCACGCAGCGAAGATCGTGGGAGCAAGGCGTAGCTGCACAGGCTTTACTGGAACTGGGAGAATTTGAACTGGTTTATCTGCTTGCTGAAGAAGCTGTACTGCGTCAGGACAAGCTTGGAAGGCTCGCCAATGTTGCCAGTGACGAAGTCGTTACAGATCCTGCCTCCAACGGAGAACCTGTAATGAAAATGGCTGTAATGTATTCCAATGAAAGCTTCAGGGAAGCTTCAACAAAAATGTTGGATTATCTCCTTCATAAGGCGCCCAGGACAAGCGACGGCATTATCCATCATATTACCTATGCACCGCAATTATGGATTGACAGCATGTACATGTGTCCTCCTTTCCTGGCCGAAGCAGGAGAATACGACGAAGCACTGCGGCAGGTGGAAGGATTGAGAAAATATCTGTGGGATGACAGGAAGAAGCTATTCTCGCATATATGGGATGAGAAGAAAAAGACGTTTGATCGGAAAGCTTTCTGGGGAGTCGGAAATGGCTGGGCGCTGGCTGGCATGACCCGCGTTGCCCATGCGCTACCTGAGAGCCGAATGAAAGACAAAGAACAGCTACACGGATATATACGGGAGTGCATTGATGGATGCCTTACCTATCTCAGGGAAGACGGGTTATTTCACAACATCGTTGATGAGCCGGAAAGCTTTGTCGAGACCAATTTGTCACAAATGGCAGCCTATACCATTTTCAGAGGGTTGGAAAGAGGCTGGCTTCCGGCTTCCTACCTGGAAGCTGCCGTAAAAATGCGAAAGGCTGCACAGGGCAAAATGGATTCGTTCGGGATGGTTCGCGGTGTATGCGGTTCACCTGAATTTGACCATCCCGGAGCAGCCACCGAAGGTCAGGCATTTTATATCTTGATGGAAGCCGCCTGGAATGACCTGAAAAAGAAAAAACCGGAACTCAGTCAACGTATTTAAGCCTGTCCCACCAGGTCTTTTTGAGGATCAGCGATGTTACCACCATGATCCCGAAAGTAACACCGAACAGTTTCCAGTCGCGTAAAACAAGATATACAGGAAAAGCCATCAGGGTTATCTGCCAGACAATGCCAACTACAATGTTGAACATGTCGATCCCGAAGTTTTTATTACCCACAAAAGACGGGTCGTCAGCAACCACTTTCCGGTGTATGGGTTTCCAAAAGCCCCAGGGTCGAACATTTTTGTAAAAATGTTTCAGGGTTTCATCATCTTCCGGTTTGGTAAGATATGTGCCAAGAAGGCATCCAATAAGCGACAACAGGAATATGACCGGAAAAGCATTCATATTGAAATTTGCAGGAAGCGGGGAATTGCTTAATACTGAGACAGGATACAGATGGCTCAATGCAGGAAGGATAAGGGATGCTGCAATACCGGTCACCATTCCCCAGAAATAGCCATAGCCATTGAAGCGCCACCAGTACCATTTCAGTACATTAGAAGCAGTATAACCTCCCCACAAACCGGCAACGATCCAGAGTACAATTTTGTTGATGGATTCAACGAAAAATCCGATACTTACTCCTACCAACACCACGGCAATCGATGCAAGGTAGCTCATGCGCACATAGGTTTTTTCGCTGGCTGTCGGATTTATATATTTTTTGTAAATATCATTCACAATGTAAGCAGGTGCCGCGTTGACCGTGGCGGCGAAATTACTCATAAAGGCAGCCAGAAGCCCTGCCATAAGAAATCCAAGCAATCCGACGGGAATATACGTTGCCAGCACCTGGGGAAGAATGGATTCAAAATCAGGTTCCGTTATAGATGCTGTATAAAGCGTGTCAAAATTCGTCAGGGCCAGAACGGTAAGCCCTGCAACCATAAAATACCGGAACGGATTTAGCACCACATTGACAAGGGAACTCATTTTCGAGGCCTCCTGGGGGTTTCGTGTGGAAAGAATTCGTTGCATGTCGTAATTGGGAGCTGGACCTGCAGCGGCCAACAAAATTCCCTTGAACAAAACCATGATAAAAAAGAGCCCGAACAAATAATAGCCGTCATTCTGAATCCAGGAATTGAAAGCATGAAGTTTGGCGGAAGCCTGAGCCGAAATCTGAGTCCAGTCAAGCCCTACTGTTTTGCCAAAAAACATGCTCTTCCATCCGTCAGGTATAACAGCATTGATTGTCCCCGGAGACACCTTTACTATAGCAATAATTCCGATAGCTATGGAAGCAATGGTCAGGATGCAATATTGAATCACTTCGGTAATAACCACGCTGAACATACCGCCTTTCACAACGTAAAATGTAGTAATGCCCATCAGAATCAAGGCATAAAGGTTTTCGTTTATCTGGGGATATTTGCCCAGCATAACCGGGTCGGTGACCATTGCAGGCAGGAAAGCAGTCATAAACTTTCCGATTCCCTTGAAACCATAAGAAAGAAAACCGATTACACTTACAATGGCAAAGATGACGACAATGATATGCGACAGGTTAGCTCCCTTCCCCGTACCAAAGCGGGTTTTTATCCATTCTGCACCCGTCATAACGTTGCTTCGGCGCAACCATGATGACAGATACACCATTAGGAATATCTGGTTGAACACGGGCCAAAGCCAGGGGATCCACATACTTTTCATGCCGTAAACCGACAGCCAGTATACCAGCAACATGGTTCCTGCAATGTCGAACATTCCTGATGCATTGGACACACCCAGTAGATACCAGGGGAGCTTATTCCCTCCCAGAAAATAATTTCGTATGCTGGCCGAAGCCCTGTGTGACACCCAGTACCCGATCATGATGCTGGTAATAAGGTAAAGAATAATAATCAGGATGTCGATTACACTGAGATGCATAACAGAAGGTTTATTGGTTAGGTATTACACGCCGCCTCAGATCCTCATGCAATACAAATAAACAATTTTTTTTAATTGATGCTTACTCTCCATTACTCATTCATTGTTTTTCAATAAGCTAACATTATCCAACAGACTGTAAATCTTTTTGTTAATATTTTGATTCCAATATGTAATAACTAATTTTCCGGGTGTACGTTTTGAAAAACAAGTTTTTTATGTTTTGCAGAATTTAACTACCTAGTAATTCAGATCACCTTTTTATTCTAACAAAGATCACCTTACAGAACCCTACATGATATAAATTTATTTAGTAATATTAAATTTCATATTAATATTCAACTTTTTACCCAGATATGTCCAACAACCAGCCACAATACCAGACATCATCCGGGAATGAAAAATTTCTGTCGCTTATTTCCGTAATAAACGGTTGTATTATGATTTCCGACCGGCATGGAATAATAAGAGAATTGTTCCTTCATGAAGGGTGCCGGTTAACATTTTTCTTTAATGCCGTTGAGGGAAAATCTGTTGCAGGTATTTTACCCTCCCTTACTCCTGAACTAGTAAGTGAATGGATAAGGAATGCAGAAGATCAGGGAATGCCCGTTGAAAAACATCTGGACTCTGGCTCTATGACACTGCGTATCAAGCTCAGTGTGTTCAGGGAACAGGGAGATACTTTCATTTTATGGTGTTTCGAAACAAAACCGGAGGCATGGTTTAGAAAGCTCGAAGAACAGAGTCATGCTGTTCGGCTGGTAAAAGAAGATGATACGGAAGCTTTTTTTGTCAAAGGTTCCAGGATTATTCTTGATGCTCTCAGCGAGATTGTCATTGTTTATGATCAGAACCTTCAGCCGATCTGGGCAAATAACACAGCGTGCAAAAGCGCGAACATTGATATCAGGGACATTTCCGGCAAGAATTGCTTTGAACTCTGGGGTAGTCGAAATATTATCTGTCCGGGTTGTCCGGTTAAGGAAGCCATAGCATCGCAGCAGCCCAGCGAGTCTGAGATCCTTCATCCTAACGGAAGATCCTGGTACGTAAGAGGCTTCCCTTTGTTTGGATCAGAGGGTCAGGTTACCGGAGCTGTTGAAATAGCTATGGAAACCACATCACAGAAAACAACGGAAGCTGCCTTACGGGAATCAGAAGAGCGTTTCAGGATTCTTGCCCACGCGGCCCATGAAGGGGTTGCATTGCTGGATACAGGGATGCAGATCATTGAAGCTAATGATTCATTTGCTCGAATCTTTGATTATAATGTCACTGAAATTCAAGGGAAACCGATATCTGATTTTGTCGTACCGGAACATAAAACGGAGTTTCAGAATTTCATTAAAAAGACACCAAAGGGCACTCTAAGGTTTCATGCTATCAAAAGAAAAGGCATACGTTTTACAGCGGAAACAAATGTTAGCCCTATCCCTTTAGGAAAGGAAAAATTCAGGGTCATAACCCTTACCGATGTTAGTGAACAGCTATTTGCCGAAAAGATAAGGGTTCAGGATATAGACCGCATGGAAACCCTCATTGAACTGAACCGGATGATGGATCTTCCACCCCGCGAACTGTATAATATTGCTCTTGAAAAAGTTCTTTGGCTAACCGAGAGTTCACTGGGATTCATCGGTCATATCAACCCTGATGAAACAGAAATGAAGATGGAGGCATTTTCGGTTGAAGTGATGAAGGAGTGCAATATACCAGACCACACCTGGAAGTTTCAAGTTGAAAAGGCCGGATTATGGGCTGAAACCCTACGACAGCGAAAACCAGTAATTATTAATGATTATGAAGCATACAATCCCTGGAAAAGAGGTTTCCCGTCTGGGCATGTTCAACTGAAACGTTTCCTTAGTGTGCCGGTTTTTGATAAGGGGAAAATAGTACTTGTTGCCGGTGTTGCTAACAAAAGAGATCCTTATGAAGACCGCGACGCCCGTCAACTGACGCTTGTCATGGACGGGTTATGGAGGATTTTACAGAGAAAGCAGGCAGAAGAAATGCTTCACCTATCGGAGAAAAAGTTCCGCAATGTTGTGGAAGCCAACCCTCTGGGAATGCATTTTTACAGCATGTCAGAAAACGGTTCGATTATTCTTTCGGGAGCCAACCCAGCCGCAGACAATATATTGCATATTCACCATAATTCTCATTTGGGTAAACCTTTGGAAAAAGTATTCCCGGGATTTTCCAAAGATCAGTTTGCTGTAATAAAATCAGTTTTTATTGACAAGAAACCAATTTATACCGAGCAATTTGAATACCACGATAAACAATTTCAGGGAACACTGGAGGCTTTTCTTTTCCCTCTGTCCTCTGATTCAGTAATATGCATTTTCAATGATGTTAGCGAACGAATCAGATTGAACAGGGAACTTATAGCGGCCAAGGAAAAGGCGGAAGAATCCGACCGCCTGAAGAGTGCCTTTCTTGCCAATATGTCGCATGAAATCCGTACACCTATCAACAGCATCCTGGGATTTTCCTATCTTCTGGCTGATGAAAACCTTAACCCGGCCAAGCGAAAATTATACACAGAAATCATTCAGACCGGGACAAAACAGTTGCTGACGCTGATTAACGACATCATTGACCTGTCAAAACTTGAAGCGAGGCAACTGCAGCTTCATTTTGAATCCTGCAGTCTTAACAAACTGATGCAGCAGTTGTATCAGCAATATGAACAAGAACGTGTCAGAAAGCAAAAAAATGAGGTAATACTCCAGTTCAGTTGCAGCTTACCACAAGGAAAGGACGGAATACAAACCGATAGCGTGAGGCTTCAGCAAATATTAGCCAATCTGCTGTCCAATGCATTGAAATTCACACAGAAGGGGTATATCTGCTTCGGTTATAGTTTGTCGGATGATAGGAAGACTATTCTTTTTTCCGTCAGTGATACAGGGAAAGGTATTCACCCTGATAAAGTAGATGTGATTTTTGAGCGGTTCCGACAGGAAGATGATACGGTATCTGTACAGGCCGGAGGCTCCGGCCTGGGTTTGTCGATCAGCAAAGGACTTGTTGATTTGTTCGGGGGAAGAATATGGGCCGAGTCAGAACCAGGGAAAGGATCTGTCTTTTATTTCACTATTCCTTATCTCCCTGCGCCGAAAAGTGAACCACCCGAGAAGACGTTGCAAAAAGAAAGCATTGCTGATTTGCAGGGATACCGGATTCTGGTGATTGAAGACACTCCGTCCAATCTTGAGTTGTTGCGGGAAATGCTTTCCGATACCTGCGCCGTGGTTATGGAAGCTGCAACGGGAAAGGAAGGCCTTCAGATTCTGGAACGGGAAAAGCACATTAACCTGGTGCTGGCTGATATTTGTTTGCCCGATGCAGATGGGTATTCTCTGATTCGTAAAATACGAAATACCTACCCGAACATACCTGTCATAGCCCAGACAGCCCTGGCCTATAAGCATGACCAACAGAAGTGCCTCGAAGCCGGAGCTTCCTATTATCTTTCCAAGCCTTTTCTGAAGGAAGACCTGATGCATGCTATCCGGCAATGCATTCTTCCGGGCAGCATTTGAAACAATATTGGTACTGATGATTGCAGGAGGTCAAACATCATTGCTGGCAAACCCAGCGGAATGCTGCATTATAGTCAGTGAAATACCTAATCAGTAGTTCCTCATCATTTTCATCAGTTGAAAGATCTGCATTCAGTTGTTCATATTTTTCTGCGCTCACAATGATGGCATATTTTTTCACTCCTGCTTCCATGATTTTAGCCATAAAATTGAGTACAATCCATGATTGCAGGTGGGGTGTAACCCCTACTCCAAAGTACCGTGTATCGGCAATTATTCGCAAAGGACTATAATCGGTTAGAAATTCCAGAAAACGGTTCATTTCCCTGAAAACACCTTCCTCGGTCAATTCCGAAGAACGTGGCATCCAAACTGTCTCCAGCAATCGCACAGGTTCCTGATAATCGACCCGGACATATTCATTTGAAAATACCTTCATGGATTTTAATATCTTTTGGCCAAAAAAATTCTGAAAGTAAACAGCCCTGTTAGGAAACCTCCAATATGAGCCCAAAAGGCAATTCCTGATGTATAGGCAGGAAACATCAGATCGGTCATGCCGCTGAAAAGCTGAATAACAAACCAGATGGCAATGAACACAAAGGCAGAAACCTCAAAGAAAAACGGGATTATCAATATGGGAAGAAGGACAAGAATCCGGCTGTAAGGAAAAAGGAACATATAGGCAGCCATGACACCGGCAATAGCACCGGAAGCACCAAGAGCAGGGACCGTAGAAGCGGGATGAAGAACAAAATGCGTCAGGCTGGCCATCAATCCTGCCAGCAGATAAAAAAGCAAATACCGGAAATGACCCATCCGGTCTTCCACATTATCGCCAAAAATAAAAAGGATCCACATATTGGAAATAAAATGCCCCCACCCTCCGTGCATGAAGGTATTGGTAATAAACGGGAAATAATTGTCGGCATACAATCCGAAAAACCGGGCCCATTCGGGATGGGAATACCGCGCAGGAACCAGGCCAAAAAGGTAAAAAAATGCCTGCTGTTCCTGTGGATTCAAGGACAGTTGAAAGAGAAACACAGCAGTACAGGCCAATATTATTGCCCAGTTCATGTAAGGAAAGTGCCTGTGGGGTATATTGTCTCGTAAGGGAAACATGCAGGATAAAATCAGATTTCGTAATCAATGGCCGACCGTGAGGTACGAATACCGGAAACCCATGCTACCAGACTCTGATGGGCAGGATGTGACTGATAATCATGGAGCGCTTCCCAGTCATAGAAATCAGCTATCAGAACAATATCATCGTTGGCGGGGGATGCCTTTTCTGCATTGAACTTAACTTCCATTTCGGCTATTCCGGGGATTTCGTTCTTCAGCGCAAGCAAACGGGAATGAAATTCCTCCAAAATGGATAATTTCAGATCGGGGTTCTCCTCTTTGAGTTTCCAGATTACAATATGACGTACCACGACAGCAACAAATTTCTCCAAAAGTAAAAAATATTTCTTCCATCCCTTGGTACAGTTTCCGGTTTTATGAACGTCGGTTACGCATCTCTTTTATAAACCCAGGCTCCTCCAGTAGGTTTTACCTGGAAATGGAAAATAGAAAACAACCTGCAGCGAAGCAGAAATACTATTTGGTCAGACAAATCAGAAATCTCTCCGAGACTCTGCTAATGCCTAAGAATAAACAAACGAATACAAAAAACCAAAAGTATGCAGGTTGCCACAGATCAAACACAAAACACACAGAGCAATTCAGTGAAAAATATCTGGCCACCTGTGGCCATACATGACTAAACTATACCAACACTCCAGACTCCGCGGAGGGGGATCAGCGAATAACGTCAAAACATCCAAGGAAAAAAGAAAATTTCGGATTATTTTTAGGGCATAAAATTCAGGAGGATATTTCCATGAAACGAAGAGACTTCCTTGCAAGGAGCATTGCTGCAGGTGCTTTTACAGCCCTGGGCACCAGAAATCTGCTGGCTGAAAATGGCCGAATGAGTCTTCCCTATGATCTTGTTGCCGTTATGGGGGGCGAACCTGATGAAATGTTCAATAAAGCAATACAGTCACTTGGCGGGATGGAAGCCTTTGTCAAAAAAGGACAGACGGTGGTGGTAAAGCCCAATATCGGATGGGACAGCACCCCTGAAAAAGCAGCTGATACCAATCCGCTTCTGGTTAAACAGATTGTAAAAAGCTGTCTTGCCGCCGGAGCAAAGAAAGTGTATGTTTTTGACTACACCTGCGATGCATGGAAAAAATGCTACGCAAACAGCGGAATTGAACAGGCTGTAAAGGATGCCGGAGGAGAAATTGTTCCGGCCAACTCAGAGCAGTATTATCATCCGGTAAAAATTCCCAAAGGAAAGAATCTTAAAGACGCCAAGGAACATGAATTAATTCTCTCATCAGACGTCTTCATAAATGTTCCTGTTCTGAAGCATCACAGTGGTCCCCAGCTTACCATTGCCATGAAAAACCTTATGGGGATTATCTGGGATCGTTCCTACTGGCATGCCCATAACCTACACCAGTGTATTGCCGACTTTGCTACCTACCGGAAACCCACCCTGAATGTGGTTGATGCGTACCGTGTAATGAAGAAAAACGGCCCGAGAGGCATCTCGGTGAATGACACAGTTCTCATGAAATCTCTCCTCGTTTCCACTGATATTGTTGCTGTTGATGCCGCTGCGGCAAAGCTATACGGAATCGAACCTTCGCAGGTCAATTATATCCGGTATGCTGCCGAAATGGGGGTTGGAAGAATGGATCTGGATGCGTTGAATATTAACCGCATTAAACTCTGATAATCATGCACTTCCGATGGCTCAAATACTCCAGGGTAGTTGTCTCCCTGGTTTTTTTGCTGCTTTTTTTTCTGATGCTGGTCGACTTCACAGGACATTTCCCGCGAAACCTAATGAAAGGTATTAGCTGGTTTCAGTTTATCCCGTCCTTTTTAACCTTTAAGAACCTTCTTTCTTTGGCTGGCCTCGGTTTTCTGGTTTTTGTGGTACTGAGCCTCCTGTACGGAAGAATATACTGCTCAACCGTGTGCCCTCTGGGGATCTTCCAGGATGTACTGAGCTGGCTCCGAAGAAAACTCAGCCGGAGAAAAAGAATTTTCCGTTACGCGAAACCTTACAACATTCTGCGTTATTCAATTCTCATTCTGGCAATATTGGTTTTTCTTACGGGAAACATCCTGTTACTGAACCTGCTCGATCCTTATAGCAATTTTGGACGAATCATAGTTTCCCTTATCAAACCGGTTGCTGCAGAAATCAATAACTTCCTGGCAAAAGTGATGGCTTCACAAGGCATTTACTGGCTCAATCCGGTTGAACTGAGGGCCGTTAACCCGTTTACCCTGATCTATCCCTCTGCCATTTTGATTCTGGTTTCCTGGATGTCACTTTTCCATGGCCGCCTGTACTGTAATACCATATGTCCGGTAGGCACGTTCCTGGGGTTTCTTTCACGATATTCGCTTTTCAAAATACGTATCGACAAAGTGACCTGCGATCGGTGCGGTAAATGCTCCTCTGCCTGCAAGTCGCAATGCATCAATATCAAAGAAAAAGAGGTTGATTTCAGTCGGTGTGTTGGTTGCTTTAATTGTCTTTCAGCCTGTCCCAGCCTGAGCATCCAGTACAGAAACAGTTGGTTTCCAAAAGAAAAAGAGAAACAGGATGTTGAAATGGTTAAAGCGGATCCGTCCAAGCGGGAATTTGTGGTAAAATCCATTGCCTTTATTGCCGGAATCACAGGTCTTTCAAAAATTGCGTCAGCGCAGGAAAGGACTGCTGGTTCCAGAAAGCCTTCGGTATTTGCCGAAATTAAGACGCATCCGGTATCTCCTCCTGGTTCTATCAGCATAGAGCATTTTACTGAACATTGTACAGCCTGTCAGTTATGTGTTAGTGCATGTCCTTCGCATGTGCTGAAACCATCGGTTACCGAATACGGAATCCTTGGGTTTATGCAACCCCATATGGATTACCATGCCAGCTATTGCAATTATGAGTGTACTGTTTGCACAGAAGTATGTCCAACCAAAGCCATTCAGCCTCTAACCGTTGAACAGAAAAAGGTCACCCAGATTGGCAGGGTACACTTTATCAGGGAAAACTGCATTGTTTACACTGATAATACTGCCTGTGCTGCATGCAATGAACATTGTCCGACCCAGGCAGTCAAAATGGTCCCCTACAAAGGCGATCTGAACATTCCTCAGGTTGACACCTCCATCTGTATTGGCTGCGGCGCATGCGAACATGCATGTCCAGCCCGACCCTACAGGGCTATATATGTCGATGGCAATGTTGTTCATCAGCTGGCAGAGAAACCAAGGGAAGAAAAGCTTCAGGAAGAGGCTCCTGAGGAGTTCCCCTTTTAGAATGAAGAAAAGACTATTATTTCTTGTTACTGGCCCGGTTTCATGTTTGAGGGGTTCGGGATATTGCTTTTTTTTCTACTGATTTATTGTTGAGCGCCTATGCCAGTGTCCTGACAGGGGAGAAGGATTGGTTGGCGTTGTTGGCATAGTTCTCTTTGTTCTCATGTTGTCGTTGTTGTCGTTGTTGTCATAGTTGTCTTTGTTCTCATGTTGTCGTTGTTGTCGTTGTTGTCATAGTTGTCTTTGTTCTCATGTTGTCGTTGTTGTCATAGTTCTCATTGTTGTCATAGTTCTCATTGTTGTCGTTGTTGTCATTGTTTTGATCTGTTCGTGCTGTGGTGAAAAGAGAAACGATGATGTCAGTAATCCTCCCCCCCAAATCCTTCCCCGACAACCTTAACAACCCGACAACCCTGACAACCCGACAACTTTGACAACCCGACAACCCGACAACCTTGACAACCCGACAACCCTGACAACCCGACAACCCTGACAACCCGACAACCCTGACAACCCGACAACCCTGACAACTCTAAACTTTCCCCCCTCAATACCTGTTAGCCGAATGGAGCAGTCTGTTCCACCTTATTTTTCCAAGGAATTTCTTATCCTTGTCAATCGACAGCCAAATAAACACAGGTCTTCCGACGATATGATCCTCAGGAACAAATCCCCAGTATCTTGAATCGGCCGAATTATGGCGGTTATCACCTATCATAAAATAATAATCCATCGCAAAAGTATACGTGGTAGCGGGCTTACCATCTATAAATATGGCACTGTCCTTTACAGCAAGGGTGTGTCCTTCGTAAGCGGCAATAATTCTGCGGTAAAGCGGCAGGTTGTCGATAGAAAGTTCTATCTTCTGTCCTTTGCGCGGCATGACAATAGGTCCGTAATTGTCAACATTCCAGGGATATTTGGGCGAGTAAGGAAAAAGATACCGGTCGTAATCACCCGGCTGCTGGAGGTAACGTTCAATCGACTGCACTGCTTTGTTTTTCTTCAGTTTTTCAACCATTTCTTCCGTTAAGGGAAGCAGGTAACCGTCCTGCATATAACTGTTCCTCCTGTCATCGTGGCTGATACCCAGATCGTCAAATGCGCGGTTCGAAAGGCGGTTATTTCCGGTTTTAACCCTGTAAAGAAACTGCATGTATCTGTGATGTTTCTGCGGTTTTCCGTTGATAAACAGATCACCCATGCGAATTTCAAGCGTATCGCCCGGCACAGCCACGCATCGCTTAATATAATTGTCGCGCCTGTCAACAGGACGCACCACAACATGTTTGGTTGACCAGAGGTATTTCTCGGCAAGTTTCAAATACTCATCGGGTGAACGCATGGTATTTCCCATCCGTAGTTCTCTGTACCGAAGTGAATCAGCCAACAGAAGAAGATTGGTATAATAACTGCTGGCAGGATTTTCAAGCACTACTGTATCTCCCGCCGGAAAATTAAATACCACTATATCGTCATTCTTTACTTTTCTGAAACCTGCCAACCGCCGGTACGGAATTTTAATCCATTCAACATAGCTTTTAGTTTTCAGCAAAGGCAGTGTATTTTGCGTAAAAGGAAAGGAAAGCGGGGTATTGGGAATTTTGGGTCCGTACGCCAGTTTGCTTACAAAGAGATGATCGCCGATCATCAGAGTTTTTTCCATCGACCCGGTAGGGATTTTATAATTCTGAAAGAAAAAGATATTGATGAAGGTAACGGCAATTACAGCAAAAATCAGTGCATCCAGCCATTCCACCCAGGCAGGATTTTTCACTCCTTTCTTTTTCCAGAAGGCCCAATTTACTTTTTCAGTGACATAGATATCAAAAATGATAATCAATCCCAGAAGAAACCAGTAATTATTAAGCCAGACAACCCATGCAAGATAAAGAGCAGCGGCGATTCCAAATTTTACATATTTATTGGAAAAGAAATTTTTCATAAGGCATATCATTTACAGTGCGAAGTAAATGAATTTCGGCGGATTAAAAAACTATTCCGTTCAGGCATTTATCATCGGGTCCAAAAAGCCAATGCTTTTATTTTATTTTCCAGCCAACAATTTCGTGTTCGTGTTTCGGGTCAGACTGAGGACATAGGGAACAAGGAGAGTTTTCTTTAACCACAAAATGTACAGAGGAACACAGAAAAAGGACAGAACAATGTACTTTAAATCTCTATCCCGGGAACCGAGAACCGCAAGCAGCAGGTTGGCAAACGTCCAAACTTAAACAGGAAGCAGAACGTTGGGTATGTGTTTACGCTGCCAATTTCAATGAAATAATAGTAAATCAGAGCTGAAGAAGGTCGTTCATGCCGTAAATCCCTTTCTTGCCGGACATAAATTCCGCAGCAAGAATGGCACCCAGGGCAAAACCTCTCCTGCTTTTTGCTGAGTGATGTAGTTGCAGGATATCGTTTTCCGAATCCCATGTAACAGTGTGGATTCCCGGTATATTTTCTTTTCTTACCGCTTGAATCATGATAGATTGCGGAGTGGAGGCACCATCAAGTTCCCAGCGTTTTTTTGCTTTAAATTCCCTGATAATATCATTTGCAAGGGTAATGGCTGTTCCGCTGGGCTTATCAATTTTTGCTGTATGATGGATTTCCTCAATACGAACATCATATTGATTGAAGCGGTTCATGATACGCGCCAGTTGTTTATTAAGGTAAAAGAGAATATTCACACCAAGACTGAAATTGGAGGCATAAAACAGACCTCCATTCGTTCGTTTGCAGGCATCTGCTACGGTATTCCATGCATCCATCCATCCGGTTGTTCCGCAAACAACAGGGACGCCAGCTTCGAAACAACGCCTGAGGTTATCGGGAGCGGAAAGGGGAGTGGTAAATTCTATGGCAACATCCGCTTTCCTGAGATTTTCAGGCCGCAGATCCTGCTGGTTGTTAACGTCAATCACCAGGGCGATGGTATGATTCCTTTCACGGGAAATCGTTTCGATTTCCCTGCCCATTTTCCCGTATCCGATTAAAGCTATTTTCATAGGGTTTTTGTTTCAAAAATAGGACGAAAAGTAACAAAAAAAGCCTGCGCTTCCGGAGAAATGCAGGCATTTTATCTGGATCACTCCTTTTGCTCCATCAAACAGCCTTTACCTGGTCAACTACCTTTTTAAAGGCTTCCGGATCGTTCATGGCCATGTCGGCAAGCACTTTTCTGTTCAGTTCAATACCTGCTTTACCGAGTTTGCCCATGAATTCGGAATAGGACATACCGTAAGCCCTCACCCCGGCATTGATTCGCTGAATCCAGAGGCTTCTGAAATTGCCTTTCTTATCTTTCCTGTGGGCATAGGCATAGGTCAAACCCTTTTCATACGTGTTTTTCGCAACTGTCCAGACGTTCTTTCTGGAGAGAAAGTTGCCTTTTGTCCGTTTGAGAATCTTTTTCCTCCTCGCACGCGATGCTACTGAATTAACTGATCGTGGCATAATTACTTCATTTTATGGACGTTTTGCGTTCCCCTCCACCGGGACTCTTTTCCGCTCAAACATCCGGTTAAACAATCATACATTTAAAAAAACCCGTAATATTATTTCAGTCCAAGGGCACTGAGCACATTCCGGCGGTCGGCTTTGTCAACAAGACCAGCATACGTGAGATTCCTCTTCCGTTTCTTTGATTTTTTGGTGAGGATATGGCTCTTGTATGCATGTTTCCGTTTGATTTTGCCGGTACCGGTAAGTGCAAACCGTTTACGGGCACCTGATTTTGTCTTTCTTTTTGGCATATCACTCAAATTATTAGTTTTACTATTTTTTCTTAGGTTTAGGAACAATCAGCATGTTCATTCGTTTTCCTTCCAGTTTAGGCATCTGTTCCACCTTACCGTATTCCTCGAGGGCGGTGGCAAAGCGAAGCAGGATCAGTTCGCCCTGTTCCTTATAAACAATGGAACGGCCTTTAAAGAACACGTAGGCTTTCACCTTGTTACCTTCTTCCAGAAATTTCTGGGCATGTTTTACCTTAAAATTAAAATCATGATCATCGGTATTGGGCCCAAACCTGATTTCCTTTACCACCACCTTGGCAGTTTTGGCTTTGGCTTCTTTCTGTTTCTGCTTCAGTTGATACAGGAACTTCTGGTAATCGATGATCTTGCAAACCGGCGGGTCAGCATTTGGTGAAATTTCCACCAGGTCGAGTTCCATTTCATCGGCGAGTTTTAACGCCTCCTCAATGGGGACAACCCGGGGGTTATCGATATTATCACCTACGAGCCGAACCATTCTGGCTCTGATTTGATCATTAATCCGGTGCGGGGTTTGCTGAGCAATCGGCGGTCTTCTGAAACCCCCTCTGGAATTTTGCAAGGCTATTTCCTGGTCCTCCTGATTAGTTAAACATCTGTTTATTTTATAAAGGCAAGTGCCCGGTCGATTTCATCCTTCACCATGGCAACAAAAGCTTCCGTTGTCATGGATCCTGTGTCTCCCTGGCCTTGTCTCCTGACTGATATTGTACCGGAAGATTGTTCCTTTTCGCCCACTATCAGCAGAAAAGGGATGCGCTTCAGTTCATTATCGCGTATCTTTCTGCCAATCTTCTCGTTGCGGTTATCAATCAGCGTGCGAATATCGGAATTATTTAGGAATTTCAAAACACTTTGTGCATAATCTTCAAATTTTTCACTGATAGGAAGCACAACAGCCTGGTCAGGAGCCAGCCAGAGAGGGAACTTACCGGCTGTATGCTCGATCAGCAGGGCAACAAACCGTTCCATCGAACCAAAGGGTGCTCTGTGAATCATCACAGGCCGGTGCCGCTGGTCGTCAGCTCCTATGTATTCCAGCTCAAACCGTTCGGGAAGGTTGTAATCAACCTGAATGGTACCCAGCTGCCACTTGCGGCCAATAGCATCCCGCACCATAAAATCAAGCTTCGGGCCGTAAAAAGCTGCTTCACCCTTTACAACTTCGGTCCTGAGTCCTTTTTCCTCAGCAGCCTCAATGATGGCACGCTCAGCTTTTTCCCAGTTTTCGTCCGATCCGATATATTTTTCTCGATTGTCAGGATCCCGAAGGGAAACCTGGGCTGTATAATCTTGAAAATCTAGCGCTCTGAATATAATAAAAATGATATCAATCACCTTTTTGAATTCGTCCTTCAACTGGTCGGGCCGACAGAAAATGTGCGCATCATCCTGAGTGAATCCCCTTACGCGGGTAAGTCCGTGCAGTTCACCACTCATTTCGTACCGGTACACGGTACCGAATTCGGCCAGGCGCAGAGGCAGATCGCGGTAAGAACGAGGTTTGAATTTATATATTTCGCAATGATGGGGACAATTCATGGGTTTCAGGAGAAACTCCTCTCCTTCCTCGGGGGTATGGATTGGCTGGAAGGAGTCTTTACCATATTTCTCATAATGCCCGGAAGTAACGTACAGTTCTTTTTGTCCTATGTGGGGAGTAATGACCGGCTGATATCCGTACTGAAGCTGCACTTTGCGAAGAAATTGTTCCAGCCTTTCCCTGAGCTGGGTTCCTCTGGGAAGCCATAAGGGGAGACCCTGTCCAACTTTGGGGCTAAAGGTAAACAACTCCAGTTCTCTTCCGATTTTGCGATGGTCGCGTTGTTTTGCCTGTTCCAGCATCACCAGGTATTCATCGAGCAGGCTTTGTTTCGGAAAAGAGATCCCGTATATACGTGTAAGCTGTCGGTTTTTTTCATTGCCTCTCCAATAGGCGCCGGCTACGCTCAGAAGTTTTATAGCTTTGATATAACCGGTATTGGGTAAATGAGGTCCCCGGCATAAGTCGGTAAAGTTTCCCTGATGGTAAAATGTGATCTGACCATCTTCCAGATCATTGATCAGTTCCACCTTATATTCATTTCCCAGTTTCCGGTAATGGTTCAGAGCCTGATCCTTTGTTACTGTTTCCCTAACATAGGGAACCTTCCGTGCTGCAAGCTCCTGCATGGTCTTTTCGATCAGGGGCAGGTCTTCTTCCGAAATGGTTCTTCCTTCCCCCGGATCAACATCATAATAAAAACCATTTTCAATAGCAGGCCCAATACCTAACTTAATACCCGGATAGAGTTTTTCCAGGGCTTCGGCCATCAAATGGGCAGAAGAATGCCAGAAGGCGTGCCTGGCTTCAGGATCTTCCCATTTATGGAGTTTGACTGAAGCATCCCGGGTTATAGGCCTTGTAAGATCCCATATTTCACCATTCACCGTAGCGGCAAATACTTCCTTTGCAAGAGCAGGGCTAATGCTCCCGGCAATTTCTGCAGGTGTTATCCCCTCGGCAAACTCGCGTACACTGTTGTCCGGAAAAGTTATCTTAATCATCCCGTATCTGAAAAAAATCATGCAAAAATAATGATTTCGGCAATAAATCATTATTTTTCGCCATTATATCCCAAAAAGATTACTGGTATGAAAAATAAAGCATCCATCAGCCTGTTCCTTTCCATTGTCCTTGCAGGTCTGGTCTCATTCTCCGGTAATTCCCAGACCGGGAAACGCATGATTACGCTGGATGACCTGTTTGTCAACTACACCTTCTTCCCGGATTTGCCTCAGGCAATGATTCCCCTGCCCGACGGAAAAACCTACTGCGTTCAGGAGGATAATTTTGATCTGGTGGCGTATGATTACGAAACCGGTCTTTCACGGAAGAAACTTCTGGACGGAAAAGCTCTCAGGGAAGCTGGTATAAAAGGCTACCAGGGGTTTACCTTCAGTCCCGACGCATCGCGTATTCTGCTGATTACCAATCGACAGCCCATTTACCGGCATTCATTTACAGCCGAATACATGGTTTACCATGTCCCTTCAGCCACCGTGGTTCCTTTGTCGGAAAACGGTCCCCAACAGGTGGCTACCTTTTCACCCGACGGAAATAAGGTAGCTTTTGTACGACAAAATAATCTGTTTGTTAAAGATTTAATTAAAAATGAAGAGATTCAGATTACTAACGATGGAAAGATTAACGCTATCATCAATGGTATTCCTGATTGGGTTTACGAAGAAGAATTTGAATACAGCAGAGCTTTTGAGTGGTCTCCGGACAGCAAAAAGATTGCCTGGTGCCGTTTTGATGAGAGCAATGTCCGCACGTTTGCCATGACCATGTTTAAAGGCTTGCGCCCGGAACTCAAGGAATATGCAACCTACCCCGGTGTAAGGGAGTGGAAATATCCCAAAGCCGGAGAAGATAACTCTGTTGTCACGGTATATGTTTACGATCTGGAGAACCATCAGACGGTCCGTCAGGACGTGGGCGAAGAAACCGATCAGTATATCCCAAGAATCCGGTGGACGACTGATCCGGATTATGTATGCATTTTCCGGCTTAACCGGCTTCAGAACAAACTGGAACTGCTCCGCTCCAATTGTAAAACCGGGCAATCGGAGGTTTTTTACACCGAAGAAAACAAATACTACCTGGATGAAAAACTGTTTGATTCCTTCACTTTTCTGAAAAACGGCAAGGAAATGGTTTTCATGAGCGAACGGGACGGCTGGCAACACATTTACTTACTCGATTTGCCATCAGGAAGACTCCATCAGGTCACTTCAGGTCAATATGATGATGCTGCTCTTACAGGTATTGATGAAACAAGGAGGCTGGTTTACTTTCAGTCAGCGGAAACTTCTCCCCTGCGGCGTGAAATATGCGTCATCGGACTTGACGGAACCGGACGGAAAAAACTTTCGATAAGGAATGGCACAAATGATGCCGAATTCAGTGCTGATTTCAGCTACTTTGTGAATACCTGGTCGGATGCCAATACACCTTACCTGGTAACCGTTCACCGGTCAGATGGCGGACTTGTAAGAGTGCTGGAAGACAACAGCCGTTTAAAGTCTTTACTGGCCGGATTCAGACCAACACAGAAAGAGTTCTTTTCTTTTACCACCTCAGAAGGAGTCAGTTTAAACGGATATATGATTAAACCGCCTGATTTCTCAAAAAAGAAAAAATATCCGGTGTACATGACACAATACAGCGGACCCGCATCCCAGTCGGTTTCCGATTCCTGGTCGTTTGGATGGGAGAATTTTCTGGCGCAAAATGGCTACATCGTGGTGTGTGTTGATGGACGTGGCACCGGGTTCCGGGGAGAAGAATTCAGGAAAATGACCTACCTCCAGCTGGGGAAATATGAAACCATGGACCAGGTTGAAACTGCCCGGTACCTGGGAAAACTTCCGTATATTGATAAAAACAGAATCGGGATCTTCGGTTGGAGTTTTGGCGGTTTCATGGTATGTTCCTGCCTCACCAGGGGCAATGGAGAGTTTAAGGTGGGAATTGCCGTGGCACCGGTTACCAACTGGAGGTATTACGACAATATTTACACAGAACGCTTTATGAGGAAACCGCAGGAAAATCCTGATGGTTATGACCAGAATTCTCCCATCAGCCATGCTGAAAACCTGAAAGGCAAACTCCTGCTAATTCATGGGACAGCCGACGACAACGTCCACATGCAGAATACCCTCGAATTTGCCGAAGCTCTTGTGCAGGCCGGAAAACAATTCGACATGCATCTCTATACCAACAGGAACCATGGCATTTACGGAGGAAACACGCGCCTACACCTGTACACCAAGATTTACGAGTTTATTCTGAGGAACCTCTGATCATATTGTTTCGTGTTCCGGGTTTCGGGTTGGGCTAAGGGAACAGGGAATTGTGTTTGACCACAAATTGCAGAGATAGCCACGGAGTAAGCACAGACCGAATAGCAGAAAAATCTGTGAAACGTCTGTGTCCGTCCGTGTTCAAACCCATTCCACATAAAAAATTACGTAAGTTATCCTGCGAACCACCGGTAACAAAAGCCGGCGACCATAAAACAAAGAACTGGCATACTTTTTGGATATTCAAAAGAAAAGACCGACCCTATGAAAAAACTGATATTATTACCGGTATTGTTGCTGCTGGCAGCATCCTGCACCCGGGAGGTTCCCCGGGCCCGGTTTACGGCATCAGCCCAGGTAATCGAAGCAGGCGAAGCCATCACATTCACTAATCTTTCGGTTCATGCTGATTTTGTTGAATGGGATTTTGGTGATGGTTATACCAGCAATGAATATGACCCGGTTCATGTATTTGCCCGTCCCGGAACCTTTCGTGTTATTCTTAAGGTTTTTTCATCCGACCATCTTTCGGATGAATGCATGATGGACATTACAGTCCTCTACCCTACTACGCTGGAAGTTACGGTAAAGGAATACTACAATCAGTATGTGGTTCCCAATGCAAGTGTTATCCTGTATCCCTCTTTAACCGATTGGATCAATCAGACCAATGCCGTGACGGAAGGATTTACCGGAATTGACGGACGTGTGGTTTTTACCCATCTCGCTCCTGCAATATATTATATAGATGTTTGGGAAGAGAATCACAACAATTATACCCTTGCCGAAGAAGATGTTGCTTTTATCCGCACCATGGCGCTGGTTCCCAATGCCGTGAATACATTTATCGCCTGGGTTGACTATACTGGCGGAAGCCGTAAGAATGGTCTTTTGCGAAATCCCGGAAGCAGGTCGGACGGCAGGAAAATGAAGTAATCCGCTTATAGTTTGGCACATTTTTTGATGTTATTTTTGTAGGTTAGTAAAGGTTAGTTTTGGTTAGTTAGGGTTAGGCACGAGTGCCGGATCAGGACAGGCTGGTCCGGCACTCATTTTTTATTGTAAAATTTAGCATCATATTTTTACTTTTTCGGGAATAATATTATTTTTGCAATCCCAAATGCCCAGGTGGTGGAATTGGTAGACACACCAGCTTGAGGGGCTGGCGCCGTCAAAAGCGTGCAAGTTCGAGTCTTGTCCTGGGCACAATACACCCCCACACAGAGGGACCATCGCCCAGATGGCGGAATTGGTAGACGCGCTAGTTTCAGGGACTAGTATCAGCAATGATGTGCAGGTTCGAGTCCTGTTCTGGGCACAATGAAAAGGACAACAATTCTGTTGAACAGATGGTTGTCCTTCTTTTTTTAGGGTTAATCCCATTAAAATACAAATCTGCTTTTTCCTTTCCTTTCTGCCCAAAGTGATTATCAGTGACAAAATGAG
>JAKPTE010000022.1 GCA_029571215.1 Bacteroidota bacterium
TTTATTATTCTTTTGCTATTTGAAGTATTTATTCGTGAGCATTTGCAATATTCCATTATAGTAAAAATCATTGATTATATTTTCTGGTATGTATCTGGCATGTTGTCAGCCTTCTTTATTATAAGACGTCTTGATACAAAATCAAAATAATAATAATGAGTGATAAATAAGGTCCGGTGCTGAACCGGACTTTTTTATTCTGACTTCCTTATGAAAGTAGGGTGTTCGAGCATCCAGCCAAATACTTTAGTAAGATAATCCAGGACAGGTTTTTCGTATTCAGGAGTATTTGAAAAGTCAATGAACATGCCGTGGCCGGGTTTTATAGTGTTGTCATAGTGTTCGGCCATGGCAATAACATTTTCTTCAAACGTATTGCTTGACGGGAAAGTAATTTCTTCTTTTATCATAAAGCTGCAATCTGGCTTAGTTTACTTCTTTTAACCAAAGCGTCGATAACGTTCTTAACGATATTTTTGTCATTATCGTCAAGTTGTTCCAATGCTTTAAACTGTTGTAGCAGCTCAGAATCCTTTAAAGATGCCTTAGCTTTCTCATAAGTGTCCCCATAAATAAGGAAATCTGTGCTAGTGTCCAGCGCATCAGCAATCTTCTTCAAAACTTCTGCGGGTGGTTGTGCGCTTTTTGTTTCATACCTTCCAATCTGGGCATAAGACAACCCAATCTTCTTGGCCAAATCAGACTGTGAAAGACTTTTTTTCTTTCTGAGTTAAACTATTCTTTGTACTAAAGCACTCATGTCGTACTACTTTCTTGTTAAGTTATGAACACAAAATTAGCAAATATGTAGCTGATTTTAAAGCAAAATACTGCATAATGTTAATAACTTCCAACATTGCTTGATTATTCCGGACAAATTGAGCCACCGTTCCGACGGAAATTGAGCTATCCATTATAACAATGGATTTAATGATAAAATGAATGTTTTTTCAAATTTTTTCCTGTGACGATTAATTAAAATCTAATTTACAGCAGCATACTTCAACAGCAAACTGGGCAAGTTGTTTTTGATAGCTCCAATGAATAGACTGGCCACAATATCTTTTGAAAGTATTATTATCAAATCCTTTGCTCGTGTTAAAATTTTTCCTGGTAATTATTAAATTTGATTTCAGAAAGCATTTCCATAGTATTTCGGTTTTGCGGTAATGAACTCCATGCCAAAATATGACACCAGCTTTTTCAATGCCATCACCAACAACCATACCAGAATGTATGAGCGAATGGGTTTTGATACCATTGCCTGGAGCCGCAAAGCAAGAGACTGTGCGTACAACAACCTTCCCACTTACTTCGTGTCATACAGGGAGGGTGTGGTGCCCTGCTTCATTGGGCAACAGGTAGATGCGTTCAGATGGAAAAACATGCTGAGCGAAGCGAAGTCCCGTGAGCAAAGCGATACGGGAAACGGGAGGGTTTACGACCCGTGCCAGGGAAGGTTTCTCAGTCCGGATGTATTTATACAATCTCCCGATTTTACTCAGGAATACAACCGCTACAGCTACGTGCTCAACAACCCGCTGAAGTACACTGATCCAAGCGGATATCTGCCAAATAATTTTCTACCATATCTGGGTGAATACTATCAGGTTTTGTCCCAGGCAGAGGCTTATAGGTACCAGCAGGAAATTGATGCCGAACGAAGAGGTGCCGGCATTCCTACATTAAACAACGGATAGATAGCTACACAGCAGTAAGAAGTAAAATTAATTATGAAGCCACCCCGTATTCCATCAGGTAGGCTTTTACAAAGTCTTCAAGGTTTCCGTCCAGAACATCCTGGGCATTGGTGGTTTCATAATCGGTGCGGAGGTCTTTGACCAGTTTATAAGGATGCAGCACATAGTTACGGATCTGGCTTCCCCATTCAATTTTCTTTTTCTGGCCTTCGATTTCTGCAATTTTTTCTCTTTTTTTCTGCAGTTCCATTTCATATAGCTGCGATTTCAGAAGACGGAGTGCGTTTTCCTTGTTCTGCAGCTGGGAACGGCTTTCCTGGTTTTCAATGACAATGCCGGTGGGCAGGTGGCGGAGACGGACTGCAGTTTCCACCTTGTTCACATTCTGGCCTCCGGCTCCGCTTGACCGGTATGTTTCAAAAACTATATCGGCCGGATTGATAACGATTTCGATGGTGTCGTCAACCAGGGGGGTTACAAAGACCGATGCAAATGATGTATGGCGCCGTGCATTGGCATCAAAAGGAGAAATGCGTACCAGGCGATGGACACCCGTTTCGCTTTTCAGGTACCCGTAAGCGTATTCGCCTTCAATTTCAAGGGTAACGCTTTTGATTCCGGCTTCTTCTCCAGCCAGGTAATCGATTTCTTTAACCCTGAATCCTTTCCTTTCGCAGTATCGCAGGTACATACGCATGAGCATCTGAGCCCAATCGTGGCTTTCCGTGCCTCCGGCTCCGGCATTGATTTTCAGAATGGCTCCAAGGGCATCTTCTTCTTTACCGAGCATATTCCGAAGCTCCAGGTCGTTGATTTGGTTCAGTGTTTGGTTGTAAGCATTTGTTACATCCTCCTCCGAAGCTTCTCCATCCCTGTAAAACTCAAGCATCACCTCAAGATCCCCGAGACTTCGGGTAATCTCATCGTATGCGTTGGTCCATGATTTCAGCTGGGCAATCAGCTTCAGCTGTTTCTGAGCTTCCTTCGGATTGTCCCAGAAGTCAGGGGCATGGGTTTTCTGTTCTTCTTCTTCGATCTGAATGCGCTTCCTGTCGATGTCAAAGATGCCTCCGGAGAGCTTCATGCCGT
Source organism: Bacteroidota bacterium (assembly GCA_029571215.1). Lineage (GTDB taxonomy): Bacteria > Bacteroidota > Bacteroidia > Bacteroidales > JAAYUG01 > JAAYUG01. The sequence continues at coordinate 2,790 of JAKPTE010000022.1, forward strand.
TCCTTAAGCTCTTTGATATTTTCGGTGGTAATCATGTAAATTGTTTATTTGCGGCGCAAAAGTAAAAAAAATATACCAACCATCATTCATTCACAATCTGGTCAAGTGCCTGCATGATGAGATCGTTCTCATAACCCCTTCCCTGGGCAAAACGGTACAGTTTTGATTTGCGCTCCCAGAAGGTGCCGGACCGGATGGTATCATTTTTCTTTTTCAGTTCCCGCAAAATGAGCGTGCGGTATTCTTCTTCATCAATTGACTGAAGAGCCTCTTCGACAGCGGCTTCACTGATGTGGTGCTGTAGCAGGAAATGTCGAATTTTGTTTCTGCCCCATTTTTCGAAGCGGAATTTGTCGGCTGCTGCCGCACGGGCAAACCGGAACTCACTGATAAAACCTTCTCTTTCGAGGGAGGTGAGAATCTCTCCCAACTTTTCGACAGGTGCACCCCATTGTTTTAGCTTTTGCTCCATATCGTGCCGGGAAGTTTCGCGGGTACTGCAGTACCGGCGTGCCTTTTCCAGTAAAACTTCCACATTTTTGTTCATGAGTGTCTCCTGTTTTGTGTAAAAATACGGAATATTGCCGGTGTTCCTGCACGGAAATCGTTTTTCTTTTACCTTTTAGCTTGGAATGAATGCGGGTAATGAAAAAAAATTGTTCCGGATGAGCAGAGAAAAAATTTCTTTCCATATTTGCTGGTTCAATACCAATAAAGTTCACGAGTAATAACTATTTAATGAATTTAACGTGCTATGAAAGAGTCAGTTGCGATACTATGTGCCGGTGGTCCGGCTCCGGGCATCAATACCGTAGTAAGTTCGGTTACCAAGATTTTTTTGCAGAACGGTTATCAGGTGATCGGGATTCATGGGGGGTATAAAAGCCTTTTTGCCGAAGAGCCTGTATATGATTATCTGGACTGGGAGTTTGCCGATGCCATTTACAGCAAGGGTGGTTCGGCGCTGAAAATGAGCCGGTATAAACCCCGGGATGATGAATTCCGTAAGGAGTTTTTTGAGAAGAACAATGTAAAGCTTCTTGTGACGATCGGAGGTGATGATACGGCTTCAACTGCCCTGCGATTATCGAGATGGCTGGAAGAGAAAAACCTGAAACTGGTTACCATCCATGTTCCAAAGACCATCGACAACGACTTGCCGCTGCCTGAAGGCAACCCGACTTTCGGATACCATTCAGCCAAGGAAGAGGGGGTACGGATTGTCAATACAATTTATGAAGACGCCCGTACAAGCGGTACATGGTTTGTGGTTTCCGCCATGGGAAGGGAAGCTGGTCACCTGGCCTTTGGAATCGGTACAGCATGCCATCTTCCTATGATCATTATTCCCGAAATGTTCAACAAGACCAAAATTACTTTCGAAAAAATCACGAATCTGATCATTTCGTCCATGGTCAAAAGAAGGTTACTGGGTGTTGATTATGGAGTGGCCATTGTAAGCGAAGGAGTTTTTCATTTCATGAATGATGAGGAGATTATTGGTACGGGCATCAACTTCACCTATGATGATCACGGACATCCCGAGCTGGGCAATGTGAGCAAATCGCATATTTTCAACATGCTGGTGCAACAGAAACTTAAAACACTGAAGATCAAAGTAAAAAGTCGTCCCAACGAACTGGGGTATGAACTCCGCTGCTGCAGTCCGATTGCCTATGACCTTTCGTATGCAACGCATCTGGGATTAGGAGTTTACCGGTTGTTTGAAAAAGGAGAAACAGGTTGCATGATCACCATCGACCGCAAAGGCAATGTGTCGCCCCTGTATCTGAAAGACGTTGAGGATGAAACGGGAAAGGTACGTCCCCGTTTGGTCAACATTGATTCCAACAAGTGCCAGCTGGTATACCGCAACAACCTGCATTACATCACCAAACAGGATTACAAGGCTGCCAAAAAATACGTTCAGAATCCCGAAGAATTTGACTTTTTCAAAATTCTGGAATGGGATGAAAATTTCAGTGCGTACTGAGCAAATTTCTGCTGAAGTTTTCATTTAACCCGAATTATGCATTAGGAGCAAAGCGAACTAATGCATAGTGGGAAAGCATAGAGCGCTGGCATCCGGGTTAACCCCGATGAATCGACGATTTCATCGGCCCATAGGGTGATGCATGTATTTTTAAAGATAGATTTTTCGGGTAGGGAGCTAGGCGGGGTTTCACCCCGAACCCTGAGTTACTTTTTTGTCAGCCACACAAAAAAGTAACCAAAAAAAGTCTCCACGATTGAAGGCTGAGGCCTCTCCGTCAGGTACCCATCCATCCGTCCATAACCAACCCGGCCTCAGCCCACACCAATCGTGGACATCCTCCCACAGGCTTGCAAAGTGCAGGAGTAAGAGCAAGAGCTTATTTCCGTTCTATAAGGAGCGGCCCCGTTGAGCTTAGGCATCATGGTTAATTTCAATGAATCGAAGATTGTTTCGGTACGGAGGATGATGCATGCAATTTTAAAGAAAGATTTTTCGGTCGGAGAGCTAGGCGGGGTTTCACCCCGAACCCTGAGTTACTTTTTTGTCAGCCACACAAAAAAGTAACCAAAAAAAGTCACCACGATGGAAGGCTGAGGCCTCTCCGTCAGGTACCGACACGATCGTTAATAACCAACCCGGCCTCAGCCCACACCAATCGTGGACATCCACGCACAGGCTAGCAAAGAGCAGGAGTATGAGCAAGAGCTTATTTCCGTTCTATAAGGAGCGGCCCTGTTGAGCTTTGGCATCATGGTTAATTTCAATGAATCGAAGATTCCATCGGCCATGAGGGTGATGCATGCATTTTTAAAGAAAGATTTTCTGGGCGGAGAGCTAGGCGGGGTTTCACCCCGAACCCTGAGTTACTTTTTTGTCAGCCACACAAAAAAGTAACCAAAAAAAGTCACCACGATGGAAGGCTGAGGCCTCTTCGTCAGGTACCCAACCATCCGTCCATAACCAACCCGGCCTCAGCCCACACCAATCGTGGACATCCTCGCACTGGCTTGCAAAGTGCAGGAGTTTGAGCAAGAGCTTATTTCCGTTCTATAAGAAGCGGCCCCGTTGAGATTTGGCATCATGGTTAATTTCAATGAATCGAAGATTCCATTGGTCATGAGGGTGATGCATGCATTTTTAAAGATAGATTTTCCGGGCGGAGAGCTAGGCGGGGTTTCACCCCGAACCCTGAGTTACTTTTTTGTCAGCCACACAAAAAAGTAACCAAAAAAAGTCACCACGATGGAAGGCTGAGGCCTCTCCGTCAGGTACCCATCCATCCGTCCATAACCAACCCGGCCTCAGCCCACACCAATCGTGGACATCCTCCCACAGGCTTGCAAAGTGCCGGAGTATGAGCAAGAGCTTATTTCCGTTCTATAAGAAGCGGCCCCGTTGAGCTTAGGCATCATGGTTAATTTCAATGAATCGAAGATTCTTTCGGTACGGAGGATGATGCATGCAATTTTAAAGAAAGATTTTTCGGTCGGAGAGCTAGGCGGGGTTTCACCCCGAACCCCGAGTTACTTTTTTGTCAGCCACACAAAAAAGTAACCAAAAAAAGTCACCACGATGGAAGGCTGAGGCCTCTGCGTCAGGTACCCACACATTCGTTAATAACCAACCCGGCCTCAGCCCACACCAATCGTGGACATCCTCCCACAGGCTTGCAAAGTGCAGGAGTAAGAGCAAGAGCTTATTTCCGTTCTATAAGAAGCGGCCCCGTTGAGCTTTGGCATCATGGTTAATTTCAATGAATCGAAGATTCCATTGGCCATGAGGGTGATGCATGCATTTATAAAGAAGGATTTTTTTGGCGAAGAGCTATGCGGGGTTTCACCCCGAACCCCGAGTTACTTTTTTGTCAGCCACACAAAAAAGTAACCAAAAAAAGTCTCCACGATGGAAGGCTGAGGCCTCTTCGTCAGGTACCCACACATCCGTCCATAACCAACCCGGCCTCAGCCCACACCAATCGTGGACATCCTCGCACAGGCTTGCAAAGTGCAGGAGTTTGAGCAAGAGCTTATTTCCGTTCTATAAGGAGCGGAAGTGTTGAGATGGCATCCGGGTTACCGTACATAAATCGAAGATGCAATCGGACTATCAGGTTTAAATTAACTACTGCAATTAGTTTTTCAGCCATTTGCCGGGATGAAGATGTTGAATGAGTTGATTATCTGTCAGTTCAATCGGCTGAAGATCTTCTTTATCATCGCTTTTTTCCGAAATGTTGTCTATTGGAATTTTGGCTGAAATGGTTTACTTTTATAGGGCTTGATCCGGAATCCTAAAAAAATAGAAACCATGGCAGCCGTAAAAAACCACAAAGCAACAATCGGGATCCTCACCGGTGGTGGGGATGTACCCGGTTTGAACCCGGCCATCAGAGCTGTTACCATTCGTGCTCTCAGAGAGGGTTTTCAGGTAATAGGGTTGAAGCGGGGCTGGGCTGGTTTGATGGAAATTATTCCTGACAAGGAAGCGGACAATAGCGATAAATACATGGTGCTGACGGAAGAAATTGTCAATAAAGCCGGCCGAACAGGAGGGACGTTTCTTCACACCAGCCGGACGAATCCTATTAATGTTAAAAAATCGGATGTCCCTGCTCATCTAGCTGATAAATACAACAAGGATATCAACGATTTGACCGAGGATGTCATCAAGAACCTTGAATTTCTTGGTATTGACTACCTGATTCCCATCGGAGGCGATGATACCCTTAGCTATGCCGTGCATTTGTTCAAGAAAGGCGTACGGGTTATCGCCATTCCCAAAACCATGGACAATGATGTTCCCGGCACCGATTACTGTATCGGGTTCAGTACCTGTGTAACCCGCACCATAGAGCTAACCAATAAACTCAGGACTTCAGCCGGTTCGCATGAGCGGATCCTGGTGATGGAAGTTTTTGGCCGGTATGCGGGATTTACTGCCATGCTGCCTACCATGGCCGGGGCAGCCAACCGGTGTGTTATTCCTGAATACAAATTCGACATTGACCGGCTGGTGGAACTTCTGGTGGAAGACAGGAACCGCAATCCGAGCAAATATTCGGTCGTTCTGATTTCGGAAGGAGCAACGTTCAAAGGAATGGATGAAATGGTTTTCCAGAACAAGGAGACCGATGCTTTTGGCCATGCCAAACTGGGAGGGATAGGAGATATCGTTTCGGAGAAAATCAAGGAGCTTTCCAAAAAATATAATCATGGGAAGACGGTGGATGTTATTAACCAAAAGCTCGGATACCTTGTCCGGGGAGGTGATCCTGATGCCATCGATTCCATCGTTCCCATGGCGTATGGAAACCTCGCACTTGATCTTGTGCTGAAAGGAATTCACGGAAGGCTCATTGTGCTGCGCAACGGGAGGTACGACAATGCCCCGATTGATGTTGTAACCAGCACCAAAAAGCTGGTTGACGTGAACAGATTTTACAATACAGATCGCCTCAGGCCGCACTATAAAAGTTTTGAATTCCAGCCGCTGTTTATCATGACCGGAGGTTATTCATAACCGGTTCGGTTCGCCGGGAAACAACAAGTTTCAGCCACAGATACCGGAGAGCCCTCAGGGGGTGGTGGGTGAGCATGCGCGGACCGGCAAATCGCATTACCTGCCTAATCTGAGCACGCATAAGCGGTTTGTAACAATGAATTTTGCATTCGGAGCATACCGGTTTAATGGGATGAAGTACACACTTTTCAATTCGGGCGAAGGCATACCTTTGCAGCTGTGTGCATTCTGAACAAAGGGAAGGATTCCGATGAACAGCACGGCAGTACATACCGATCATTAAGGACACTGTTTCCCTTTCAAACCGGACCCTGTTTTCGTATCGCATCGTTTCTTACCCTCTAAGCATGGTGAGCAGCATTTTAAACTTCTCAACTGCTTTCACCGCATGTGGAACATTGGCCGGCATGATGATAAATTCACCTGCAGAGAGCCTGAAGGGTACTTTGTTGATAAGAATCTCCCCGGTTCCGTCAATCACCTGCACACAGGCATCGTAGGGGGCAGAATGCTCGCTGAGTTCCTGGCCTTTGTCAAAAGCAAAGAGCGTTAGATTACCTGATCCTGATTTGTAAAGAATTTTGCTGACAATAGCCCCATCGGCATAGTTGGTTTCCTCTTGCAGGATAACCTTTTTTGATTTTTCAATTCCCTGTTGTTCCATAAGATCTTTATTACGATAAGTGTGCGTTTATTTGAAGGATAGAAGACAAAAAGGTAAATAAGTACGCTAATATAATAAATAGTTCTGGATTTCGCAAAATTTTATAATCTTGTAAAAAAACCTGTATGACGCGAAGCATTAATAATCCTTTCCGGGGAATGGAAGGGTATAATTGTTTTGGATGCAGTCCTGAAAATGCCTATGGTCTGAAGATGCATTTCGAAGAGGAGGGAGATGAGGTTGTGAGCCGGTGGAATCCTGACAAGAAGTTTCAGGGTTTTACCGGTGTATTGCATGGGGGTATCCAGGCCACTCTGATGGATGAACTGGCGAGCTGGTTTGTTTTCGCGAAGCTGGGAACTGCGGGTGTAACGGCACGAATGGAGGTAACCTATCATAAGCCGGTGAAGATCAGCAGAGGCCCGTTGGTATTACGGGCGCGACTGTCGGAACAGAGGCACAGGCTTGCAGTTATGAAGGTAACCCTTACGGATGCAGAAGGTACGTTGTGTTCGGAAGCGGTGGTGGAATATTTTCTTTTTCCGCCGGAGAAGGCCAGGCAGGAATTGTTATATCCCGGGCAGGAATACTTTCTGAGATAGAAAATAATGAAAAAGTACGATTTTGACAGGATCATTCCCCGCACCGGAACCAATTCGGTGAAGTACGACGGGGTATTGCCGACGTTTGGTTCAGAAGATGTGGTACCCCTCTGGGTGGCTGATATGGATTTCCGTTGTCCGGAGCCTGTAGTGGAAGCTTTACGGAAGCGGGTTGATCATGGAATTTATGGCTATACTTTTATTCCCGAAAGTTACTATGAATCACTGGCCGGGTGGCTGGAGAAGAGGTATCAATGGGTTATCAGCAGGGAGTGGGTTGTATTTTCCCCGGGTGTGGTTGCGGCGCTTCATCTTGCCGTAAATGCATTCACCCGGCCCGGTGACGGCGTCATTGTTCAGCCCCCCGTTTATTTTCCTTTCTTTTCGGCGGTAAAGGAGAACGACCGTCGGTTGATTTATAACAGGCTGAAGCGGGAGGGTTCCCGTTATACAATTGACTGGGATGATCTGAGGGAGAAAGCCGGCATGGGAGCCCGGATGCTGCTATTCTGCCATCCGCACAACCCCGTAGGTCGTTGCTGGACGGCCGGTGAACTGGAAACACTGGCAGAAATCTGTCAAGAGTATGATCTGCTTCTGCTTTCGGATGAGATTCATGCAGATCTGACCCTGCCCGGTTTCAGCCATCTGCCAATGGCGGCACTGAACAGGGAAATTGCCGGTCGCACCATAACCTGCGTATCGGCGAGCAAAACATTTAATCTGGCCGGTCTTGCCACTTCGGCTGTAATCATCAGCAACGACGGATTGAGGGAGAAATTTCAGTTATTTTGCAAGAAAGTGCACACGGGGACGGGGAATTTGTTTGGTTATGTTGCTGCGGAAGCAGCCTACAGGTATGGAGAGGAATGGCTGAACCAGTTGCTGGAATATCTTTCTGAGAACATTATGTTTGCCCGGGATTTTTTCCGGAAATACATCCCGGCAATTGAACCCATACCCACGGAAGCAACCTATCTGATGTGGCTTGATTGCAGAAAACTTGGGTTTTCATCGGATGAGCTCGGTGATTTCATGGTAAAACAGGCTGGAATCGGACTCAACAATGGAGCAATGTTTGGGCCTGGCGGAGAAGGTTTTATGCGGCTCAATGTGGCTTGTCCAAGGGCTTTGCTCGAAAAGGCACTTACCAGATTGCGCAGGGCGATTGATGATCATTCCAGTATCCGATAAAGGGATTTTCTTGTATCTTTGATAGGATAGAGCTGGTAGAGAATGGCGCCTGATTGTTAAAACAAAAGAACAGGCAGTAACCGATAAAATGTAAAACTTGCCGACTAATCTCTGAAGTATGAAAGTGCGTTTTCCGGTAGGTCTGAAACTTGCTCTTGCGTTCGTGACAGCAGGCATTTTTGTTCTTGTGTGGTTTGGGTCGGTACACAGGATTTATCTGACGCTGAAAAGGAATGACCAATGTATTACCCGGGGGCTGGTTCCTCTCCAAATGGGCATAACCGAGCTGAGGTATGCTCTTCTGCAGGGCAAACTGCTTGTCCCGGAAAGGGAAATCGGTAATTCTCCGGAACATCAGGTTAAGGAACTTCCCGTACAGAATGAAGAAAACGTTCGGCTCATCCTGCTCAGGATGAAACTGGCTGCGGATGAAACAGACCAGGAGATTAAGGAATCGTTTGATAGGATTTCCCATTTTATTCAGGATTCGGTTGTTCAGGTGAAAAGGATTGTGGATGGAAGTATAAGCATGGCAGAGGGTTACGACGTCGCAAGGGAAAAACTGAACCCTTTTTCCGTGATGGTTGAAGCGAAATACCATCAGCTGATGGAAGAACAATCATTTCTATATAGGAAATTCAATCGGACGAATCTGTTTTTTCTCCTTATGTTCCTTTTGTTGCTAGCAAGTGCCGGAGTTTTTCTCATGGTTTATTTTATCAGGCCTCTGTTGGTTGTGACGGAAGTATTGGAGGAAATGGGAAAAGGAGTCATTCCCGATGCGACATTGCCGCAAATGAGAGATGAAATAGGAGTAATGGCTGGTGCAGTGCAGAAACTTATCAGGGTAATGCAAAATATTACAAAGTTTTCGCAGGAAGTCGGGAAAGGGAATTTCTCCATCTCTTATGAACCCCTCAGCGAAAAAGATATGTTGGGGCATGCTCTTATCAGCATGCGCGATGAACTTAGGATGGCTGCAGAGGAAGAAGAGAAAAGGAAGAAAGAAGATGAACAGCGGAATTGGGCGGCCAGAGGCCTTGCCTTGTTTGGCGATATTTTGCGAAAAAACAGTAATGATTTGCAGAACCTTGCCCGGCAGGCGATCAGTCATCTGGTGCGGTATGTAGGGGCAAATCAGGGTGCGCTGTTCACGGTTGAGGAAGATTCTGCCGGGGAACAATATCTTATTGTCCGGGGTGCTTATGCATATGGACGGGACAAGCTGCTGGAAAAAACCTTTGCACCGGGCGAGGGGCTTGTTGGACGGTGTGCACTGGAAAGAGAAACGATTTATCTTACGGAAATACCGGAAGATTATATTCAAATTACTTCCGGAATTGGACAGGCATTGCCTCGTGTACTTTTGCTCGTTCCGATGATAGCAGGTGATGTTTTGTATGGTGTAATTGAGCTGGCTTCGTTCCGGCTTCTGGAACCCTATGAAAGAGAATTCATTGAAGATGTGGCCGAAAGCATTGCTGTGACCATTTCATCGGTCAGGTCTAACATGCAGACGGCCTATCTTCTGGAACAATCGAGGCAACAGGCAGAAGAGATGGCAGCCCAGGAAGAAGAGATGCGGCAGAATATGGAAGAACTCAGAGCTACACAGGAACAGTATGAACGGCGTGAGAATGAACTACTTCAGCAAGTATATACCCTCCGCAAGAGGCTCAAGGGAGAAGAGTAAAAAAGTGTTCAACCCTGAGATTTAAGCAAATCAACCTATCTGCAAATAAGTGGTCGCGTATTTGTATTTGGTATAAAGAACCTTACGGCTAAATATCAGCGCAAGGGTAAGCGTACCTATTCTTCCCACAAACATAGTGAAGATGATGATAATTTTGCCGACTTCCGAGAGGAGCGGCGTTATTCCTGTACTCAGACCAACCGTGCCAAAGGCTGAAATTTCCTCAAAAGCAAGTTGAAGGAAACTCTTGTCAGGTTCGGTAATGGTAAGCAACAAGGTTGAAATAAAAATAAGCGACATGGAAAACAGGACAATGGCATAAGCCTTTCCAACCGATTCCTCGCGGATGGATTGGCGGAAAAATTCTATGGTTTTTTTTCCCGAGATAGTTGCCAGGGCCGACTTAACGATGACCGCAAACGTGGTGGTTTTAATACCTCCTCCCGTGGAACCTGGCGAAGCGCCAATAAACATGAGGAACATGAGGATAAGAAGAGTAGGTGTAAGAAGATGGGAAAAGTCGACGGTATTGAATCCCGCCGTTCGTGGTGTTATCGATTGAAAAAGGCAGGTGACGATGGTTTCGAAGAGGCCCATCCCCTTCAGAGTGTTGTTCTTTTCAAAAAGATAAAACATGACGGCACCGAAGAGAATAAGTGCAAGCGAGGTAAACAACACAATTTTTGTATTGACTGATATTCTCTTCCATGGGTTTCTGATCCGCTCCCGGATGCTTCTGATGCTGATGAGATCTTCCAGAGCAAGAAATCCCAATCCCCCGAGGAAAATCAACAGGGCGATAACGATGTGCAGATACCAGGCGTTCCGGACGACAGGTTCGTATAAGCCGTTCGGGAAGAGGGAAAATCCTGCATTGTTGAAGGCCGAAATGGCATGAAAAACGGAAAAGAATATTTTCTGCCCGTTATCCTCGAACAGAACATTGTTTCCCCAAACAAAGTAAATGAAGAAACAACCGATGGCCTCGATGGTAATACTGAAGTAAAAAATACGCCGGAGAAGATCCCTGGTATCAGAAAATCCTTCAACACTCAGAAGTTCTTTCAAAAGCGACTGATACCGCAGGCTGGTCGACTGTCGGTACAGGGTGGCAAAAAAGGTAGCAAACGAAATAATGTTCAATCCGCCCAACTGGATAAGCAGCATAATCACCACCTGTCCTTTAACTGTGAAGAAGGAGGCTGTATCAACTACCGTAAGCCCTGTAACACAACTGGCGCTTGTGGCGGTAAAGATTGCGTCAATCAGGCTGATGTGATGGGACGTTGTCATTTCGGGCAGGAGGAGGAGAATGGTGCCCATTGCAATAAGAAGGATGAATGACAGGGCGAGCAACTGGGCCGGTCCGATATGAGCCTGTGCTATGAAACGACTGCCGCGTCCCAGTTCCAGTGCAAAGATGATGAAGAAATAAAGCTGAATAAAGATGACAGTATAGGAGGAAAGCATTTCCACACTCAGGTTCTCCTGAAAGAATTGCTGCACGCTGTTTCTGAAAAACAGATACAACAGTATCAGGATCATGAGGAAAAACATGATAAACGATTCAAACATATTCTGACGGATGAACTGTCTCCAGTCAAGACTGAGAAACAGTTTGATCCAGTATTTGATGAGGTAAAACAGGAGGCTTGCCTGAATGATTTCGCGGGTTATGCGGACTGATTCGGAGGTTTTCGGGAATCCGTAAAGATACAGGATGCTGACAATGGCCGAGGTGGCTACCAGCATTCCGATGATTCGCAACGTAGTGAGGATTTTCTGCCGGTTATCGTATATGGCTAAGCGCAGATTTTCTCTCCACCTGAAAAAAAAAGACAGCATGAAGTTGATAAGAAATTAGGAATTTACCTCAATAAAACGCTCAATATCAGGCTCTTTACCAAAAACTACCAGAAAGTCCTGTTCCTGTATGATGGTCTGCGAACCGGGTACGCCTTTGATGTGATGTTCGGAATACATTTCAGTATCCTTGAGAATTTCTTCAACGTGCTTTAGTGTGACAAGGCTGATATGGTATTTGTCCCGGAACCTGACTTCCTCCACGGTTTTTCCGATGATGTTCTTTGGGGTTTTGATTTCGGCGATGCGGTATTCATCGGGAAGCTGGAGATAGGAGACAAGTGACGGGTTGATAAGGCGCTCAGCGACAAGAGTGCCCACTTCTTCCTCGGGCTGGAAGATTTCGGTTATACCGAGTTTTTCCAGGATGATTCGCTGACGCCGGCCGCTGGCCCGGGCGATGATCCGTTTTATACCCAGTTCCTGCAAGGCCACTACGGAAAGCAGCAGGTGTTCAAAGTCGTTGCCAATGGCAACCACTACCCCGTCAAAATCCTGCAGATTCTGGGAAGCAAGGGCCTTTTTATCGATCGCATCCAGGGCAATGGCATAGGCAACATCGGCTGAAACAACATCCACCCGTTCCTGATCCAAATCGATTGCCAGCACTTCGGCTCCGTTTTTTGAAAGAGCGCGGGCTATGGAGGTCCCGAACCGGCCAAGCCCGATGACTGCAAATTTGTTTGCTGCCATATTTTTAGCAAAAAAAGCAAACAAAGGTATAACTTTTCCTGTTACATTGCGTTTTGGAGCAAAAGGAAGAGAAAAATTTGTAGTAAATTCATTGCTAATAATTTAAAGTTCCGGTTATGAAAGGAGAATTAAAAATAAGGAATCGGGAGCAATGCAATTTTGATTGTATCTCGCTTGGAGAAGTGATGCTGCGGTTTGACCCTGGTGATGGAAGGATACGGACTGCCCGTTCGTTCAGGGTATGGGAAGGAGGAGGGGAATACAATGTGAGCCGCGGACTTAGGAAATGTTTCGGGTTGAGGACGGCAGTTGTGACGGCCCTTGCCGACAATGAAGTAGGGCATCTGGTTGAAGATTTCATCCTGCAGGGCGGTGTTGACGTTTCTTTTATCCGGTGGGTTCCCTATGACGGGGTAGGTCGCACGGTGCGGAATGGTTTGAATTTTACCGAGCGCGGCTACGGCATCCGCGGGGCTGTGGGAGTGTCAGACCGTGGTCATACTGCCGCTTCCCTTATGAAGAAAGGGGATATTGACTGGGACTATATTTTTGGTACTCTTGGCGTGCGTTGGTTTCACACAGGGGGTATTTTTGCAGCACTTTCTGAAACCACGCCAGGAGTTGTTGAAGAAGCCATGCAGGCCGCACACCGTTATGGCACCGTGGTTTCGTATGATCTGAATTACCGGCCGTCGTTATGGAAGGCAACAGGCGGGCTTGAAAAGGCGCGTGAAGTGAACAGACGTCTTGCTCCGCTGGTTGACGTGATGATTGGTAATGAGGAGGACTTTACCGCCTGCCTTGGATATGAAGTGGAAGGGGTTGATGAAAATCTGTCATCGCTTGATACGGCCGGATTCAAAAAGATGATTGAAAGGGCCGTGCGGGATTATCCCAATTTTAAAATCATTGCTACCACCTTGCGAACGGTTAAAACGGCTACCGTTAATTCATGGGGGGCTATCTGTTATGCAGGCGGAGAGTTTTATGAAGCACCCGTGATGGAAAATCTTGAAATCTATGACCGGGTGGGAGGTGGAGACAGTTTCGCATCCGGATTGATTTATGCTTTCCTGGAGGGTAAGGATCCGCAGCTTGCCGTGGCATACGGAGCTGCTCATGGTGCCCTGGCCATGACGACTCCCGGAGATACCTCCATGGCTACCCTTGCAGAGGTGGAGAAAATTGTAAAAGGAGGAAGCGCCAGGATTGTTCGTTAGGTGCCCCATGTTTCCCTGTCAAGGCTTCGGTATTGTATTGCTTCGGCCAGGTGTTCGGTTCGTATTTCCTGGCTTTGATCCAGGTCAGCAATGGTTCTGGCTACCTTTAAAATACGATCATAGGCCCGGGCCGAAAGGCCGAGTCTATCCATAGCATTTTTCAGCAGGGTCTGACCCTGGGAAGAAAGCTGGCAGTGCCGGCGGATGAGGGAGGTGCTCATCTGTGCATTGCAATGAACCTGTTTGATGCCTCGGAAACGTTCTTCCTGGATTTTTCTGGCTTTGATCACCCGTTCCCTGATAACGGCACTGCTTTCGCCATTGCGCTGTTCCGAAAGTTTTTCGAACGGCACAGGTACAACTTCGATGTGGATATCGATTCGGTCGAGCAGTGGGCCTGAGATACGGTGGATATATTTTTGCCGGATGGCCGGAGAACAGACGCATTCTTTTTCGGGGTGGTTAAAATAGCCGCAGGGGCAGGGATTCATAGAGGCTACCAGCATGAAACTGGCAGGGTATGAAACGGAAAATTTAGCCCGCGACACGGTAATCGTTCTGTCTTCGAGAGGCTGCCGGAGTACTTCAAGGACTGTTCTTCTGAATTCGGGGAGTTCATCGAGAAAGAGCACCCCGTTGTGTGCCAGGGATATTTCTCCGGGCTGGGGATAAGTACCACCGCCGACAAGTGCTACATCAGAGGTTGTGTGGTGAGGGGCACGAAATGGCCGCATGGTTAGTAAAGCCATATCTTTGCCTATTTTTCCGGCAACCGAATGGATTTTTGTTGTTTCAAGGGCTTCTTCGAGTGTGAGGGGAGGAATAATGGTGGGAATCCGTTTAGCCAGCATGGTTTTACCTGCTCCGGGCGGGCCAATCATCAGAATGTTGTGCGATCCGGCAACGGCCACTTCAAGGGCGCGTTTAATATTTTCCTGTCCCCTGACATCTGAAAAGTCACTATCGTACTTATTTGCCTGCTGAAAGAATTCTTCCTGTGCGTTGACGATGACCGGAATCAATTCCTTTTCATTGTTCATGAAGGCAATGACATCACTGATATGCTCCACTCCGTATATGTCAAGGCCGCTGACAACTGCTGCTTCCCGGGCGTTGGCACGGGGCAGGATGCAACCTCTGAATCCGTCTTCTTTGGCCCGGAGTGCCATGGGCAGCACTCCTTTTACCGGTTGAATATTTCCGTCGAGAGAAAGCTCTCCCATCATCATATACCGGCTTATTTTATCGGGTTTGATATGTTCTTCGGCGGCCAAAATAGCGATAGCAATTGGCAGGTCGTATGCTGAACCTTCCTTTCGGATGTCAGCAGGAGCCATATTGATGACCAGCCTCCTCTGGGGCATTTTGTATCCGGCGGTTTTCAGTGCTGATTCAATTCGTTGCTGGCTTTCCTTGACGGCGTTGTCGGGCAGCCCGACCAGAAAATACTTTGCTCCCTGAGCAGTAGTGACTTCAATAGTGACGGTTATGGCTTGTATTCCCTGTACTGCAGCAGCAAACGTTTTAACCAGCATATATCACAGATGCATTTCAATTATTTCGATCAGGATATGGATAACCTTAATGTGGATTTCCTGGATTCTGTCGGAATAGCCTTTGTGATCGACACGGATTTCAATGTCGGCAATTCCGGCAAGTTCTCCTCCGGTTTTACCGGTAAGGGCAACGACTTTCATTCCCTTTTCTTTGGCTATTTCTGAGGCCTTGATAACATTCCCCGACCGTCCGCTCGTGCTGATAGCCAGCAGCACATCGCCTTTCTGTCCGATGGCTTCGACATACCGTGAAAAAATGCTTTCGAACCCATAATCGTTGGCAGCACAGGTAATATGGGAAGGGTCGGAGATGGAAATGGCAGCTACCGCACGGCGGTCTTCACGGAAACGACCGCTCAATTCTTCGGCAAAGTGCATGGCATCGCACATCGAGCCTCCGTTGCCGCAGGAAATGATCTTGTGTCCTGCAGTGATGGCCTCAGCCATAACTTTTCCGGCCAGTTCAATATGGTGCAGGTTTTTTTCGTCTGCCAGGAACCGGTCGAGCACCTGTCGGGCCTCTTCAAGAGACTTTCTGATGAGGGGCTGTAATGTCAGATGGGAATGATCCATACTTTTTTATGTTAGGAATTCAGCAACGAAAGTAAAAATTCCAGCCCGAACCTCATAGGTACTTTTTGAATTAATACCTAAAATGGGAAAATCTCGCACCGAACTCAGAAATTTTTTTCGTCGATAGTGCCTGATCTGGCGAATTGCACAGTAAGACAGTTACTTACAATGAAGAAAAAATGAATTTTATACGGCTTGTTTTACGGAGTATCAGTGATTTTGATTGGGGTATTGGTTTAAAAATGAGTAATCGAGGGAATTTGGTCAGGAATAGATACCTTTGCATAAAATCGGTGCGTATGAGTTTTTTTTCATTTTTTCAGACCCGGAAGCCCCGGCAGTTTGATTATACGCCGAGGTATTATGATCCGCAAAAGGAAGCAAGGGAAGAACGGATCAGGCAGATTGAGGCCGAAATAGCTGCTGAGAAGGGGGAGCATTCGGAGGAGCATTATACTTCATTGCGAAGGGGTTTTCTGAGGGATGCCAGGGATATAAGGCGGAAGCATGATCTGAATTCAGGGTTCAGGCTGCTGGCGATTCTTATAATTTTGCTGTTTCTTATTTACATCCTGGTGTACCGGTAGAAAGCAGTATTCTATGCCTGACATTATTCGTTTGTTGCCCGATTCGGTTGCCAATCAGATTGCTGCGGGAGAGGTTATTCAGCGTCCGGCTTCGGTAGTAAAGGAGTTGCTCGAAAATGCCATTGATGCAGGAGGGAAAAACATTTCGCTGATCGTGAAAGATGCAGGTAGAACGCTGATACAGGTTACCGATGACGGAAGCGGTATGTCAGAAACGGATGCGCGGATGGCATTTGAGCGACACGCCACATCTAAAATCAGGGAAGCTTCCGACTTGTTCTCAATCCATACCATGGGATTCCGGGGAGAAGCACTCGCATCCATTGCGGCTGTTGCAGAAGTTGTATTGCGAACGCGTACGAGGGATTCCGAAACCGGAACGGAAGTTCGTATTTCGGGATCCAAATTTCTGGGACAGGAGCCTGTTGCGTGCAATCCGGGCACACAGTTTCAGGTAAAAAACCTTTTTTTCAATACCCCTGCCCGCAGAAAGTTTCTCAAGTCAGATACCACGGAACAAAAATATATCCTGCAGGAATTTTACAGGGTGGCGATTCCCTTTCATGATATTTCGTTTGTTGTGATGCACAATAATGCCGAACTGTATAACCTTCCTTCCTCAGGACTTTTACAGCGCATTGTACGGCTGATGGGCAAGCAGGCCCTTCAGAATCTGGTAGAGATAAAATCAGAAACCAGTCTTGTTTCTATAAGCGGATATATTGGGAAACCGCAGCTGGCAAAAAAAACATACGGAGACCAGTATTTTTTCGTCAACCGGAGGTTTATCCGCCATGGTTATCTTCATAAGGCAGTGGCACAAGCTTATGAAAAGATTCTGCCTTCCGGCGCCGTTCCCTCGTATTTTATTTTTCTCACCGTTCCTCCCGAAAGTATCGATGTAAATATTCATCCTACGAAGACCGAGGTAAAATTTGAAGATGAACAGGCAATATGGCAGATTCTTCATGCCAGCGTGCGGGAGGGCCTGGGAAAATTCAATATCATTCCTTCACTTGATTTTGAAGCTAATGCCGGCATTGAAATTCCGGTGCTGCAAAAAAATACGGAAATACGAACACCTGAAGTACAAATAGATCCGGAGTATAATCCTTTTGAAAAGGAAACGGAACGGGGAAGAACTGCAAAATATGCTTCTTCGCTTCATTCCTCTGAATTGCTCAACTGGGAAAAGGTGTATGCCGGTTTTGAGAAAACACCGGAGGAGGAAGGAAGCGAAGCGGATCTGTTTCAACAGGAAAACCGGGCAGAACAAATTTCAGGGAAGTTTATCCAGATAAAGGGCAGGTATATTGTAACAGCGGTCAGGTCAGGCCTGATGGTCATTGACCAGAAGAGAGCGCACGAACGGATATTATACGAGCGCTACCTGGAAGGTCTGAAAAGTCAGCAGACAGCATCCCAGCAGGAATTGTTTCCACGTCAGATATCACTAACAACGGACGAATACCGTTTTCTTCTGCCCATGCTGCAGGGTCTGCAGTCAGCCGGAATTGATCTGAGGGATTTTGGCAACGGTTCGGTGGTCCTGTATGGCTGTCCTCCGGAATGGAAAGGGAATGATCCGGAGGAGATGATACGGTTGTTCCTTCATATGCTCCGGGAAGAGGAAGGAGATCCGGAGCTGATTGGCAGGGAAAGAATAGCAGAAAACCTGGCAAAAGCGACAGCCATTCCCTACGGCAAAGTGCTTTCCCAGGAAGAGATGAACCTGATGACTGATCAGTTGTTTGCCTGTTCCAATCCAAGTTTTTCGTTTGATGGCCGAGCTATACTGACCATCATTTCGCTGGATGAAATCGAAAAAAAACTTCGCTGAAACATTCGTGTTGCGGGGAGTTATTAAGATGAGTATTTTCGCAAATTGTTTTATCGGAAAAGAATGAGGAATATTACCCCTGTCGTTAAAAACCTGATCCTGATCAATGTTGTATTGTTCATTGCGCAGTGGGGAGCAGGTATGTTGTACCATAATCCGGATTTTCTGATCAATCTCCTGGGGCTTCACTATTGGAAATCAGCGTATTTTAAGCCGCTTCAGCTGGTAACCCATATGTTTATGCACGGAGGGCTGGCGCATATTTTTTTCAACATGTTTGCCCTCTGGATGTTTGGTCCGGTTCTTGAGCAGGTATGGGGCGGGAAGCGTTTTTTCATTTATTACATGATTACAGGACTGGGCGCTGCTTCGCTTCATCTGCTGGTCAATCATTTTCAGATTCAGGCCATGGTGAACGAGATGAACCGCTTCATGGCCGGTAATCCCACGCCGGCGGGGTTTGCCGATCTGATCCAAAGGCAATTTCCGGCATACTACACGCAGGTTTATGATAAGCTGATAACCTACTGGTCAGCCGATCCGTCGAATCCTGTTTACCTTGAAAGAGCGCGCTCTTTTTTCAATGATCTGCTTACTTTCCGGATGGACATTCCTACCGTTGGGGCTTCAGGAGCAATTTTTGGTGTTCTTCTCGCTTTCGGAATGCTGTTTCCCAATACCCAGCTCATGTTGCTTTTCCCTCCGATACCAATGAAGGCAAAATATTTTGTTATTTTGTACGGTATTCTGGAATTGTATCTGGGAATTACACAGCCGGGCAGTCAGGTAGCTCATTTTGCTCATCTGGGCGGCATGATTTTTGGATTTATTCTGATCAAGATCTGGAAAGCCGACAGAAAAACGTTTTACTGACCTATGAACCTTTGGGAAGAAATTAAGGAATCATTCCGCAGGGGTAGTTCTCTTACCCGGATTATCTATATTAATCTGGGGGTTTTTATTGTTGTGCGGTTAGGGTACACATTGTATGCCCTTTTCAGCGGAAATCTCCTGGGAGGACCTGCCATCCGGAAAAGCTTTGATCACAATGTAATGGAGTACCTTATGCTTCCGGCCAATCCGACCACCTTGCTTTTCCGACCATGGACGCTTATCACGTACATGTTTCTTCACTTTGATTTTCTGCATATTCTTTTCAATCTGCTCTGGTTATACTGGTTTGGAAGGGTATTTCTCATGTATTACGACCAGAAGAAGCTGCTTACCGTATATTTGTTAGGCGGTCTGGCCGGGGCTTTTCTGTTTGTTTTGTCCTATTCTTTCCTTCCGGCACTTGCCCCCTTTGCCGCTTCTTCGTGGGCATTGGGTGCTTCAGCTGCTGTTATGGCCGTGGCCATAGCGATTTCTTTCCTGGTACCTGATTATACATTCTACCTGATTTTTATCGGGCCGGTGCGCATCAAATACATTGCCCTGTTTTTCATTCTTACGGATCTGATATTTATTCCGGTTGACGGAAATCCGGGCGGTCATATTGCCCATCTGGGAGGAGCTTTTTACGGGATTCTGTATGCCTGGCAATACAGGAGGGGTAGAAATCCGGGTCGCATGTTTTCGCGTTTTATGGATTCGGTCTTTTCGTTTGTTGCTGCACCGTTCAGGCGAAAACCTAAAGTGCATGTGGCCTACAAAAGAACGGAAGATGATATGGAATATAACCGGAGAAAAGCCGATGAACAGGCTGAAATTGACCGGATTCTGGACAAAATTTCAAAGGGTGGTTACGAAAGCCTTACCCGCGAAGAGAAGGAAAAGCTTTTCCGGATGGGGAAATAATCAAATTTTTATCTGTGTTGCGGTTTCTCAGGCATATTCTCATTTACATCAATGTTCTCCTTGCGTTGCTTCTGCTCGCCTCGGTGCTTTCGCCCCTTGTTTCTCCCGGTTTTTTGAGGGTAGCGCCATTTCTGGGATTGATGTTCCCTTTCCTACTGATGATAAATGCTTTTTTTGTTATTTATTGGGCTGTTTCAAGACGTCTGGCACTGTTTATTTCTTTGGCTGTCATGCTGACAGGTTTGGCCCAGGTTAAACGTTTTGTCAGAATACCCATATCTAAGATAATTCGGAAAGAAAGTAATGCAGGTGAAAAATTGTTTTCCGGCGACAGCCTTAGAATTCTGACGTACAATGTGCGGGCTTTTAACCTGTATGACTGGGCTCATAACAAGGATGCATCCATAGGTATACTGCATTTTGTCGATTCACTGCGGGCTGATGTTCTCTGTTTTCAGGAGTTTTATTCCCGTGCCGAAAGCCGGCTTACCCTGAAAGAAATACCCCAGGGAACTTCTCCGGCTCCTCATGCCTATTTTTATTATTATTTTACCGATCATCAGGGAGGGCGATACGGTATAGCCACGTACAGCCGATATCCGATCTTGAGGAAAGGGGCAATACGGTTTGAGAATACTTACAATGTATGCATTTACACCGATATCCTGTTCGGAAAGGATACCATCAGGGTTTACAATGCTCATCTCCAATCGGTACGTTTCAGGAAGGCAAATTATGATTTTCTGGATACCCTTCGGTTAACTTATTCAAACCGACATCTGCGGGAAGCAAAAGACATTTACAGCAAGCTCCGGGAAGCTTATCTCAAGCGTTCGGATCAGGTAAATCAGATTGCGCGCCACATAGCGTCGTGCGTATATCCGGTTATTGTTTGCGGCGATCTGAATGATACGCCGGTTTCTTACACATACCGCATCATACGGGGCAGGCTGGTTGATACCTTTACCGAGGCCGGGGAAGGGTTATCCTATACCTACAATCTTCCATACTGGCCTTTTTTCCGTATCGACTATATTCTGAGTGATCCAATTTTCAAAGTGGCTAAACTGAAAACCCCCCGGATTCCTTATTCAGATCATTTTCCTGTGCTGGCCACTCTTATTTTACCAGGGGGAAAGGCAGATTCTGCAAATCAACGTTTCCGCCCGAAATAATGATTCCGACTCTTGAAAAGTTTTCCCTGAAATACCGGGAATGTTCAAGGATAATGGCCAGGGCGACGGCAGAGGAAGGTTCTGCAATAATTTTCATTCGTTCCCAGATAAGGCGCATGGCCCGAACGATATTTTCCTCAGAGGCTGTGAGGATGGTGGTGTTATGGGAAGAAAGTATTGCAAAGGTGATGGATCCGAGCGAGGTAAGCAGACCGTCGGCAATTGTGCTGGGGTTGAGAGAGGGAATGATTCTGCCTTCGCGCAGGGAACGCATGGCATCATCGGCCATGGCGGGTTCGGCACCGATAACATGAATGTCCGGTTTCAGACTTTTTGCACAGATTGTCGTTCCGCTGAGAAGACCTCCTCCTCCAACCGGTGCAATGACCGCATCCAGACCGGGAACATCCTGCAGCAATTCAAGCGATGCGGTGCCCTGGCCTGCTATGACCAAAGGATTGTTATAGGGATGTATGAAAGCTGCGCCTGTTTGTTCGACTACCTGATTCAGTGTTGATTCACGGGCTTCCAGGGTAGGTTCGCAGAACGTGATGATCCCTCCGTAGGCTTCCACTGCTGCTTTCTTAATGGCAGGAGCCGTGCGGGGCATGACGATGTAAGACGGTACGCCACGCTGCGATGCGGCCAGGGCAAGTGCAGCCGCATGATTTCCCGAAGAATGCGTGGCTACCCCACCGGCAATTTCTTCGTTCTTCATGGAGAGCACTGCATTGGAAGCTCCCCGGAATTTGAATGCACCAACTTTCTGGAAATTTTCGCATTTAAAAAATATGCTTACACCACAGATCGAATCAATCCCCCTGCAGGTCATTACAGGGGTTCTGTGAATCACCTTCCGTATGCGTTCATGGGCCTGTTCTATGTCATGAATGTCGGGCAGTTCCATACAGGAGGAATAAGCAAACTCTTATTTATTCTTGCCTTTAATACGTTTGTATTGCTCAAAATTATGAAGCGTAGCTATCATGATATCATAGTGGTTGGTGTTGAGCAAAAAATCCCTGCTGAAATTGCAGTAGCGCATAAATTCATAGAGTTCGTCTCCCTGAAGTCCCGTCAGACGGCTTACAATAACCGGATTGAACTTATCGTCCATGATGCGCTGTTCGCGCAGCTTCTTATACAATTCCTGGCGTTGCATTTCCAGGCGTTGTTCAGGACTGGGGAAATTCAGCGGAATGCCGGTTCTTACCGGTGCCGATTTCATTGCAGTATCGCGAGCCATTTGCCTGAATTGTTGTTGCATTTCTCTCACTTCCTTATCCGGAAGTTCGGTAGATATGAATTTTCTTCGGAACTGATCATAATTACCCAGGGTATTGATCCGGACTTCGTTAATCAGGTAAATTTTTTGTTTCATCAGAATATCCATTCTGACGTATCCTTTGAGTGAATCCGGTACCAAATAATACTGATCAAAGTAACCGATGGAAGAAACGCGCAAAAGGTCGCCGTGCATAACCGGCAAGCGGAATATACCCGAGGTATCGCTGATTCCGCCTCTGAAAGTACGCAGGTTGATAATATGGGCGAATGGTATGGGTTTTTGGGTGGATTCATCGAGAAGCTGCACGGAAAGAATAATGATCGAGTCAGAATTCCCGGTGTAGTACTGTTGGGAGAATAAAGGGAAAGACAGCCATAATACAGACTGAAACAACAGGATTTTCTGTTTTCCGGAACAGAGGGAAATGATATTCCAAACTGCTTGCTTCAACAATCAAAAGATGTTTTATAACCTCACATGTTTTCTTTCATATCAGCTGCTTTTATCAGAAATTAGCCGACAGATTTCCGCGGTGAATTTACAAACCTTTTTTTTAAACCGGCATTTACCCGTGAAAATTCAGGAATATTAACAATTAAATTTTCTGATTATGAAATACGATCCGGCGAACCGTATTCAGGACCTTCGGCAGTTTGGAGAATTTGGTGACGTCAATCCCAGCATTACCGATTCATCAACCTACACGTTTCTGAAGGCTGAACTAATGGAAGCAACTTTTCATGGTGAAGCAGAAGGTTGTTTTCTGTACTCGCGGCACTGGAATCCCACCAATCGTTACCTGGCAGAAGCAATGGCACTGGAGGGCACCGAACTGGCCTGGATCACCGCATCGGGTATGGCGGCAATAACCTGCTCTCTTTTTCAGCTATGCAACAGCGGTGATCATATCATTACCAGCGTAACCACCTATGGAGGCACCTATGCGTTTCTGAAGAATTATCTGCCGAAATTTGGTATTGAAGTGAGCTTTGTCAATATAACCGATCTGAAGGCAGTTGAGAATGCGATTAAACCCAATACTAAGTGCATTTATACGGAATCATTGACCAACCCGCTGTTGCAGGTAAGCGACATTCCCAGGCTGGCAGCCATTGCTCACAGGCACAATATTTTGCTTCTGGTCGACAATACCTTTTCTCCCATGATTCTGTCACCTGCCATTCTTGGGGCTGATATTGTGGTTTACAGCATGACAAAGTTTATTAACGGGAAGAACGATTGTGTTGCCGGAGCCATTTGCGGCAGCAAAGCATTTATCAATGCTCTTTCGGATGTTAATTCGGGTACGGCCATGCTTTTGGGTCCCGTACTGGATCCCTTGCGTTCCTCTTCCATATTGAAGAATTTAAATACCCTGCACATCCGGATGAAACAGCACAGCAAAAATGCCGATTTTCTGGCGAGGCGTTTTGCAGAAGAAGGAATACCGGTTATTTATCCCGGACTTCCGGTACATCCACAGCATGAACTTATGCGCTCTCTCATGAATGAAGAATATGGTTTTGGTGGTATGCTGGCCATTGATCTGGGTACCCATGCAAGGGCAAATGAAGTGATGCAAATGATGCAGATGGAGGATGTTGGCTACCTGGCAGTAAGCCTGGGATATTTCAAAACCCTGTTCAGTGCATCAGGAAAAAGCACCTCGTCGGAAATTCCTGAAGAAGAACAGCGAAAAATGGGGCTTAGTGAGGGGCTGGTGCGTTTCAGTGTAGGACTTGATAACGACATTGAACGTACATGGACAAAAATCAGAAAGTGCCTGGTCAGGGCTGGAATAATTTGAGATTTTCTTATCTTGGGGCAGAGAAAGTTGCAGCAGTATGAGATCAGTTATTTTCTTTTTCTTCTGTTTTATTACGTTCCTAGCAAGTGCGCAACGGGGTAAAACGCTCTCCGATGCCGAAATCCTTAGCCTGTATGAAGGGTTGCGTGTGGCCGATGTATCGGATGGCATGGATGCAATCGGGTTGCATGATTGTGGCTTGCTCGATCCTTCCATTACTGCACTCTGGAAAGATCCGGTTCATTTTACCCACCGGATGACAGGCATAGCGCTCACAGTGCGGTATGTCCCTACCAACAGGGTTTTTCCTACAGGTCTTTCCCTTCAGGAATATGAGAAGTGGAGAGATGAATGGTATGCAAAAATATCCCCGGAACCCTTTGTTGATTCCATCCGGCAGGGGAGTATTGTTGTGATTGATAATCAGGGAGATAATGATACCGGAACGACAGGTTCGAACAATATTCTGTACTGGAAAAAAAAGGGGGCAAGAGGTGTATTGTCAGCCGGCGGAGTACGTGATACGGATGAAATTATCAAGGAACAGGTTCCGGTATATATGGATATTATGAAACGCGGGCGTGGAATTCGTCCGGGCCGCAACGAAGTGGAATCGGTCAACAAACCCATTGTTGTGGGAGGTGTTCTGATTCGACCGGGAGATGTCATTGTGGCTGACGGAGACGGAGTAATTGTGGTGCCCCGCGAACATGCCGCTGAAGTAGCACGTATTGCACGTGAAGTTCTGAATACCGACAAAAAGGGCCGGCGGTCTTTATATGATCAGTTGCAGATTCCTTATGATTTTACTGTAGAATAGCCATGAGCAAAAAGATGTCACGCCGCCGTTTCACCCGCCTCACGGCAGCGGGTATGGTTTCCTTGCCCTTTGTTACAAAGCCGATGAGTGCTGTTCCGCATTACAGCCCTGTCAGGCTGGGAGCGCCTGTTTTTGGAAAGTATACCACACCCGGCGAATGGGTTTCCCTTTTGAAAAAGAAAGGGTATAAAGCTGCCTATTGTCCGGTGGAACCTGGTGCCCCAAAGGAGGTGATACGTGCGTATGCTGATGAAGCAGCCAAAGCGGATATAGTAATAGCCGAAACCGGAGCCTGGAGCAATCCTCTTTCAGAAGATCCGGAAACCAGAAATGCTGCCATAAAAAAATGTATTGACAACCTGGCCCTGGCAGAAGAAATTGGTGCCCGCTGCTGCGTTAATATCAGCGGTTCCCGGGGAAAGCAATGGGATGGCCCGGATCCGAAGAATCTTACCCGGGAAACCTTTGATATGATTGTTGATATAACGCGGACCATTATTGATGAGGTGAAACCAGTAAGAACTTTTTTTACTCTTGAACCCATGCCCTGGGCGTATCCTGACTCTCCCGATTCCTATCTTGAACTTATCAGAGCTGTTGATCGCAGGGCATTTGCCGTGCATCTGGACGTAGTGAACATGATCAACAGTCCGCGGAGGTATTTCGAAAACACTGACTTCATCGGTGAATGTTTCTCAAAACTGGGACCGTATATCAAGAGCATTCATGCGAAGGATATTATTCTGACTTCTTCCCTTACAACCCATCTCGAAGAGCGTCGTCCGGGAAACGGATACCTCAACTATGCTGAGTTTCTTACGCAGGTAAGTTTGCTGGGGGATGTGCCATTTATGCTGGAACATCTCGATAAAGAAAGTGAGTACGATGAAGCGGCAGCCTATGTGCGCTCGGTTGCCAAAGACAATAGCATTCCTTTGCTTACATGGTGAACTTTTTCAGGCCGTATTTTGTTTTTGTATAAAAAAAGGATATGGCCTATACATTACAACCGGGGCAGAAAGCACCCGATTTCACACTTCCGGCGACAGACGGGAGAATTTATTCGCTCAGCGATTTTGACCAGTACAGGTATCTGGTGGTTTTTTTCACCTGTAATCACTGTCCGTATGTTCTCGGCTCGGACGAAATAACCCGCCATACTGCCGAAAAATATGCTCCCTATGGAGTGAAGTTTGTTGGTATTAATGCCAATAGTCCAAACACCTATGAGGAGGATGATTTTGCTCATATGGTGGAACGCATGGAACGCTATCAGTTTCCCTGGGTCTATCTGCAGGATCTCAGCCAGAAATCGGCCAAAGACTATGGAGCTTTGCGGACACCTCATTTTTTTGTTTTCAATGAAAAAAGGGAACTGGTTTATACGGGTAGGGGAGTGGACAGCCCCAGGGATCCTTCCAGAATGACAGTGAATGACCTTGACCGCGCCCTGGGAGAGCTGGTGGCAGGGAAACCCATCAGTATTCCGGTTACCAATCCCATTGGCTGTAATATCAAATGGGAGGGAAAGGATAAGCACTGGATGCCTGAAGAAGCTTGTGATCTCATCTGAAACCGTATTCCGGAATCACGAATTTACTTCGGCCAGAATTTTCGGAAAAGAAAGAAAGGCAGGGGAAAATTCCCTCTGCAGTATTTTGAAAGCCAGATCGTAATACAAACATCCCGAGCGATCAATTATTTCTGAATCGGCAGTAGCCAGCAATACATTCCTGCTTTCACTCATCAACTTGTCGGCCGGGTAGAGACTGTTCAATTCAGCAGGGCAGGAAATATGCATTATTTGGCGGCGAATCATTTCTTCCACAAGGGAGCTGTTGTCAACAGGCTGGTCAATAAGAAACCTTGCGGTTTGGGGAGTTTCGTTCCTGAGAAACGACAGCATCAGGTTGACAGAGCGCTCAAGGATTGCAGCAGGGACCTGTTTTTCAAAAGCATCGCCTGCATCCCTTAAGAGTCCGTCATTGCAGATAAAAACAGGGCGCCCCGAGAGATAACTGGAAATTTTGAAAAGAACGTTGAACACATCGATCCACAAGTGATACCCTTTGGGGTCTTCGATGCGTTTTTTAAGACGCAGGGCGGCAATTTCAGCAGGAAATATTCCCCGGTAGAGAATTACTCTCTGCAAGGTATTCAGCTTGTACCTGTCGCACACTATTTTATAAACAAGTCGCTGGGGATAATTCCGGTTCAGCAGCCAGAAGTAATCACCAGCTGCATCACGAAAGGCGTCATTGACTATTTCCCTCATAAGGGTTGTAGAACCATCTCAGATATAATCGGGCGGCATGGCGGAGGGGTGATAACCCCTGAAATACTTCATAAACTGCACACGTTCATACGCTGCAGGGTTCCCGGTTTTTGACTGGCTGAGCATTCCTCTGAATTGCTCGATGGAATCAAATTTTTTCTGTTGAGCCCACTCTGAGAGTTCCTCCAGCATTTTGGTTATAATACCCGGTCCGTTTTTATAGATTGCGGAAGCAATCTGCACGGCTTTTGCTCCGGCCAGTATTTGTTTGATCAGTGCTTTGCCGTCGTGAATACCTGAAGAAGCAGCCAGATCGCACTTCAGACGGGAAGAAAGAATGGCAATCCATCGCAGCGAATTGTAAATATCTGCCGGAGTGCTGAGAACCCCTGCCGATGTAATTTCCAGCTTTTCAATGTCGATGTCGGGATTGTATGATCTGTTAAAAAGTACCATTCCCTGAATTCCCATACCGGAAATCTGATCGGCAAACGATATCAGGTTGGTAAAATATGGACTGATTTTCAAGGCAAGAGGAATTTTAACCAACTTGCAAACCTGTTGTACGATGTCGAAATAGACCGACTCACTTTCCTGTGCAGTGCGTCTGGTATCGGTAGGCAGAATAAAAACATTGAGTTCGAGAGCATCAGCTCCGGCCAGCTCAATTTCCCTGGGAAAATAGATCCAGTTTTCGGCAGTAACACAATTGATACTGGCAATTACCGGTACCGATAATTCCTTTTTGGCCGATCTGATCAGGTCGAGGTACTGCATGGCATGTTCCCGGATACGTTCATCCTGTTCATAGAATTCTACGGTTTCGGGATATATGAATGAATCTGATGCCATCTGTTTCATCTGGTTATCTATATCCAGCAGGATTTCCTCTTCAAACAGGGATTTAAGGACAACAGCACCTACTCCGTTTTTTTCAAGGTCTGTCAGTCCGGGTAGGTGTTCCGTAAGTCCGGAACTGGCTGCAATAACGGGATTGCGCAATTCCAAACCCAGCCAGGATGTTGCAGTATTTTTCATAGGCTTTGTGTTAATACCATGGTTCGAACGCTACAGTATTTGCTGTTATCATAAAATTTTTGCAAGAATGCATAAAGTTAAATTAAATTATTCCGTTATTTGCACTCGGAAAAGCAATTTTATTATTATATTCGTCAGATACAACCCTATTTCAGCCAGCGGACATAATTTATATGAGAGTGTTCAGATATGGCTAGATTTTTTTCTTTGTCGGAAGCCGCGTCCATCGGGTTACACGGAATGATTCTGATTGCGCGTTCGGAAAATGGATTGAACGCACAGGAGATTGCTGATATTATGGGTTCATCACGCCATCATGTTGCAAAGGTGTTGCAGCGCCTTTCCAAGGTAGGTTTTCTATCTTCGACGCGAGGACCAAACGGTGGTTTTGTGCTGCGCAAAAAACCGGCTGATATTAATCTTCTTCAGATTTATGAAGCCATTGAAGGGGAAATTACAGTGGTTGACTGCCCTATGGAGAAACCGGTATGTCCGTTTGAAAAATGCATTTTCAATAATGTGACCCGTACCATGACAGAACAGTTCAGAGAATATCTGAAGAACCAGTCATTGAAGGAGTATCTGTAGATATCGTTATTTTTTTCCGCTATTTCTGCTTCAGTCATTACTTTGATGATAATGCAGAGTGAGAGATATTAGGGCGGCTTCAGTTTTTTTCCCGGCCCGGAAAGATACAAACCTCAAATAATTTGATATCTTTAGAATGTCAAACATTCTGGCGGGGAATACTGCATAAAATCATGTGCCATGAAAAAGGTGCCTTCCTTTGTTGAACGTGATCCGTGGTTAAAACCCTATTTACCAAAAATTACAGCCAGGAATAATTATGTTTATCAACGGGAGAAGGATCTGACAGGGGGAAAAGGAAGTCTTACGGACTTTGCCGCCGGACATTTATACTATGGAGTGCATAAAGAGGGGGGCGAATGGGTATTCAGGGAATGGGCTCCTTATGCAACTGCCATCTACCTGATCGGCGATTTTTCGGAATGGAAAAAGAGGAAGGAATTTGCGTTTACCAGAATTTCGGATAACACATGGGAATTGCATCTGGCAGCCGACCAACTGCATCATAAAGATTTATACAAGTTGTTTGTCGAATGGCCGGGAGGCGGGGGAGAGCGCATACCGGCATGGACTAGAAGAGCCGTGCAGGATCCGGACACCCTCATCTTTTCTGCGCAGATATGGGATCCTCCCGAGCCGTATGTATGGAAGCATGCTTATAAAAGGCCGCCGGTTGCTCCCCTTATTTACGAAGCGCATGTTGGGATGGCAACAGAGGAGTGCCGGATTGGGACTTTTGAAGAGTTTCGGCGCAATGTGTTACCCCGGGTTGTGAAAGCCGGGTATAACACCTTGCAGTTGATGGCCATACAGGAACATCCTTATTATGGCTCCTTCGGTTACCATGTTTCCAGTTTTTTTGCCGTTTCCTCCCGCTTTGGGACGCCGGAAGACCTGAAAGCGCTTATTGATGAGGCTCATGGATACGGACTGTCTGTGATTATGGATCTTGTCCATTCTCATGCTGTCAAGAATGAAATTGAGGGGCTTGGTCGCTATGATGGTTCTCCTTATCAGTTTTTCCATAACGGGCCCCGCAGGGAGCACGTTGCATGGGATTCGTTGTGTTTCAATTACGGAAAACCGGAGGTCATCCATTTTTTATTGTCCAATTGTGCTTTCTGGTTAGGAGAGTATCACTTCGATGGTTTCCGTTTTGACGGGGTTACCAGCATGATTTATCTGGATCATGGCCTTGGACAAAATTTTACCAGTTATGACATGTACTACAACCAGAACCAGGATGAGGATGCCATTGCCTATCTTGCACTGGCCAACAAGCTGATTCATGAAGTGAGGCCAGATGCCATCACTATAGCGGAAGATATGAGCGGAATGCCCGGGTTGGCAGTTCCTCTTAAGGAAGGCGGCTATGGTTTTGATTACAGGCTTGCTATGGGGACACCCGATTACTGGATCAAAATCATCAAAGAAAAAGCCGACGAACAATGGAATGTATCAGAAATGTACCATGAGCTAACCAACCGAAGAAAGGACGAAAAGAACATAGGGTATGTCGAGTCGCATGACCAGGCGCTGGTGGGAGACAAGACCATTGCATTCCGGCTCATGGATAAGGAAATGTATGAGAACATGTCGAAACATAAACAAAGCCTGGTAATTGACAGGGGGATGGCCCTGCACAAGATGATCAGGTTGGTTACCATAGCCACAGCCGGTTCAGGATACCTGAATTTTATGGGAAATGAATTCGGGCATCCCGAATGGATTGATTTTCCGCGGGAAGGCAATAACTGGTCGTATTTGTATGCCAGAAGGCAATGGAGTTTATGTGACCGGGATGATCTGCGCTACCACTGGCTGGCTGATTTTGACCGGGACATGCTGGCCCTGGTAAAGGAATCCTCTCTGTTCGACGAGCCTTTCCCGGTATTGATGAATGCAGTTGAACACGATCAGGTACTCGCCTTTGAGAGGTGTAATTATCTGTTTGTGTTTAATTTTAATCCCGTTACCTCATTTACCGGATATGGAGTCAGGGTTCGACCAGGGAAGTATAGGGTTATCCTTGACACGGATGATGCCCGTTATGGGGGTTTTGCACGGTTGGACCATAGCCTGATCTATTATGCCGAACCTTTGGCCCGGCTTGCATCCATGGGAGAGAACCAACTGAAATTATACCTGCCTAGCAGGACGGGTCTTGTCTTTAAACGCATTACCACACCCCGCGTATGGTAATACGGTTAAAGGTAATTTTTCTTTGTGGTATCAGATCCACTTAACCATGCAGAAATCCTGCCTGTGTGGCAGAAGGTTGCTTTTGGGGAAGATGCGCATCCCGGCGCTGAATGTTCCCGGGCGGGTTGGCACAACGGCAATTTTATAGATGGCTTTCCCATCAATTTGTTTTACGAACTCAAATTCCTGCCGGATGTCCAGAAATTTCTTTTCTCCTTCATGACGCAGCATTATTAGTTCAACCCCGACTTCCTCGGGCAGAAGCCGGTCGATGTCGAGCACTACCTCGCAGTGGTATTCTTCACCTACTTTAAGCAGCTGTTGCGAATTCTCGGGCATACAGGAGGAGATCACGGAAATGTTTTTCCAGATCCTGGCTACCATCCGTTTCCAGAGAGCAATATCCTTTGCGATACTGAAGTCGTCGGCAATAATATGCAGGTAACGTTCATGAAGTTTGCCATAGAATTTGGTAATGTAATCATTCAGCTGGCGTTTCATTGTGAAATGTGGAGCTACCTCGGCAATGGTATTTTTGATATACTTTACCCACTCAACCGGAACATCTTCGTGATTTCGCTTGTAGTATTTGGGAATGATATCATCTTCCAGGGTATAGTAAATTGTTTCGGCATCGAGTTGGTTCTGGAAATCTTCGTTTTCGTATGTGGGTTTTTCGCTCAGAGCCCATCCGGCATCCGGTCGGTATCCTTCGCACCACCACCCGTCTAGCACACTGAAATGAATGGTACCATTCATGGAAGCTTTTTCTCCGCTGGTTCCCGAAGCTTCCATAGTTCGGGTAGGGGTATTGAGCCACACATCCACTCCGGCCACCATGCGCTGGGCCAGTTCGATATCATAATTTTCGATAAAAATAATTTTGCCAACAAACTGTGGCATCCGCGATACCTGAACAATTTGTTTGATGAGATCCTGCCCTCCTCCGTCGTTGGGATGTGCTTTCCCTGCAAAGAGGATGCGTACCGGGCGTTCAGGATCATTTACAATCTGGGCCAGACGATCCAGATTTCTGAAAAGAAGGTTACCCCTTTTGTAGGTAGCAAACCTTCGTGCAAAGCCAATAATAAGAGCCTTGTCATCAAGGTTTTCGACAATATCCACAAGATGCCTGGGGTTTTCATGCTGGCTGGCTTTTCCTGAAAGGAAACGCTTCTTGAGGTAATCAATGAGTTCCGTTTTCAGACTTTGTTTTAAGCTCCAAAGGTCTTTATCAGAAACGTGATGGATTTTCCTCCAGTAATCCGGATTGGACTGGTCATGCAGGAATCCTTCTCCGAACGTATTTTCATACAATTGTCGCAGTTTCTTATGCGTCCAGGTGTAATAGTGGACACCATTGGTTACATAATCTATATGGGTTTCTTCGGGGAAATACCCTTTGTAAAGGGGGGCGAACATTTCCTGGCTTACTTTTCCGTGAAGCCGGCTCACTCCGTTCATGTAACAGGAAAGGTTGGCTGCCAGCACGCTCATGGAGAATTTTTCGGAAGTGTCGTAGGGATTAAAACGTCCGAGGGCGATAAGGTCTTCCCATTTGATATTGAGTCGCTCGGGGTAATGAGAGATATAAACCCGCAGCAGGTCTTCGGGGAAAGCATCATGACCGGCCGGTACCGGGGTATGGGTGGTGAAAAGTGTCGAAGAACGGACAATTTCTCTTGCAACCTCGAAGGAGAGTTTTTTCTCCACGATATAATATCTGAGTCTTTCCAGGCCAATAAAGGCGGAGTGTCCTTCATTGCTGTGAAATACGGTAGGTTCTATTTTCATGGCCTGTAAAGCTCTCACTCCGGCAATACCAAGCACCATTTCCTGTTTCAGGCGGTTTTCAAGGTCTCCACCATAGAGCTGGTGGGTTATGGATTGATCGCGCGGGTCATTGAGATCAAAGTCGGTATCCAGCAAAATCAGAGGGATGCGTCCTATCTGCAGCTTCCAGAGACGAATGGTTACAGTTCGTCCCGGTAATGCAAGCGACACAGTGAGCCAGTCTCCGTTTTCATTAGTTATTTTCTGAAGTGGCATCTGGCCAAATGCCTGTCGTTTGTAAGTGGCCTGTTGTTCTCCGTTTACCGAAAGTACCTGGTCAAAGTAGCCATACCGGTAAAGAAGACCTACCCCCACCATATCAATATTGGAATCGCTGGCTTCTTTCAGGTAGTCCCCTGCCAGAAGGCCAAGTCCACCGGAATACAGCTTAAGGGAAGCATGCAGACCAAATTCCATACTGAAGTAAGCTATTTTGGGCGAACCCTGGGGTGGGGTAACGGCCATGTAATTTTTGAACTCGCGGTAGACATAGTCAAGATGGTTCAGGAAATCCTGATCTTTTTCCAGTTCCCTGAACCGTTTAAAGTCGGTACCCTCAAGCAGAAGTATGGGGTTATGTTCTGATGCCTCCCACAGTTGGGGGTCAATACGTTGAAAAAGATCCTGTGCCGGATAATTCCAGCACCACCACAGGTTATTGGCCAATTCATCAAGTGCAGCAAGCTTTTGGGGAATATTGCCCTGAATGGTAAGGGTTGTCCATTTTGGTTCTGAAATAGCGGGCCGCTTAACAACCTGAGGTGTCGGGCCAATGTAAACGAACAGTTCGGCACGGTCTTCTGCTTTGGCAATAGCAGTCTTGTAAGCTGCCTTGTAATAATCAATAAAGTTGTCCCATAAAGCAAGCAGGGAGATTTCCCTCGAAAGGTTCATGGCCGAAGCAAACGATTCGGGCGGAAGGGATGCTACCTGCCGGATAATGGAAGCCATATGTGAAACGACTTCCTCATCGTTGGTATCGTTACGGTCAATAATATAAACTGCACTGTCGGGGTCTTTTACCTCTTTCCGCACCCAGAGGCCGAAACCGCTGAGCGAGGTAGTAATGGTCGGTACGGAAAAAGCAATACTTTCCAAGGGGGTGTAACCCCATGGTTCGTAATATGAAGGGAAAAGCGTAAGGTCAAAGCCAATGAGAAGTTCATAGTAAGAAAGGTTGAAAATACCATCATCACCGTTAAGATAGGAAGGCACAAACACAACCTTAATCTTGGAATCGGGTTGGTTGGTGAGTCCTTTTTTCCGGATACGGGTTAAAATAGGATCATATTCAGCGTCATGCAGGTTGTGGGTAAGAATATTACCGTTCAGGGTTTCACTACTGTTTCCCTGCATTTTTTGTAGCAGATCTTTTCTTGGCCCGAAGTGATTGGCCGGTACCAGAATGAAGGCAACAATGGTTCTACCATCGGGATTTTTGCTCAGGTTGGCAAGCGTATCGATTACCAGGTCAATTCCTTTGTTCCGGAATTCATACCGGCCACTTGTAGCCACAAAGAACGTATTTTCAGGGAGAGGGGCGTTGAACAGAGCAGTAGCCACCTGATGCAATTTGCTGCGCGCCTGCTGGCGTTTTTGTTCATATTCTCCGGGGGGAGGCACAAAGGAATCTTCAAATCCGTTTGGAGTAATAACATCCGCTTCCCTGTGGAGAAAATGCTTGCATTCGCGTGCTGTAATTTCACTTACTGTTGTGAAAACATCGGCATGTTTTGCACTGAGTTTTTCGAGGCTTTGCTTGGCTACTACATTAAACTCACGGGCCAGATCATCGGGGTTGTAGGAAGCAAGGCCGCTATAGAGGGGTCTTCCGTTGCCTGCCAGGGCCCTGCCGAGGACTGTGGCATGGGTAGTAAATACATTGGAAACCTGGGGCAGTTTCTCTTTCAGGTAAAGAATACCTGTTCCGGTCATCCATTCGTGAAACTGGGCGACAACTTTTTCCCTTAAGAGCTGATGAAATTTGAGAAAACTTTCGATTACCTGACCAACGGCATATCCGAAGAGAGCTGGTTCGATGTAATCCCATTGACCGGAAATCGAATCGAGTTTATAGGATTCCCAAAGTTTGGCGAAAATTTCGTCTTTTCTGCTGATCAGGGAAGTAAAGTCAACCAGTATTACAATGGGATTCCCGGTAATATTCCAGCGGCCTGTACGAATGCGTAAACCCTCAGTCAGGGCCTGCTGTTTCCAATCGCTGAAAAGCCCGGGATCTTCCGAAAATTCCGGATTGGTGTGTTCCTCTCTGTACACATCAGGACCAATGAGCAGAAATTTGTCGCCTAACTGATTAACCAGGGTTAACGCTTTGGTGGACAGAACGGTATGTATTCCGCCTACTTTGTTGCAGACCTCCCAGCTGACTTCGAAAAGATAGTCGGGATGGAGCAATTTACTTGTCATAGATTCATGTTAAAAGAAGCCGGTTAACGAAGCTTCGTGGAAAAAAAAGACTATTTTTTGGCAGCGGTTTTTTTAGGTGCAGCCTTTTTTGCTGTGGTTTTTTTGGCTACGGTCTTTTTAGCAGCTGGTTTTGCGGTTTTACCGGAGGTTGCCTTTTTGGCTGCGGTCTTTTTTGCTGTGGTTTTTTTGGCTGTTGCCTTGGTGGCTGCTTTTTTAGCCGTTGTTTTTTTGGCTGTTTTTTTTGCAGTTGCCTTTTTTGCTGCTGGTTTTGCCGTAGTTTTTTTAGCTGCGGCTTTCTTCACTGTTTTTTTAGCAGGTGCTTTTTCAGCAGTTTTTGCATTCTTTTCGGCAGGTGCTACCTGCTCCTTCTTAGCTTTGGTTGCTTCTTTTTTCATCGTTTTGGTTTTTAGGGTTTTACTTGGGGTTTTAAAGGAAATATCAGGTGTAATTTCTTTCGAAAAATCCCCAACAATTTTTTCTTTTTCTTCCTGCAGTTTTTGAAGGTGTGCGGGGTCGGAAGGTATTTCCTGTTTCAATCTGATTTCGAAGTCGCTCAGAATATTCATGTAGTTAATAAATGCATCATAGGGAGAGTCATAAGGATTGAAGTATTTGTGCACTTCTCCGTCAGAAAGCACTTTGGTTGACATATAGTAAAAGTGGTCGGCTGTCTGCAGGTTTTTCCAATCCTCCCTGATTTGAGGTTCATTGCTTTTAAGAACCAGTGGGCGGAGGGAATACAATTTATTGAAAGCAGCCTGCTGAAGCTCATTTCCCAGCCAGGCTGAAATATCGCGCTCCTCATCAGCCCAGGAAATAGGATAGGCAGCCGAAATGGCAGCGATTGGCTGGTGCCGGTCGGTAACCTCAGAAGGTGTGGCAAAATGGTAAGAAGATTTTGAGAACACAGCACGCGGAAGGGCTTTAAGGAATTCAAAGATGCCGGTATTTTGATCCTGATGTTCTCCAAAGGTTTCGTAATCCATGAAAATATTTACGGTCTGTTCTTTCTTGTCAAGGGCATTGAGCCATGCAACATATTTATCGGCCGTAAGAGGGTATTCATTCCATGACTTGTTGGAAAACCGGAAGGAAATATCGTCGCTCAGTTTAAAATTTCTGAGAAGCACCTTCAGCCTGGGGTTGATAGCATTGCAATATACGTAGTTAGGACTTTTCCAGCCAAGAATATGCTTAGCACCTTCGGTCACCATAGTTTTAAATCCTATCTCGGCTATCATGGCGCCAATTTCGTCGGAATATATAAGCTCCGTGTTTCTGAAAACAGTAGGAGTTAGTCCGAAGATTTCCTTAACTGTTTCCCTGTGCTTTGTTACCTGGGCTTCAAATTCTTCCCGATTGATGAGTGAACTCAGAGAGTGAGCATATGTTTCAGCCAGAAATTCGACATACCCAGTTTTGGCAAGTTTTGTAAAACTTTCAAGAACTTCAGGCGCATATAACCGGAACTGGTCGATGGCTGTTCCTGAAATGCTGAAACTTACTTTAAACCGGCTTCCATATTCCTTGATGAGATTATACAGGATATTGTTGGCCGGAAGGTAGCATTTCTGTGCTACCTTGTGCATAATACTTTCATTGCTGTAATCGTCGTAATAGTAATGGTCGTGACCTATGTCAAAGAACCTGTAGCGTCTGAACCGGAAAGGCTGGTGGACCTGAAAGTACAAACAGATGGTTTTCATATTGCAATGATAATTTTATTTCTTGAGTTTTTACGTAAAAAATGCACAGGCAACAGTCATTTGCATAATGATTTATAGATTTCCCGGAGTTTTCCGGCCGAATTTTCCCATTTCATTTGCAGAACTTCTTCTTTACCGTATTTTTTGAAGTAATCGGAAAGTGCGTCATAGTTAAGAATTCCATAAATGGCATCAGCCATAGCATCCACGTCCCAGAAATTCACTTTGATAGCATATTTTAAGACCTCGGAAACGCCTGACTGATAGGAAATAATGACAGGCACACCGCTTTGCATGGCTTCGAGAGGACTAATGCCGAAAGGTTCGGAAACGGATGGCATCACATATACATCGCTCAGGGAGAACATTTTCTGTACATCATCCCCTCTAAGAAATCCAGTAAAGTGAAACCGGTCCACAATCC
The DNA here is from genome assembly GCA_029571215.1 of Bacteroidota bacterium. Classification (GTDB taxonomy): domain Bacteria; phylum Bacteroidota; class Bacteroidia; order Bacteroidales; family JAAYUG01; genus JAAYUG01. The sequence goes on from JAKPTE010000022.1 coordinate 40,170, forward strand.
GTAGACGGGCAGCCCGTCGTATCATTCTGTGCAGCATATCACCGCTTCCGGCCATAACAAACCTTACATTGTCCATTCTCAGCAGCACTTTATAGGCAGCTTCAATGAAATATTCGGGACCTTTCTGGAGGGTAATCCTTCCGAGGAAGGTGACGATTTTTTCCTGAATACCTTTCTTTTCCCTGGTTCGTTCTTCTTCTGTAAGAGGGTCCACTGCGTTGTAAATGGTGACTACTTTTTCGGGAGGAATGCCATATTTGTGGATGACCGTTTCGCGTGTAAGGTTGCTGACAGTAACGATTTTATCTGCTCCTTCCATTCCTTTTCGTTCAATTTCATAGACGGAAGGATTTACATTTCCTCCGCTTCGGTCGAAGTCAGTGGCATGGACATGAACCACCAACGGTTTTCCTGAAACAGCTTTTGCAGCAAGCCCTGCAGGGAAGGTAAGCCAGTCGTGAGCATGAATTACATCAAACTGTTGTTCATGAGCCAGAACGGTAGCAACCAGAGCGTAGTTCGAAATTTCCTGAAAAAGGTTTTTCCCGTAGGTTCCTGTAAACCGCAGTCTGCCGTGAGTTCGGGTCTGGAGGCTAATCCCGATTTCTTTTTCAGAGAGGGTCTCAAAGCTTTTTTCAAATTCTTCAGGTGTAAGATAGGGAACCAGGAGGGACTCGACTTCAATCATTCTCATTTTGCGCAGGAAGTCATTGAAAGTGAAAGTTCTTTCCTTAATGTGCACCCCATCGGCCCCGATAATACGAGCGGAAGACTGATCCTCATCGCCGTAAGCTTTGGGCACAACAAAGGTTACTTCTACATCTTTGTACCTCGAGAGCCCCCTGGTAAGCCCGTAACAGGCAGTGCCAAGCCCTCCGGTTATATGCGGAGGGAACTCCCATCCAAACATTAGAACCTTCATAGTTTATTTGAATTACCTTGTTTCAGATTCTTTTCAAGTTTATTCAGCGTAAAGTCAATCCAGAGCAGGGCAGCTACACTCCATGCCTGGCTTATAGATCCCCTGGGTAAGTGGGGCGGATCGCCGTCGAAAATTTCACCGACCGTTCCAACACCATATTCACTCATATCACTTTCGAACCCTTCAACGATTTTTCTCAGGTGACCAATACCGGAAGTTTTGTGAAGTTTAAGGTATGCCATGGCGTAAGGTTGCAGGAGCCAAGGCCACACCGTACCCTGATGATAGGCAGCATCGCGTGAAGCCTGATCTCCCTCATAAATGCCAATGTAAGCAGGGTCATTGGGTGAAAGGGTGCGTAATCCTTTTGGGGTTAGCAATTCCCGTTCCACAATGCCAAGGATGGAATTGATCATTTCATCAGACAAGGGTGTGTAAGGGAGGGATGCAGCAATAACCATATTGGGCCGAACGGAAAAATCGCGGTAATTGCCGTTTACATAATCGGCGCAATAACCCAGTTCAGGGTTCCAGAAATGTTCAATAAACGATTTCCCTGTTTTTTCGGGGATCTCTTTCCATTGACTGATAAAACGGCTGTCGCGGGCATTTCTTGCGAGTTCAAGAGCAAACCGAACTGCGTTGTACCAAAGGGCATTTATTTCTACATCGTACCCGATGCGGGGTGTAACGGGTTTCCCGTGGATGACGGCATCCATCCATGTAAGCGAACGTCCGGGTTCTCCGGAAAAAATCAGTCCGTTGTCATGCATGTGGATATTAAAGGGAGCTCCGTGGCGGTATGCTTCGAGGATGTTCTGCATTGGCTTCTTGTATTTCTTCCAAATTTCCTCATGCGCCTGATATTCATTGGCATATTGCTGCAAACTCCAGAAGAACCAGAGCGGGGCATCCACACTATTGAAGGCAGGGTCGGTATCTTTTCCCATATTCGGGAAAAGCCCGTCTTTCATTTTGTCGATTTGTGTATCGACCACAGCCCTGAATGTTTTGGGGTCATCCAGGGCAATCGTCAGGCCGGGAAGAGAAATAAACGTATCACGGCCCCATGTTCCGAACCAGGGGAATCCTGCTGTAATTTCCGTTTTTCTGTCACGCCTCACAACAAATTGTTCGGCTGCATTGCGAAGGCAATTTTTAAAACTATTGCGGGGAATTCTGTTTTTAAGTTCACTCTGAAACTTCCTTTTCAGCCCGCCGGGCTCGGCTTCTCTGAGGGAGGCCGAAAAGATGATGGTTTCTCCTTTTTCAATAGGCAGCTCAAAATACCCTGGCACAAAAAGATCTTCACGAAATTCGTAGCCGCGCTTCTGCTCTTCAATATATTCTATTCCGTAATACCAGTCAGGAACCGGAACAAAGTCAGCCGGTTTATTAAACTGCATATAAAGGTATGGATATCCATGGTACATTTTAATGCGAACGCCGTTTTTAACGGGTTCTGTTCTGGTATTGGCATCATGATTGGCATGCGTTAGGGTGTGAAAATTGCGAAACGCCAGGAATGGTCTGAAGCGCAGTGTGGTGGGTGAGTGGGCATCCAGCAGGGTATACCGGAGCAAAATCTGTTCCTCTTTCCCGACCATAAGGCTTTCTTTCGTGAGCACCACACCTCCGACCCGGAAAGTGGTTTTGGCAACAAATTCCACTTCAAAATCACGAACATATTTATGTCCTTTCGGATAATATGTATCGCCGGCATATTTATGAATTCCCAGATTGAATTCACTTCCATGCTGGATTACCGTTTCATCTAAGGATGAAAGCAGAACATGCTTATCACCGTCAATTTGTTCCAGGGGGCATACCAGGAGGCCATGGTATTTTCTGGTATTGCAGCCGATAATGGTTGTTGATGCATAAGAGCCGGCACGGTTTGAACGAAGAATTTCCTTGCTCAGCGAGTACTCCAGGTTTACCAGCTTATTTTTGTCGAAATTTATATAGGCCATATGTCAATTGATTTTTGAAAATACTTACTAACAAACAGCTCAGGTTTTGGTTGAAACACCTGTTACCTATCAATGTGAAAATATACAAAATAAAATCGCATTATCTAAAATTTTGCTGAAAGTTTTTTTTATCATGGAAAGTTATCTTGTTTTTCAGGAAAAAACTTAGTCCGGAAAAAATTATCTTCGCGGCATGCGAAACGAGTAACTATGAAAAGAAACCTTTCATCAGGAAACGATCCGACCAGATTGCGCACCAGCTTTTTTATACTCTTGGTGGGGTTTATCGCTCTTGCAGGAGGGTGTCGGGGAAAGGGCGGAAAAACGGTAATTGAAGGTTCCTTTCCTTTTGCCATGAAGCAGAAAGTGATTTGCTTTCACATGAACAGTTCCACTCTGGAACCGGTTGATTCAACCGTTACCGATGATAAAGGGCGTTTCCGTTTTTCTTTTCATGCTGGCAATCCTGAATTTTATTCCATACGTTTTGATGAAAATAAAAAGAACATTGTTCTCGCTGTTCATCCGGGAGAGAAAATTACGATTACCTCCCCGGTAAAAGAATACTGGAAGAATTATAACGTAAGGGGATCTGAAGATTCAGAAAAAGTAAGTGAACTAGTCAGGAATCAGGAATTGTACCAGGAAGATTTCAGAATGCTGGCAAAAACCTTTTATGATAGTTTATACAGTCCGCATTTTGCCGATGCTATTAAGCCCGGGCTTGATTCGGCTTATCGCCGGCTTGTTTCCGAGAAGAAAGCTTTTACGCGGGATTTTGTCAGAAAAAACTGTTCCTACCTGGCCGGATTGATGGCATTGTATCAGCAAATTCCGTCGTCGGGTTTATCACGAAGCGAACCGGTCCTGAATCCTGAAGAAGACTATGTATATTACCACATGGTTGATTCAGCCCTGAATGCTTTGTATCCTGCATCCACGCCTGTGCGAATGCTCCGTTCGCAGATGATAGCATGGGATGAGCAGAGAAAGGTCAAGGAATCCTATGTAGGAAGAGCAGGCAAAGGGGTCCTGGCACCTGAAATTGTTATGGTTTCCCTGAACGGAGATACGATACAACTTGGTATGTTCCGTGGCAAGGTTGTTTGCCTTGTGTTCTGGGCCTCATGGGACCCAAAGAGCAGGAACCTGAACAAAATTCTCCGGCAGGAATATTTCAGACAGAATCCAAAGGAGGTACAGTTTCTGCAGGTTAGCCTGGATAGAAGCAAAGAGGCGTGGCAAAAAGCAGTGGACGCTGATCGTTTATCATGGCTTCAGGTTTGCGATCTCAAGTTCTGGAATTCGCCGGTTGTCAAACTGTATTCTGTCGAAACTCTACCCCTGATTATTGTTATCGGAAAGGACGGACGTATTTTTGAACGGGATGTTCCTCCCGAAAAACTGGATGCCGCTCTCGCCGAAGCACGAAAAAGCTCCGAAACCAATGAATAATTATATGATAAAGAGGATAGCTGTTTTGTACATTCTTATGCTGGTTCTGGTTTCCTGTGGTAAACAGAACAAAGTAAAGATCAGTCTTAATTATACCGGGGGAACCGATAAAACTACCGTTGTGCTGAAAGAAATAAAGGTTGACAGGGAATTTCCCATAGATTCGGCAATAATAAAAGGAGCAGGACGGTATACATTTACTGTTACGGCCAACCAGCCGCGTTTTTATAAGGTGGTTTTCCCCGGTGAAAAATGGGTCATGCTACTGGCCGAACCGGGGGAGCACATTCGTTTGAAGGTGTCGAAGGACAAGCTTCCTTTCGGTTATGAAGTAAATGGTTCATTTGGTTCGCAATTTGTACGCGAATTGGGGCAAAAGCTTTATACTACGGTTCAAAAAATGGATTCTCTTCGGAATTTATATAATGCTTTGCCGTTAAATAAAGAATATGATTCCGAGCGGATGCGCCTCGATAATGAATTCAGGGCTCTGGCTGATTCTCAGCATAGAGAAAGCATTCGCTTTGTTCTGTCGCATTACAATTCCCTGGCCAGTATATATGCGCTGTATCAGAAATACGATGACAGCACATGGGTTTTTTATTCGTCCAAAGATCTTCAGTACTTTAAAATAGCAGGTGATTCACTTTCAAAAAAATACCCGCATTCTGATGAAGTGAAGGCACTTCGTTTCCATTTCAACCGATTGATGAATCAGCGGCAACGGCTATTGCTGGCAACCCTGGCTCAGGGGAAGACCATCGGATTCCCCGACCTGCAACTGCCCGGTGTTTCCTCCGATACCGTTCGACTTTCGTCGCTTATGGGCAAGGTTGTTATTGTCAGTTTCTGGCGGTCTGATATTCCGGCATGTCTGATTCAAAACCGTGAATATGTTGAGCTGTATAAACGTTTTGAAAAGAAGGGGCTCCGCATCTACCAGGTATCCCTGGACCCCGACAGGCCAAAATGGGCCGCTTTTGTGCTGGATGCAGGTTATCCATGGATCAGTGTCTGGGGCGGCCCGTTTGAGAATTCTCTTGCTGCCCGGTTATATAACGTGCAGCAGTTGCCTTCAGAATATGTAATTAACAGAGAAGGGGAAATCGTTGCCGTAAATCCTGATCCGGATAATCTGGCCGGAATTGTCACTTCTCTTTTACGATGAGCCGGCATGGGCAGAATTTATTTTGTTTCCGATCTTCATCTGGGGTTACCCCCTGCTGCAGCCAGCAGGCAGAGGGAACACAAATTTGTTCAGTGGCTTGACGAAATCAAACATGATGCGGAAGCTCTTTACCTGTTGGGCGACATATTTGATTACTGGTTTGAATACCGAAAGGTTGTACCCAGAGGATTTGTAAGAACACTTGGGAAACTGGCTGAATTATCTGACCGTGGTATTGATATCCATTTTTTTACCGGAAACCATGATGTATGGGTTTTTGACTACCTTCCCTCAGAAATAGGACTTACGGTTCATAACGGACCGCTGATTACGGAGCTTAAAGGGAAACAATTTTATATTGCCCATGGTGACGGCTTGGGCAAAGGTGATCCGGGTTATAAGCTGCTGAAAGCCATTTTCCGTTCAAGATTTTTGCAATGGCTCTATGCACGAATTCACCCTAATGCATCAACTGTCTTTGCCCATTGGTGGTCTAAAAAAAGCAGGTATTCAAAAGGAGTGGCCGAAGAGTTTCAGGGAGAGGAGAAAGAACAACAAATTGTTTTTGCAAGGGAACTCCTTAAGAAACAACATTTTGATTATTTTGTATTTGGTCACCGGCATGTGGCAATGGATATCAATCTTAACGGCAAATCCCGCCTCGTCAATACCGGCGAATGGATATTCGGCAGCAGTTATGCAGTTTTTGACGGGCAGGAACTGGTGCTGAAGGAATACCATCCCACTTCCTGATACTTTGTGGGTTTATTTGACAGTAATTTATGCCAACTTTGCCAAATCAAACCGGTCCAGTTATGAATATTTCACATTTGATCCGCCTTTTACTTCATTACCTCAATCTCGAACCGGAACTTGAAGATTTCGGGAATGTTGATGCAACCATCCGGAAAGATATTGTTTTTAAAGGCACCAATCTGTGGATTCTGATTTTTGCTATTTTGGTTGCATCGGTGGGATTGAATATGAATTCCACGGCAGTGATTATAGGGGCCATGCTCATTTCACCGCTTATGGGCCCCATTATTGGTGTAGGGTATAGTGTTGCAACCTATAATTTTGAGCTTTTTTCCAAGTCTCTTAAGAACTTTGCTTTTGCCATCATTGCCAGTATTATTACCTCAGCCCTATATTTTGCTCTTACACCGGTATCTTCGGCGCACTCTGAATTACTTGCCAGGACCAGCCCCAGCATTTATGATGTTTTGATTGCCTTTTTCGGCGGATTGGCTGGTATTGTTGCCCTGAGCAGCCGGCAAAAAGGCAATGTGATTCCCGGTGTAGCTATTGCCACGGCCCTGATGCCTCCTCTCTGTACGGCTGGATACGGACTGGCAACTTTGCAGGTAAAGTTTCTGTTTGGAGCATTATACCTGTTTTTTATCAATTCTGTCTTTATTGCCTTTGCAGCATTGCTGGTTTCCCAGCTTCTAAAGTTTCCCATTACCACAGTCATTGACCCGCACCTCCGTAACCGAATCAACAGATTCATTACTCTAATCATAATTGTGACCCTTATCCCAAGTGTCTATTTTGGATACAAGCTTGTCCAGAAGGAACGGTTCATAACCGGAGCGAACGATTATATTAAAAGTGTAAGTTATTATGAGGGGAATTATCTGTTGCGACATGAAATCAACCCTGAAAAGAAATCGCTGGTGCTCGTCTATGGAGGAGGTACACTTTCGGAGGCAGCCAAAAAACGCTTGATTGGCCTGGCTGAAAATTTCCATCTCGGAAAAGCATCCCTTACAATTGAGACAGCCCTGCCAATGGATGAATTTGTTAAGAGCAGGGAAGAATCGGAAAGGATGAATTCAGAAGTTCAGCGCCTGCAGGTTATGGTGCAGCGATATAAAACGCAATACGAGGCCCTTAGCAAGGTATCCGATACAGGGAAAAAACTACTCGGGGAAGCGCGTGCAATCTTTCCGGAACTTATATCCTGCAGCTATGCTGAAACAAAAATTTATACAGTACCGGGATCAGAAGGAAAAGATATTTCAGTGGTTGTTTTCGGTTATAAGGGCACCCTCGATAAGAATACGCAGGAAAAAATCCATGCCTGGCTGGTTGAAAGACTGGGCCGGACCAATATCAAAACCGTTTTCGAACGGGAAGAATAAGTTCGGTATGGCCTCAGGCTCCGAAAGGATGAAAGAGCTTTGCTCTTCGATTTCTTCACGGTAGGTTTGCTTTCCTGAATAAAAAAACTATCTTTGCGCACTCAAAAATTTTTTGGAAACCATAAATAAAGAACAATGCCTGTAAAAATTCGACTCAGCAGAAAAGGTCGTCGGGGACGGCCCTATTACCACATAGTGGTAGCTGACAGCAGGGCGCCACGGGATGGCAGATTTATTGAAAAGATTGGTGTGTATAATCCGCTCACCAATCCTTCAACCATTGAACTGGATTTCGATAAAGCGCTGTCCTGGCTGCAAAAGGGCGCACAACCCACTGATACATGCCGTGCTATTTTGTCTTCCGAAGGGGTTATGCTGAAAAAGCACCTTCTGGAAGGCGTGAAAAAAGGTGCCTTTGATGCAGAAGAAGCTGAAAGACGTTTTAATGCATGGAAGGAAGATAAGCTGAAGAAGCTGGAAGAAAAGAAGAGCCATTCGCAAAAGGCAAAAGAAGAGGAAGCACGGAAGCGACTGGAAGCAGAAGCCAAGATAAGAGAGCTCCGGGCGCAGGAAATTGCCAAAAAGAATGCAGAGAAAGCGAAGGCTGAGAGTGCCCAGGCCGAAGGCGAAGCTGGAACTGACGAAAGCCCTGCGGCCGAAGCGGAATCTCCTTCTGAAGAAGGCAAGGCCGAAAGTTCTGCCGAATAATCCGATCGTTCATAACATCTGCCGGCCATGGAACATGAGAAATTGTATTCTATTGGCCGTATTACCAAACTTCACGGGATAAAAGGTGCGGTTATCCTTCGGGGTTCTGAAGAATTATCTTCCCTGCTGAAGGGACAAAAAGTTATCTTCCTGAAATTTGACGGATATCCCGTACCCTTTTTCCCCGAAGAAACGGAATTTCTCTCTGACGACACTGCCATTGTGCGTTTCCGTGATATTGGGTCACCCATAAAGTACGAAGAATTGCCTGGCAGAGAGGCATTTCTGTCACGCCTAAAAACCCGTAGAAAGAAGAATCTATCCATCCATGACCTTATAGGATATGAATTTATCGACACGCGAACAGGCCTTGCCGGGAAGGTGACCGGTGCAATGGATTATGAATTGAATCCCTTGTTGCAGGTAAACAGTAAGAATAAGGAATTTCTCGTGCCGTTCACCGAATCTATCATCCGGCGCATTGACCATAATCAAAGGCTTATTGAGGCCGATTTACCGGAGGGATTAATTGACATCAACGAAAATGCAAAGGATGAATGATCCTTTTTCGCCTGGTGAAACCTTAAGAATTTCTGTTTTTTAGCCTATAGAACTGTTGGAATAATTTTCCGTTATTATGGTGCAACATTTGCAGCAATGTTACGTCATATATTCAGAAACAAAAACAGAAACCTATGAAATCAACGAGTAAGTTTTTACCGGCTTTTTCAGGAATTTTTGCTCTCCTTCTGGCCGGTTTACTGATCAGTTTTACCTTCTTGCAGGATGAAAAAAGGGAAGAGCGCGATCTTCCGGTATTTAAGGGTTTTTCCGTCAGCATACCGGCCGATGTGTATTATACACAGGATAAGACGCAGCGGGTCATTCTGGAAGGGGATCCTGATGACCTGGCACGGATAGTTACGCAAGTTGAGGGATCAACGCTGAAAATTTTTACCCGGGGTTTTTCTTTCCGTTGGAATGGAAAGGTGAAAGTTACCCTTTCGTCGGCTGAATGTCAGTTTATGGAATTATCCGGCTCAGGAAAGATCATTTCAGAGAAACCACTGAATACCAATGCCCTTGACCTCAGGCTGAGCGGGAGTGGGTCATTACTCATCAGACAGCTCAATGCAAAATCGCTGAGCGGAAGGATTTCCGGTTCCGGCAATATTACAGTTGGTGGCGGTTCAGAAGGATCGGAAGTTGATTTTGCCATCAGCGGTTCCGGAGATGTTCATGCTGAGGAATTTGCGGCAAAACAGGGCAGTGTTAAAATCAGCGGGTCAGGGAACTGTTCGGTACAAGTTACGGAAAAGCTTGAAGGCCGCATTTCAGGAAGCGGAAATCTTTATTACAGGGGGAAACCTATGCTGGATGTCGTTATTTCCGGAAGCGGGAAGGCCAGACCCCTTTGATCCGGCTTATGCATTGGAAACGAAACGCATAGAAAGTTTTATCGGCGTACAATAGCAGCATTCGGGTTAGAAATGTGTATTCTGGTTTTGTACCAGGTAATTTAAGAAATCTAAGGCCGGATGATGCTAACTTCACCTCCGGGGCCCAGCCTGATAATGGAAGAGGGTTTTCCGGGGGTGAGGTCGTTTTGACGCCATGTCACTACATAATCAACCATCGCAAGAAGACGGGGTTCAATGTCAGTGAAAAGGGCGGGCGCAGGTTCTCCTGAGAAATTGGCCGAGGTGGAAACAATGGGCTTTCTGAATTTTTCAAGCAGTGCCTTGCAGAAGGGATCGCGAACTATCCGTACGGCAATGCTTCCATCAGGAGCCATCAGATTGGATGCCAGGTTAAATGCTCCTTCCAGAACAAGGGTCAGCGGCTTATCCGCTATTTCAATCAGTTGAAATGCAACTTCGGGTACATATCGTATATACGACGAAAGCCATGATATTTCAGGCATAAGAACAATCATAGCTTTTTGTTCGGTTCTTTTTTTGATGGAATACACCCTCTCAACTGCTGCTCTGTTTGTTGCATCGCAACCGATGCCCCAGATGGTGTCAGTAGGATAGATAATAATTCCTCCCATCTGCAGTGTTTTCAGGGCCTGGTTTACGTCGTTGCCGAATTCCTGTATCATAATGCAATTTTTTGGTAGACTTCCATCAGCCGGGAGGCAACAGTTTCAGGGGAGAAATTTCGGGCATACTCTTTACCGGCATCCCTCATTTTCCGGCATCTGGAAGGGTCCTTCAGAAGCGAGTCAATGGCTTCAGCAATCTGATCAGACCTGCGTGGATTAACATAAAGGGAATCTGGGCCGCCGGCTTCCGGGAAGCATCCTCCTTCGGATGTGATTACAGGAACGCCTGAATAGAGCGCTTCCAGGATAGGGATTCCAAATCCTTCGATGAGTGACGGATAAACGAACAGCAGGGCTCCCTGGTAAATAGCCGGCAGGTCTTCATTCTCAATCTCATTCAGAAGAATGACATTACGCATTTTGTTGGCGGCGATATATTTTCTGATTTTCAGAGCATAGGCTTTTTCTTTTCCTACCAAAACGAGGGGAATACGAATATTCTTATGGTTTAAGGCTTCCAAGATGCGAAGCTGGTTTTTGCGTTCCTCAATCGTTCCCACAGACAGAATGTATTCCGAAGGCAGCCTGTATTTTTCCTTTATCCGCTGTTGATCCTCACTGCTGATTTTCATGGCGAAAAGGGGATTGCAGCTCTGGTAAACCACATGAACTTTTTCCGGTGGAACTGAAAAATACCGGACAATATCATCGGCTGTCTGCCGGCTAACGGCAATTATTGCGTTTGCATTACGGCAGGCAGAGGAGAATTTGGCTTTATAAATAAGTACATCGGTAATTTTATACAGTTCAGGGTACTGAAGAAAGATGAGGTCGTGGATGGTCACTACCGAAGGGACTCCTGACCGATGCATTCCGAAGGGAAGTTCATTGCTGAGACCGTGAAAAAGGCTTAGTTTATCGTGCCGGATACGTCGGGTAATGTGAAACGATCGCCACCAGGAAGAAAATACAGATGGTAAAGCCGGATCGGGACTTACCAGGGTTACTTTATCTTCGTAAGGGAGCTCGATTCTGTTTTTCAGGGAAGGTGTATAGAGAACATACTGATGGGAAGGGAAATACGTAACAAGCTGCCAAAGAGTGTTTCGGCTGTAGTTGCCGAGGCCGCTCCGGTTAAAAAAAGCACGTTTGGCGTCAAAACCAATGACCATTATACCGAAACATTATATTCCCTCAGTGCGTCGTTGAGCGAGGTTTTCAGGTTGGTTGATTCCTTCCGTTTTCCAATAATGAGGGCACAGGGCACATGGTAAGTACCGGCAGGGAATTGTTTGGGAAGGGTTCCGGGGATGACGACGGAACGGGCCGGAACCACACCGCGGTACTCAACAGGTTCCTTTCCGCTCACGTCTATGATTTTGGTCGATCCGGTAAGAACAACATTGGCTCCCAGTACGGCTTCCCTTTCAATCCGCACGCCTTCGACGATGATACAGCGTGAACCTATAAAGCAATTGTCTTCGATAATAACTGGTGCTGCCTGGACAGGTTCCAGTACGCCGCCTATACCAACACCACCGCTGAGGTGTACCCCTTTGCCAACTTGTGCGCAACTGCCCACAGTGGCCCAGGTATCTACCATGGTGTCTTCGTCGACATAGGCGCCAATATTAACGTACGAAGGCATCATAATGACCCCTTTGGCCAGGAACGATCCATACCGGGCGACGGCATGCGGTACAACCCGCACGCCCAGCTCCCTATATCCGCGTTTCAGTCCTATTTTATCGTGAAATTCGAAGGGTGGCAGCTCGGTAACTTGCATTTTCTGAATAGGAAAATAAAGAATAACGGCTTTTTTTACCCATTGATTGACCTGCCAGCCGTTGTTTCCGGGTTGTGCCACACGGATTTTTCCCTTATCGAGCAATTCGATTGTTTCCCGGATAGCATCCTGGGTATACTGCTCCTTTAGCAGTTCTCTTTCTTCCCAGGCTTTGTCAATGATGTTTTGCAACTGCGTGTACATGTCCATTGGATTATAAACTTGCTTTTACCATTCGGTTCTTTTCGTTGATGTCTTTACGAATTTCCACATTAAGAAATCCTTCTTTTCTGAACAGGGCGGTTACTTCATGTCCGAAGTTTTCATGGATTTCGACATAAACTGCTCCACCCTGTTTCAATTTAATCTGGGCAAAGGAAATAATTTTCCGGTAAAAAAGGAGGGGGTCATCGTCGGGTACAAAGAGGGCCTGTGATGGTTCAAAGTCGGCCACATTCCGCGGGAGGCTGTTTTTTTCAGATTCCGGTATGTAAGGAGGGTTACTCACAATGATATCGAACTGCCCCGGTAGGGAATAGCTCCCGGCATGAAGAATATCGGAAAAGACAAAATGAACCATTAATCCGTTTTCGCGGGCATTTTCCTTTGCAAGGTGCAGGGCCGGTGCGGAATTATCGGTTGCCCACACATCGGCCGAGACAAGATTCTTTGCCAGTGCGAGGGCAATGTTTCCGCTGCCTGTCCCAATATCCAGAATGCGGAGGAAGCTGGTTCCTGAATAATCGCCAAGGATCCAGTGAACCAGTTCTTCGGTTTCAGGCCTGGGGATGAGCACGTCCTCATTCACCTTGAGGGGAAGGCCGTAAAATTGGGTTGTTCCAGTCATATATTGAACAGGTTTATATATTTTCAGTCCATCAATAATTTTATTAATTTGCGCTAGTGCAGTTTCAGAAACCGGTTGATCGGGGTTGCTATGCATCTCCACGGGTTGAATGCCGGTGCAATGCGTCAGAACAAGAAGGGAAAGGCTCCTGATTTCTTCCGGAGGGTAGATTCCCTGAAGTTCTTTTCTGATGAAATGATCTGCCTGGCGAAGGGTAACTTTCATGGTTCAAATGTATAATAACGCACATGAATCACGAAATTTCGGAAAAAGAAAAATACATGAGGCGATGTCTGGAGCTTGCCGGGCAGGCACTCGGGGATACTTATCCGAATCCCATGGTGGGAGCGGTGCTGGTGCACAAAGGCAAGATCATTGGGGAGGGCTACCATCATGAAGCCGGTAAGCCGCATGCGGAAATTAATGCGATAAATTCAGTCAATGACAGGAGTCTGTTAAACGAATCGACCCTTTATGTAAATCTGGAGCCCTGTTCCCATTACGGGAAGACCCCTCCCTGCACGGATGCAATCATCCGTTACAGAATCCCGCATGTAGTTTTAGGTACAGCTGATCCGGATGCCCGCGTAAACGGCAGCGGCATACGGCACCTGCGTGAGGCCGGATGCCAGGTGGAATCGGGAGTTCTTGAGGAGGAATGCCGGCATTTGAACAGGCGTTTTTTTACCTGGCACTCCATGCACCGACCCTGGATTATTCTGAAATGGGCTCAAACCCGGGATGGGTTTATTGACCGGCTGAGAACATCCTCTTCCGAACCACCCCAATGGATAACGGATGAAGTATGCCGCATGCTGGTTCATAAATGGCGTACGGAAGAACAGGCTATTCTGGTTGGCACAAAGACGGCTCTTTTGGATAATCCCCAGCTGAATGCCCGCCTGTGGCCGGGCCGGCAGCCGTTGCGTCTGGTTATCGACAGGCATCTTTCTCTACCACTCCACCTGAACCTTTTCAACGGAAACCAGGAAACATGGGTTTTTACTGCGCAGGCTGACGGAAAGAAGTACCCGCACGACAACATAAGACTGGTGGAAACCGGTTTCACCAATCTTCCGGCTGCTGTTCTTTCGGAATTGTACCTCCATGGAATTCAGTCACTGATTATTGAAGGAGGGACGAAAACAATACAATCGTTCGTGGAGGCAGGTCTGTGGGACGAAGCAAGGATATTTACAGGTGACGTACGTTTTGGCACCGGAGTTCATGCCCCTGTAATAGCCGGAGAGAAAACGGAAGAATTCATCCTGGGAACCAGCCGGCTGGAGATAATTTACAATCGTAATGCGAATAGGGTATGAATAACGGATGATTATTAATAATCAGGCACAAACGGAAAAAAAGGATAAAAATGTATCTTTGATCAAGGTTCCTTCGTATACAATATAATGAAAAACTCAAACTTCCGGCCATGAAACGCATCTGTTTTTTTCTAGTTGTTTTCTTTCTTGCCGTTGCGGGCAATAGTTACTCCCAGAATGCAAGACAATATATGAAGGCGGGAAAGGAATTTCTGAAAAACGCACATTATGCCGATGCGATTGTTCAATTCACAAAGGCAATTGAGCTGTCTCCCACCGACGGGGAAGCATATCTTGGAAGAGCTGAGGCATATGAAAAGTCGGAACAACTGAATGAAGCTGCAGAAGATTATGTTCGTGCTTATGCTTTCAGGTCAAAAGATGAGACAGTAGCATTTAATGCCGGACGCCTGTATTTTGTCCTGAAGAAATATCATGAGTCGGTACAATGGATGGACAAGGTTCTGCAGCTCAAACCGAAGCATCCTGAAGCCATTGATTATAAAATTAAAGCATTATATGCTTTGCGTGAATACCAGAAGCTTACGGAAGCTTGCCGCGTAGCTCTTGCCATGAAGGAAAATGCGGAATATGCCTATCTGTATGGAATTGCACTCGACAGCCTGGGGCAGGGAATGCAGGCGCAGGCAAAATACCAACAGGCCATTGCTTTACTGAACACATATGTTGATGTTTACATATCTCTGGCAGGACTTCAGCTCAGGATGGGGCAGACCGACGCTGCCATGGAAACCATCAGCAAAGCCCTTAAAATTGATCCGAACAGCGTTGAATCTTATATTGTTCGTAGCCGCATATTTCAGTCAAAACTGGAATACCCGAGCGCCATCAACGATGTATCGAAAGCAATTCTTATCAATCCTAACAACGGCAGTTTGTATTATATGCGGGCCATGTATTACAAAAATTTTACCCAGTTTCAGAATGCGATCAGTGACTTCAACAAAGTTTTGCTGATGGAACCCGGGAATATGGATGCTTTGCGCGAAAGAGCCGGTTGTTTCGAGGAAATTGGTGATAAAAAATCAGCTGTCAGGGATTATGAGGCGTTGGTTGCTCTGGCATCAAAAAATGAGGTGAAACCACAGTGGCTTGATGAGATAAAGAGCAGGCTGTTTGAGCTGAAACGGGAAAATGAAAAGCCGGTATTGCGGCTGACGGATCCCGTTCCGGTGGCCAAAGGAGTTATTACGGCTCCAAGAAATGTTAATGAAATACAGATTACCGGTGAAATTACCGATCAGAGCGATATCAGCACTGTTACGGTAAATTATGAAAAAATCCCGGTTGAAGTGACCGAAGGCAAGGTTACTTTTTCCGTTCCGGTGGTATTGAACGACTCGGTAATTGTTATCAGTGCAATGGATGTTTACAACAATACGATGGTAGAAAAAATAAGTGTGCGGCGCACGGAAGTTGACCCACCGATTGTAACGCTCCTTGCTCCCTATGCATCAGATGACGGGCAGATCTATCTTGATTCCGATGATCCCAATCTTTATGTCGAAGGGAATATTAAAGATGAAAGTCCTATAAAGTCAATTTTGATTGAGGGAGTATCAGCCAGCTACCGGCCCAATGATCCAAACCCTTCCTTCGCGGCTACGGTGAATATTTTCAACAAAAATTCCATAACGGTTACAGCAACCGATATTTACGGCAATACAAGGGAATTGCAATATAAATTGAATCGTGAATCGGCTACTATTTCTACTGATAATCCGATGGGAAAGACATGGGCTGTATTCATTGAAAATTCTGACTATACAAGTTTTGCCAGTCTGGAGGGTCCCACCAAGGATGTGAGCATGATGAGGGCAGCTCTTGCCAAATACAGCGTGCACAATGTAATTCAAAAGAAAAACATGACAAAGAAAGATATGGAACGATTCTTTGCCATAGAACTGCGCGATCTGGTAAGGAGCAACCGGGTCAATTCCCTGCTGATATGGTATGCAGGTCACGGGAAATTCATCAATGAAACAGGATACTGGATTCCTGTTGACGCAGCGAGGGATGATGAATTCACCTACTACAATATTAATTCTTTGCGGGCTGCCTTGCAATCCTACACAAATCTGACGCATATTCTGCTGGTTACGGATGCCTGTGAATCGGGTCCCACCTTCTATCAGGCCATGCGATCGGCTCCGGAAATCAAAAGTTGTAATGACTGGCAGGCAACCAAATTCCGCTCAAGTCAGGTATTTTCTTCGGCAGGATACGAATTAGCCGTTGACAATAGCCAGTTTACAAAAACCTTTGCCAATACTCTGGTCAACAATCCGAACTCCTGCATTCCCATTGAGCTGATAGTTAATAAAGTTACGCAGGCTGTTGTGCGAAACAATCAGCAGAAACCACAGTTTGGGAAGATTGCCGGGTTGTCTGATGAAAATGGCACCTTTTTCTTCATTCTTAAACGATGAAATGCCCTGATAAGGATTCATGCCTCATGCATGAAGGGAAAATGAACAGGGCAGGTCAGGATAAAAAATACCATTTTTTCATCCAGGCCACATACCTGTGTTCACTGTTGGCCTTTCTGGTCTTTTTGTTTCCCCCGGCTGCTTCAGGGCAGACATATTTTTTTGATAATTATGGTGTTGCGGATGGTCTGTCGCAGTCGACTGTTTATAAAATTATTCAGGACCGGCAGCACAAACTCTGGCTCGGAACACAGAGCGGTGTATCGGTTTTTGACGGGATGGTTTTTCAGAACTATTCAACAGAGGACGGTCTCGCCATAAACGGAGTAAGAGCAATTTGTGAAACGAGTGATGGAACAATCTGGCTTGGCCATACTGGCGGAGGAATCAGCCGGTTTGCTTCCGGGAACTTCCGTCAGGTTGATCTGCCGGGGGTTAGGGTTGCATCTGACATTACATCTATTTTTGAAGACGGGAAAGGCAATCTCTGGATATTGACCGCAGGAGAAGGAGCCATAAGACTGACCGGTTATTCCGGCAAAGAAAATGAATGGAAAGTGATTCAATTTAAGGGAAATGAATTAAGTGACCAGGTTTTTGGAGGATGCACCGGAAAAGACGGAAGCATTTACCTTGTAACTGATGTTGGCATCAAGCGGTTCAGTGATTCCCTTAACCGTTTCACTACTTATCAGCCGGAAGGACTGACGACCTATTTTACAAAGACCTGCATACTTGAAGACAGCCGAGGCGATTTCTGGTTTGGGACCTATCACGGGGGGCTTTATCGTCTTGTGAAAAAAGACGGGAAATTTAGAGTTTACGATATTCGTGACGGATTGTCCTCGAATTGGATCAGCACCCTGCATGAAGATCCGTCCGGCCGCATCTGGGTTGGCACGTGGGGTGGAGGTATTACCGTGATTGAAAATGACACCCTGGTGGTCTATAACACTGGCAACGGATTGCAAGATGACAAGATCTGGTGTTTTCTGAACGATGCAGAAGGAAATTTGCTGATCGGCACCAACGAACAAGGGCTGTCCATTCACAAGGGCAACGCTTTTGTCACTTTCGGAACAAAGGATGGCTTGCATAACCCGCAGGTATGGGCTATTACCAAAGATGCCGGGGGATATTACTGGTTTGGCACCAGCGGTGGGATAACCCGGCTTAAACCGGGAACCAGAGGGGCAGCACAAATGGCATACATGGACGAAAAATCCCATTTTCTTAATAATCAGGTTCGCCACCTGCAAAAAGATTCAAAGGGGAATATCTGGATCGGAACAAACGGAGGAGGAATCTATTCTTATCAGTTCAATCCGGAGAGACTGGTTTTTGATCCCATTTTGAACAGTCTTCTATATAAAGATCTTGTTATTACGGCACTGGTTATTGACCGTAAAGACCAGTTATGGGCTGGGACAAATGAGGGATTGGTTTATTACGAAATTGGCAATCAGAAAGGAGACCGGCTTACCCGAATCAATGGGCTGGCAGGGAATGAGATTTCATCCCTGTTTCATGATTCACGGGGTATTTTGTGGATTGGGGCCCGGGGAAAAGGATTGACGCGATACGATGACAGCCGTCAGCAGTTCACGGTTCTCCATTCCCTGGAAAATCTCACTCCGCGTTGCATGGCTGAAGATACAGAGCACCGGTTATGGATCGGAATGGAAGGACAGGGGGTTTATGTGCTCGAGAATGATAGTATTGTTCTGCACATCAGTGAAAAAGACGGACTCCTTTCCAATCTTGTCAACCTGCTGGGGGTGGACAACAAGGGAAATGTATATATAGGTACGAATAAAGGATTGAACAAGTTTCTTCCGCGGGAAGGGAGGATGCTTACCTATACACGCCGCAATGGTTTTACCGGAATAGAAACCAAAAGCAATGCTTTGTATTTTGATCCTGCAGGGTATATCTGGTTTGGGACGGTTAACGGAGTAGTGAGGTATTCTCCTGGTTCCGATAGTTCAAAAAAGAGAGAACCATTCACCCATATCCGTCGTTTTCGGGTTAACTACACTGATTACCCGCTCACAAGCGGAATTCATCTTCCCTGGTACAATAACTCTGTTATTTTCGATTATAACAGCGTAAGTCTTTTAAATCCGGATGTTGTGGTGTATCAGATTATGCTACAGGGGAGTGACAGGGACTGGCAGCCATTGACACGGCAGACCACGGCAAGTTACTCGGCGCTCCCCCCCGGCAAATATGTTTTTATGGTAAAGGCGCGCAATGCAGAGGGAATATGGAACGGGCAGCCTGTGGCATTCAGTTTCCAGATATTACCTCCGTTCTGGAAAAGGTGGTGGTTTATTTTGCTTTGTATTGCGGTAGGCAGCACGTCAATTGTTGCCTATATCAAGGTACGTGAACGCAATCTTTTATATGAAAAGCGGCTGCTGGAAGAGAAGGTTCTGGAGAGGACACAGGAAATTACCCGAAAAAACCAGGAACTGGCCAGTAAGAATAAAGATATTACCGACAGTATCCGGTATGCAGAACGCATTCAACGTGCCATGCTTCCACCGGAAGTGCCTTTTCCTGAGACATTTGTTCTTTTCAGGCCGAAGGCTATTGTGAGTGGCGATTTTTACTGGTTCATGGAGGAAGAGGGCTTGCAGTTAATGGCAGCCATAGATTGCACCGGACACGGCGTACCGGGAGCTTTTATGTCCATTATCGGATACCATACCCTGAACAAAATTGTGCGGGAAGACAGGGTTCTTGATCCGGCCATGATTCTCAAGAATCTCAATATTACCGTGCACCATGCACTGAGGCAGAAAGGGGATACATCACCCATCAGCGATGGCATGGACATGAGCCTGGTCGTCTATAATCCTGCCAGGAGGATACTTACCTTTGCCGGCGCAGTTAATCCAATTATTCTGATCAGGAATCATGAAATGACCGAACTGAAAGGAGACCGTTATCCGATCGGACATGTCACTCCTGCCGATACCGTATTCACCAACCATGAACTGCCACTGCAGGAAGGCGATATGATTTACCTTTTCTCCGATGGGTATGCTGATCAGTTCGGAGGTCCGTACGGAAAGAAATTCAAACCGGTACATCTGAAGGAATTACTTTTGAAAATTCACGACAGGCCACCCGATGAGCAACATGCATTGCTGAACAAGATATTAGAGGAATGGATGAAAGGATTTGAACAGAATGATGATATTCTGATTATCGGGCGTCGGTTTTAGTTCAGATCTGGGCCAGGTGGATATGTTCAGGACTCCAGTCGCTGCCGGAATTTAGGGCTTCGGGCAACTCGGAAGGCTGGAGGATAACCTGCCATATTGCGCGGTGTTCATTCCGCATAAACTCCTCGGCTATCATTTTGTCGAGCTGTTGGAGCAAAGGATTAAAGAATCCGGCTGTGTTCAATATGACCACCGGGTGGTTGAATAAGCCCAACTGCTTGAGAGTAATGGCTTCCAGCAGTTCATCGAGCGTTCCACATCCTCCCGGCAGAGCCACCACAGCTTCGGCAACATTGAAGAGATACTCCTTTCGTTGAGCCATAGTGTTGACCAGGATGAGTTCAGAAATACCCGGATGGAACCATCCCTGTTCATGCATGAAGACCGGCTGAACGCCAATAATTTTACCATTTTCCCTGAGTACGGTATTGGCAAGAACTCCCATAAGACCGTCTTTGCCACCCCCGTAATACACATCAATCTGATTTCTGGCAAGGAAAACAGCCACATCCTTTGCAGCCTCACGGTAAATTTGAGCTGCTTTGTTGCTGGAAGCACAAAAAACGGCAATCCGTCGGAGCATTCTGCTTATTTGAGCAATGCTTCAACCTTTCCAACAAGGAGGTTTTTTGGTACAGCACCAACCTGCTTATCGACCAGCTCACCATTCTTGAAAAACAGGATGGTTGGTATGTTGCGTACACCATATTTGGCTGGTATCTGTGTATTTTCGTCCACGTCCATTTTACCTACAACAATTTTCCCCTGATATTCTTCGGCAATTTCATGAACAAAAGGGGCAATTACCCGGCAGGGCCCGCACCATTCGGCCCACAGGTCAATCATTACAGGTTTGTCGCTCTGGAGAACCACCTGATCAAAATTGGAATCGGTAATTTCAACTTCCATAACGGTATTTTTTATTTAACAATAAGGTATTCAGTATATTATTATTTGAGACGAAAGTCGACTTCCAGTTCCTGAAGATAGTCAAAAAATGCATTATCGAGTGCTATCCGTTTATTACGGCTGAACATTTCAAGAACGAGGTTATCGGCAGGATCGAAGATGGAGAACTTCAGTTCAACCTTTCCTTTGTTTCCGTTGGCCAGAGCTCCCAGTTCAGTGAGGAATTCATCGGTGATTTTTTCTATCGGAATCCGGACGGTTATCTGATGCACCAGTTCATCACGTACCTGAGAAAGCATGTAGATCTGATTTACCTTAAACTCGAGTTCGTCGGGATTATTACCATATCCACGGGGTTGGATTTTTCCTTTAATAAACAAAGCATAGCCAACGGTAAGAAAATTTTTCCAGTTCACATAATCTCTTCCGAAGAGGGCAATGCGGAAGGAATCGGTATAATCTTCAATGGTGAACGTGCCATAGGGGTTGTTGGTTTTTGTCATTCCTTCCCGTGCTTCGATCACAAGTCCGGCAATAGCGAGTTCTTTGTCGCGCATGCGTTCCATATCCTTCAGTTCCGAAAGAGTACAGTTGGTAAAGTGTTCTATCTCTACTTTAAAGTTGTCAAGCGGATGGGCTGAAAGGTAAACACCTATGAGTTCCTTTTCGCGGCCGAGTTTTTCAAGCGTTGACCATTCAGGGACTTCGGGTGGCCGGGGCCGGGATGGAATTACCGGTATTGCTTCACCAAAGAGGGATTTCTGGGTTGAGTTTTTCTCAATCTGTATCTTATTACCATACCTGAGCAGTGCTTCAATGAACGTTTCTTCCCGCTCCCCTTCCATAGGAGCGAAGTATTGTTCGCGCCTGAAATGTTGCAGGTTATCGAATGCTCCTGCATAGGCCAGGGCTTCCATGTTTTTCCGGTTCAGGGAAGAGAGACTGACTCTTTCGACGAAATGGTAGATATCTTTAAAAAGTCCGTTTTTATTTCGCTCATCAATAACTGAGGCAGCTGCAGCTTCGCCCATACCTTTGATGGCTGCGAGGCCGAAACGAATATCCCCGCGAGGAGTAACGGTAAAATTCAGGTTGCTTTCGTTCACATCAGGCCCGAGAACAGAGATGCCCATTCTACGGCATTCATCCATGAACTGTGTAATTTTCTTTATATCGGAAAGATTCCTGCTCAGCACGGCTGCCATGAATTCGGCAGGATAGTGGGCTTTGAGCCAGGCTGTCTGATAGGCAACGTAGGCGTAGCAGGTAGAATGGCTTTTATTGAAAGCATATTGAGCAAAAGCTTCCCAATCGGTCCATACCTTTTCGGCTTTGGCCGTATTCAGTCCGTTTTTGGCACAGCCGGCCAGGAACTTTTCCCGCAGCTGGTCCATGATTTTCTTGTTTTTCTTGCCCATGGCCTTTCGCAGGGAGTCTGCTTCACCGCCTGTAAAACCGGCCATGATCTGCGACAGACGCATCACCTGCTCCTGGTACACTGTAATTCCGTATGTTTCTTTCAGTACCGATTCCATGACGGGAAAGTCGTAGGTAATTTTTTCCCTGCCGTGTTTTCTGGCTACGTAATGAGGAATGTATTCCATGGGTCCCGGGCGGTAGAGTGCATTCATGGCAATCAGGTCTTCAAACCGGTTTGGTTTGAGTTCCCTGAGCCACTTTTTCATTCCGCTCGATTCAAACTGAAAAATGGCGGTAGTGTCGCCCCTGCTGAACAATTCAAACGTTTCCCTGTCATCGAGGGGTATATGCTCAATATCGATTTCTTTTCCGGTAGAGGCTTTGATATTGGCAATGGCATCGCGGATGATGGAAAGGGTTTTTAGTCCCAGAAAATCCATTTTGAGCATTCCCACGCTTTCGATATGGCTGCCTTCGAACTGGGTCACCAGCAGATCGGTATCTTTT
This sequence comes from Bacteroidota bacterium, assembly GCA_029571215.1. GTDB lineage: Bacteria > Bacteroidota > Bacteroidia > Bacteroidales > JAAYUG01 > JAAYUG01. The sequence continues at coordinate 63,060 of JAKPTE010000022.1, forward strand.
GACGTGCAAACCGGGATATAATTCATCAGGTTTTCGCGGCCGATGATAATTCCGCAGGCATGTAGTCCGGTATGTCGTACCGAGCCTTCGAGAGTTTCTGCAAACTGGAGCGTTTGACGTACGAGGGGGTCAGAACTTTTTCGTGCCTCGTTCAGTTCTTTGACTTCCTCGTAGGCCTTTTTCAGGGTAACACCGGGTCGTTCGGGAACCAGTTTGGCCAGGCGGTCAGCTTCCTGAAGAGACAGCTTCTGGATCCGGGCTACGTCGCGAATGGCCATACGGGCAGCCATTGTTCCGAATGTAATCACATGGGCAACCTTATCTTTGCCATACTTCTGAACAACATACTGAAGCACCTGTTCCCGGCCATCTTCGTCAAAGTCAATGTCAATATCGGGGAGAGATATGCGGTCGGGGTTCAGAAACCGCTCAAACAGAAGTCCGTATTTCAGGGGGTCAATATCCGTGATACGAAGGCAGTATGCCACCACGCTTCCGGCGGCTGATCCGCGACCTGGACCGACAGCTACTCCCATTTCACGGGCTGCCCTGAGGAAATCCCAGACAATAAGAAAATACCCGGGATACCCCATCTTCTTAATAACGCCAAGTTCATAGTCAATCCGGGCGCGGATGGTTTCATCCATTTCGCCGTAACGCCGTGCAGCTCCTTCGTATGTAAGATGTCGCAGGTATTCATTGTCGTCAGTAAAGCCATCAGGAAGAGGAAAATGGGGCATAACCGGATCCCGTTCCAGGGAATAGGACTCTACTTGTTCAGCTATTGAAACTGTATTTTCCAGTGCTTCGGGGAAATCGGCAAACAATTCAGCCATTTCGGCTGTTGTTTTAAAATATTCCTGTTTGGTATATCTCAGGCGGTCAGGGTCGTCAATTTCGGCATTGGTATTCAGGCAGATAAGGCGGTCGTGGGCTTCCGCATCCTCTGCATTTACAAAGTGCACGTCGTTGGTTGCGATGAGCCCTATTCCATGTTTCTTTGCCATTCGGGCAAGGAATTCATTCACCTTCTGCTGACGGTCAAAAACTTCGCTGTCTGTTTGAGGATCACCTGTAAAATGGCGCTGAAGCTCAAGGTAGAAATCTTTTCCGAAAATATCAGCATATTCCAGTATGGCATTTTCAGCCGCCGTTTCACCTTCAGTGAAAAAAAGTTCCGGAACTTCTCCTCCCAGACAGGCTGAGGAGGCAATCAGTCCATCATGGTATTGCCGCAGGAGTTCTTTGTCGATACGGGGTTTGTAGTAAAAGCCTTCGACATATCCCAGAGAGACCAGTTTTGCAAGATTGTGGTATCCCGTAAGGTTTTTGGCGAGAAGGATAAGGTGACGACTGCTGCGGTCTTCCTTGTCGGTGCGGTCGGTCCTGCTTCGGGTAGCAACATACACCTCGCATCCGATAACAGGTTTGATACCCTGTTTGTTGGCTTCGTTTACAAATTCCTTTACACCGAACATGTTGCCATGATCGGTTATCGCAACTGCCGGCATTCCATCATTTTTCGCCTTGGCAATCAGTGCTGAAATATTGGAAGCCCCGTCGAGTATGGAGTACTGGGTATGGACGTGGAGATGAACAAAACCTGACATCTGTGTTGCTGATTTTCAAAATGTTAATCGTCATCCGGATCTTTTGTAAAAGTAATGAATTGAGGAGAAAGGAAGTGGGGTTGTTGATAAAATGTTCGGTGGGTGGCTTTGCTTATTAAGCCTTCAGCTTTCGAAAACCAAGAGGTGAGGAGTTGGGGCATGTGAGCCACAGATAGCTGCATAAGGCCACAGATTTTTCATGAAATTGTTCGGTATTTTTCTGTAAATTCTGTGGTGTAAAACAACTACTTATTCAAAACTTACTACACCGACACGAAACCCGAAACACAGAACACGAAATAATCAGGCAGGATGAGATGGAGGATGGGTCTCAGAAGTTGGATTGCAGTGTATCCCTGACCAAAAATACATTGCTTTTCGATAATTTTGCATTTTAATAAGCAGTAGCCTATGCCGCGTCATCGGCTCGATATCTATTTAGTTGAAAAGGGACTTCAGCCAACAAGAACCCGTGCTCACCATGCCATCAGCAGAGGGCTGGTACTGGTTAATGGGTTGGTGGCTGAAAAACCCTCTATGCCGGTCGATGAGACGGATGCTGTCACCATAATTGATTCCATGCGATATGTAAGTCTTGGAGGATACAAACTGGAAAAAGCCCTGAACGAATTTCATATCGGTCTCGACGGGAAGGTTGTCCTGGACATTGGCTCTTCCACGGGAGGATTTACCGATTGTGCTTTGCAACACGGAGCAAAGATGGTTTTTGCGGTGGATGTTGGTACAGGTCAGCTGCATGATTCGTTGCGCCACGATTCCAGGGTAGTGAGTTATGAAAACTGCGACATCAGAAAGCTGGAACCAACAGCTCTCCATAATCAGAAAGTTGACTGTATTACGGTGGACGTTTCCTTCATTTCCCTGGAACACATTTTCCCATGTTTTTCAAGATTTCTGGCACCTTCCGGTTGCATCCTTGCTCTCATCAAGCCACAGTTTGAGGCCGGGAAGGATTTCGTTAGGAAAAACGGCATCGTAAAAGATTCTGCAGCCCACCGCATGGTATTGCAAAAGATTATATTGGTAAGTGCCAGGTACGGCTTTGCCATTAAAAACCTTACCTGGGCACCACCTGAAAAAAACAAAAACATTGAATACATGGCCCACTGTGTGCCTGCATCACAGAATACTGCAGAAACCATTGATCCGGCAAGCGTAATCCGGAAGGCGTTTGCCGAACAAGAAAAACTCCCGTCATGAACGGCAGACCACTTCTTCCACCGGGATGCAATCCGGGCTGCCCCGCCTGCACGCACCGGGAAATGCCGGCTCAGGAAAGTCTGAAGCAAAAGGAAGATTTTATTAAAAAAACGCTTTCCCCCTGGAAAGATGTTGTTCAGCCGGTTACCGGACCCGAGGAACAGAAACGTCTCGGTTACAGGAACAAGGTCATCCTTCATGCCCGATATCAGGAAAAGAGATGGATGTTTGGCATGATAAAGCGTAATGAATTCGTTCCCGTCATGGAATGCCCGGTCCATGCTGCAGGAGTGAATCAGGTTCTCCTGTTTCTCAGCCAGGCATTGCCTCCTCCTGAAGAATTTCCCCTGGCATATTATGTTCAGGCCGGGAAACAGGCAACCCTCATTCTGAAAGGGAAAAAACTCGTCAAACCAGAGTGGATAGACGGAGAGGCAGAGAAAGTCTTTGCTTTCAACAGCATTGATGGGTTGTGGATTCACTGCAATCCCTCGGCCGGACGCAGGTTATTCGAAAAAACCCCGATGGAATGTGTTTGGGGTTCACCATGGTCGTTTGACGAAAGAAACATGCAATATGGCCCACGGTCATTTCAGCAGTTGATTCCGGGGCTTTACCATGCCTCTCTCCGGGAAGCCTTTTCCTGGATGAGGCCTGATCCCGATTTTGCGGTTATCGATCTGTATTCAGGAACCGGAAACAGCCTCAGGTACTGGACCGAAGCGGGAAGTCCCACGCTGGGAATCGAACTTGCGGGAGAAGCGGTAACCTGTGCCAGGAAAAATGTTCCTGAAGCAGAGGTGCTTCGCGGCAAATGCAGTGAACGGATCCCTCAGGTTGAAGCATGGGCTGAAGCACAAAGAACCTCCGGGAAAAAAATCCTTCTCTATGCCAATCCACCCCGCACCGGAATTGAACCTCCTGTGCTGGATTCAATAACAACAACCCTCAGGCCTTCCAGGATTGCCTATCTTTCCTGCAGCCCGGGAACTCTTTCAAAAAACCTAAAAATCCTTTGCGAGAGAGGATATACTGTCTGTAAAATTCTACCGTTCGACTTTTTCCCGCTGACAAAACATGTCGAGTGCCTTGCCCTGCTGGACAAAATATAATGCTGTAACTCAAAAATTAGGATTTTCCTTCCTGCTGAACAAAACAAGAAATCCAGGCCGGACACTAACGGGAGCCGTCTTCTGTCTTTTTGAGAATAACTTCATAAAGCTTGCGAAGGGTATCGAGCTCATCCCTGAGCAACTCAATGGTTTTCCCCTGCTGCTGAATGATCAGCTCAAATTGGCAGAACACCTTCTCATATACCTGGCAGGTTTTGCACCCGCTATTCTGGGTGTAGGTGCCAGCTTCATCATTCACACATTGTTTATTATCCTTTGGTTCCGGATAACCTGCATCGGGTTCATTGCTGAATAGCCAATCAAGATCAATATTCTTTTTTTTTGCAAATTCTATTACCAGGGAATAGTCAATCGTTTTCCGGCTTCTCCAGTTGGATATTACCTGTGGACTGACATTAAGACTTTCTGCAAGTTTATGATTTGTATTAGCCTTAAGGATCGATTTTAGCCTTTGAAGCACCAAATCAACATTATGTTGATTTTGTTTTTGCATAAAAACAATTTGTTTATTACATTTGCTTTAGAACATAAAGAAAGATAGTAAAAGCTAGTGCAAATGTATAATAATCAAAATGAATTGCATACTCTGAAATCATACCTGAAATATGGTGATATTAAAAAAATAGCCTCCTGCAGTGGCTTTCACTATATCACAGTAATCAATATGTTGAAAGGAAAATACAAAATGCATCCGCTTGTCTTTGAAACATTGACAAAACTTGTGGAAGAAAGAAGAAAGCATATTGATAATGAAATAAAACATTCCTTGCCATGAACTGGGAAAAGAAATCGTGGAGGTTCATCGCAACCGGTGATGAATACTCAGAATTGAGGTTGTACCTGATTCATTCCATAAAAATTCTTACAGGGGTGCTTGACGATGATGCCATTGTTGAGTCATTGAATGAAACGAATCCACTTCTTCTTATAAACCTGGGAAAAAATCAGGTCGTTATGCCGCCAGGTGAAAGGGCAGCTTTTTTTCAGAAAGTTCTCAAAATAACCGATGAAATAGCAAAAACCCGATCGGAAACATAAAAATGAAAAAAGCTGTCCCGGTATCGCAGGACAGCTTCCTTCGGAAAAGAGCAAGAATTTTCTAATCCTGATGTTTGATACGCATCTTGTAAAATGATCTGTAAACAAAGTACAGGGCAACCAGGAAAAGCACGGCACCAATTATCGGAGCAGCGTTCTTGAAGTTCGGGGCAATGGCAATTTCCATGGCCAGTAGTCCGAACAGGGTACTGAATTTGATGATAGGATTCAGCGAAACGGAAGAGGTATCCTTGAAGGGATCTCCGACGGTGTCGCCAATTACTGTTGCAGCATGCAGTTCGGTGCCTTTTTCTTTCAGGTCCACTTCTACTACTTTCTTGGCATTGTCCCATGCACCGCCAGCGTTGGCCATAAATACAGCCTGGAACAGACCGAACACGGCAATGGCAATCAGGTAGCTCACAAAGAAATCGACCGAATTATTGGAAAAAGCCGGTGCGGAAACCAGGGCAAAAGCCAGTGCAAAGGAGAATATAGCGAAGAAGATATTGTACATTCCCGTCTGTGCATACTTGGTACAGATGCGCACAACTTCCTTCGATTTTTCTGTTGCAGCTTTCAGTTCTGCATTTTCATCCAGCACAATGTTGCGTTTGATATATTCAACGGCCCGATAGGCCCCCGTAGTAACCGCCTGGGTAGAGGCACCGGTAAACCAGTAAACCACTGCACCTCCTGCAATAAACCCAAGGATTGAATAAGGATTCAGGAGATTCAGCACGGATTCGGGATCAACGCCAAGGTTCTTTTTGATAACAAGAATCAGGGAGAAAATCATGGTGGTTGCTCCGACAACGGCTGTTCCGATCAGAACCGGTTTGGCTGTAGCCTTGAAAGTATTTCCGGCACCGTCATTGGCTTCCAGATAGTGTTTTGCTTTTTCAAAATCGGGCTTGAAGCCGTACTCTTTTTCAATTTCCTTATCCACACCCGGAATAGCCTCAATCAGGGAAAGTTCATAGATCGACTGGGCATTATCAGTTACGGGACCGTAGCTGTCGACAGCAATAGTAACCGGCCCCATGCCAAGCATACCAAATGCTACAAGACCAAAGGCAAAAATCGAGGAATAAATCATCATGTCGGCCGGTATGTTCCGGCTGGCTATATAAGCAATCAGCATCAGTACCAGAAATACCATTCCCTGCCAGAAGGCGCTGAAATTTCCTGCTACGAAACCGGAAAGGATATTCAGTGAAGCACCACCTTCGCGCGAAGCCTGAACCACTTCCTGAACGTGTTTGGATTTAGGACTGGTAAAAATCTTTGTAAATTCAGGGATGAGCGCAGCTCCAAGTGTTCCGCAGCTGATGATAATGCTCAGAATCCACCAGAGGTTAGGATTTGCTTCACCAATGGCCGATGCAGGACCGATGATAAAATGACTGGCAACAAAAGTTACGACAATGGAAAACAGCGAAGTGATCCATACCAGGTTGGTCAATGGCTGTTCAAAATCAATATCATCCTTCCCTCCATAGCGCACCTTGCTGTAAAAACGGTTCAGCCAGAAAGACAAAATCGACGTAATGATCATAAGGATACGCATGGTGAAAATCCATGTAAGCAAAGTCATCTGGTATTCGACATTGGCGACGGCAAGAACAATAAAGCTGATCAGGGCAACACCGGTTACACCGTATGTTTCAAACCCGTCAGCGGTAGGACCAACGCTGTCGCCGGCATTGTCGCCTGTGCAATCGGCAATAACGCCGGGATTTCTCGGGTCATCTTCTTTGATTTTGAAAACGACCTTCATAAGATCTGAGCCAACGTCAGCAATTTTGGTAAAAATACCTCCGGCAATACGGAGAGCCGAAGCACCAAGAGATTCGCCAATAGCAAAACCAACAAAACATGCACCGGCCAGTTCACGGGGAATAAAGAGCAGAATGATCAACATCATAATTAGTTCCACTGAAACGAGCAGTACACCAATGCTCATTCCTGCATCAAGAGGGATATTCAGAAGTTTCAGCGGTTTGCGCTCCAGGGAGGCAAAGGCCATACGACTGTTGGCCAGCGTATTCATTCGGATGCCAAACCATGCTACTCCGTAAGATCCAGAAATCCCGATGACCGTCCACAACAAAATCAGTAATACGCCCCCAATTCCTGTATGGTTCAGAAAACCAAAATAGAAAGCAATGATCACACCAATGATCAGAAACAGGATTAAGAGAAAACGTCCCTGCTGCAAAAGATAGGTCTTACACGTCTCAAAAATAACCTGAGAGACCTCCAGCATTGAACGATGCGCTTTAATCTTTTTAACCTTCAGAAACTGATAAAGGCCAAAAATACCCCCTAATAGACACACCAGCAACCCTGCCAGCAAAAGATGATTCTGTGAGGGGCTAAGCGTGGGTATTTTCAAATCAGCTTCGCTTGCCATTGCAGTGAGCGGGGCAAGAAATGCAAACAACATCAGTAACAATCGTCTTGTTTTCATCCTTTTATGGTATTTTGTTAAAATGCCTACAAATGTAATTTTCTAATTTATTTTGCCAAAATTTTACCGGTAATTCCTTCCGTAAGTACTTTATTGATAATTGTTCCCTTGCACCGACCTCTCAGCGAGGCAGAATAAATGAATAATTTAAGTTGTATGTTTCAGTATATCGGCTACAGGTTCAATTAAACCCTGACGATGCATTGATAGGGCAACGAAAGAATACACAGAGGGTTACCAGACAGTGATGGTATCCAGTCTAACCCTGCTAAATGTATGTTAAATCAAACTGCCGGGGCAAATTGTGCATTTTTTCAATGGGAAGTCAGGGTTACGTGTATTGTTTAGGTTTACAAGCCAACTCTGAAATACATTTGGGGTTATCTGCGGCCATCTGTGGTTGACAAAGCTCTGAAACTGTATAAAAGGCATATAAAATGCGAACGATAGAGCACGCGGGTAAACCCTATTAACCTGCAAGGGCTGGTTTCAACATGCCCCGATTAAATGTTGTTAAATTTTTTTAAAAATTTTTAACGATTGAGTGTTAAAAGTCTATAAGACAGAAAGATAGCGATTCTTTTTTTGTTCTTTTACCGCTTCTTTGTACCGGTAAGGCATTACAATGTATTTTTCAGGATTATAAATTTGCTCCGGTCTATAAAGCTGAATACAACATGAAACACGTCAGGAAGTTTTGTCAGGCATACAGCAGAATGTTTCTCCTGCTGACAGGTTTGGTTTTTCTGGTTGCCACAGTTGATTCCAGAGCCGATGAAGGGGTGCGGTTGTATACACCCTACACAAAAATCACTGTTTCTCCGGGAGAGACGGTCGATTATTCTATTGATGTAATAAACAATACAGACCAGACAAAGAATATTGATATTTCCATTGCGGGCATGCCGAAGGGCTGGAATTTCATTCTTAAATCGGGTAGCTGGAATGTGCAGCAGATATCCGTGCTGCCAAAAGAAAAGAAAAGTCTTTCACTGAAAGTAGAAGTGCCTTTAAAAGTGAATAAAGGAACCTACCGTTTCCGGATTGTAGCCGGGGGATTTCATACCCTTCCCCTGGCGGTAGTGATTTCAGAGCAGGGTACGTACAAAACGGAATTTACTACCAATCAGCCGAACATGGAAGGTCAGGCTTCTTCAACGTTCACCTTTAATCTGGATTTAAAAAACCGGACTGCCGACAAACAGCTCTATGCACTTATGGCTGATGCTCCCCGCGGGTGGACTGTCAGTTTTAAATCGAATTACAAGCAGGTAACTTCAGTAAATGTTGAGGCCAACAGTACGGAAAAGATCACCGTTGAAATCAAACCGCCTTCAGAAGTGCAGGCTGGCAAATACAAGATTCCGGTACGTGCTGTTTCCGGTGCTACTTCCGATGAAGCTGTTCTTGAAGTTGTGATTACCGGCACGTACGGGATGGAACTGACTACGCCTACCGGGCTTCTCAGTGCGAGTGTTACGGCTGGGAAGGACAGGAAGATTGAACTGGTGTTACGTAATACTGGTTCGGCAGAACTCAGGGATGTTGAGTTAAAATACTCAGCACCAGCTAACTGGGAAGTTGTATATAATCCTAAACGGGTTGACCGTTTGGCTCCGGGGGAAGAAACGCGTGTTTTTGCCACCATTAAGGCCGATAAAAAGGCCATACCGGGCGATTATGTGACCAACCTGGAAGCCCGGACGCCCGAAACATCCTCCAAAGCAGCGTTCCGAATGGCTGTGAAAACACCTTTACTCTGGGGCTGGATCGGTGTTTTGATAATTGCTGCCGTTCTTAGTGGTGTTTATTATCTGTTCCGCAAATATGGGAGGAGATAAGCCGTGTCGGAAAATATTATCGTATTAACTGATCTGACCAAACGATACGGGTCGTTTACTGCGGTTGACAATCTGAATCTGATCATCCGCAGAGGAGAGATTTTTGGTCTGCTGGGGCCCAACGGGGCGGGTAAGTCGACTACCATTCTTATGATGCTGGGTCTGACGGAACCTTCCTCCGGTTCTGTGAGAATATGCGATATTGATCCGGTTACCGACCCTATCGGGGTAAAGCGAAAAGTTGGTTATTTGCCCGAAGACGTAGGTTTCTATGATGACCTTACCGGGCCTGAAAATCTTATTTACACGGCAAAGCTCAATGGCATTGCCGGAGACGCAGCCACTGAGAAAGCGATAAGCTTGTTCAAAAAGGTCGGTCTGGGAGGTGAGGAAAAGAAGAAGGTGGGGAAATATTCCCGCGGAATGCGCCAGCGGCTCGGACTTGCTGATGCCCTTGTCAAAAGCCCTGAGGTCATCATCCTGGATGAACCTACATTGGGAATAGACCCGGCGGGTGTGCGGGAATTTCTTAATCTGATTGTGGAACTCAGCCGGGAAGAAAAGATAACGGTGCTGTTTTCATCCCATCTCCTGCATCAGGTTCAGCAGGTATGCGACAGGGTAGGGATATTTGTAGGTGGAAAACTCCTGGCCGAAGGGGATATCAGATCTCTGTCGGAAAAACTGTTTGAGGGCAGAGCCTATGAGACGGAGGTTGCTGTTGACCCTTTACCTGATGTAAAAGCATCTTCATATGATGATCCGGAAGGTATTGTGCGTAGTTTACTGCATGATGTGGATAGCATAACCGCAATACGAAAGGATAACGGAATGTTCCGGATTGAAAGTACCAGAGATGTGAGTCGTGAAGTAGCAGCAAGGCTTGTACAGGCCGGGGCTGGTCTTACCCATCTGAGCCGCAGGGAATATGGACTTGATGATATTTATTATCGCTATTTCGAAGGAGGACAGAAAAATGGATAAAGCCGGGAAGCTGACATTTTCGTTCAGGGAATGGATTCGGAACTCTGTACAGGGTCTGATTTCATTGTTTCAACCATCAGGAAAAGGTACCCCGGAAAAAAACGGGCTGCATCCTTTTCGGGTAATTGTCCGGAAGGAAATGGCTGATCATTTTTCAAGCTGGCGGTTTATTATTCTGGTTTCTCTGATTTTTCTCACCTGCCTCGGGTCGATGTATACGGCAATGTCGAATATTTCGAAAGCAGTGAAATCGGAAGATGCGGAAGGGGCTTTTTTCTTTTTGCGCTTATTTACTGCTTCAGACGGGACGCTTCCTCCCTTCTTTGTATTTATTGGATTTCTGGGACCCTTACTGGGCATAGGCCTTGGGTTTGATGCCATCAACAGCGAGCAGAACCGGGGCACATTAAGCCGGTTACTTGCCCAGCCCGTGCACAGAGATTATGTTATCAACGCAAAGTTTCTGGCTGCCTTACAGGTCATCAGCCTGATGTTTTTTGTTCTGGGTTTTCTGGTGATTGGTTTTGGGCTGATTTCCATCGGAATTCCTCCAACAGCCGAAGAGTTTCTTCGCATAATCTTTTTCCTCTTGCTGAGCATTATCTATGTGGCCTTTTGGCTGAACCTGTCCATATTTTTTTCGGTACGCTTCCGGCAGCCGGCCACAGCCGCACTGGCAGGGATAGCTGTCTGGCTTTTTTTCACGGTGTTCTACCCGATGATTGTGAGCCTTATTATTAAAGCATTAAGCCCGGATCAGGCTATGGAAGCATCCTACAAAATGTATCTCCTTGAAAAGCTGAGACTTACCCTGATGCGCTTTTTGCCCAACCAGTTGTTCAGCGAAGCTACCACCACCCTTCTTATGCCATCTGTAAGGAGCCTCGGGCCGCTGACCATGGAGCAACTTTATGGGACCATTCCTGGTCCTCTGCCGCTGGGTCAAAGCCTTTTGCTGGTATGGCCTCAGGTGACAGGACTGATTGCTGCTACGGTTTTGTGCTTTGCTCTTTCGTATGTTTCCTTTATGCGGAGGGAAATACGGTCACGATAGATTTCGATTAATTTTCCTGATAAGGGATCATATTTAAATTAAATTTTTGTTGTAAAAACATGAATATTTTTGTTATCTGAAATAGGAGATTTGGATGAATTTTCATATTGACTTAATGCTTTCATAAGAAATAATTAGGTTCCAATAGAGAATAATCTAAGGTTCAAAAAACGAACAGATAAATTTCTGATAAAAAATCTATAATACTAGGGGCATAGATTTGCAGCGGTAAAAAGTAAAACTATGAACCGCTCAATTCTATGCATTATTTTTTTTGTTACGGTTTCTTCCTCTTTTGCTGATGGTCAAAAACTGGTCAGTTATAATGAGATTCACGGAGAGACCGTTTCTCTTAGTAATCCGGTGCCTGTTTTTGAGTTTCGTTTGAAATGGGCCTATACCTTGCTTCAGGAGGAAATCCAGAAAATTGATGAGTCAGAGATTCGACCTCATGCACTTGGAAAAGAAGTAGCCGCTAGATTCTATTTATTCGAGAACTCTTATTGTATTAGATCACAGCCAGTTCCAGGGTCTTTCAGTGAGAAAGTTACCTATAAAAAGCCAGCTATCTACCAAAGTGTAAAGAAGATTGATCGCTATTATAGGAAAAATGTCAGAGAGAATCAAATGCCTCTTGAAATTGCCAGGGATAGAATGTTACACATTCTGGAGGTGGCCATACTATTGTTACAGGATGATACAGGAGAATTTGAAAAAGAACTTGTTCGAGCTTCTAATGCAGAAAAAATGGCTGAATTATTTATGAACGTTAAAATGATTTGATATTAACCCTAAAACAATTCACAATGAAAAAAATGATTTTGTTGGCCTATTTAATTTTTCAGACTCTCTTTTTTATTCAGGCCCAGGTAGTGAGAGTTTCCGGTAAAGTGACTGATTCCGGCGGAGAGCCATTACCAGGGGTAAATATTGTGGAGAAAGGGACAACCAATGGGACGATTTCTGACATGGATGGTGTTTATTCTTTAAGTGTTTCAGGTTCTTCGTCTATTCTGGTATTCTCTTACATTGGATTTCAGGGAAAAGAAGTTGTTGTTGGTACGAGTACCACAATTAATGTGCAACTGACAGAGAAAACAGTTGGACTCGATGAGGTTGTTATCACGGCCCTTGGGATTACACAGGCTAAAAAGGCTGTTGGATATTCCGTGCAGGATTTTTCAGGCGAGGAGCTAAGCAGGGTGAATGCACTAAATGTTGCCAATTTGTTTACTGGTCAGGTCAGCGGATTAACAGTTAATAATCCTACCGGTATATTTCAGAGTCCTACGCTTGTTCTAAGAGGTAAAACACCTTTGATTGTCATTGATGATATACCAGTAAGCACAAATTTTTTTGATCTTACGGCATCAGATATAGACAATGTTACTGTGCTTAAGGGAACAACCGCATCAGCTCTTTACGGTTCGCGAGGACGTAACGGAGCAATTCTTATCTCAACCAAGAAAGCAGGTAAAGAAGGACTTGAAATTATTCTGTCAAACAATACAATGATTACGGCCGGTTTTACAGTTTGGCCAAAAACACAAACCCAATATGGAAACGGTTCAAATGGCCAGTATGAATTTTGGGATGGCCAGGATGGTGGTGTGAATGATGGTGATATGATATGGGGGCCAAAATTTGAACCAGGAAAAAAAATTGCACAGTGGAACAGTCCAATAAAAGATAATGTGACTGGAGAAATAATCCCATGGTGGGGTGATGTTTACGGGACAAAGTACGATGACAAACTTCGCTATTCAAGGGTTCCGATTCCCTGGGAATATCACAATAATTTAAAAGATTTTCTGGAAACAGGTTTGGTTTCAACTACTGATTTCGCATTGGCCTATAAAGGAGAAAAATTATCGCAGCGTTTTTCAGCCAGTTATACAAAACAGGACGGGCAAGTGCCAAATTCCTTTGTTCATCTGGGTGGATTATCCTATACCACAACGACAAAATTATCCAATACCCTCACTTTTGATGGAAAATTAAATTATAATAAGGTATACTCACCCAATTATCCCCGTTATGGTTACGGGCCAAAAAATCATATGTATACTATCCTTATCTGGATGGGGGATGATGTAAACGGGAAAGATCTTAAGCGACATTTATATATTCCGGGACAGGAAGGATATCGCCAGGCAAATTTCAACTACGCATGGTACAATAACGTATATTTTGCAGCATACGAACTCAATCAAAAGTATAATGAAGACAAACTGAACGGACAAATAAAACTTAAGTGGGATATTACCAATAACTTTAGTATACAGGGCCGCTCGTCAGCTGTTCGAACAGGGCTGTTTGAAGACAGGGCCAGCCCAAAATCCTACCTAAATTATGGAGACCCTCGCGATGGAGATTACAAAACTTGGAATTCTGCATGGACCACAACAGATAATGACATCCTTCTTACTTACAGGCAGGCATTTTCCCGTTTTCTCAATCTGACCGTTAATGCTGGCGGATCCGATATGTATACTGAGTACAGTCAGGAATATAATGCAACTGACGGACTAATTGTACCCTGGGTCTATAGTCTTAATAATACAAAAGGTCCGGTTAAAGCATCTACTTATGTCCAAAAGAAAGAGATCAGAAGTATTTACGGAGCAGTTGATTTGGATTTTATTGATGCAATTTATCTGAATTTTGCGGCTCGTAATGACTGGTCTTCAACTCTTCCCAAACAAAACAATTCATATTTTTATCCTTCTGTCTCATTAAGCATTCTTGTTTCGAATCTGGTAAAACTTCCTGAAACCATTGATTTGTTGAGAATTTATGGCTCATGGGCCACTGTGTCAAATGATTTGAGTCCGTACCAGATTTCACCTTATTATGAAAATATTGGAACATACAGTGGTTTAACCATGCTGAGTTATCCTGGAAGCCTTCTCAACAAAGATATTGCTCCAGAAAAATCTGTTTCCTTCGAAACCGGCCTTTCTGCTTCTTTTCTGAAAAATCGACTCAGCTTTGACCTAACATATTACAATGTGAAGGACCTTAATCAGATACTTGATTTGCCGATTTCTTCTGCTTCGGGATTTAACAGCCGAAAAGTCAACGGAAATGAATATACGACAAACGGTGTCGAAATTTCAGTAAGTGGAATGCCAATAAGAAAATCAAATTTTTCATGGCAATCAACTT
>JAKPTE010000026.1 GCA_029571215.1 Bacteroidota bacterium
AAAGGAGGAAGATGTGATTTCACTGAGGGTAACATGAGACGGCCGGAAATTTTATACATAGGAATTCATGACCTTTCTTTATTTTCTCCTTATTGCCATGGATTTGATTAAGTTATAAAAATGAAATTTTCAAGGCTTTAATGCCTCATGGATTATGATGCGCGATCAAGGAGCAGGAATTTAATGGGAACTGATTGCTCAGAAAGGGAAATATGCTCCGATGGAATATAAAAGCATTGCCGGTGGTTGTTTCACGCTTTCAGGCCATGCCATGCCCTTATCGACTGCAAAGCCAATTCCCAGCTGGGCTGTAAACCATTTTTTCCCGCGGAAAACAAATGTCGGACCCAGAACACTCTGGGTATAGTATTCACCAACGCCCTGATGCCAATATTGAATTGAAATAAACGAGCTGCGTATGGAAGGTTTGAAATGTATATTTAAACCTGCTCCAAATCCAAGCACACCGGCACCAGCCTGAATACCAACATTCTTATCGATTAGCATTTCTAAATCGGCACCTATCAGGGAACCTCCCCCCTGAAGAAGACCTGACGTAATGGCAAACTTGCGGTATGAGTCTTCTTTGTTGAGAGCATCATTGTAATAATACTGAGCATTCATGAACGAAAACCTTATCAGTAAAAACAAAAAAAATAAAGAAATTCCTTTCATGAATTTTAGTCGTTTCATATTGTCTTGAGCTTCAGTTGATAATGAATTAAAAATAAAAAGAATTCCTTTGTTTTCAAACGAATTTCATCAATTTTTAACAACTTTCCATCGATATACTGTAAGATTCCCGGAATCCGACAAAGAAAATTTATCCTTACCTTTAGCCGTAGGGAAAATTGACTTACTAACTGCATTTTATTCCAGACAATGAAGAGGATAGTGCTTTTTGCATTTGCTTTGATTTTGATCTCCTTGCCATCATGCAGGAAAAAAGTTTGCTTCCGGCCTGATCCATGGTTGCGGATGGCCAATCAGAAGGTTGTGCGTACACTTCAGCATCTGCCCGACACTGCCCGGATGCCGCGAATGATTCCGCAGGGCGACAGAAAGTGGAAGACCGTTGGTATTTATGACTGGACCAGTGGTTTCTGGCCGGGAATTTTATGGTATATGGCCGAATACAGCGGAGATAGCGGTCTTCTGAACCAGGCCCGTCACTGGACTGCTTACCTTGAGCCGGTGAAAAAGATGCCGGAAAAGAATCATGACCTGGGTTTTATGATGTACTGCAGTTTCGGGAACGGATTCAGGATAACAGGAGATTCGCTTTATAAACAAATATTGCTTGAAACCACCGATTCCCTGGTTACACTGTTCAATCCAAACGCAGGAACCATCCTTTCGTGGCCATGGCAAAGAAAGAACCGAGGGTGGAAACACAATACCATTATTGACAATATGATGAACCTGGAACTTCTTTTCTGGGCAGCAGGGAACGGAAGGCCTCAATATAAGGAAATTGCAATAACGCATGCCCTTACAACAATGAAAAACCAGATCAGGCCTGACTACTCGGTGGTACATGTTGTGGTATATGATGATGAAACCGGCAAAGTTGACAGCCTGAAAACGTGGCAGGGAGCTAATGATGAATCAATGTGGGCACGCGGCCAGGCATGGGGTATTTATGGCTTCACCATGTGTTACCGTGAGACCGGAATGAAGGAATTTCTAACGACTGCACAGCATCTCGCTGATCATTTTATCGAGCGTCTTCCGGCTGACAGAGTTCCTTACTGGGATTTTGATGCGCCCGGTATTCCCAATGAACCAAAAGATGCATCTGCCGCTGCCATTGCTGCTTCTGCCCTTGTTGAGCTTTCTTCGTTCACCCCTGACAAGGAAAAAGCTTCTTTCTATCTTCGGTCGGCCTGTCATATTCTTGCATCACTGACAGGGCATTATCTGGCTCCGGAGGAATCGGATGCAATCCTTGACCACTCAGTAGGAAGCAAACCACAAAATTCAGAAGTAGATGTCCCCATCATTTATGCCGATTATTATTTTATTGAAGCCCTTATGCGGCTCAGAAATATAACCCCAAATTATTCATTGGGAGCTCTCAGAAGGAGCGAACCAATGGATTATTTGAGGTTATCCCGATTTAGAAAAATCACTTTTTTGGTGCAGCGCCAGCAAACCGGGAAAGTTGATTTTTCTTAATCGCATTGCATTAGAAATTTTTCTAATGCAATATTTGGGATAAAGAATCAAAATTCAGACTAATTCCGGGTATATGAAGAAAAATTATTTTCTGATAGTGTCCCTGCCCCTATTATTGTTTGCCTGCTCGGAAAAGCCGAAAAACTGTACTGATTTATGGCAGGGTGATGCTGATACGAATCGCATTTTCAAAGTAACCTGCCGGTACGACAGTACCCAGTCATATGAGGTTTATCTGCCCGCAAACTATACCCCTGAGAAAAAATGGCCTGTTTTATTATGTTTTGATCCCCACGCCGATGGACGTTTGCCCGTCAGCCTTTTTTGTGGCACTGCCGGGAAACTGGGGTACATCATTGCAGGATCCAATAATTCAGCCAATGGCGTTGCCAATATTGAGTACGTTGTCAAAACCTTTTACGGGGATGTTATAGGCCGGTACAGTATTGATTCATCGCGGATCTATGCCGCAGGGTTTTCGGGAGGAGGAAGAATAGCTGCTTCCCTGGCACTTTCCTGGAGCAACATAAGGGGGGTTATATCCTGCAGCGCCGGATTGCCTGGTTTTCAGCCTGCTTCCGGTACACGTCCGTTTGTGATGGCCGCACTTGCCGGTGACGGAGATTTTAACTACAGCGAGGTGGAAGCGTTATCCGAACAGCTAAAAGGAACAAAGTTCAGTGTTTATACCAGTATATTCCATGGAGCTCATGCCTGGCCTTCCCGGGAACAGCTTGCCCTCGCTCTGCTGTTTCTTCATCTGAAGGCCATGCAGGAGGGAATTGTTGCAACTGATCACCGTATCGTCACCTGTTTGAAAAACTCCCTGATCGATTCTCTCAGGTATTATCATCAGAACCGAAATATTGCGGATGAATTTGCATGGGCTGAAAGGGGAGCTTCTCTTCTGTCAGGTTACAAAGAGGCTGGTATTTTCCGGAAAAAGGTCAGAGCAATTTCTTCTTCCTCGGAGTTTCGAAAATACCTTACCGAAAAGGAACAGGTATTGCGCATGGAAGAAATGCTTCGTATGGAATACCAGAAAGCTTTCACCGAAAAAGATACTGCCTGGTGGAGAAAGGAAGCAAATGTTTTACGGTCAAAACTTGACGGTTCGTCCGATGGTCTGAAAAAGGCGATGCATGAGCGCCTGTTGGCCTATCTCAGCATAATGGCTTATACCTATACTAACAGAAGCCTGCAGGCGGGTAATCGGGAGGCAGCCCGTCACTTCGTTGCCATTTATGGAATTATTGATCCAAAGAATCCTGATTATTTGAAGTTCAGGAGCCAGCTTTCCGATTAAACAAACCGGTTCAGAGGCCTTTATAGTTTGCATTCATGTAGTTGATGGAAGGAAGAGTGTTTCCTTCAAAATCAAACATAGTGGCATTTTCCCAGATTGACCCGGTTCCCCAGAGATCTTTCATGCGGGAAGTAATCCAGGCAGGTTCCCAGTAAATCACTCCGCTCCCGCCTCCGCTGATAACCTTCTGGCAAAGGGAGACCATAAAATTGTACTGCCCGCCTGCCGTAAAGGGATAACCTGGCAAAGGAGGCTGGCTTCCGAAAGCATTGGAATAGGTATCAGCGTATTCTGTTGTCCATGGATAGGCGGTTTCAAATATCATAATTTTCTTTCCGAAGGTATTTTTCAGATTTCTGATGACAATGGCCAGATTATCAAAGGAAACGGTGGTGTGCCATAAGGGATAGTATGAAAGGCCAATGATATCAAAGTCGTTTACGTGAGCACTGCCGGTAATTTGTTCAAACCACCATTGTGCATTTTTCGGGTCGGCAATATGCAGTGCAGTCTCAATGGAGGTGCCTTCTTCGGAAGATACATTTTTGACAGCCCTGATTCCTTCGTTAAGAAGTTCCCCGAGCTGAACCCATTTTCCGTCGCAACAGTTTACGGAAGGAAAGCCTTGTTCCGTGTTGGTGTAAAACAATCCGCAGTTGATTTCATTTCCCAGCTGAACCATGTCAGGCAGCAATCCTTCCACTGCCAGATTGTGCAAAGTAGAGTAAGTATAAGCATAGAACGAATCTTTCAGAACGGCAAAATCGCGTATACCGGCCCAGGCCGAAGGTGGCGTCTGACGGGTAGGATCTGCCCAGATATCGGAATAATGAAAGTCAAGGCAGACTGCAAAGCCGAGGTTTTTTGCTCTCCGGATGCTCTTTTTTACATCATTCAGGCCACTGTATAATGGCACGGTATCGCTTTTATAAACCTGATCCCGTATCCATGTGGGATTGTGCCATAGCCGCAGTCTGACCAGATTGGCCCCATGGACGCGAAATATCCTGTATGGATCGCCCACCTTTCCTGAATCTTTGTAAACAGCCCCGAAATCTTCGAGCTGATTTACATACGACAGGTCAACCCCCATGCAAAACTGATTATATGAATAATAACGTACAGTTTCATCCTTTGGATGCTCTGTGTTATCCTTGCAGGAAATCATGAGAGAAAAGGCTACTGGCAGAAGCCATGCCGGGAAATACCACTTATTCATAATGTCTCAGTTTATTGCAAAAATACGTATTTCATCCTTGAACAATTTACCGTATTTTCGTTTATTAAGAAACTGGCCAAATATGTCAATCAGAAAAAGCATTCAAAGGTTTTTTGATACAAGGGGACATAGGCCCCGCTTTGGAGGGCTGGACCTGTTGAAGTACATTGGACCCGGCTTGCTGGTGACCGTGGGGTTCATTGATCCCGGGAACTGGGCATCGAACCTGGCTGCCGGTGCGGGTTTTGGTTACAGTCTGCTCTGGATGGTAACTTTATCAACCATCATGCTTATCCTCCTTCAGCACAATGCTGCGCATCTGGGCATAGCAACCGGTTTATGCCTTTCGGAGGCCACAACACGCTTTGTCCGTAAACCTTATTCGGTAGGTATTCTGCTCACAGCCATGCTGGCGTCCATATCAACTTCGCTGGCTGAAATCCTGGGAAGTGCCATTGCATTGAATATGCTGTTTCATATTCCTCTTTTTGCCGGAGTTATCCTTACTCTGGCGTTTGTTCTGATCATGCTCCTTACCAATTCCTATAAGGCTATTGAAAAATGGATAATCGGCTTTGTGTCAATCATAGGATTATCTTTTATTTATGAACTTTCTCTGGCTGATATTTCGTGGAATGAAGCCATAACAGGCTGGGTGGTACCGTCTTTTCCTGCCGGTTCCATGATTATTATTATGAGTGTGCTGGGAGCTGTTGTGATGCCTCATAATCTGTTCCTGCACTCCGAAATCATTCAAAGCAGGCAATGGAATCTGGAAGATGACAAAACCATCAGACGGCAGTTGGATTTTGAGTTCACCGATACCCTGTTTTCCATGCTGGTGGGCTGGGCAATCAACAGTGCCATGATCCTTCTCGCAGCTGCTACATTTTATGCTCATAATACCCCTGTGACGGAACTTCCCCAGGCCAAGGAACTTCTTGTACCTCTTCTCGGAGGCAGTGCGTCGTTTGTTTTTGCCATTGCGCTGCTTTTTGCCGGACTTTCTTCTACCATTACATCGGCTATGGCAGCCGGATCGATTTTCGCCGGTATTTATCAGGAACCTTTCGACATCAAAGACAACCACTCCCGTACCGGTGTGATCATTTCCCTTTTTCTGGCAGCTGTCATCATATTGTTGATCAGGAATCCATTGAAAGGATTGATTATCAGTCAGATGATATTAAGTATGCAGTTACCGGTAACCATTTTCCTTCAGATTTACCTTACTTCATCCGAAAAAGTAATGGGAAAATACAAGAATACGTTGTTGAACAAAATATTGCTGTATTCCGTTGCCGGCATTGTAACGCTTCTTAACGTGTTTTTATTGATTTCCTTTTTCAGGTAAGCTGGTCATCTGGCACTCAGTGCCTTTTCCCTTTTATAGCCTTCGGACAAAAATCAGCTTGTCGTCGCCATCATCATAGAAATCTCTAAGAACCGCTTCACAGATAAATCCGTTGTTTTCGTAAAACATACGGGTTGGTTTATACATTGGTCTTCCGGAAGTTTCGGCGTAGATCGCTGTTCCGCCCATTTCCTTTACTTTTCTGCAGGTCTCTTCCAGAAGGAATTTACCTATACCTTTTCCCCGTAAGTCCTTAAAAGTGGCAATCCAGTAAAGGTCAAAACTCTTTTTTGTACTCGGGTTTAAACCGAAGCAGGAATATCCGACAGTTGTTCCGTCGACTTCGGCGAAAAGAAATTCATATCCACTGGCGGGTCCTTTGCTGAGCCTTTCTTCCACCAGTTCGACGGCAATTTTTACCTCATGGGGATAAAAGAAACCGGTTGATTCCACTATGTTCCGGACATTTTCAACGTCCTGAGGATATACTTCAGACCGTAGACTAATATTCATTTCTGATCGGATTCGTTTCTTAAACCTGAATTATTTCAAAAGTAATTGATGTTTTGAATGGATAAAGATAGTATTTTCACCGGGGTTAATCAGCACCCTGGATATTATATCCTGCGTTTTCACATTCCTTACCTTAGTAAAATTTATGCAGGCATTAACTGATAATCAGATTGATGGATGGAACATAACATATATTCGTGTTGCAGATGGTGCATTGCTCAGGGTAATGATTTCAGCACAAACATCTTGCGGGGAAACCATGCCGCTTATTATGATTCCGGGGCTGGGGTCTGTTCCTGAAAATTTCAGCCTGCTACTGGATGATTTGCGCATGCATTTCAAAATATTTCTGATTGAAACCCGTGAAAAAAACAGCAGCAAAACTGGCAGAAACCATCAATTTGCAATGCAAGATCTGGCAAATGATGTTGCTGAAATTATTTCCCGGATTCTGCCAGAACAAAGTTCATATGCAGTACTGGGATATTCCATGGGTGGGGCAGTTTTCTTGGAAGCCTTCAGCAAAATTGTCGAAAAGCCATGCTGTGCTGTTCTTGTGAGTCCGAGTGCCCGTTTTCCTTTTCCATCATGGCTGATCCCGTTTTCTTATATTGCTGTTCCGCTTTTTCCGGTTGTCAGGCCATTTTTAAAATCGTATATTCGGAAAAAGCATGTCAATACCGAATCGGATCCTGAAATGCATGAAATTCAGCAACGTGTTCT
Organism: Bacteroidota bacterium; assembly: GCA_029571215.1. Lineage (GTDB taxonomy): Bacteria > Bacteroidota > Bacteroidia > Bacteroidales > JAAYUG01 > JAAYUG01. Next base: position 7,294 of record JAKPTE010000026.1, read on the forward strand.
GGACGCAGCTGATGCCGGAAAACTGGCAAAAACCATACGGGGAATTGCATCGTACAATGTCTGGCATACGCTGTCAGAGATAAGGATACCAGTTTTACTGATAACGGCTTCACAAGATACACTGCATCATCATAACGACATGCATTTGCTGGCAGAGCAACTCCCTCAGTGCAGGGTTGTTGACCTGGAAACGAATGCCCGCACGCATGGGTTGGAGGCAGCAATAGTAATCCGAAACTTTATCGGGGAGAATACTGCCGGGTAGAACCGGTTCCCTATTTGCGGAACAACGATTTCAGTTCTTCTAACGACATTCTGGTTACAGGCCGGAACAGGGTCCCTCTTGCATACTTTCTCAGGCTGTAAAGCAATTGACGGGCTTCTGGTCTGTCTTCAGCATTGGTGAGAAGATCGGCTCCTGTAACAATAATTTTCCCTTTTCCAACCTTTGCTTCAAAAATAAGCACCAACGATCTGGCGGTAAACCAATCGTCAATTATACGGACAATTGGTTCAACGGAACTATTCATATCGGAAATGTCGATGGCATTGGCATGCGACATGGCATCCCACCACTGCCAGTTGCTGTGGTATTCTGTTGGAAACTCTTTCAGTGCAGGATGCTTCGGGTTGCAAAGAATTCCAAGTGTGTGGGGAGGTTGTTTTCCCGTCCAGGCTGTATTCCAGAAAATACTTGAAAAGCCGACTGCTATATTCCCTCCTGCCTGAGGGGCTATATCTCCTTTTTTGATGGTAAGCAAAACACAGCCTCCCTGGTTGAGATAGTCGATGGTTTTTTTATCCAGCTTTTGAGAAACCAGAACGGAATCATCCAAACGTGGCAATTGGGCAGGATATACCCAGATATTCCATGCATTTTCATATTCACCTGCTTTCAGCGTCAACAAAAGTTGGGAAGGTTTACTGATGATTGATAGCGGCTGTTCAATTGTTCCCAGCCTGATACCGTTTCCTATCGGAATATCTGTTGTCGGGAACTGGCCTCTTGCAACTGTTTCCCCCTCCTGATTGGAGAGTGTCCATTCCGCAGTTACTCCGATAAGTTCTTTTTCGCCGAAATGGGCTATTTCGGCTTCCGCACGAAGAGTTTCGGCATTTGTATATATCATCTTTGGGAGGCGCACAAGAGGTACGGTACTATTGCAAAAACGACGGTATTCTTCGGGTTTAACATAACCTTTTTCATTCCAGAAGGCGTTGAGAACTCCGACAAGAGCTGTACCCTGCCCCGGAAAGTCGTGGAGGTCGAGCAGCTGGAAGCCGCCGAAACCTTTGGTTCGCAGGGCAGCCTCGATGTCAGCTTTATAGCATAAAACCTGCAATTTGCCCGAAGCAAGAAGAAAACTATCAGCAAGATAACCCAGACCATGTTCATTGAGCCTGTCGCGGAAAATTTCAAAATTACGGGCTTTCAGAACCCCTTTGTACTGGTCAATTTCCCTGAAATCGGGGTACACACACCATTGCCCGATTTCGTGGCTGACAGTGGGTTTATTATACCTGGAAATAATGTTTTCCCAGTCATAATCGGTTTTAGGAGGCAGGGCATTGATGATACTGGAAAGACCCTGTCCCCAGCCCTGAATGCGTGGTTCAGCTGTACTGTTGAAATCGGTCGCCGGAAGAAGAGGCCAGCCGGCGCCGCTGGAATACAAACGCCGTGTATCCTTTTTCTTCCAGTAGGTAATAAATCCTGTAAGCCATTGTTCCTGGTGTTCTCCTGCCGGTTCGTTGCCATAAAGGAGAAAACTGAACGAAGGATGGTTTCCGTAGGCGTCAACAATTCTCTTGCTTTCTTCGTAAAGGTAGTTGTCAATTGGTTTTCCATCCCCGATGGATGATCCCTGGTTTGCCCAGGAAGCGCATTCCACATGCAGGTAAAAGCCTGAGAAGTCAGCTGCGATGAAAGCGGCTTCCGGAGGACACCAGGAATGGAACCGCATGTGGTTTAGTCCATGGGCTCTTGCAATCCTGAATATACGCATCCATGAGCCTGTATCCGTTGGAGGGAATCCCGTTTCGGGGAAAATGGCACATTCAAGTGTACCCCTCAGAAAAACCGGCCTGCCATTGAGCAGGAACTGTGTGCCTTGCGTAGCCCATTCCCGCATGCCAAATAATTCCTTTTGCACATCCTTACCTTTCTCCGATTCAAGAAGAATATGCAGTGAATAAAGGTTTGGACGAAACTCATCCCACAGCGCAGGACTGGTTCCCATGGGTACTTTTCCTTCCACAACAGTGAGACCCGGACTGCATATTTTCTGCAATCGGATCTTTTCTGAAGCCGGAGCAGGGTTATTTTTCTCAGGGGAAGCCCGAAGACTGATTTTGCAAGCAACCGGTTTTTCGGTGTGGTTGAAAATGCCGATGACTACTTTTATCTGCCTGCCGGGAATGTCGGGATAAATTTTCACATTTTCCAGGCTGACCTTTGGCCTGGCAATAAGCTCCATTTTTCCCACTATCCCATTCCAGTTGGTTTGTGTATGGTCAGAAATACTATGCGAATTTTGTCCAACGTCTATATCATGGATTCTGTTGTCAATCCGAACAGAAAGCAAATGTTTCCCCGGTCTGACGAAAGAAGGAAGCAAAAAGGTATGTGGGGTGGAGAGGGAATTGGCGGTTCCAACCTCTGCACTGTCAATCCAAACTTTGCTATACCAGTGGCATCGCTCCAGATACAGTTCCATCATTTTATCCTTCCAGTCGTCAGGAATCTCAATTTCTTTCTGGTACCAGGCAGATCCCTTATAGTATGTCTCGGGTTGAAGCCAGAAAGGTACTTTTATATTTCCCGGTTGCCGGTAAGTCGCATATTCAGGTGATGTGAACCACGAACTATCGACAATCTGTCCAGTCCATTGTGTGTGGATAGTAATAGAATCCCCTTTCCTGTTGGTGGCCATTGAACCGGGTAAAATAACCGAATCGGGCAGGAGGATGGAATACCAGTGCTGTGACTCTCCGGTGTCATTCCGGTCAATCTGAAATCTCCATGTGCCCGAAAGGTTAATGCTGTCATACCTGACCTGATGACAGGAGCTGCAGACGAAACCTGTTATCAGCGAAAAACCAATGAGGAGAAAGTCCATTGTTTTGCTACAAATGGTATGCGATATTTTCATAGAGGGGATTTTAGGTTATATTAATTCAGCATGCATACTGTTTTAGGTTTGCATGAGGCTTTCAATTTTTTCGAGCGATTTCCCCTTGGTTTCAGGAAGCCTGAAGAAAATCAGAAGGAAACCTGCAATACAGATAGCGGAATAGACCCAGAAAGTTCCGGATGCCTTCAGCAAACGATGAAGATAGGGAAAAGTGATGACCAGCACAGCGCTAGCAATCCACAGAGCAGAAGTTGCAACTGCCATAGCTGAGCCCCGGATACTGTTGGGAAAGATTTCCGAAAGAACCACCCATGTTACCGGAGCCAGCGACATGGCATATATAGCAATGGCAATCACAACCATAACAAGTATTGGCATCCCTTTGAACCCAAAGTAATATCCGGCACCCAGAATGAGATAGGTAATTGCCAACCCTGCTGAACCAATCAACATAAGGCTTTTTCTTCCAGCCGAATCAACCGTACGGATAGCAACAAACGTAAAAATCAGATTGATAATGCCTGTTATCACAATATTGAACAGCATGGATGTAATACTGTAGCCGGCTGAGGAGAATACCTCTTCGGCATAATTGAATACTACATTGATGCCGCACCATTGCTGAAAAACGGCAAGGGCTATTCCCAGCAGAACCACTTTTCGCACTTTCCTGTTCATCAGGCGTAACAGGCTGAAACCCTGCTTTTCACGGGCAAGTGTTCCGGAAATTTCCTGAAAAGCGTTGGAAGCATAATCGCTGCTGCCGGTACGCAATAGAATGGAAAGAGCTTTTTCCGTTTTTCCTTCTTTGATAAGCCACCTCGGACTTTCAGGAACGAAAAAGGCAAGAAGAAAAAAGAGAAATGCCGGAAATGACTCAGCCCAGAACATCCACCTCCAGCCTGTCTGTCCGTTCCATGAGCTACTTATTATGACGTCCGTTGCTCCTTCCGGCACCGGTTCTGCAATCAGGTAGTTGATAATCTGGGCAGCAAGGATTCCGACCACTATGGCAAGCTGGTTAAGTGAAACAAAGCTTCCCCGGAAAGCAGGGGGTGTAATCTCGGCTATATATACCGGTGAAGCAGCAGAGGCTATACCTATACCAAATCCGCCCAGGATGCGCCAGAAAATGAAAGAGCCAAAGTGATCAGCCATACCGGTTCCAAGTCCGGAAACCGTAAAGAGCAAGGCACAAATAAGAAGAGAAATTTTACGTCCGTATTGGTCGGTTACCCATCCGGAGATAGCGGCGCCAAAAATACATCCGATAAGGGCTGAACTCATGGCAAAACCCTGTAAACCCGGATTGCCGGTTATACCAAAAAAGCGCTCATAAAACGGTTTTGCTCCACCGATAACAACCCAGTCGTAACCAAAAAGGAGGCCACCCATTGCCGCTATCAGAGCTACCGGTATAATGAACCGCATATTGTACTTTCCCATATTGGCCGGATTTAAATAGCAAAACAGCACGAAATATCTAATTTTATCCGGAATTATCAAAGAATTGTCAATGTGGATAAATCGGGGAAATCAGGGAATATCCTGTACAAATGACCTGTAATGTTCATCAACCATTTAGCGGAGTAAATTGAGGCATGCCCGTGTCTGGTGGTCGGGTGCTCAGACCTTGTTCAGTTCTTTAACATTGCGGTATTCGAAACGAAAATCTATCTCGAAGCATTCAACGAAGCGGTTTTTAATCTGATGTTTAAGTGCCTCCGGATCCGGGGTAATAAAGACAAAAGCCCCTCCACCTCCTGCGCCGCATATTTTCCCTCCCAAAGCTCCGTTTGTCAATGCAAACTGATATACTTCTTCAATAAAATCATTGGATGTTGACCGGGCGAGTTTCTTCTGCGCAGCGAAATTACGGTTCATGATTTCGGCACACAGGGCAAAATCTCCTTTTTGCAGTGCTACAGCAAATTCATAACCACATCGTGCCAATTCGTCAATAGCCGAAGAACCTTCAGGGGTTTTATAATTGCGGTATACCTCTTCAACAGCTGTCTGGGCATTGCGGGATACACCCGTATGAATCAGCAGTAGTCTTTTCTGAAAGTCTTCCAGGATGCTGATAGGAATATCCGATATGACAGGACGGGCATAATCGGTGCCGAATTCAAAACAATGGAATCCGCCGTAGACGATGGAATATTGGTCCTGCCGCCCAATGGCCCAGTTTAACTCACGGTTTTCGAGGTTAAAGAGGTCTTCAGCAATGACCTGAAGGCTTTTCGATTCAGCATTGTATGTTTTGGCACTGATCATTTCCAGAAGCTTTACGGCAGTGGAGGTACTCAGGCCACTGCCTCTCGGATAGCCTGAAAAATTGAGTTTACCACCCTTCCGTTCAATAAGAGGGGAAATGGCCACATTAGATACATATCCTTTTTTCCCTTGCATAATAAAAGGAACATCTGTCCAGCCACCGGAAAAATCGATGCGCAGAGGGGCTTTCCAGGCAAAATTGATCTTGTCAATTATGCGGGTAGTAGACGTAGGTTCCAGTTCGTGCGGCACTTCGCGTTTTACGAAGCGCATATCAATTCCCAGCCTTTCACAGAGCTTCTTTTTGGGTTCTATGGCGGTATCGTCATCATTGAGAACAAATACGTCGGGACGCAGTAGCTCCAATATATGGCGAAAATCAATTTTCCCCTCTTCAATCCTTGTATCGTTCAGGACGGCATAGGAAACTTCTTCGAGAGCCGCAACCAGATACAACCTGTTTTGTTCAGGGTTAACGGGCCTGCCAGGTCCTTTCAGCTGCTCAACTACCCTGTCACGGCCGATTCCAACTACCAGCAGATCGCCAAATTCGCGGCACTGACTGAAAAATACCGCATGACCTGATTGAAGAATATCAAAGCAACCAGTGCAAAAGACAATTTTTTTATCCCGGAACTTTTGGCGTATGCCGGGTAGCATTTCTGCTGAAAGAACCTTTGCCCTGATGCGTTCAAACATTCGCCGGATTGCTTATCCACATTTGGAAGATCCGCAACTCTGGCAGATCAGACAACCTTCCTGGTAAACAAGGGCTTCTGAACCGCATTCACTGCACCTGGTCCCTTTTCGGGCTTTGGTTCCGTTGGGAATATATCGTTTCAAAGCCCTTTCCACGCCGTTTTTCCATGTGTTGATTGTATCGCTGTCGAGGCTGAGTGAGGCAACAAGGTTAACTACATCGGGTATGGGCATACCATGCCGAAGAACTCCCGAAATCAGTTTGGCATAATTCCAGAATTCGGGGTTAAACATATGGGAAAGCCCGCCTATGGTATTTTTATATCCGTATTTGTCGGTGTATTGAAAATCATAGCGCGACTTCCCTGTTTCGTCTTTTACCTTGATAATTTTTCCGTGGGTAATGGAAGGCGGTATAGGAAATTTCTCGATATCTTCAATACCCGTAAAGACTTCATAAGGTCTGCCGTCTTTGAGGCCAATGAAAGCAATCCACCGTTCGTTGTTGTTATTGAATCGGATGATGTCGGCCTCGAGTTCACGGGGACGTTTGAAGCTCTGGGGATCAGGTTCATCCGTCTTTTCTTTTTTCTCCTTGGCCGAAAGGAGCACCCCCGAGCGGGATCCTTCGCGGTAAACCGTAATTCCCTTACACCCGCTTTTCCAGCCGGTGATATACAGTTCGTTCACAAGGTCTTCGCTTACATTTTCCGGTAGGTTGATGGTAACACTGATGGAATGATCAACCCACTTCTGTATGTTTCCCTGCATACGAACCTTGTTAACCCAGTCAACATCGGCTGAGGTGGCTTTGTAGTAAGGTGATTTTGCTACCAGTTCCTGGATTTTGTCCAGGGGATATTTTTTCACTTCTTCTACATTGTAACCGTTAACCTGGAGCCATACTTCGAATTTATGGTGGAAAACAAAATATTCTTCCCAGCTGTCGCCCACTTCGTCTACAAAAGTTACCTTAGCAGAAGCGTCATTGGGGTTGACTTTGCGCCGGCGCCGATACACCGGAAGGAACACGGGTTCAATGCCGGAGGTAGTTTGCGTCATCAGGCTGGTTGTACCTGTAGGGGCAATGGTAAGCAGGGAAATATTCCGGCGTCCGTATTTTACCATGTCATGGTACAACTTTTCATCTTCCTTTCTGAGCCGGAGGATAAAAGGATTGTCCTTTTCAAGCTGCGGGTCGTAGATAGGGAAAGGGCCTCTTTCTTTTGCTGTTTCAACCGATGAACGATAGGCTTCCAGAGCTACGGTTTTATGTACTTCAGTAGAGAAGTCAATGGCATCATCACTTCCATAACGCAACCCCAGTGCAGCCAGCATGTCACCTTCGGCTGTAATTCCTATACCAGTGCGACGGCCTTCTTCAGCCTTTACCCGGATATTTTCCCAGAGTTTTCTCTCAACCCTCTTGAGTTCCATATCTTCCGGGTCGTTGGCTATTTTATCCAGGATGGCATCAATCTTTTCAAGTTCCAGATCGATGATATCGTCCATGATACGCTGGGCGTAATGGACATGTTTGCGGAATTTTTCGAAATTAAAGCGGGCTTCTGATGTGAAGGGATTTTCCACATAACTGTATAGATTAATGGCCAGCAGGCGGCAGCTGTCGTATGGACAAAGTGGAATTTCACCACAGGGATTGGTGGAAACTGTTTTGAATCCAAATTTGGCATAGCAGTCGGCTACCGATTCCCTGATGATGGTATCCCAGAAGAGTACTCCCGGTTCGGCTGATTTCCAGGCATTGTGAATGATTTTTTTCCAGAGTGCCCGGGCATCAATTTCCTTCCGTATCATCGGATTGGAGCTGTCAATAGGAAACTGTTGAATATATGGTTTGCCCTCAATGACAGCCTGCATGAATTCGTCGTCAATTTTTACCGACACATTGGCCGCAGTAACTTTTCCCTGCTCCAGCTTGGCATCAATAAATTTTTCCGCATCGGGGTGCTTGATGGAGATTGTGAGCATGAGGGCTCCCCGGCGCCCGTCCTGAGCGACTTCGCGGGTCGAATTGGAATACCGTTCCATGAAGGGAACCACGCCTGTTGAGGTAAGGGCACTGTTCAGAACGGGAGTGCCATAGGGCCTGATATGAGAAAGATCATGCCCTACACCCCCCCTGCGTTTCATAAGTTGAACCTGTTCCTGGTCAATTTTCATTATTCCACCGTACGAATCAGCCGGATGATCATGGCCAATAACAAAACAATTTGACAAAGAGGCCATTTGAAAATTATTGCCAATTCCGGCCATCGGACTCCCCTGAGGAACAATATACCGGAAATCCCTGAGCAATTCATAAATCTCTTCAACCGGCAACGGATTGGGATACCTTTTTTCGATACGCGCAATCTCCCTGGCAATGCGCCAGTGCATATCATCTGGAGTCAATTCATAAATTCTTCCGAAAGAATCTTTCAGGGCATATTTGTTCACCCATACCGTAGCAGCAAGTTCATCGCCACTGAAATATTCAATGCTTTTCCGGAGAGCCTCTTCGTGCGAATATATCTTCGGTTCTTCTTTCATCTCGGTTTTTGCAATTCCTTCGTTCTGCATATTTTTTTCGTTCTCTTCACCTGCTTTTTTCTGCTGATTGACAATGATCGCATCCGTTTGCATATATCCGGTTTTTTTAAGGTTTTGGGTTTCTGTTATTTTGCCTGAATAAAAAAGAAAAGGGTTGACTATCGCAATTTAACACCAGGCAAAATTTTTTACCTAAAAAAAACCATTGTAAATATTAACAACATAGAGGAGTTTATTAACCTCTCCAAAAATTAGGCTTATATATTTCATATTCAGTATATATTTAAATTATCGCATCTTAATTTGGCTATTTGTCTTTCCTGAAAGGGCAATACACCTTATATATAAATATGGCAACTCACGTATGTGTTATTGCCATACCAGCAGGCAGAAAATCAGTAATATGCTGAAGTATGGTGCGGGTAGCTCCCGTATTTTCCCTTACATAGGATGCAGAAACTTCGCCAAGGTTCTCTCTCAGCCTGGCATTCCCGATGAGCTGATCCATGTGTTCCTTAAGTTCATTGTAGGAATGAATGGGGATTCCGCAACCAAGTTCTTTCATTTGCCTTGCTTCAAGAGCTTTGTGATAATTAGGGCCAAATAATACAGGCATGCCGTACACGGCAGCTTCAAGGATATTGTGGATACCTTTACCAAAGCCTCCTCCAATGTATGCGATTGCTCCATACCGGTAAAGGGTGCTCAGTAGTCCCATTTTATCGACAACCAGCACTTGTGCTCTTTTCAGGGCATTCGCATTTTCATTGCATTCGGAAAATAAGGAATAGGGTACCTTGATGGACTGGCATATCTTTGTGAGACGGGAAGGATGGATTTCATGCGGCACGAGGATCATCTTCAGAGGAAATTTGGTTTCAGCAATATACCGGAGAAGAAGAGTTTCATCCGGTTCCCAGGTACTCCCTGCCACCAATACAAGGTGCCCGTTGGCGAACCAGCTGGCTTCAGGGAGGGTTTTTTCCTCCGAGGCTATCTGAATAACCCTGTCAAATCGTGTATCTCCGCTTACAGAGACATTGGTAATCCCTATTTTATTAAGGAGGCTTGCCGAATGCTCGTCCTGGGTAAAAATATGCCTGAATTTCAAAAGAATATTACGATACCAGCTTCCGTACCATTTGAAAAAAAGCTGATTTGGCCTGAAGATAGCAGACACAAGAAACAGACTGGTTTCATTATGTTGAGCTGCCTGAAGAAAATGAAACCAGAATTCATATTTAATAAAAAGAGCAGTTGCCGGTTTTACAGTATCAGTCCACCGTTTTGCATTGCGTGGAGTATCAAGGGGAAGGTAGGTGACCCAATCGGCCACAGGATAATCTTTTCTGATTTCGTAACCAGATGGAGAAAAGAAACTAAGAAGAATGAATACTTCATCTCCTGAATGGCGTCTGATAGCCTCAATAACCGGCCTGCCCTGTTCAAATTCCCCGAGTGAACTGCAGTGGATCCATACTACCGGCTTTCGGTTATTCTCCAGAGCATTTTTCAGTCGGGTGTACCAGTTTCTTCGTCCTTTCAACCAAAGCGACGCCTTGTGGTTAAAAGGGGAAACAACCACAATCGCTGCATAATACAGCCATACAGATATTTGATACAGAATACGCACCAGAAAGAATTTTAACATGCAAAGGTAACCCAAATGCTTGTCATTCTGCCAGTGTTTTTTATTATATCAGTTAATGGAATCCTTTGTATGATGAGCCATTACTAAAGAAAGCCCACCTGTGGCTTTAACGGGATAGTTTTCAACCATCCGTTGTTTATAATATTGATATTGATACATCTTCTCCAACCATTGAAATATTTTATTTTTGGGGGAGGTACACTGGTAATTAACATCAGCGCGCATGAAGAGAAAGCAAAAAGATCCCGAATTGTTGCGAAAATACAGACAGTCAGTTCTGTTTAACAAACGTGAGATAGCTGCCATCAATAAATACTGTTCCCGGTACAAGATAAACAACCGCTCTCGTTTTATGCGGGAAGCCATCATCAGTGAAGTGCTCCGCCGTTTTGACCGTGATTATCCTTCCCTGTTTGACCAGCCGGGGGTACAGGCCGGTAATTTGTAAAATGCGATATCAATATCTTGTAAAAGACTCTCTTTCGATTAGTCGAAATATTAAAAGTTCAATTTTTTGGACAAGTGGACTAATTGATTTTTGTTTATAAAAATATCTCTGGTGGTTTAAAAAAAAATGATAAAAGCTTAGCTTGTAATTGCAAATTTTATATTTTCGCGCTGAAAACGTCGTTTTGACGTTGGCATGAAAACCCTTCATTCTCTCGGGAAAGAAAGGATGAAGAGGATAATAGGGATTTGTAATTTGAATAAGATGAGTAATTCCAGTTTCATGCTCTGCCGGAGTCTTTACCTAACCGGTTCCACTGTTACCCCTACCCAGGTTCTTGCTCGTCCCTTGCCCGCTCATCTCATGATTTCTATACCCAAAGGCTGCAGGGGGAGGAGGAGAACGTGGGAAAATGTCAGGGGAGTTTTTAACTGATACAAAAGTGGAAGATAATTTTCCCATTGTTCTGGCCTTTTGCAGTTTACGGGGAAGACTTCGCAGGCCAGAAAGGTCATTTTTTTTCAAAAAGGAATATGTGCAATTAAAATATGATTTATATTTGCCGGCTTTTTAGTATTAACCAATTAATTTTTTATGAGTAAGGATGATAACTCAGACATCAACTTTAAATCTTGTTCGGGAGCAACAAGGTTTAAATGGAATTCTGGTGGGTAACCGGATTCCACGGGACTACTTTGTTACCAAAGGTACTGGTGAAAGTGATATTACTGTTCATGCCGGGTCATATCATTTAGCTCTAAAATCGGCAGGAATAGAAATGTGTAATATCATGACGTACTCATCCATTTTACCCGGAATTGCGCGTAAGGTTGAACGACCTCAGCACCTTGAGCATGGCGCTGTCATGGAGAGTATTATGTCGGTATGCACCGCTTCAAAGGGTGAACAGGCCACAGCAGGGATTATTTACGGATGGCTTCACGACAGAAAGACAAACGAAAAATTCGGAGGTCTTGTTTGTGAACATTATGGCAACTATGGACTGAACGAACTGAATGCCCGTCTTGAAGCCAGTCTTGACGAACTGTACCTGAATGGCTTTGCCGAAAAATTTACTTTGTCAGGCATTGAAAAAATAACCGAAAGTTTTGTGCCTGAAAAAGCGTTTGGTACTGCTCTGGTAGCACTGTGTTTCGTTAATTATGTCTACCCGGTTATCGGAATGAATGCCTAAAACAGTTTACTGGTGCATGCACCACAGCACTAAAGTAGCTGTTTATTAATACATATTGCCCGGAGGTCTTACGATCTCCGGGCTTAATTGCACAAAGGATGGGTCTGACAGGTGCTGACACCAATGACTCATAAGAATATTCTGAACGTTAAATCGTACATAGCATGAAAAAAAAGGATTTACTCAAATTTCCCGTAAAACATATTGACATTGCATCATTTGACGCAACGCCCATTATTAACTCCATGCGCGATATGTCATTCACTTCACGTGATACGGCTTCAGCAGCTGACATTTTCGACCGCATGCTAAATGACAAAAGTTGTACAGTAATTCTTACCCTGGCAGGCAGTACAAGCGCTGCTGGATGTATGCAGATTTACAGTGACATGGTTCGCTATAATATGGTCGATGTAATTGTGGCAACCGGCGCCTCCATTGTGGATATGGATTTCTTTGAAGCACTTGGTTTCAAACATTACAAAGGAACACCGAATATAGATGATGGTTTGCTGAGAAGTCTTTATATCGACCGTATTTATGATACATTTATTGACGAGGAACAATTGCAGGAATGTGATAATACTATTGCCAGGATTGCTGATTCCCTGAAACCCGGTGTCTATTCGTCACGTGAATTCATCAGGGAAATGGGCCGTTATCTTACTAAACATGCCAAAAAGAAGGGCTCACTTGTTCAAACGGCTTTTGAACACAATGTTCCCATATTCTGCCCGGCTTTCAGCGATAGCAGTGCCGGGTTTGGCCTGGTCAAACACCAGTGGAATCATCCTGACAAGCATGTTTCCATTGATTCGGTGAAAGATTTCAGGGAGCTTACCCAGGTAAAAATAGCTGCCAAAACAACCGGTTTGTTTATGATTGGTGGTGGTGTTCCGAAAAATTTTGCCCAGGATACGGTAGTATGTGCCGAAGTACTTGGTTATGAGGCCGAAATGCATAAATATGCCATTCAAATCACTGTAGCTGATGTACGCGATGGCGCATGTTCCAGCTCAACCTTAAAGGAAGCTTCTTCCTGGGGAAAGGTGTCAACCAATTTCGAACAAATGGTTTATGCTGAAGCTACAAGTGTTTTGCCTCTTATAGCCAGTTACCTCTACCATAAAGGTGACTGGAAAAAACGCAAAAAGCGCGAATGGAACAACCTTTTTGAAAAATCTCCGTCAGGGAAATTGAGGAAAAAATAAATTCAAAGCCATGAACCGTTGTAAATGCATTGAATCTTTGTCTTCTCCTGAAGAGGGGATTCATTTTGATGAAGGTGAGTTTTATTACTTTGATTATGTACCCCCAATGGGTGAACGACTCCCTTTTTACAAGGTATTTACCAACGGTACCGGTCATCACCAGGTTTTTGATATCAGAGCGTTTAATAAACATTTTAAACGGTATTAATCAGTTCCCTGAAAGCGGTTTAAATGCCCTGAAAAGAAGAAAGTTCTATTCAGGGTGATCTACGATTAGACCTTATTTTTTCCCGGCAGTTATCATTTTCCAGTTATCAGTGCGGAACGGCACTGCCGGCAATCCTTCCTTGTTGTAAAGGTTAGCATCGTCAGGATTGTTGCCCCAGGCATAGCGCACAGCCACAGGCTTTTCTATGGCAGGGCTGTAAACCACAACGGTGTTTCCATCAATATAGGCCTGAGCCCATACAAATTTCTGGTCTTCCCCTGCGATGGCAAATCCTTTGACATACCCGTATTTATCTTTTGCCATAAGACCAGACCCAACATTGGTGAAGGAAATTCTGATTTTGTTCCCTTCCGTTTGAAAATTCTGATAGAGTGGACCTGAAAAAACAAGATCTTTATTATAGGCAACTTTGAGTCCCGCTAATGCCAGCCTTTTCCCAACATCCTGTTTGTTCTTGGGATGAATGTCATTGGCCTCTCCAATATCAATAATACAGGCCATTCCGGTATTTGGCACCGAAAGCGCCATTGTCTGAGCTTCCCTGAGTTCAGCCCAGGCACTTTCTGTCGGTTCTTTGTCGGGAGCCATATAATTGGCAAGCTGTACATAAAGGAAGGGGAAATTGCCTTCATTCCATTTGTTACGCCAGTCGGCAATCAATGCCGGGAAAAGGCGCCGGTACTGTTCAGCTCTGTCAGCATTGCTCTCACCCTGATACCAGATGGCTCCTTTGATGGCGTAAGGTACTATTGGGTGAATCATTCCATTATAAAGCAGTGTCGGATAGCTGTTTGGACCTGTAAAATTCTGCTGTGGCGGTCTTCCCTCAAAAGAAGGGGCAAATTTCCATACTCCTGAGAGATCGATCTTCTTTCCACTGGCAAGTTGAAGAAACATCTGGTTTTTTTCACCCCACAATCCGCCACCTCCACCAGTATCAATAACCCTTATGGCAATAACATTTTTCCCTTTATGAAGAACGCCAGTGGAAATTTTATATTTTCGGGGAAGATTGTACTGGTTGGTGGTAGAACCAACAGAAATCCCGTTTATAAAGGAAAAATCGCTGTCATCGATTGGTCCCAGTTCAAGTGTGCTTTCTCCGCGGGCATCATCTTCAGACAATATAAATTCTTTCCGGAACCAGACCACACCGTCATAGTCGGGAAGGTATCCGTTTTCCCACAGACAGGGCAGGTTCATTTCTTTCCACGATGCATCGCTGTAGTCGGTAGCAAACCACTTTTCGTTAAGGCCTTGATCATTTTTGTCGAGGTTCTGGTACCATTCGGCAATTTTTCGTGTAGCTTCAGCTTCTGCCTTTTCCAGATCAAGGGTTCCGACACTGCCCAGCCATTCCGACAGATCAGGATCGGCCATGGCAGCTTCCCTGCTCATCCATGTTTCAACGATAGTGCCACCCCAGGAACTGTTAATCAGCCCAACCGGCACCTTGAGTTCATTGTGAAGGTATCTTCCGAAAAAATACCCAACCGCTGAAAAACCTGCGGCTGTTTGAGGGGTGCAGAGATCCCATTTCCCATCGTCCAGATCATTGCGGGGTATGGTACTGATTTTTTTCGGAACCGTAAAAAGCCTTATTTGGGGATAGTTTGCGGAAGCAACTTCGTTGGCACCATCTTTTACCTGCGACAACGGCCATTCCATGTTGGACTGCCCGCTGCAAATCCATACTTCCCCAATCAGAATATCGTGCAGAATGAGTGTATTTTTTCCCCGGATTGTCATTTCGAAAGGTCCTCCCGCTTTCATGGGCGGAAGGGTAACTTTCCACCGGCCATTGTTGTCGGTACGTGTCGAAATGGTTTGTCCGTTAAAAATGATCTGAATTTTTTCTCCTTTGGTCGCCCACCCCCATACAGGTACGGGAATTCCCTGCTGGAGTACCATATGATCGCTGAAAATACGGGGTAAAGAAACCTGGGCATTGGTCAGCCCGTGTATCAGTGTAAAAACAATAAGCAACCTGATGAAAGTACTTGATTTCATAGGAACAAATTTTGAAAGCAATTTAGGAATTAATCCTGATTTTCTCAGAATATTTTAAGAAAGATGGCAGATCAGATGACCTTAAGTTCTTTACCGACCTTTACAAATGCCTTGATGGCTTTGTCAAGATGCTCTTTTTCGTGGGCGGCTGATAGCTGAACCCTTATACGTGCCTGTCCTTTCGGAACAACAGGATAGTAGAAACCGATAACGTAAATTCCTTCTTCCAGAAGCCGGGCTGCGAAGTCTTGCGAAAGTTTGGCATCGTACAGCATGATAGGGACGATGGCGCTTTGGGTTGGTTTAATATCAAAACCTGCCTGTTTCATCTGGGTATAGAAATATTCGGTGTTCCGGTGGAGCTTGTCCTGCAGGAAATTTGTTTTGTTCATCATTTCAAACATGCGGATACCTGCATTAACAACCATGGGGGGCAGGGAATTGGAGAAAAGATATGGTCTGGAACGCTGGCGCAGCATTTCAATAATTTCTTTTCTTCCGGTGGTAAACCCTCCGATTGCTCCGCCAAAAGCTTTTCCGAGCGTTCCGGTGATGATGTCAACTTTGCCTCTCAAATTGAACAATTCGGTAACACCTCTTCCAGTTTTTCCAACAACACCGGCTGAATGGGATTCGTCAACCATTACCATGGCATCATATTTTTCGGCCAGTTCAATGATTTTATCGAGGGGAGCAACATTTCCGTCCATGGAAAAAACGCTATCGGTAACAATAAGGCGGAATCGTTGTTCCTGAGCCTTCCGGAGTTGTTCTTCGAGATCGTTCATGTCGGCATTGGCATACCGGTAGCGCTGGGCTTTGCAGAGCCGCACTCCGTCAATGATGGAGGCATGGTTCAGGGCGTCGGAAATAATAGCGTCTTCTTCTCCCAGCAATGGTTCAAAAACCCCGCCGTTTGCATCAAAGCAGGCTGCGTACAGAATGGAATCTTCTGTACCAAAGAAATCAGCCACTTTCGCTTCCAGTTCTTTATGAAGGTTGGTAGTGCCGCAGATAAAACGAACCGACGACATCCCGTATCCATGGCTATCCAGTGCCTCTTTGGCCGCGGCGATGAGTTCCCGGTCAGAAGACAGACCAAGATAGTTATTGGCACAGAAATTCAGTACTTCTTTCCCTGTATTGAGTTTGATAACAGCACCCTGCGGAGAAACGATGATGCGTTCTTTTTTGAACAAACCTGCTTCCTCTATGGAGGCCAGCTCTTTCTGAAGGTATTGCTGATAACGTGTGTACATAGTACGGTTGATTTATGAAATGGTTGAAAAGTTATATCCTATTAGCTTTTACCTGACTGTTTTTATAAACCGGTTTACAGAATCTCGTCTTCTTTCTTTAATTCATAAAGCATAAAGGCGAATCAGTTTTTCTGAAACTTCTTGCGAATTTCACGGAGCATAACTTCCGTCATTCGGGGCAGGTCGTATTCATGTTTCCACCCGTTATTCTGCCGTGCAATACTATCATCAATGCTGTGCGGCCATGAATCGGCAATAGCCTGGCGAAAGTCTGGTTTGTAGTTTACGGTGAAGCCGGGAATATGTTTTCTTATTTCGCTGGCAAGTTCATCGGGAGTGAAACTGATTCCTGCCACGTTATACGACGAATGAATAGAGAGTTTTTCGAGAGGTTGTTCCATAAGTTCAATGGTAGCACGAATTGCATCGGCCATGAACATCATGGGTAATCTGGTATCCTTGTTCAGGAAACAGGTGTAGCTACCGTTTTTAACTGCAGCATAGAAAATTTCAACTGCATAATCGGTGGTGCCGCCGCCAGCTTCTGTTTTATAACTAATCAGGCCAGGGTAGCGGATGCTGCGCACATCCACACCGTATCTTCTGTAATAGTATTCGCACCAACGTTCACCAGCCAGTTTACTGATTCCGTAAACAGTGGTCGGTTCCATCACTGTTAGCTGGGGGGTATTTTCCTTTGGTGTTGTGGGGCCGAATACAGCAATAGAACTTGGCCAGAAAACTTTGTGCACCTCTTCAAACATGCGTGCAACTTCCAGAACCTTGATCAGGCTTTCCATATTGATATTCCATGCCTGAATGGGAAGTCGTTCGGCATTTCCCGACAGTACAGCTGCCAGGTGGTATATTTGGCTGATTTTATTGCGGACAACAAAATGAATCAGGTGTTTGTCGTCCATAACATCAAGGAACTGAAATGGCCCGCTATCCATTATATCGGCTGGAGGTTGCTTGATGTCGGTAGCAAAGACATGTTCGTTTCCGTAAATTCGGCGTAATTCCATTACCAGTTCCGATCCAATCTGACCAGCAGCACCGATCACTAAAACATTTTCTGCCATATTCTTACAAAAAGTGCCGAAAAGTACACTTTTTCCATGGTCAAAAAAATGATGTTTAACATGATATGCTTTTACGAGAGACTTTCAAGCCTTTGCTCCTAACAAGACCGTTTTTGATAAACATTCTACAGGGATATCTACACATTCCTTGCGGAAAGTTTTGGCCTGTATACCATCTCTTAATGCATGGTTACAATGGTTTGAATCGCTTCACCTTTGTGGCATAATTCGGAACATCGAGAAAAAAGTTCAGCAAATAAAAGATGGAAGTCAGGAATGGGCCTAACCTTTTATATTTAATCCGGCAGGAATGCCTGGTTTACCATCCGACAATTAAACGTTCTTATTTTTCGGTTGAAACCATTTACTTTTGTCCGCTATAAAAATACAGGAAATGCATACCGAATTATACCTTGTAAGGCATGGAGAGACTTTGTGGAATCTGGAAAAGCGATTTCAGGGGCAAAACGACAGTCCATTGACAGAAAATGGCCGGGAACAGGCACGTATACTAGGAAAATTTCTACAGGGAATTTCCTTTAATGCTCTGATAACAAGCGATCTTGGCAGAGCTGCTGAAACGGCCGGTTTGATCAATTCTTTCCTGAACGTACCGGTTTTTCTGACAGAGCCTCTTCTCCGCGAAAGAAACTTTGGAATCTTTCATGGGCTTAAACGGGAGGAAGCAGAAAAGAAATATCCCCGGGAGGCCGCTATGATCTGGTCGGGAAACGCTGATGCCGTT
>JAKPTE010000045.1 GCA_029571215.1 Bacteroidota bacterium
CTTGTTTGTGCCTGGAGTCCTAACAGTCCAAAGCCAAACAAGAGTAAGCAGCTTAATTTTAGTCGTTTGTGTAACATTTGACTTTCAGTTTAATTGGTTAATACTCGTTTTAATATATTGTATGATAGTTTGATTGTCTTATTGGTCTTGTACTATATTCTACGAAAATTAAACTATTCAATTTCTGGAGAGATTTGACTATAAATATATTTTTTTTTTTGATTTTACCCACATATTATAGAACACTTTTTCAGGTCCAGGAATTAACTGCCCATTGGCTCAAAATTGCGTAAGCCAACATGGATTCTGTAATTGTCATATCCCTGGCTTAATACCCCGGCCGGCGCTTTGGGACGATATTTCAATAACTGACTCCTGACGAAGTTGTGTATTTCTTATTGCTGTTTTTTCAAGGCGTTGTATTGCATTATTGCTAGTTTCATTGAAATGCCCTGAATCCATGCTTTTAAATGAATTAGATCAGAAAACATTTGAGTAACATTTTCTTTTCAGGATTGGTATTATCTGTTGGTGAATTTCCCCGTTCGAGGGGAAAACCGGAGTTTCTCCTGCCAAAGCACTTTCCCTTTATTTGTATTAAGAAGCTTTTATTGGTAAACGTTTGGCGTCTTTTGGTGCGGCTTCAGGAATATGGTTTTTCTCGGGTAGTTTTATTTACCTCTTTTTAGTTGCTATGTACGATTCTGTTCTTTATGAACTTATTATTCGGCTGTATACTTTAATATAAAAAACTACTTCCCTGCATAAATTGGTTGTGCAGGCTTTATTTGTATGTCCTTGGGAAAACCGGCTTTTTTGTTTTGTGTTGTTATTTAAATCCCTTGGAGAGCGCAAGGATTCGATCGATGCTCTGCTCGTACTTTTCAGTTATTTTTTCGTTTTCCTCAAGAATTCCCTTAACAAATTTATTGTCTTCGAAAGATCCTCTTACACTTGCAAAATCATGTTCCTGGGTTTGGGTGTCACCGTCGATGCCATAACCGATGCGGCTGTTGGCGTCAAATTCCTTTTTTGCATCGGCCAGTATCATCTGGTTGAGCTGCAACCTGCTTTCTTTCCATTGGGAAAGAATCTTCTCCAATTTTTCTTTGTCCGGGTTTTGTACATTCAGCCCCTCTGTTTTTTCAAATTGTACAGCTGTCCAACTCCAGGAAAATTCTTCATATTCGGTAAAGAGCTGATGCAGACGTTTTTCCAGTTGTTGCAATCCGGTAATTTTACCTTTTCGGATATCGTCTTTGAGCCGTTCGATTTCACTGACCGGGGTAATCAGGCCACAGAGGTCGCACCATGCCTCTGATACTTTTCCGGTTTTTGGTATGAGGCTGTAAACCGGGTGTTCCCCTTCATCTGATTTCTCTGCTTTCTCGAGCCTTTTGATCAGCTGATCGCCAAAAAAGATCTGGAGTGCCATGGTATAGTATTTCCTTGTAGCAGAGAGCATCAGCCGGTTAATGCGCAATCCCTTGTACTGCACATGTTCCTGCTTTCTCGAAGCTTTTTCAGACAGGCTCTGCATCAAACCGAGTGCCTGCTGGCATCGGCCGGCTATGTAAGGATTAAACAGATCGAAATGAATCAGATCGAGTTTGTCGGCATCTTTTCGTCGGTCGCGTAAAGGCCATTTTTCAGCATCCCGTTTTGTTCCAACTGTAAACAGGTTCATGCCCGGATACAGGACGCTTTTCCCTTCTTCTTCCCGAATATAGCTAAACGGAAATTCCGAGGCGTCAAAATTGGAAAAGTGTTTTCCGATGATAACCGAATAGGGCCCGACGCGTGAAGGAAGCAGCACATAGGCAAAGGAACCGGTCTTGGAACCACGGTCGAAAATACCCTGGTGCACCGGCCCGAGCTTGTACATATGGTTGCTGTGGTTGGTTCCGCTTCCGGCATTGAAGAAGGAATACAGGGAGGCAATGAGCAAGGTTGATTTATGATGGGTAACAGTATAGGGCCCTGCAAAAATGCTGCAGGCTTCGCTGTGAAAACCTTCGCAGTTGGCAAAGAATAGAGAGTTTTCGGCCGAGAACTGCTTTCCTATCTGTACCCCCTGTCCAACAAAACAATTCAGAAGCAAAGCACCTCCGTCAATTGACGAGCCACTCTGGATGATGAAATGGCGGGCTGTCACACCGGGGCCGATAAAGACGGGAGCTTCCTTTTTGCTTACAATGGTTCCATTTTCCAGGAGGGTAACTCCCTGGAGGAAAGCCGATTCTTCCACCACGAGGTCTTTTATCTGCTGGCAGCCAATAATCCTGCTTTGGTCGCCAATCCGAGCCCGTGTCGCCTTTTTCCCCTCGCAGAAGCTGTAAACAATTTTCTTCAGTTGATCTGTGAACAGGGGATCTTCGCGGTAGAGGGCCATCAAATAGGCTATCTGGGCTGAAAGCCGCTCGTAAAGGATCACCTCGCGGCCGCCCGATTCATTAAGCACTTCGGCATGGACACCATTGCCGAAAGATGATCCTCCAGAGCATTCCATCAAACCGACATCATATAACATAACCTGTTTGCCGGTTTCATAATCCGACAGAAAACCAACGTCATTAATAAAATTGTTTTCACCAATTGAACAATCGCGAATGTTGGCCCTATAAATGCCGCAGGGCAATGGTTTGCCTGTTTCCGACTTCAGGAAACCATCCTGGCGTGCAATGATTACCTTTCCTGAAAAGATGGTTTGATAAAAACGTTCTGGGAGGAAGGGATCAGCTACCAGGACGGAGTCCCACGACTCCGCCCGGCAGCCAAGCCTTTCCAGTTGTTCAATTTCACCGGTAGTAAGATTTCTTACTTCCATCAGAGTTTGGGTAAATTGTTAAGTGAATGATTTTCAATGTCCTTGAAGTATCGGACTGTGCCGACTTTCAACTCCATGGTAGATTCTTCGTCGCAACAAATGATTCCGTGCTGGTGCAGCTGAAGCATTGAAACGGTCCACATGTGGTTTACTCCTCCCTCAACAGCATGTTGAAGGGCGCGGGACTTACTGTAACCGCTGATGATGATAAGAACTTCGCGGGCATCCATCACCGTACCTACGCCAACGGTAAGAGCTGTGCGGGGAACCTTTGAAATATCATTGTCGAAAAACCGGGAATTGGCTACCAGTGTATCATAAGTAAGTGTTTTAATGCGCGTACGTGAAGTGAGTGAGGAACCGGGCTCGTTGAAAGCAATATGCCCATCAGGGCCAATTCCACCAAGGAAAAGATCGATTCCGCCGTATTGTTTCATTCGTTCTTCATACGACCGGCATTCGGCTTCCAGGTCGGGTGCATTTCCATTCAGAATATTGATATTTTCCCGGGGTATGTCAATATGGTCAAACAGATGATGATGCATAAAATAGTGATAACTCTGCGGGTGGTTTTCCGGCAGGCCCACATATTCATCCATATTGAAGGTAATGACGTTTTTGAACGATACCTTTTTTTGTTTGTAGAGTTCCACCATAGCCTGATAAGTGCCAATGGGTGAAGAACCCGTAGGCAGGCCCAGAACAAATGGTTTCTGAGGGGTTGCCTGGGCATTGATTTTGGCGCAGACATAGTGCGCTACCCAGTGGCTCAGTTTTTTGTAATCGTCAAAAATTAAAATTCTCATAGCAGTTAGAATTTAGTTAGTTAGTATTCAGAAATTATTTGAAAGAAGAATTTTTATATCAGCAGCCATGCATCCCCTGCCTTCGTCCATCACAATGAGGGGATTAATGTCGAGTTCGGCAATCCGGGGATGAGCAGAAGCAAGATAAGAAAGACTAACAAGAATTTTCACCAGGGAAGGAACATCGCGTTTTATTCTGCCTCTGGCTCCGGTAAGAAGGGGGTAAGCTTTAAGTTCTTTCAACATGGCTTCTGCCTCTTCTTCCCCAAAAGGTGCGATTCTGAAGCTTACATCGCGGTAAATTTCTGCAAAGATTCCTCCCATTCCACACATAACAACGGGACCAAAGGAAGGATCGCGCTTAATTCCAAGGATAATTTCTTCCCCTCCGGATATTTGTTTTTCGACCAATAATCCTTTGATAGAGCTTTCGGGCATGGCCTGTGTAACGTTTTCAATGATGCGTTTGTAGGCATCCAGGACATCATCTTCCGTATATAGGTTCAGGAGAACGCCGCCCACGTCAGTTTTGTGCAGTATTTGTTCCGAGGAAATTTTCATTACCACGGGAAAACCGTGGGTTGAAGCCCACTGTACAGCTTCGTTGGGTGTTCGGGCAAGAAAAGATTCGGCGACGGGGATTCCCCACAACCGAAGCAGAGGTGCGCCGTCGGTTTCGGTAAGTAATTTTTTCCCTTCGGCTACGGCTTTTTCCAGTATTCTTTCAGCTTCCTGCGGCGCATTTACAAAAGGTGCGGTCTTTTTAGCCTGCAGCTTGCGTCGCAGTTCCTTAAACTGAAGAACTTTTGCGAGGGACCGTGCCATGGATTCCGGTAATTGGTAATGCGGAATCCGATTGCGCTGAAGAACGACTATTCCTTCCCTGACGTCTGCATCGCCCATAAACGACGTATAGACTGGTTTAGAGTAATGGCTTGACACTTTAGCAATTTCGCGGGCTATGAGGTCGATATCGGTCATCGACTGAGGTGTGAGAATAGTGAAAACAGCGTCTACATTGGGATCCTTGAAAGCTGCCGTGAGGGCAATATTGTAACGGTCTGCTCGTGCGTCGCCGATAACGTCTACCGGATTTTTGACGTTGGCCGTGGCCGGAAGATTTTTTTCAGGAACTGGGTTGTGTCTTCTTCAAAACGTGCCATGGTGAGTCCATTTTGAATGCAGGCGTCGGTGGCCAGCACCCCCGGGCCGCCGGCATTGGTAATAACCGCCACCCTGTTTCCTTCGGGCATGGGTTGGTATACATAGGCAGTGGCAATATTGAACATTTCTTCAATGGTTTCGCAGCGAATAATACCTGCCTGGGCGAAGGCCGCATCACAGATAGTGTCGCTTCCGGCGAGCGAACCGGTATGTGAAGCAGCAGCAGCAGCACCTTCGGATGTGCGACCTGCCTTAAGAATAAGCAGGGGCTTGTTGCCTTTAACAATAACATCATGGGCAGCTTGCATAAGGGCCGGCCCGTCAGTTATTTCTTCGAGGTACATCAGAATGATTCTAGTTTTTGGATCATCTTTCAGATAATACAGTAAATCTATTTCTGAAATGTCCGCTTTGTTCCCGAAACTGATGAACTTGGCAAATCCAATATTCCGTGCCTGGGCATAATCGAGAACAGCCGTGCACAAAGCGCCGCTTTGCGAAAGAAAGCTGATGCTGCCTTCTTCCGGCATTTTTCGGGCAAAAGAGGCATTCAACAGTGAACGGCTGTCGGTATTGATCACCCCCAGACAATTGGGGCCTATAAAGGAAATTCCGTATTTTTCAGCGATGCGTTTCAGCTCTTCTTCTCTTTCTTTGCCTGCTTGCCCTACTTCCCTGAACCCGGCGGAAATGATAATGGCGGCAGGAATCCCTTTTTGCCCGCACTGTTCCAGCGCAAGATGGCAAACCTGACTCGGAAAGACAAGAATAGCCAGATCAACCGGGTCGGGGATATCGATGACATATTTGTAGGCTTTCACTCCGGCAATAAACCGTTCCCGGGGACTGACCGGATATACCACCCCGTTGAAATTTGCTTTAAGAATATTATCAAGAATATCGTGCGGTACGGTACCTCGAACATTATTGGCTCCGACAATAGCCACGGATTCCGGATAGAAAATCTTGTCCAGATTCTTCCGGTGAACATCAAAACGGGCCGTTATCATGTCATGCAATAGTTTTTATTTTGAACTTTAAAACCGGAACTAATGTTTCCCCATGGGAGAGGAAAAACCTTACCTTGATCATTTTTTAAGATAATTTTCAATAAAATCTGCTGCAGCATTAACTGTTTGCACTGTCAGCGCTTTGTCCTGATCCATGGTAATGCCGAATTCTTCTTCAAAGGCAGCCACAAGCTGAATGCTCTGCATGCTGTCGGCTCCCAGGTCAAATACGAAATTGGCATCGTCGGCAATTTCTTCCGGATCCATTTTCAGTACCCTGGCAACCACTTCTTTTACTTTTTTAAGGAGTTCCTGCTTTTCCATAAGGGGTTTGTTTTTAATAATTGAACTTATTATTGATTCATAGAGTATTCATGCCTCTCAACGAATTCTATAAGAATCTGACCACCTTTGCAGGGAGCGCTGAACTTGGAACATGTTATTGAAAGCAGTTCAACATTCCGTTCAAATCAAAATTATTTTCTGCAAAGAATGTCAGGCTTACTTCTTTGTTGCATTTTACAAGGCCACGTGTTACAGGGGATGTGTGCTCCCGCTATGCCCTTCCAGCCAGTCTGTGTGTGAAATAGTCTGTGAAATTTACTGTATTTTTTTTAAAATCAAATACCCCAAAACTATTATTGCGGATTATTTCTGTTAGGGACAGGGATCTGAATTGCATTCTGGTACAATTTTTCGCTGTTTGCAGGTTCGGGAGTGTTGGCTTGAGACATGCTGAACCCGGATCACGCAGGAGAAGTAAAATTACCTGCTGCATGGTGGGATAAATCTGTGGGTTGTCATCCGGATTTATCCCTCTGAAAGGTTAGTAAAAACAGTCCTTTTGGCAAAATAAGTATTTAACGTTGTGTATTTTTGGAAAAATACGAAATTTGGGTTCGTTCGCACTGAACGCAAAGAATCATTGAGGTTCATGGATTTTTCCATGATTGAATTCCAATGGTATATGAATATAGTAAAAGGTCTTTTGATTAATTCAACAAAAACCTTATCCCCCTGCAATTTACTTCAAGTAAACCGGTCCTAATTTTTCCATGATATCAAGAATCTGAGCCTGGCGGCGAAGCATATAGGCACTTGGATTGCCAGGATTTCTTTTTCGGGGTGCTGGAAGGGCAGCGGAAATCAGGGCTGCTTCCCCGGCAGTAAGTCGGGATGCCGGTTTATGGAAATACTTGCGGGCAGCTGCTTCTGCTCCGTAAATACCCGGGCCGGTTTCAATTACATTCAGATAAATCTCCATTATTCGCTTTTTGCTCCAGAACACTTCAATGAGAAAAGTGAAATAGAACTCGAAGGCTTTTCTCACATATGACCGACGGGGCCAGAGAAATACATTTTTTGCTGTTTGTTGCGTGATGGTGCTTGCTCCGTGCAGCCGGCTGCTTTTCTGGTTATGCTCCAGTGCATTCTTCATTGCCTCCAAATCAAATCCGAAATGATGGGGAAAGTTATTATCCTCAGCCGCGATGACTGCCCTTACCAGGTAAGGTGAAATTTCTTCCAGCGGCTTCCATTGTCGTTCAATATGCGCTGGTTTTCCCCCGGCTACCTGTTGGTATGTCCTTTTAAACATCAGGTAGGTAAAGGGGGGATTAATAAACCGGTATGTAACAACTCCGCTGACTGACCATAGAATAAAAACTAGTATTCCCCACCACACTATCCGCATAATTTTGCTTGCCGTTTGATTCGGTTTTCCCATAATAGCCCGTAAATTTTTTCAGCGGTTCAGATTAATGGAAATTCCGCCGGTTACAGGATAAAACTCTGGCGCTGCTTCTTTTTTAAACAAAGGCGTAAGGGCAATATCCGCAAAAAATCCAAAGTGGCCCGAACCCGCTCTAATATGGGCTGATAAATCCCACGGGCTGGCGTACCAGGGTCCCCTGATTTCTTCTTTGTAACGGTAACCATCTTTTTTGTAGGTATAAGTAATTTTTCCGGCAAACCGGAGGCCACCCGTAACGCCTGCTGCGATGTAGGCCGATTTTCTGCCCGATGGTATCTTGTATTCAAGAAGAACAGGAATAATGAGTTTCCATGAACTGTACCTGTGGGAACGGAGCGCATCCACTCCGATATAATCGGGGGTATACGAAGAAAGGCTGTCGCCTGAGGGATTGATCAGTTTCACGGGTTTGAGGGGAAGGGCAAGGGAGGAATAGCCTATTCCTGGTGCGGTAATTACTCCGAAATTTTGAACAATCCTGATTCCAAATTCCCATGGAGATTCACTCAGATAATAGGATGGGAATAGCCGGTTCTTCATGAAATCATATTGTGCAGGAAAAGTAGAACCGTAATGTTCATTCATAACGGAGGTTAGGCCCAGTAAAAAGCCCTTCAGATGGCCCGTAAACCTCCATGAGGGTAACAATGTAATTTCATTTGTGGGGAGGGATTCATTATCTTTTTTGTAGGTTAATTGACCTGGGTAGCGAACCAATTCTTCGGCAAGAGGTAATACATACGAAGCAATGGTCACCATTCCGTCGTAATTGATCTTATTTTCTGTGTCACCGGGCGTGTGATAGTCTTTATGCAGGCCGGTAATAAACGAAAGTACTGGCACTCCCTTTAGGTAGAACGACTGGCTGTCGGTGGGGCCCTTCCCTCCGGGAAATTTTACTAACTGAAGCTCGTCGGGAACATGAACATTGGCCAGAAGTTGCTCCATTTCCTCAGCAGTTCCTGAACCGGAGACAAAGAGTTTTTTTTCTTTTCCCAGCCGGCCAACCATGTCAAAATTCATCATAGCAATCACCTTTCCAGCTTCCACAGGCAGGTGGGCGGCGAAATAGGCTGACCCCTGGAGCCCTTCCTCCTCGGCACCAAAGGCAACAAAAATAATACTGCGCGGAAGATTTCCCTTTTTGGTGGCCAGCTCATGGGCCATTTCAAGCATTAATGCCGTACCGGAAGCATTGTCATCGGCACCGTAATGAATTCCTCCCCTCAGCCACCGGCGGCTGTAGGGGAACCTTGCTTTGCCTATGTGGTCGTAATGGGCTCCGATCACCAGGCATTCCTGTTTGAGAACAGGATCACTCCCTTCCAGAAAAGCAATCACATTTTGCGACATTTTCGGCCCGCTGAGCCCGGTGTAGGCAAACGATTGAAATCCGCTGTCGGCCAGTAATCTAAGCCCTGATTTCTGAAAATAATTCCTTATATATAAAGCTGCTTTTCGCTCAAATTCAGTTCCGGATTTTCTTCCCTGAAGAGAATCGGAGGCAAGAACCCGTATGTGCTGTTGCAGCATTTTTTCTGCAATCTGACCACTAGTGCTCAGGAATTGTATTGCCAGAATAAGAATGACAGGTAAACATCGTACACACATGGCTGGGGTGTTTAAGGCTTCAAAAATAGAAAATATACGGCAGTTTCTCTGTCCTTAGAATGTTCGGTAAAAAATCAAAAGCTAAAATCGGCAGGGAAGAATTAATAACAAGCAGAATGAATTTTTGAAGCTTGTAAAAAACAATCATTCGATAAACTTGTTAAATTTGAAGTTTCTTAAAAAAATCAATATTCTATGAGTCAGGTTCGGTTGACAAAAGTTGAACAAAGTTTTCAGAAGGAATCGGGAATTACTTCATGGAGTACAAAAGTTCCCTACATTATTGTTGAAAATTTTCCGAAGCTGGGGTTGTTCACCTCCCTGCGTTTTCTGGAATGGGTTGCTGAGAATCCCGAAGGAGTTATCAGTTTACCGACGGGAAAAACACCGGAGCATTTTATCAAATGGACGGAACATTTCCTTTCCAATTGGGATAATAAGGAACTGATCAGGCTGAGAGAAAAATATGGATTGGATCTGAAAAAGAAACCCGATCTCAGGGGATTGCATTTTGTACAGATCGACGAGTTCTATCCAATATCCCCGGCTCAGCATAACAGTTTCTGCAACTATGTTAATACTTTCTATATCGATAAATTTGGTTTGGATCGTAGTAAGGCATTGCTCATCAATTGTGACGAAATTCCGCTGGCCGGAGGTAAAACATACCGTCAGGTTTTCCCTGATCTGAATGTGGATTTATCACTGCGGTACAGGGATTGCCGGACTCCAATGGAGAAACTTCAGCAGCAGAGTATTTTTTCAATCGACAATTGGTGCAGTGAATACGAGCAGAAGATCAGGGACAAGGGAGGAATAGGTTTCTTCCTGGGAGGTATAGGTCCTGATGGCCACATAGCTTTCAACTGCCGGGGTTCGGATCATCATTCCACAACCCGTTTAACAGCGACCAATTTTGAAACACAGGCAGTAGCAGCCACTGATTTGGGTGGAATAGAGATATCGCGCAAACGGCTGGTGATTACCATAGGACTTGAAACCATTACCTGGAAACCGGATGCGGTTGCTATCATCATTGCTGCCGGAGAAGCCAAGGCAGGTATTGTAAAGCATTCACTCGAAAGTCCGCCCGATAACCTATATCCGGCAACAGTTCTTCAGAAACTGCCCAACAGTCGCTTTTACCTGACAGCAGGTGCAGCTTCACGCCTTCACGACAGCGTGCTGCGTTACTACCAGCAGGATGGATGGAACCAGCAAAAATCGGAACTGGCAGTCATCAACCTGTGCAAAAAAATTCAGAAATACGGTCATCGCCTGGTTCCTGATGATTTGAAAGCCGATCCATACTGTAGCATGATTCCGGGATCACCTTCTGCTGCCGTTGAATCGGTGATGCAGTCCATTCAGGATAAGCTGAAGAAAGGACTTATGGAAGAAACCAATCAGGTATTCCTTCATACTGGTCCTCACCACGATGATATTATGCTGGCAATCCTGCCTCATATTGCCCACCAGGTGCGTTCTGCCACCAACAAATTTCATTTTGCCGTCCTTACTTCCGGATTTACGGCTGTAACCAATCATTTTCTCAGGGATGCCCTTGTTGCGACCCGAACATTCCTCGATCAGGGAGAAATACAAATGACAGACTATGACGACTTTTTTGAAAAAGGTTATTTGTTCAAATGGGATAAAGACGTCTACCATTACCTTAATAAGGTTGCCGATAAGGACGAAAAAGGGAGAAAGCGGGGTCTGAGCCACCGGATTGTGAGGGCTATTGTGGATATATACAAGGTGAAGAACAAGGAAGAACTGCGTGATCAGATCAATGAAATCATTGCTATTCTGAACCGGAGTTATGACGGGGAAAAGAATCCTCCTTCTATCCAGAGGCTTAAAGGAATGATTCGTGAGTTTGAAGAAGAACTGGTCTGGGCTCATTATGGTGTGCAGGTTAAAAACGTGCATCATTTGCGTCTTGGCTTTTATACCGGCGACATATTTACTCCGCAGCCTGAGAAAGAAAGGGATGTTAAGCCGGTTTACGAATTGCTGAAGAAAGTAAAACCCACTGTCATAAGCCTTGCTTTTGACCCCGAAGGAAGTGGACCGGATACGCATTATAAAACCCTTCAGGCACTGGCGGAAGCAGTAAGATGGTGGAGCAAGGAAGAGGATCTGGCCCACCTCCGGATCTGGGGCTACCGGAACATCTGGTACCGTTTTAATCCTGCGGAGGCGAATGTCATTGTTCCGGTTTCTCTCCTCAACATGGCGGCTCTGCAGAGTACATTCAATACCTGCTACCTGAGCCAGGTGGATGCTTCCTTCCCAAGTTATGAATATGATGGTCCGTTCAGCGATCTTTCGCAGAGGATTTGGGTGGAGCAGCTCAAGGATATTCAGCTTCTCCTTGGGAAAGATTTCTTTTATATGAATGAACATCCAAGAATCAGAAATGCGCACGGACTGATTTTCTACCGTGAAATGAATGTGGAAGAGTTCCTTTCCCAGGCTAGGGAACTGGAAAAATCGATGGAGGGGATGGCGTCGTAAATTTCTTGATTCCCTGATTAAACTTTTGTTCATCTCAGACATCCAATTACCAGAAAAGATTATTTTCTATGAAAAAGTTTCTGGCATTCCTTCTTCTGATGGCCTTGAGTGGAGTGGCTCTGATGGCGCAGGAGAATACCTCATCTCCAGCCACAAAACCATCTATTCCGCTGCGGCCTAATAGTCGCGATTATGTTCCTGTACGAAGAACCAATGATCACCAGCGGCTGGATCCTGTCAGGCGCCGGCAGATCATGCGCGAAGCACGGCTTAACTGGCAGAAAAAGGCTATGCTGAAGCAGGGTAATAAATATTATTTCCGGCGCGAAATCATAATGAAACAACGGAGTACCATAATCCGGAACCGTCTCCGCCGTTAACGATCCTCATTATGGTTGCTAAAAATTCGCCTATGATCCGATTATCCGTTATATTATTTCTTCTGGGACTGAATATAAGTCTCAGTGCACAGAAAAATGCCGCTGACTATTTAAAAAGCGGGCGGGAAAAACATGCCAGAGGACAGATTTCTGCTGCAATTGCTGATTACAATAAGGCGTTGCTGCTTGATAAGAATAATACAGAAGGGTACTATTACCGGGGCAATGCACAGTTTGACCAAAAGAACTATAGGGCTGCCGTAGAAGATTTTACCCAGTGTCTGAAACTGAATCCTGCATACAAAGATGCCCTTTATAACCGCGGGAATGCTTATTATGAACTTGGAAAATTCGAACAGGCCCTGGAAGATTTTACCCGGTTGATCAGGCTTGATTCCCTTTATTATGATGCATATTTTGATCGTGGCAATACTTTCTATAAGCTGAACCGCTTCCGCGAAGCAATTGAGGATTTTACAGCAGGCCTGGCCATCGCCCCTGATGAGGATCATGCCTGGTACGACAGGGGAAACACCTGGTTTCAGACAGGAGAGTTCGAAAAGGCAATTGCCGATTATACCCGGGCAATTCAGCTGGATCCCCAAAACCCCGACTTTTACTTCAACCGGGCAGTGGCCGAACTGAATGCTGAAATGGTGAACGAAGCCTGTGCCGACTTGAAAAAAGCTGCAGAACTTGGCGACAAGGAAGCAAAAACCTATCAGAATGAGTTTTGTAAATTTTAGCGTCCTGGATAAAATTATACCCAGACCTATGAAATCTCACCACAACAGCATATAGCTCAGGTTGAAATTGTACATTACAACCCAGTTGTCATTGACAAACGAAGGCTGATTCAGTGGTTTCAGGAAAGTAATTCCTCCTGTAAGCATGACATTTTTCCAGGAAAAGGATACGGGAACAGTAGCCATGAACGATGTAAAGGTAAACTTCTTCTCGGCGAGCAGCATTTGCTTGATTTCTTCCTTTGTATAGCCCATCAATCGCCACCTGTACATATAGTAAAGAGGATGCTGCAGAAACTGGTTCAGCAGGTACTCGTTGTAAAACTGCTGCGAACTCAATATTGTGAACACGCCAGGAAGGAAAGTTGTGCTGACATTACGGAACGGGAAGTTGTCAATGGAAAAGTTGTAAGAATTCTGAAGGGATAGAAAAAACTCACCTGAGGTCCCAATGAGGTAGAATGCACTGGCACTAACATCAGCAACCTGTCCGCTGTATCCTGCATCCACTTCCATCTGATGATCGTAGTCCGATCGTAAGGTTGTGGTATTTTTACTGTAAAAAAACCGGGTATATGATGCAGAAAGATAAAGGTCAAGCGGAAAACTGAAACGATATCCGAGAGTGAAATCAAACTGATGGGTAGCTTTATTCAGCGAGGTATCGGAATTAGCGATAAGGCTGTATCCTGCTGTGGCTTCCATACCGCTGCGTGACGCAAAACTGAATATTGACGAAAAACAAGGTTGCGAAACGGTTGTATTCAGATTTCCATATACTACATTGTCACTGGCATAGTCGGCTGACACAATAATGCTGTTGAAAGTTGCTGTATCGGGTTGCCCGTTAGACGGAGAGCCGGCCAGAACAGAGCAGGCAGTGAACACACCAAACAACAGGATCATTGTCCTGTACTGAAAGTTATGTTTAACCATCAGTCTGAAAATAGAAACACAAAAATAACTGTTTTACCTTAAACAACCCACAACTTTCTGCCAAAGCTGTTACTGAATAGAGAACACTAAATACCAATTATTGAACAAGCAGCTATGAGTTTCTTCGTCATTTTGACATTCGTTAATCCTGGATTATGCATCGGGAGTGAAGCGAACTAATGCATAGGGGGAAAGTTTATAGGAAAGGCATCCGGGTTAACCCCAATGAATCGAAGATTCATTCGGCCTGGAAGGTGATGAATGCATTTCTGATGCATGAATCAGGTTAATAATTATGCTGTCACATTATGTCAATTTTTCATCGCATTTCTGACATTTTTCCATTAAAAAAATCGGCGTTTAAAAAAAAAATCGATATTTGCATTGTTTTTGTCACTACCTGTTACCAGTATGGAAAACGAAAGAGAATTTACGCAGGTAATCAGGTTTCGCCCGGTTGAGTGGGCGCTGTTGGTGTATCTTGTTTTTACTGGTCTCCTTAACATTGTGTATTTTAAAACTCTTGGAGCAACCTGGGTTCATCTGGGGGCAAGGATAACCATTTTCAGCGGACTCATGCTGCTCATAATTCTGCAGATACGTTTCAATAGCCGGTTTATAGATTTCCTGCGCAGCTTCTATCCTTTGGCTACTCTGGGATATCTCTACGGAGAAACCGATTTTTACAATAATATCTGGCACAATTACCTGGATGCATGGTTCGAGAAAACCGATTTTTTCATTTTTGGATTTCAGCCCAGTATCAGGTTTTCTGAAGTTTTTCACTGGACGTGGTTTCAGGAGCTCATGAGCCTGTCCTACATGTCATACTTTCTAATGATTTTTGGTGTACTATGGGCAATTTACCGTTTTAACAGGGAATATTTCAACCGCAGTATTTTTATCGTTCTGCAGTCATTCTTTTTTTATTATCTGATATTTATTGTTTTTCCGGTACAGGGTCCTCAGTTCTGGTTTCCGGCACCATTGAACGGACTTCCGGAGGGAGGAGTTTTTCATAAATTATTACGGTTTATTCAGTCAGTTGGTGAAAGGCCCACAGGTGCTTTTCCCAGCTCCCATGTAGGTATCTCTGTCATTCTTTGTTATCTCTCCTATCAGTATGCGCGGCCCTTGTTCCGCTGGATGCTCGGCATTCTGGTGCTTCTTTCCTGCTCGGCCGTTTATATTAAAGCTCATTATTTCATCGATATTGTCGGTGGCCTGCTTACGGCTCCCCTTATGATACTTCTTACCACCTCGCTGCTAAGTCTGTTCAGCGAACGCAGCCGCGAATGGGTACGAACCCTTCATCCGGCCGGGATCTTTCTTTTTCCGCGTCGTAACAGAAACCGGTCGGAGAGAACCATGTTATAAAAAAAAGTATATCTTTCGCCCAAAATAATAACCAATGAGCATAGAAATCCGTGAGGTAAAAACTGCGAAGGATCTTCGTACGTACATTTATTTACCGGAGAAGATACACGCCAATCATCCGAACTGGGTGCATCCCTTGTACATAGATGAAAAGGTTTTTTACAATCCTAAAAAGAACAAATCGTTTTCATATTGTGATACTGTTCTGGCCCTTGCCTGGAAGGACGGGAAACCAGTAGGCAGGATCATGGGAATTATCAACAACCGGTACAACGAACTTCACCAGGAACGAAACGCCCGTTTTGCTTTTCTTGATTGCGAAAAAGATTTGAATGTATGCAGAGCTCTTTTGGAATACATTGAAAACTGGGCAAGAAATAAAGGAATGATAAAGCTGGTCGGTCCGCTTGCTTTTTCCGACAAAGATCCACAGGGGTTTCTCATAGAGGGTTTTAACGAACGAGTTGTTATAGCAACCAATTATAATTTCCCATGGATGCCGGAATTTATAGAAAAACTTGGTTATGCCAAGGAAGTGGATCTGGTATCTTATAAACTGATTATTCCTGAGGAGATTCCGGAATTCTATACGAAGATCTATGAGCGCATTATGGTGAACCATCAGTATGTTCTCCAAGAATTTACCACCAAAAAGGAACTGAAGCCCTGGATTGTGCCGATATTCAGGCTTATCAATGAAGCCTATGCCGATATTTACGGTTTTATCCCCCTGCAGGAAAAGGAAATGTACGAACTGGCTGGAAGGTACCTTCCGGTTCTCGATCCGCGCTTTATCAAGGTTATAACCAGTCCCGAGGGAGAAGTGCTGGCCTTTATTGTGGCCATGCCCGAATTAAGCGAGGGGATCAGGAAAGCAAGAGGAAGACTTCTTCCGTTTGGAATTTTTCATATCCTGAGGGAATCGAAACGTACAAAGATGCTGACCACCCTTCTGGGTGCCATCAAGGAGCCTTACAGAGGGAAAGGACTGGATAGTATCCTTGCTATCAAAACTCTTGAATCGGCTAAAAAAGCAGGAATGGAGCTTATTGACAGTCATCTGATACTCGAACACAATACCCGAATGCGCGCTGAATATGAGCATGTAAATGGTATTCTGCACAAACGGTATCGTATTTTTCAGAAACCTCTTTAGGTCCTGAATGATTTCAGAGGTTCAGCATTTTCAGGCAAAGCTGGATATCTTCCTCGTCACCGGTATGTTTTCCGGGAACGTCAGAAAGTTTGACGGTTTTTACCCATCCGAAGCGGGGATGTGGTTTTGCTGCCGTCATCTTGATCACTATATTCAACGGGGTAACGCCTACATCGTTGGTTAAAAACGTTCCGATACCATAGGCATCATGAATGCGACCATTGACATGCTGTTTTATTTTTCTCACTTCTTCCAGGTTGAGTGCATCGCTGTAAACGATGGTTTTTGAGCGGGGATCAATCCTGTTTTGCTCATAAAACCGTATGGTTTTTTCGGTAAATTCAATGGGATCGCCACTGTCCCAGCGTACCCCATCAAACAGTTTTGCGTGTTTCAGGGTGAAGCTGCGGAAAAAGGCTTCACTGGTAAACGTATCGGCAAGAGCAATACCCAGACTGCCATGGTACACATCTACCCACTTTTCCAATGCTATGGTATTGGCCATGCGGTATCCAAAATGGGCGGCATGGTACATAAACCATTCGTGTGGATGGGTTCCCATTGGGGTGAGTTGGTGTTTCATGGCAAAATAGACATTGCTGGTGCCAAGAAAAAAACGGCCGGAATGAGCAATAAGCGTTTGAATCACTCTGTCCTGAACTTCAAAGGAGAACCTCCGTCTGGTGCCAAATTCTGAGAAATCGGCTTCCATTTTCTTCAACTCTTCTGCCTTCATTATGGCCCTTTCTTCAATACCTTCGGGATGTTTTCCGGTGATAGTATAGTAAAGCTCCGAAATCATTGCCAGCAGGGGAACTTCCCATAACACCGTACGGTACCACGGTCCTTCAATTTCAATTTCCAGATTACCCCCTTGCTGCCTGATGGTAACTTCTTCCGGGTTATAACGGTACCCTTTTAGCAGATCAAAAAAGACGGGGTCAAGATAATAGCACCTGCGGCGCATAAATTCTTCCTCTTCCCTGCTGAGAACAACAGAAGCCATGTGGTTTACCTCTGCTGCAAGTCTCCTGTCAAAGCCTTCGGGAAACGGTGTTTCTCCACGGTTAAAAAACCTGTACCTTGCCAGTGCTTCCGGATAAAGCTTTTGAATGGCGTTCATGGTAGTGAACTTGTACAGGTCGTTATCAGTAAAGTAATTGATAATCATGATAATAACTTATTTAATCCGGAATGCGGGTTTCGGAATCACATACTCTCATGCCTGAAGCAAAAGCCTTTTCATAAATCGTGCTGGCAATATCCTCAAATCCAGGAACGGAGGATGTACAATCGTCGAGCAGCACAAGCTTTTTTATCAGATGAGGAAACTCTCCGAGTTGTTTGATAGTGTTAGCTACGCAATGGCTTCTGGCTTCTCCGGCAAGGTATATAGTGTCGTACATTTCAAGCTCCTTCAGAAGGGTGTGGTTTACCTTTGTGGTATCATCATCCTCAACAGGAATATTGGCACGGATGGCTCCAAAGTGTTCCGTCAGGGGATTGGTCCCCTTGATAACAGCACGGAAAAACCTCCCGTCTCCCGCCCACTCGCACACGGCATCCATTACCTCATCCGCAATGGCTGACCCGCGGCTTCCCATAATGCAATGTTCGGGCCAGATGGTGTGAACGTATTCCCCCTGTAGTTCGAGATTTCTTACATACGCATGTGCTGTTTCCGGATAAAACAGTGCCCTCCATTTTCCTTCTGCAATGTCCTGCGACGATATTCGGGTAAAAGGTACAGGATGCAGGCCTTCCCTGTTTGCCCAGAAGCGGGGATGAGAAATATCTGTTACCTGGTGGAAATCCATGGTGAAAATAATCCTTTCAATAAAAGTCCTGTTTTTTCTGATGAAGCCGGCCGTTCTGACAACGTCTTTATCAGCGCCAGGAACATACAGGGCACCTTCGGGATGGCAGAAATCGTACTGCATGTCGATCAGCAGCAAGGCATTTCGATAAGATATCATGATTATTGATTTTTGTTTTCCAGCATTGAAACGTGGAAGTCTATGGTATTGTTCATACGTTTCATTTTGCAGCAAGGGTTTCTGGTAAGCGGGAAATTAGGGAAAAACAGCTATTCTTTTTCAGCATTTCAAAACGGGAACGATCAAATTGGTAGTATCGTGCTGGTTTGTGTGGCACCCCGCTGGTCCTTTCTTCCAGCAGGACCAGGAGTCCGGTTCGGAGAATCTTACGGTAAAAATTCCGGCGGTCGACACGCTGGTCCATAACTGATTCATAGAGTCTTACCAGTTCGGGAAGTGTGAATTTTTCCCCGAGCAATTCATAGCCTATTGGCTGGTAGCAGAATTTCTGTCTGAGCCTTTGCATAGCTGTTCGGAAAATAAGGTCATGATCGAAGGCCAGTTTCGGGAGACTGTTCACCGGGAACCATTGCGCTTGCAAGGCATCATCTCCTGCCACGGGGCGTATGCTGGATTGCCTTACAAGCGCCATGTATGCAACCGAAACAACTCTTCCCCGCGGATCGCGTTCAAGACCGGAAAATGTGTATAATTGTTCGAGGCAGGCATCCGTAATTCCCGTTTCTTCTTCCAGTTCTCGCCTGGCACATTGTTCCGAGGTCTCATCCATTTCCAGAAATCCTCCTGGGAAAGCCCAGTAACCTTTATACGGGTCGTTCTTCCGTTCAATGAGCAGTACATTGAGTTGAAAACCGTCGAAACCAAAAATCACGCAATCGGAACTCACTGCAGGCCGGGGATAGTTGTAGCAATATGGCATAAATCTTAGTGTAAATTTAACACAAAGCTAATAAAGAAAGATTAAAGTCCTATTGTTTTCCTCCATCCGCTTTCATGCGGGGCATGACGCGTCTGTCGTAAAACAAAAAAAGCCGCTGGTGCGGCTTGCTTTGCTTGTGGAGCCGCGGGGATTAGTTCATGCATTC
>JAKPTE010000046.1 GCA_029571215.1 Bacteroidota bacterium
CGGGAAATATGCACCAGAAAAAGAAAAAGACCTGCCAGGATGGCCAGAAGTACAATAACTGGAACTTTCCATTGAGGGGGAGGTTTGAGGACGCGCAGGAACTCTGGTCGCGAAACCATAAAGGAAATGTATGGAATGGAAACCAAATATAGGAAATTATTCAATCGGGAGGATGCTTCAGGAGAGAAACAAACAAAGTTATTCGACTTGCATTGCATCCTGGTTAACCTGGTTTTTGCATTTCCTGAATCACCGATTGACACTGATTTTTCAAAGAACTGCCCTGTATTCCTTCTGGTTTGATCTGTGTGAATCTATGTCTATCTGGATAATCTGCAATTTAAATATGGCTGTTCATTGGATGTTTAAGCAGGGACAGAGAGTTTGAGCTGAGGGCAGGTTTCACCACAGAGGGCACAGAGAAGCACAGAGTTTTTTTCTTTCTCGGTGAATCTCAGTGTTCTCTGTGGTTGATTGTATGTTTTTACTACCAATGACCATGTATCTGTGCTTATAATCTGTGTCCTGTTATGTGCATGCGTAATATGAGCCTTACCAATTCCTGCAAGCGAAAAGTGACATCTGTCAATGCATTTCGGCAGGATAAAGCATAAAATTGCAATCCTTTTCAGCAGAGAAAAGTTATTGTCCCGAAGCGTTCGCTTTGGAACGGACCTGGTGTATTGAGCTGGGGATAGGGTTCAAAAAGCCCTGAAAATCCTACACAAACGATAAACAAAGAATTTGAGAATTATTCATCATGAAATATAAGGCTTATAACTCCTTTAATTTTAACGAAATTCCCCGGATAAGGAATGTGTCTGAGTCACTGAGAAAAGAAATTCTCATTTCGTCAAGAGTTTTGCCTTTTAAAACAAACAATTATGTTACCGATTTTCTGATTGACTGGTCGAAAGTACCCGATGATCCGATATTTCTTTTGAATTTTCCGCTGAAAGACATGCTGCAGCCTGCTCATTTCCGGGAAGCTGCACGTATGGTGGAAGGGCATTATACTGAAAAACAAACGGTTGAAATATTAAAGAAAATTTATAGTGAGTTAAATCCACATCCAGCTGCACAACAGCATAATGTGCCTGTACTCGATGGAAAAAAGCTGAACGGAATGCAGCATAAATACCGGGAAACGGTTCTCATTTTTCCAAAACAGGGACAAACCTGCCATGCCTACTGTACGTTTTGTTTCCGCTGGCCGCAGTTTATGGGCATTTCGCCTCTGAAATTCCGGACAGATGAGGCAACGTTACTTGCCAGCTACATCAAAAAAAATCCTGCTGTTACCGATGTGCTTTTCACAGGCGGTGATCCGATGGTGATGCATGCTTCCATTTTGCGCGGATACATCGATGCTCTGCTTTCAGCCGATATTCCTAATCTCCAGACAATCCGCATTGGCACCAAGGCATTGGCATACTGGCCATTCCGCTTTCTTACCGATCCTGATAGCGACGAACTTCTTCATCTGTTCGAACGGATAGTAAAACGTGGCATCAATCTGGCCATAATGTCCCATTTCTCCCATCCGGCCGAACTCCAAACAACCCACGTAGCCGAAGCAATACGCAAAATACGTTCAACCGGTGCCCAAATACGGACACAGTCCCCCGTGCTGAAACATATTAATGACGACCCGGATGTATGGGCAGAAATGTGGAGGTTACAGGTAAATCACAACTGCATTCCGTATTACATGTTCATTGCCCGCGATACAGGAGCACAGCATTATTTTGCTGTTCCCCTGGTCAAAGCCTGGGAAATTTTCAGGAAGGCGTATCAGAATGTAAGCGGTGTATGCCGAACTGTCCGGGGGCCAAGCATGTCATGCATACCCGGTAAAGTCCAGGTACTCGGGGTCAGTGAAGTTACCATAAACGGCAAAAAAGAAAAGCTTTTCGTCATGCGCATGCTCCAGGGACGAAATCCCAACTGGGTAGCCAGGCCGTTTTTTGCCAAGTACAATCCTGATGCCATCTGGATTGATCAGTTAAAACCAGCTTTCGGAGAGGAAAAATTCTTCTTTGAAGATGAACTTGAGCAAATGTTCAAAGAAGAATTATCAGAAGCTTCCTTTGGGGATTTTGAGTAAGGACAGGTGAAAGAATATGATACCGGAAATCCCGTAAGCACCGGTTTCTGAATGGCCAAAGGTTAAGATCTGAACCGTTGGATTAACTTTTTTGGCAGGAAAATCTGCTGCCAGGGTTGATCGTGCAATCCTTCTATCCAACATTGTATTTGAGGAGGGAGTGGCTGAGGTTTTTAAAACCAGCGGTTAAGCTTTGTGTTCTGTCCTTTTTTTTGTTTATTTGAATTCCGAATAAATCGGAACAAATTAGAAGGGATTTTCGGGTAACGATGTATATAAAGAAATTTTTCCGTCATCCCGGTTTTCTTTTGGGAGCGGGCTTGATAGGAGGGATGGTGCTTTTTTACGGTGGTAAAAGGGGCACGGAAGTTACCTCAACGGATGCTTTTTGTGCATCATGCCATGTACATCCCCACGCAACTGATTCATGGAAGCAGTCAACGCACTATGACAATCAGAGGGGAATTGTTGTTCACTGTGTCGATTGCCATTTGCCTCCGCATGGATTTCCGTATTTGCGCGAGAAAGTGAAAACCGGTATGCGTGATGTATGGAGTACAATAGCAAAGGACCATGAAAAAATTAACTGGGAAGAGAAAAGGACACCCGAAGCAGCGGAAAGGCATACCTACCAGGCTTCCTGCATAGACTGTCATTCCAATCTTTTTCCGCGGGGTCTTTCGCGCGAAGGGGAGGAAGCCCATCTGTATTTTTCCGATCATCAGAATGAAATCAGTTGTGTGCGCTGTCACCTGCAGGTAGGACATTACAAGGAAGGAGCTCTCCATGCCCACAATGTGGATTTCGGAAAACAAACCCCGGTTTCTGTCAAGGTTTTTACCGAGCCGGCACAAGTCGATACCTTTGTTTCGTTTACCGAACGAATTCCCGGAACCACCGTACAGTTTGATATGGTTGCCATCCCGGGCGGAACGTTTGTTATGGGAAGTCCCGAAAAT
Organism: Bacteroidota bacterium; assembly: GCA_029571215.1. Taxonomy (GTDB): domain Bacteria; phylum Bacteroidota; class Bacteroidia; order Bacteroidales; family JAAYUG01; genus JAAYUG01. The sequence continues at coordinate 3,067 of JAKPTE010000046.1, forward strand.
GAACCTTTCCGGAAACCGGATGAAGGGCCTCAGCACACGGTTCATGTACGTCCTTTTTTTATGGGGAAGGTGGAAGTAAGCTGGGATGAGTACCTGGCATTTTTCACCCAGACGGGAGGTGCCGGACATGGTACCCAGCAGGAAAAAGGTGTGGATGGTATTAGTGGTCCTACACCGCCGTGGGGCGATCCTGCCCAGGGATGGGGCAGGGGAACCCGGCCGGCCATCACCATGACCTGGCAGGCCGCTGAAGCTTATTGCAAATGGCTATCAAAAGTCACAGGAAAAAACTACCGCCTGCCGACCGAGGCTGAATGGGAGTACGCCGCCAGAGCAGGGACGCAAAGCCCTTATTTCTTTGAAGGAAATCCAAAAAAATACAGCCGCCATGGCTGGGTGAGAAAAATTGTTTCTCCCGATACGGCCCTTATTGGACGCTATGTTGTTTACGGAATGAATTCAGGAGGGAAAACAGCCGAACCGGCGGGCATCCTTCCTAATCCTTTTGGTCTGGTCAATATGCTGGGAAATGTGGCTGAATTCTGCAGCGACTGGTATGCTCCGGAATACCCTGCCGCGGAAACAGAGAATCCTGCCGGGCCTGCCGATGGAACGGAAAAAGTTGTCCGGGGAGGTTCCTTCATGAGCGATGCTGCCGACGTTCGCTGTGCCGCACGTGATTATACCCGCACCACCGACTGGCTGAAGACAGACCCCCAAATGCCCAAATCTATCTGGTGGTACTCCGATTGCCGCCATGTCGGATTCCGTGTCGTTTGTGACTATCCTGTCCAAAAAACCAAATAAAACCAACAGTATGAAAAAAGAACAACACAACCAATCACGACGTCATTTTCTGGTGAATGCTTCCCTTGCCGGTACAGCAGGAATAATAGGAGCTGCCGCTTTGCTCGAAGGATGCAGTAAAAAGAAAAAAGTTGAATACCCTTTTCCGCCTCTGCTTGATAAAGCTCCCGACGGAAAACCGCTGAAAGCCGCAGTAATAGGTTGCGGTGGACGCGGAACCGGTGCCGCTATCAATTTCCTCAATGCAGGAAATGATTTGAGCATTGTGGCCTGTGCCGATATGTTCCAGGACCGTATCGACAAGTTCCGCGCCGAACTGAAGGAAAAGAAGAACATGGAAATTCCTGATGACAAATGTTTTACCGGGTTTGATGCCTATAAAAAAGTGCTCGAACTCGATATTGATCTGGTTATTTTGGCCACGCCACCTTATTTCAGACCGGAACATTTCCGTGCAGCCGTTGAGGCAAAAAAACATGTTTTTACCGAAAAGCCTGTAGCAGTCGATCCGGTGGGAGCACGCGCTTTCCTGGCAGCAGCAAAAAAGGCAGAAACACTTGGGCTTACCGTAGTTACAGGTACCCAACGCCGTCATCAACGAAATTATATTGAAACCTTCCGCAAAGTGGCCGAAGGAACCATCGGAGACCTTGTAGGGGGTAACTGCTACTGGAACCAATCGAAACTCTGGCATGTGAACCCCAAAAAAGAATGGTCGGAAATGGAAAGCATGCTCCGCGACTGGGTCAACTGGTGCTGGCTGTCGGGCGACCATATTGTTGAACAGCATATACACAACATAGATGTTATCAATTGGTTTCTGGGGAAATATCCCGTGAGCGCTCTGGCATTTGGCTCCCGCCAGAGAAGAGTAACCGGCGATCAGTACGATAATTTCAGCGTCGATTTTGTGTACGAAGGGAATATTCATATCCACAGCATGTGCCGCCAGATCAACGACTGCACCAATAATGTATCGGAATACCTCCGCGGTACGGAAGGATATACCAACTGCGAGGATACCATCTGGAAACCCGACGGAACCGTTCTCTGGCAGTTTGAATATCCGAAGAATGAAAAAGGAGAAGTGGTTCGCGAACTGAAAGTAAATCCCTACGATCAGGAGCACATCGATCTGGTAACAGCCATACGAACCAACAAACCTTTCAATGAAGCTGAAAATACGGTGAAGTCAAACATAGCGGCTATCATGGGCCGTATGTCGGCTTATACGGGCAAGGAAGTTACCTGGGATGAAGTGATGCAGTCGGATCTGAAAATCGGGCCTTCTGAAATGGTTCTCGGGAAAGTCAATTATCCTGTTGTGATTCCCGTGCCAGGCAGTGCTCCCGAAGTGTAAAATGTGCCGGCTGCTCGTTGCTCCCTGTTGGGTATGCAAGCTGCTGAGTTTTACAAGTAAATAAACCTGAAGGATGCAAACAGTGTATCTGCTCCTTCAGGTTTTATTATTGATGGGGTGCATCGGAGCAAAAGGAAAATGTATAGAGAGTCAGTATTGTGCGAAAGCATCCGGTAATTTTGATTTACCACGGATGACCACAGATCTTGCACAGAATGGTTCTTTTTTATTTTTCAAAGATTTCTTCCCTGTCGGAAGGCATTTTTCAACACAGAGGACACAGAGAAGCACAGAGTTTTTTTTCTCCGTGTATCTCTGTGCTCTCTGTGTTTTTTTGTATTGTATTGAAATGTAAGTGAAAGCGACCCTCCGGGCAAATATCCCAGGTGGGCTTGCACCTTCTCTTCCTTTTTGTCATCAGGCGTACATAGGTTTCTCGTTTACCTGCCATTTGCCATGAATACCCATGTTTCCCATTTCAATTAATTTAGTATGACCGGCAGGATGCTCGAATTTGCCGGCCAGGGGAAATAACGTATTCAGGCATAAGTTTGAGAAAACGAATAATCTATGTAAATTAGATGGGGATTTCTCATTGAAATGGGGGTATATTATCCTTTGCAAGTCATGACCCTGTCCACCGCAAAACCATATCGTTACAGATTTTTCTTCGGCCTGATAACCCACCTGATTTGGCTTTTCGTGAACCCTTTCCCGGCTTTCCCGCAGGGTAATCATACCACCGATAGTCTTTACACCTTGTTGAAGGAATCGAAAAAAAAAGCCTCAATTCTGAACGCACTCGCAGCCGAATACCTTTATATCTCTCCGTTGAAGTCCATGCAGATAGCAGCTGAGGCTGAAGAAGCTGCCAGGAATGAGAGAAATGGAATTGAAGAGGCAAACGCGCTGCATAATACGGCCTGCGCCTATATGGCTCTGGGCAAATATGATACCACCAATCTCCTGCTTGAACGTTCACGACGTATCTTCAGCCGCTTTAACAATATGGAAGGGTTACTGCGCATCGACAACTCATTGGCTAATCTCAACTACATGCAGGGGAGACTGGATGAAGCACGGAGAATGTACGAAGATAACCTGATAAAAGCCCGCAAGGCGAAACTACCCGCATTAGAGGTATCTGCTATTACAAACATAGGACGAATTAACTGGCTGCAGGGCAGATATGATACAGCCCTCCTTTACTATCAAGAGGCGCTGAAGAAAGCAGATTCAATTAACAATGCCAGCATGCAGGGAATGATCCATCTTCTGACAGGTATCGCCTTTCAGGATAAAGGTTATTATGAAATGGCAGCCGGAAAAATGCTTCTGGCCAAAGAACTGTTTGAGAAAATGAACTACTTATCCAAACTGGCTTACACGTATAACTACCTTGGTTCAGTCTATTATGAACTGCAGGAGAATGAAAATGCCCTGGCATACTACAGGAAAGCACTTGACAGTTTCAGACAAAATGACGATGATTGGGGTAATGCACTTACATCAAGATATTTAGGCATGTTATTCCAGAGGCTCCGGTTATCTGATTCGGCCAGGTACTATTTTCTGACTTCACTTACACTCGCCCACAGACTAAACGACTGGAGCGGTGAACTTTACTCTCAGAGGTTCCTTGGAGAGGTCCTCCTCGAAAGTGGGAATATTGACAGCGCCAGGATATTTTTTCTCGACAACATACGCAAATCAGGTATTCTTAAAAATATGCGTGAAAAAGTCAATAATCTTTATGATCTGGGATTGCTCAACGTTCAGGAGAAAAAATATTCAGATGCACTCGGGCTGTTTCACGAAGCTGGGAAACTTGCCGACTCTATTGGCCTTTTTTACGAAAATATGCTGATAAACAAGCAGCTTTCAGAGACATATGAAATTACGGGAGACTTGGCCAGCAGCCTAAGGTATTATAAAATCTACAAATCACTAAATGATACTATTTTTTCAACCACTAAAAGAAAGAACATAGATGAGCTGCAGCTCCGCTATGAAACCGAGAAAAAAAACAGTGAAATAACAAGCCTTAAGCTTGAGCAGGAGGTACAGGCTGCCCGTCTCAGGAACCAACGCATATTCGTCTATACGTTAACCTCTGTCCTGATCATGGTATTGGCTACAATCGTAATTCTCTGGCGAAGCTATAAACAGAAAAAAGAATCAGACAGGGAAAAAGAGATTCTGCTGAAAGAAATACATCACCGCGTCAAGAACAACCTACAGACAATATCAAGCCTGCTGAGCCTGCAGTCCTATACTATTCGCGACACAAAAGTAAGGGATGCTGTCAGGGAGAGCCAGGACCGCGTGAAATCAATGGCGCTTATACACCAGATGCTTTACCAGCAGGAGGAGCTTTCAAAAATCGATTTCGGGAAGTATCTCGATCAACTGGTGGCAAATATCGCATCCGTATATGGCAAACAGGAAACAAATATCAACTGCACAATTGCATGTCAGGATGCGGGGATCGACATTGATACAACCATTCCGCTTGGCCTCATTGCCAATGAACTGATTGTGAATGCTTTTAAATATGCATTTGACGGAAGAGAAAGAGGGAATATAATTATTTCGCTGAACAGACAGCCCGATGGCAAAATGCTTTTAAGGGTAAGGGATGACGGTCGGGGGATGCCCGATAATTTTCATATTGACAAAACGGAGACACTGGGTTTAAAGCTGGTCTCACTACTGACAAGGCAGTTAAAAGGCGAGGTCACATGCATTTCGCAGAATGGAACGGAATTCCTGATCACTTTCTGATGATATGCAGAATACCATGAATAGTTAAATTTGTATAGAAAGAGAAAAAGCAAAAGATTGAAAGTACCATTTGCACACTAACCTGCTTATTCTTGGAAGCATCGGGTGACATAAAAATACTTGTGGTAGAGGATGAGCTGATCATCGCTGAAGACATACGCACCAAACTCACCAGTCTGGGTTACCATGTTATAGGATTAGCCATGACCGCTGATGAGGCCGAAAAATACCTCGTTGAAAATAAACCAGACCTGGTTATGCTTGATATCATGCTCAGGGGTGAAAGGGATGGTATTGAGTTGGCTCGGAAAATCAGGGAGACATACAAAATCCCTTTTATTTTTCTTACCTCCTATTCTGACCGTGAAACAGTTGCAAGAGCTGGCACTGTTTTACCTGACGGTTACCTGCTAAAACCATTCACTGACCAGGATCTTTTTACAGCAGTGGAGATAGCCATATCCCGAAAGGCTGCTCAACCTGCCGCACAGGAAATAAACCAGGCCGATTCACAGGAAAAAGTTCTTCATGACTGTATTTTTATAAAGGAAGATCACCAGCTGGTAAAGATCAAATTCAGTGAACTTTTATGGATCAAATCAGAAGGCAACTACCTGGAATTATTTTGCGCCGGCGGCAAAAAACACCTGATAAGATCAACCCTGAAGGATTTTCTGAATAAGCTGCCCGCTTCTTTCTTTCTCCAGGTCCATAAATCATATGCCGTGAACATTAATCATATTGAAGCTATTGATTACAGCCATATATTAATCGGAAGCAGCACCATTCCCGTAGGTCGTCTTTTTATTGACAACATTAGGAAAACCCTTCGCATAGATTTCTGAAAGTGCCTGAGGAGATGATCCGGAGCACTTATCCCTGCTTAGTCACAGTTCATCACTTTACTGTGCATTTCATCACATTTTATTGACTTCTATCTTACAGAGATATAACTTTATATAGGTTGATGTAATTGTCTGGCCATGAAGAAAAAGTTGCTGATTATTCTTCTTTTTGGACCGATTACCTGCCTTATCGGACAAGTAAAATCTTCTATTGAAAAACCCAATCAGGACATTAACCTTCAGAATCAAAAACCGGAATTGGTCTGGGTTAATTATGATTTTGTCCCGGGAGACAGAGTCATCTTCCAGGATTTTCAAGAGAATGAGCTAAACGGTGAGTTTCCTTCACGCTGGGAATTAATTAAAGGCCTTGGTGTTGAGAATGCTGTTTTTGACAATCATAAGGTGATTTATTTTCGGGAAGGTAATGCATATATTGTTCCTCTGTTGAGTGATCGTGACAAAGATTATCTGCCGGAGCGGTTTACTATTGAATTTGATGCATGGTTTGAGGAAAGAGAATACTCTTGCTATTATCTGAAGTTGTACGACGACAAGAATCAGGCAGATGCCTGTAATCTTGTGACTGTCTCAGCCAATTCGATTGATTACCGTGGAGTCGGAGGATCAAGATACCCGGGGGCTAAATATGATGCTAACCTTGAAGGCAGTTACTGGCGCCATATTTCATTGTCATATAATGGGCGCGGATTGAAAATTTACCTTGATGATATGCGCCTGATCAATATCCCGACTATTGACTGTAACCCGACCGGTTTTACAATAGGTGTACCGGAATTCAATTCTGCCGGTACGAAAGGTATTAACCGGTTTATTAAGAATATAAGAATAGCAGAGATTGTTCAGGGTGATAACAAGGTTGCCAGAACAACTTCTGATCTGAAGGCGGGGCAGGAGGCTGCAAAAACAGGCGCCAATACAACAGATGTGCTTGCCAGAGGGGATACTGCCCGTATGGCTGATAAAAAAACAATTGATAATGCGATTAATCCAGCTGGAAATGTAGCTGTCTTAAAACCTAACGATAATGTATTCGCTCCGGGGGAAGAATTTATTTCAGGAAATCGTCCCCAAAACTGGAATATTGAATGGAACAATGAAGACGGGCTTGATTTCATGGCTTATGCCTCACTGTTGCGTGCACCCTACATCCAGGATGTAACCTCGAATTCGGCAACGGTAATGTGGAGAGTAAGCATACCAAAGGGCCGCAATCCGGCAGATTTATTAAACAGCATCCGGGCCCGGGCCTGGATAGCAACTTCGGGGAAAAATGTGACAGAGGGCGAACTGTACCAGACAGGATCAGCATCTGTTAATAAGATCGAAGTATATGACGTTACAGGCACATACAAATATGAAGATGGTGTGAAGTACAACCATGATGTCAGCAGCGGACGTGATGATGACTGGTTGAATACTGTGTCATACCGACCCACGATTGGCCTTAAAGTGGTTTTCAGAAATCTTCAACCTTCGACCATATACCATTACAGGATTAAATCAGAAGGAATAACAACTACGACACAGGCTGCCTTATCTGAAATTACAATGGCTAATGATGTATATTTCAGGACAGCTCCCTCTCCTGACCAGAATCAGCCTGTGAGCTTTATAGCCATGGGAGACCTGGGACCCGGCAATGAAAACTGGCCGGGAGGATATTCCCCACCCAGCTTTTTCTATGATGTGTTCGATCTGTTTAACAAAGTGGCAAGGGACAGGAAACCGGATATGTGGATTGCTCTAGGAGATATTGATAATGACACGGATGGTCATCCTAATGCCATGGACCCGTTCTTCTTCAATCTTTACAATGCTTACGGTGATCAATTTAATCCAGGGAAAACCTCACCATTAACAGAATATGCCAAAACAACCAGTGTTAAGGCTTTCAGGAAACCACCATATACAGGAATTCTGGGCGGTTTGCCGGTGTATCCTACATTCGGGAATCATGATATCTGTTTACAATGGGATGGAAGCCTCGATTATTTTAATAAAGCCTACAAGGGAAGTTTTCAGCTACCATCAGCAGGATGGGATGACGCATCAAGGTTCTTTAATCTGAGCGGTGGCGGTTATTTCTATACTTTCAGATACGGCAAAGTTATTTTCATATCTCTTGGACTTCCGGGAAGAATATGCTCTCCGGAGAGAAGATATCCGTTGAATACCATAAAGGAGGGTACAGAATGGAAAGATTGTTGGGGTTATCAGCAGGAAGAAGCCCTGAGACTATACCTTTCGTCACTGCAAAATGAAATACAAAACCCTGATGTCTGGGTGGTGGTTTTCTTTCATGATCACAATCCCGGCTATGTGGATGAAAGTGGGGAATTCAGCAAATTGCTTGGAGAATACGGTGTCGACCTTGTTCTGATGGGACATGATCATACATTCCGGCAAAAAACAATTTCACACGGAAAAAACGATTACAGGGCAGTCGTAATTGGAACCGGCGGATACGGGGATGATGACAATGATTCGGATAACTGTCATTATCCCGGCTTTGTATTTTTCAATGCCACAGGAAATGTTCTGGAGTACTGGAAATATGATACCCACCGCAGAACAGAAAGTGGTGTCCCTTCAGGGCGCGACGACCTTGACCCCCGGATATGGGAACATTGCCGGATTCAAAAAACTGGAAAGGGACAACATGTAATATGCGAAGATATTCTTAACCAGCGGGTAGATTAATGACTAGCCTTATATTATACACAAACATGAAAACCATGAAAAAGGTCTTTCTTTTTTACTTCTGTTTGTGCTAATAATATGTATTAACTCGCAAATTAAGGTTGACCTAATGGGGAAAGTTACCAAAGAAGATGACAGCAGGGCCAATCAAAAGACAGATGATGAATTTAACCGGAAGCTCTCCGGGCAGCGTGCAGAAACCTTTGTCAGCACTCTTAAACAGAAATAAGTTGCCTGTTTGGGATTTTAAAGTACTAAACAATCGTATAATATGAAAAGAATTACAACCATTTCCCTGATTGCGGTTGCTTCTTTCGTAGGATGGTTTTTATCATGTGAACGAAACATGAATAAAGAACCTGACGACCAGCAACCTGCAGATACAGTCATTCGGGTTTCCTATATCGCAGATAATAGCAAATCCGTATCTTCCAGCATCAATGCTGCCAGTGGTGGTTCAATTCAGGCGGAAGACAAATTTGGCGTTACCTTTGAGCTAACCATTCCTCCCGGTGCTTTAAAGAACAATACAAGCATTACGATAACACCTTTACAATCCTTCAGTATATCAGGTGCAGGCGGAAGTTCCTGCAAGGAATGCACCGGTTCTGAGGAAAACTGTTGCCATCATGGTATTTTATTAGAACCATCTGGTTTACAGCTTGATAGTTCAGCGACACTCACTGTGCGATTTCCTGCAGGTAGTTTTCCGTTCGAGGGTTCTGGCCTAATTGTATATATTGATTCTGCTGTAAACAGCTACTCTTCCTATCCTACTCAAACAAATACCGCTGAACGCACATTAACCGCCCAGATTAGGCATTTCAGCGGATATGGAACAGATGAGACCAATAAAGAACGTACAAGAAGAGAAATTATTGAAAAGTGCAGAAAACTGGATTCTAAAGTGGGTACCGATGAATTTTACCTGTATCTTTATGATGTGGACATGATGCATTGGCTTGATGGTTTTACAGGACCAGGTGGAGAAGAATATTCCGATCTTGTTGCTCTCCTAGAAAGTCTTATGTTGCAAATCTGGTCTAAACAGGTTTCCTGGATATTGGCAAGATATTCTGGTAAAGCAACCTGTGATGCAATAGAGAGGCTTGGTGGAGCCGATTATAGTCTTAGTCACTACATCGGCTGGCATAACGGGTCTTCTTTCGCTACCCTCCGCACTTCGATCCGCAATACTTTGTTAACAGCACTTGGACAATCCCTTGAAAAAGGTAGAGCCCTTTGTCAAATGGATTCCTGTATGGCCGGTATCGAACTTCTTTCATGCGCACGTGCGGCTTATATTGGAAGTGGTTTTGAGGAACCCACCCTGATTGAAGCTCTTAACCAGAATCTGGGAACCTGCTGCAAAGGACAAATAACTATCAGTGCCGACAAAACTTCAATCCGGATGCACCCATTAAGTCGCACCAATTTATCGGATTGTTATGCAGTTATTACGGCTGTTGTAACGGGAGCAGATGGCAAACCGATAGAAAATATCGGAGTATGGTTTGGGTCAGATTATCCGAATACAGCGCCTGATGGAGGCACTACTGATGCAGAGGGTAAGGTAAAAACAGTGATTACAGGTTCTAACGCAGGCGAATTTGACGAACTAGGTAATTCAGAATGCACATTTGTTGCACATGCCTACGTGGGTGGGTCGGAAATCCTTTCTGAACCTTTAACCATCACCTTTAAAATGCCAACGATCGAGCTCAAATTAAAATATGATCTTTCCTATAGCCAAACTTTCAATTCCGGATACAGCTCACTTATGACTATAAGCATCAATGGAAATGCAACCCGTCTGGCATCTACTTATCCATCCAATTACACATGTAGCGGGGGATTTTCAAGATCATACAATTATTCCGCATCCACGGGCACTGAAACCATTACTGGCACCATACATCCTGACTTCACTCAGTATCCAAGATGTCCCTTTGATATCTTGTTAGCAAGCTTAGAACGAATACTATTACCTGAAGGAAATTATAAGTATACCTATTACATAAAGGACCTGATTTTTTATCCAACCGATATATTTTTATTTGACATTATTGAATGTCATAACCCGGGGACGTGCATGACAAAGAGGCTTGATAACTGGTCATCTGATTTTATTCTTCAGGGTTTTGTAGGGGGGTATAAATTCGAAAATAATGGAGGCGGAGAATTCCCTGAACTTATCTGGTCAAATTCGGTAACTAGTGAAACGACAAATCTTTCGGCTTCGCTGAATGTGCAGATAAGTGTAAATTACTGAAAAACGAACCGTCTGTTCCATTAACCCGGATTATGCCTTTGGAGAGGAGCAAACTAATACAGGGAGCGCTTGCATAAGAGCAATGGCATCAAGCCTGACCTCCTATTTGGTAATCCCACCTGTGATGAAAATGGCCCTCAGCCCAAGCTCTCTGACCTTGCTATAGCATCCAAAGAACAGTCCTCTTTCAGAAACCACTGAGCGCGCAGATATATTCCATCGGTGGGAAGAAATACAATCAACCATAAAGAACACAGAGATACACGGAGAAAAAAACTCTGTGCTTCTCTGTGCCCTCTGTGGGAAAATATGCCCCCCGGCCAGGAGAAAAATCCTGTAAGAAATAACAAGGGGCTATTCTGTGTTAGATGTGAGGTTATCCGTTAAACCTAAGATAAAACCCCATTCCTCAGCTGTCGTTCTTCCTTCACCGCGTCGGAGCTAAAGCTTTAAAATGACCGTAATCTGATGGTTACTTCCTTTGAGCAGGGTTGTTATGTATCGGGAGGAGTTAACATATTCCACGGAAGGAACTACTTTTTTCCCGTCAACGGTCATTGCGGCCAGCCTGAATTGCGAAGGAAGCGGTATCCGAAGGATAGCTTTGCCGAACGATCCTTTTGTTGAAATACCAATCTTTTTTGAAACCGGATCAAAGCTGTACGTGTACGTTACCTGCCCTCCTTCGTTTCCATATCCAACGTTAACCGTTACCTGGTTAACATCGGCAAATATCCATCGCGGCGAAATCTCGACCTCACGGAAAAGAATGTTTTTATCAACCACCCCGGCTAATCCTTCAACGAGAGCGCTTACAAAGGCTGCCTGTCCCCACTCGTTCGGAATAGCTTCTTCCTGAGCTGTTCCGTCGGTATTGACACACCCCGGAAGCACCCGGTTGTTTCGGTTCATGATCAGTTCAAGCTTCTTCAGTTGTTCCACGGCAAATTCCTCTTCTCCATTCTGAAATGCGGCTTTGGTGAGTTCACCCCCTACCAGAGGAAGAACAGCCCCGTTCATATACACTCCGGTTTTATACCGGCCGAAATGCGGTTCAATGGGCGGATAAATACCAAACCATGCCGCAACCGATTCGGAAGAGGTCTTCTTTTCCACCTCCCGGTATGCGTTGATGATCGAAGCAGCCATCTCACGGGTAGGTGCACCACGGTTCATATCGTAGGTATTCGATAAACTCAGGGCATGAATGGGATCGGTCTTGATATGCGAAGGAACGGGATCAATCGGAATGAAATGGGCATAATATTTCCCGTTCCAGCAGAGGGTATTCAGCCGGTTACGAAAAAGCTCGGCCTGCAGGTTCCATTCCCTGGCTTCATTTTCTTTACCTGTTACTTTAAATAAATCGGATAACTGCTTGCAGGCCTGATACATACCGCTATTGTCACCATGCATGATTCCCTTGGGGGTTTTGTCATCATTTCCGATATGATAAAGAAGGCTTTCTACTCCGGTCATTCCATCGGGCTGGGATGTAAAATCCCATGTATCAATGGAATAAGGACGTTTTACCAACAGGTATTCCTTTGACCATCTGAGCGGGTCGGTCATAAGATACTTCAAGCCTTTTACCAGCACAGGAAGCCATTTTTCAACAAAAGCCGTATCGCCTGATGTCTGCCAGTATGTGTATACCCCTTCCACCAGAAGGTATTCAAGATCGGCTTCTATGGGCATCCGGAAGAAGAACAACTGCTGGTTGACATCCACAAAATAAAACTGCCGGTCGAAACAATTGGTAAAGAAAAGCTGACCTACATTATGGTCTTTGTATGATTCCCAGTAATCATAATACATTCCTGACGATGTTTGCCGCTGAAGAAAAAATTCCAGATAACTGGCCATATCTTTTTCCCAGTATTTATAGGCTTTCATGGTGTGGATATGGTCCCTGATCCAGGAAACAAACATGCGGCGCTCTTTTCCGTCAAGAACCACCGTTTTGTTATAACGTGGATTGTCAAAAAGCGATTTCTTCAGATCATTGAGCAGGCCAGCATACATTCCTGCTCCGTCACTGAAGTTTGTCTGGGCGCCACTATTCAAAGAAAGAACGCACAGAAGCAGGGCAATCAGTGTTTTTTTCATATTTTTTAATTATTTAATAGATAGATTTTTAACAAACATTAATTAAACAATAACTACAAATATTTGAAAGAATAGGATTTCGTAACTTTCTGGCGAGGGTAAAGCTTGGTTTGTTGTGAGCCATTGCACGAAAAGCATATAAGGGTTCCCGGTAACCGATTTTATCAATGCTGGTATTCAATCAGATAGTACATTGTGCGGTAAACTGCTCCGTTGAACGAGATGGTATTGTTCTTTACCGGAATCGTTTTATCTGTTTTTCTCCCCACATGGTCCAGTATGGTGACCACGGGTTTTTCCTTCCGCTGAATGGTGACGATAACATTGACGGGCTCGATGAGTATAGGGCTGCTGCCGGTTGAAAGCAATTCGGTATGATCGTTGTTGTATTCCATTCCCGTATTCCTGGCTCTGGCCATGGTTGTCAGAAGCAGCCGGCTGGCATGGGCAATATCTTTTCCGGGATCCAGGCTGCTGAGAAAGATAACGGCAAATTCATTGGAGGTTTGCAGGGAAACTTCTCCCAGCTGAACAGATTTTTTGGGCGCAAATCCAACCAATGCTTTGGTACCCGGGGTATTGACGGTAAAGTACCCCCGTCCCTGTTCCGACCACATCAGCTGACGGGTTGTTGAATATACCTCCCGGGAGTGGATATATTGTGTAAGATCGACGATATTATCCGGTGCTGGTTTGTCGGTAAATGTTATCGTTACTTTTCCGGCAGCCATGGCTTGCAAGGGGAAATTTCCCTCGATTTTTTTTCTGTCCCAGTCCTGCACTACTGTTTCCCTGAACGAAGTGTTTCCCTTCAGCACATCCGGCAAATACACATGGCGGTTCACTACGGTTTCTCCTTCAGCAACATCCCGGCGGCAGATCATGTTGACAAGGGCAGGGTACAGGGCGAGCTGGGTGGGGGAAGTAGCATTGTAAATTCCTCCCCAGGGTGCTTGAATGGTAGTTGTATAGTGCGGAAAATCGGTAGCAAACACATAGGAAGCGTCCCACCCCTGAAGGCCCATGCCATACACGGCGATAATAGGAGCGCTTTCCGCTGTCCATTCGTTCGGAATCAGGCTCATCCATTCCGAAAGGGCAAAGGGCCTGTTGCTGACCTGCTGAAGGCCGGTGCCGAAAAGTCCTGATCCAATGGATGATATCATAGAGGCATTGCTGAATTTTCCCGGTTTCAGCGTGTGTCCTTCCCCTCCGCCAAAATAGTTATGCCGGTCGATGTATCCGGTAAGGTAATCGGCATGCAGGTTCAGCAAATGGGTAAGTCCGGTCCCGGCCTGCCAGCAGCTCCCCACAATGGGACCGCGGTAACCTGTATTCCGTATTGCTTCCACAAAACGTTGATAAAATTTAACCTGTTCCCGGTAAAGAAATTCGGCTTTGTCGAGAATATGTTGTTTCACCGGCCGGTTTTCCTTAATGGCCTGCTCATATTCCCAGGAGAACAGGCCGTGGTTTGGTTGAGGATAGATGTTTTGCCTGTCCAACGTTTCCCCATCACCTAATCCTTCATTATTCCATGCTTTCAGAAGATTTTCCTGGGAGCCGTATTTTTCCTTCAGCCATTGGCTGAATTTGCGGCACAGGAGTTTTCTGTAAGTGGGGGCCTGTTTCAGCGATTCTTCAATTGCTGCCCAGAAGATGTTATCTTCATTCTGAAGCTCGATAAAGTTCAGGGCGGGATCCATGGCATAGCGCAGACCGGTATATGGATTTACGTGGTTGAGCATATTTACGGTCAGCTCAATGTTCAGATTCTGCAGGTCTTCAGCAAAATTTACGAGGGCAGACGTAGTCCCGTTGAGGTGCGACCAGGGAAAACGCGTTGATGCAATTTCATTAAAAGCCAGCAGGCGTGAGCTGTCGCCCGGCAATACCCGGTGCCCGTAAATATGCGACCAGCCATAATATATGCCGGCCTTTCGAAGGGCATTGCACAGGTAGTCGAACTTTTCCCATGCTGAAGGAACGATGACGGTGGAATTGAATCCATCAGTTGCTTCCCAGGTAAATTTATGAAACCTGACGGCGTTGAAACCATATTTTGAAAGGAACTTCACCCAGGTTTCAGCTTCCTTGCTGCTCATAAAGGGGAGTTCAGAAGCGATATTGGTTCCCCAGAATTTCACAGGGGTTCCGTCTTCAAAAAGGAAGCGATCCTTATCCATTAAAACAAAGCCATGCTTTCCGGCTGGTTTATCAAGCCAGTGGCTCATATCAATTTCCGAAGGAGAAAAATCATCTTCCCCGTGGAAGGGGAACCAATTGCTGGTTTGCTGGGAATCAGCAGGACGCGCAAACAGGAAAATGAACAAAATTCCGCAGACTGCGGCAACAGACTGTTTCATGGCAGGATGGTTGGTTGGTTAAAACAGCCTAAAGGTAGGCAATTTGCATCAATTCTGGTGCATGCCTGCCGCACATTTTCCTTCCAGTGTCTGCCAGATGATTTTCTTCATCATCCGTTCAAGGAACTCGTCTTTTTTTATAGTAGTTCCAATGGTACAATTCGGTTTTCCGTCGGGGTGGATTACTGTCATTCCATCGTCAGTAATGGAAACGGAGACTTTTTTTGTTTCGAAAAGATCAGGCCAGAGCACCATGCCGATGGCAACCGGATCGAACATTTTGGGACGTTGTGCCCAATCGGCCTGTTTGTACCAAAAGGAGAGCAGCTGGGTAAGGGAAATGGTGAGCGGACTCTGGCGCCACAAAAGCCATTCGCGCCAGGGCTGTTCGAGGATAACATGGTCGGTCACATCCAGACCGGCAAAGGTGAGGTCAGCTCCTGATGCAAGCAATTTTCGAGCGGAAGCTACATCGGCCCTTACATTCCATTCCGGGCAGGGTTTGCTTCCGTCATAGCCGGTGTAAAATGATCCGAACATAGATACCACCCGTTTGGTTTTTTTCAGAATATCGGGCCGGCGGTCAAGCACTTCGCCAATGGTAGGAACCGGGCCTACGGTAAAGAGGATGATTTCGCCCGGATACCTGTCGAGGCTCTCAATGATGAAATCGGCAGCAGGTTTTTCCCGGGGTTTGAGGAGGGTAAAGTCCTGTGCCCACAAGTATTGATTGGAGGGACCGGCAAGTTCTTTGTCTTTTCCAATGATACCCGGAGTCGGACGGCCAACGTAAACCGGTATTTCTTCCAGTCCCGTGAGGTAAAGCATTTTGCAGGCAATGCGTGCCCGGCCCATTGTTTCTCCATGGTCCATGGTAATGCCAAGAATATCAAATTCTTCACGGCAATTGAGCAGAAGTGCCAGAGCAAAGGCATCGTCAATGTCACCGCCCAGATCGCAGTCGAAGATGACTTTCTGTTTCTGGCCGAAGGAAAGAGGAAATATCCAAACCAGGGTGAGACAGATGAAAAAAAAGTGTTTCATGGCACGATGATTTTATACAAAGGTAATTCTTGAAAGCAAACCAGGAAAACTTCAGCCCTACAGATATTTTTCGAGCCATTTTTCCATTTCCCACAGCATATGCAGAATGGATTCACGTGCCCGGTACATATGGTTTTCATGCGGAAGCAGGACCAGACGTGCTGTGCCGCCGTTTCCTTTCAGAGCAGTATAAAATCGTTCGCTTTGCATGGGAAAGGTACCGGAATTATTGTCCGCTTCGCCGTGAATCAGCAACAGAGGAGTTTTAATCTGGTGGGCATGCATAAAAGGTGACATTTTAATGTAGGTTTCGGGGGCATCCCAGAGAGTTCTTTCCTCTGATTGAAATCCGAAAGGGGTCAGGGTTCGGTTGTAGGCTCCGCTGCGGGCAATTCCGGCGGCGAAAAGACGGCTGTGGGCGAGAAGATTGGCGGCCATGAACGCTCCGTAGGAGTGGCCCCCGACAGCAATTTTTTCCGGGTCAGCAACTCCCATCGACACCAGTTTGTCAATAGCGGCCTGGGCACCGGCTACCAGTTGTTCAACGTAGGTATCGTTGGGTTCGGCGTCTCCTTCTCCAATAATGGGCAGGGAAGGATTGTCCAGTATGGCATATCCTTTCATCAGAAAAAACAAAGGAGAAGCCCAGCTTATCCAGGGAAAACGGAACGAAGAATCTTTTACCTGCCCTGCAGCCGTTGCTGTTTTATATTCCTGCGGATAGGCCCAGATGAGAACAGGCAACCCTGCATTTTTTTCCTCTTCTTCGTAAGGAAGGTAGAGCATACCCGTCAGGTCAATCCCATCCGCCCTTTTGTAACGGATCATTTCTTTTCGGATATTTTTCAATCCGGGGTAGGGGTGTTCAACATGTGTAACCGGATGTTCACTTCCCAATTCCGGGTCTATGAGGAAAAAGTTGGGGGGATCGGAAGGAGACTCCCGACGGATGATCATTTTCAGTTTGTTTTTCACCGACAGGTAATAGGGTACCTCGTATTTTTTTCCGGTACATTGCCAGAGGCGGGTTTTTTTTCCTGTCGGCAAATGGATGCGGTCAATAAAGGGACGGTTTCCCTCAGGTGAAGCCCCCAAGCCGGAAAGGAAGAATACGGTTCCGGTTCCGTCATCCTGCAGCACATATTTTCCATTTCTGGCCGGGCGGACAATGAAATTACCCGGGTCGCTGTAAGCATCTTCAAACGACCGGTCAAACAACACCTGCCATGAATCGGCGGGGTGAGACGGAGCGATGCGGGCTGTTATTTTCCGCCGGGTATCCCACCAGCTTTGTTCCACTATGGCAATATCCTCACTGAACCATTCCATGCCGTCAAAACGAAGCTCCAGATCGTATTTTGCAATTGGTTCTCCTTTAAAAGGGGCCGCAAGGGAAAACAACCTGTCGCGGAAAGGAGCTTCCCTGTTTGCATCTCCGTCATCCAGGGCTTCCACCCACCAGAGTTCAGCAGGAACATCGGCTCTCCATTCGTAACCGCGGGGTCCGGTTCTTACCGAACTAAAGCCCTTGGGAATATCTTCGGCCGGTGGCAGGGAAGACAGATGACGAACATGTTTTCCTCCCGCAGTATAAATATCAGCTTCGCAGGCAAAACGATCCAGGGGAACAAGGTAAGAATAGGGTTTTACTATCTTCTCGGCCAGCAGGTATTGCCCATCAGGGCTGAGGCTAAAGGAGAGGTAAATGGCCGGAGGAAGAATTGTCTCTTTTTTACCCTGAAGATTGGTTCTGACCAGCAGAGAAGTGCAGTAAAAGTCAAACAGTGCTTCGTCATAAGGCGAACGAAGGAGGTCCTGGTAGGTTCTCACCGGAGCAGCCTTCCCCTCCGTTTCCTGCACTAAAGGCCCCAGAGGTACCGGGGGTGCCGAAGGCGGATGGCCACGCTCGTCCGGGAACCCGCAATAAAGAATGGATTTACTGTCGGGCAGCCATTGAAACCTGGTGCCGGGCATGGTATCGTTGAGCAAAGCTCCCGGAATCCTCGAAGCAGTTCCTGAGGTAAGATCAATGAACCACAGCTCAATAGATGTCCCCGTATTTTGGGTGAATGCCAGGTAACGCCCGTCAGGTGACCATTGAAAGCGTTCAAGGTGCAAAGGTTCCGGCAGTCCGGTGACCGGATGCCCGGTTAAAGTTTCCAGATTGATCCGTAACAAACCGGTAAAATAACTTGCTTTGCTTTTGCCATACGTGGTGGGATCAAAGCGAATGCCTGCCAGGCGAAGCTCAGGTTTCGCAAGATCGGCAATGGACGGGTATCCAGGCGGCTGAAGAATCAGAAGCCATTGATCATCTGGACTCAGAGAAATAAAGGGAGGAGGAGTAACATCAACCAGCTTTACAATGGATTCGGACGGAATCTGGTAGTTCATTGGATAAACAATAGAAACTCAGGGGTTAGCCGGAGGATTATTAAGTAACAGAACTGCAATGACAAGCATGGCTACGATGGCAAATAATCTTACACTTTGTACCATCAGGTAGGCTTTCAGAAAGGAACTTTCGAACTGCTTCTCGCGAAGGCGATTGTAAGTAAAGACAGTCATAACGGAAGAAAGGCCAAGAATCAGAACAAGGAAAACGGTGAGGAGAAGTTTATAATCAAGCCATTGGCTTTTCCATACCAGAAGGAATATGACAAACAGGGCAATTAAAACGATAATATTGGCTGTCTGAAAACTTCTCTGGGCTTCCCTCAGCTCAATCTGCTGTTCAAAGGAGAGCGTCTGCACTACCTTACGGTAACGGAAATTACTGGCAAATACGAGTGCCAGAAGTACCAGGATAATTAAAGTTGAGATTTGCATGGGTAAAACGATTTAGGTGCAAATTTATCGTAAGTATCGCATTAGACAAATTCGCGTGCATTTTAAATGCATGAATCGGGTTTATATAAATGATGGTCATAAATTTATGAAAGAATGGCCCTGTATATTTCTTTGCTTAATCTATGCAATCGTTTGAATTTTATAGTACAGTAGCTATTCGCTTTTTTCCCTTCGCGGGAAAAAGAGCAGGATTTCCGGGTAAAGAGTTATGCGGGGTTTCACCCCGAACCCTGAGTTACTTTTTTGTCAGCCACACAAAAAAGTAACCAAAAAAAGTCTCCATGATGGAAGGCTGAGGCCTCTTTGTCAGGTACCCAATCATTCGTCCATAACCAACCCGGCTTCAGTCCACACCAATCGTGGACATCCTCCCACAGGCTTGCAAAGTGCAAGGAGTATGAGCAAGAGCTTATTTTCGTTCTATAAGGAGCGGCCCCGTTGAGCTTTGGCACCATGGTTAATTTCAATGAATCGAAGATTCCATCGGTCCGGAAAGTGAGGAATCATTTTTCATTCAGTTTTTTATGCAGTTCAGATAAAAAGTCAGTTATATCCGATTTTTCTTTAAAAACCATGTGTTTTATGCCTATACTGTCTTTATGAAATACTTTGTGAGATTTGATAGAAAGGGAAGAAGCTACCTCCTGCACATTATGGTCAGTTCCGATGTATTTAATATTCCAGTCTTTTTCTTGGAGTTTCCTAATGAGAGTCTTAATATCTTTATGCGTATATTCTTTGGAATCATTTTCCATTCCGTCAGTCAGAATAGTAACTGTTACATTACTGTAATGGTCCTCTGACAGGGCGTTTTCGAGCATATTCATGCCCAGTCCCATCGCATCATAGAGGGGAGTCAATGATTGGGGGTTGTAGGTGCTGGTGTTCAATTCCCCCAGATTTTTAAGCGGCTCCATAAAATGAATTATTTTGATTCCCTGCCCATTAAAAGTGATAAATGATATAAAATGTTCCTGTTCAGGGAATGTTTTTTCCAGCGATTTCAATGTTTGTAAAATCTCATTGAACCCCCCGATAATGTAATCTTTAATTGACATCATGGATCCGCTTTCGTCCAGGATGATCAGATTATGAATTTGCATTTTGGTTTTCATATAAATTTAGGTTTAGGTGAATAATAATAATGTCTTCTGCTATACAGATGCAAAAACCGGAAAAGGTGGCAAGAAAACAGATGAACTCACTGTTTTTTTGGATAATTTTTTCCACGATCCAGAAAAGAGACCTTGCTGTTATGCGTAGTTTGAGTAAGTAGCAGATAAGCACAGATCAATACAAGTTTAGTTCTGTGAAAAGTCTGTGGCTATCTGTGGCCATCTGTGGTAAATCTAAAAAATACAATAAAACCACAGATTACACGGATCGCCACAGATTAATCAAAGATCAATACAAGTTTAGTTCTGTGAAAAGTCTGTGGCTATCTGTGGCCATCTGTGGTAAATAAAAAAATACAATAAAACCACAGATTACACAGATTGTCGCAGATTAAACACTGATTCAATACAAGTTCAGTTCCGTGGAAGGACTGTGGCTATTTGTGGCCATCTGTGGTTAAGAAATAGACAAACCAGGTAATATGTATACCACCGCAAAACGTTCACCTACTAGGCATTAATTTATTAGCCTCCCAACGCATTTTCTGGGATAAACAGAATTCCGGTTTTATCAGGACGCCTGATTCAGGCGCTTGTGGAAAATGGGATTCAGCGAAAAGTACGATAATTTTTTGTCAAACAGCCTGAAAATCGGATCATGCCATTGAATATCAGGTTTGAAGCGCTCCATTTTCCATGCATCTTCCCCGGTTTCTCTTTGTGGCTGAGGTATTTCGCGGCATTTTATCTGTAGTAACCAAGTGATATTCTTCTTCTGGGCAATTGCCATCAGGTTTTTCTGAATTTTTTTTCTTGCCCGCGCCAAATAAGATTTTGATGTGCCGGTTCTGATATCCAGAATTTTTCCGATTTCTTTATGGGTAAAATTATCTATTACGTAGAGATTAAAAACCTCTTTGTATGGAGACGGAAGGCTATTGATGCAATCCTGAAGCTCTTCTATTGAAAAATATTCCGATTGGATAACATCTTCCCATTCTTTCTCTTCATAAATTGTTTCTTTATCGTCGGGGAAATCCATACCTGCAGCGTACACCACCGGTTGCTTTTTCCGGAGGTGCATGAGAGCCGTATTAACTGTTATTCTCCGCAACCATCCCTCGAAACTACCTTTTCCTGTAAATGTGTCAAAGCGGTTCATAGCTGTGAGGAAGGCCTCGTGCATCAGATCCTCGGCTTCAATTCTGTTGGGGATATACCGGTAGCAAACCCCCAGTAATCGGGGAGAATACCTTTCATACGTTTTTTCCCAGAAATCATTTGTCATACTACAATGGAAATAGTTCAATTATAAGATGCAATTTTCAGAAAAGGTGGCAGGACAAAAACAAAGTTAAATTTTTTACTTCAGATTCCATGGATGGGAATCATCTTCTCAGAAACCAACATAGTAACCTCGGATTATAGATCGGAGTTTCACCCCGAACCCTGTGCTTTTTTGTCAGCCACACAAAAAAGTAACCAAAAAAAGTCACCACGATGGAAGGCTGAGGCCTCTTCGTCAGGTACCCATCCATCCGTCCATAACCAACCCGGCCTCAGCCCACACCAATCGTGGATATCCTCCCACAGGCTTGCAAAGTGCAGGAGTTAGAGCAAGAGCTCATTTGCGTTCTATAAGGAGTGGAAATGTTAAGCGATGGCATCGGAGTTTACATCCATGAATCGAAGATTCCATCGGCCCAGTGGGTGATTGTGCATTTCCAATGCATGAATCGGGATCAATGCATCATGAACCAATAATTTTGTTACATTCGGTACTACAAATTTTAACCCTCAGCAAATATGATGTTCCAATTACGTCGTTTTCCAACCAGGTTTGTTGTTTTTACCGGAATGATTCTCCTCTTGGCTTCCTGTCACAAGAAAAAGGAATCCATTGTTGTTCCCGATGCAGGTTTCAGGGAATACATTGTAGGGTACACCTCGGGTGTGATTTCCGTTGAATCGGCCATCCGCATCCGTCTTGCAGAGGATTATCCGCAGCCGGTGGTGTTGAATGAGGCAATCAACGGAAACATTATCTCTTTTTCGCCATCCATAAAGGGCGATTTATACTGGCGCGACACCCGCACACTTGAGTTTGTGCCAGAAAAACCCATGAAAGGAGGGACAACTTATACCTGTACCCTGAATCTTTCAAGGCTGTTTTCAGTGCCGAAAGAATTTGAGAAATTTACGTTTGGATTCCAGACCATTGAACAGAACTTTTCTGTTGCTGTGGAAGGGTATCAGCCGGTATCGAACAACGACCTGGTTTGGAACAGGATACGGGGTACGTTGCTCACAGCTGATGTCATCGAAGGCAGTTCCGTTGAAAAAGTGCTTTCAGCAACACAGGGAAAAAGGAAGCTGCCGGTTACCTGGGAACATGAATCCGGCCGCACAAAGCATTATTTTACCATCGACAGTGTAAAACGCGAGGAGGCTCAGGCTACGGTAGTTATTGCATGGGATGGAACACCCATCGGGGTTGATTCCAAAGGGAAAGAAGAATTTGTACTACCTGCCCTGAGCGATTTTAAAGTTCTTGGAGCCAAAGTTATCCAGCAGCCTTCGCAGTACATACAGGTTCGTTTTTCGGATCCTTTGTCCCGGAACCAGAACCTGGACGGACTGATCCGTTTGAGCAACGGGGTATCGCTTACGTTTACCATCGAAGGAAATATTGTGAATGTTTATCCGGCGGTTCGTCAGAGCGGGTCAGCCACTCTAAGCATTGAACAGGGAATTCGGAATATCATGAACTACAAATTGTCAAAGACGGAGGTCATATCCCTTGCGTTTGAGGAATTAAAGCCAGCCCTGCGGCTAACCGGGAAAGGTGTTATCCTTCCATCCTCCCAGGGTCTTATTTTTCCGTTTGAGGCGGTCAACCTGAAGGCGGTTGATGTACGCATCGTCAGGATATTTGAAAACAATATCGCCCAGTTTCTTCAGGTAAATCAGCTCGACGGCACCAGCCAGATGAAACGGGTGGGAAGGCTTGTCTTCCGCCGGGAAATTCCTCTTACTTCGTCCACGCCGGTTGATTACGGTGTATGGAATACCTTCAGCCTTGACCTCAGCCAGTTGATCAAACAGGAACCGGGGGCTATTTACCGGGTAGAACTTGGTTTCCGGAAAAAACATTCCACTTATCCGTGCGCCGGTGGCAATGAAGTCCGGAATGAGGAGGAGGAAGAAGCAGAAGACGAAATGCTGGGCGAACAGGAATATAGCTACTGGGACGCCTGGGAAGGATATGAATCGGGGTATTACGATGACGAAGAATATTACTATTACAATGATGAAGAACGGCGCAACAGGAATGATCCCTGTTCCGACGCCTATTACCATGAGGGAAGAAGGGTGGCTCGCAACATTCTGGCTTCTGACCTGGGTATTATTGCCAAGGGAGGAAGCGATAAATGGATGACATTTGCCGTTACCGACCTGAAAACGACAGAACCCCTATCCGGTGTTACCCTGGAAGTTTACAATTATCAGAAACAGCGGATTGCCAGCACCACAACCAATTCCGACGGACTGGCAAAAGTGCAGACCGACGGGGTGCCGTTTTTGCTGATAGCCAGATCGGGAGACCAGCGGGGTTATTTGCGGCTGGATGAAGGATCATCTCTTTCGCTGAGCACATTTGATGTATCCGGCGCTCCGGTTCAGAAAGGACTAAAAGGATTTATTTACGGTGAAAGGGGTGTATGGAGGCCGGGCGATACCTTGTTCCTTACCTTCATTATGGAAGACAAAGCCGGACTGATTCCCGAAAATCATCCGGTCATCCTCGAACTGATCAATCCGATGGGACAGTTGGTTAAAAAAATGGTCCGCTCAAAAGGAATGAACGGATTCTATCAGTTTACCATTCCCACTTCGGCCGATGCCCCTACTGGAAATTACACCGCCAACATCAAAATTGGCGGCACGGTTTTCAGCAAGGTGCTGAAAATTGAAACCGTGAAACCCAACCGGCTGAAGATTCTGCTCGACTTTGGAACCGACCGGCTCTCAGTGGCCCGTCCTGACATAAAGGGAACCATGAAGGTTACCTGGCTGCACGGTGCGGTGGCCAGGAACCTCAAGGCCAATATCAGGGCAACACTCAGTACCATGAACACTTCGTTTGAAAAATATCCGGAATATGTATTTGATGATCCGGTGCGCCGTTTTGAAGCTGAAGAACGCAGCATTTTTGAAGGAACCCTGAACGAAAACGGAGAAGCCACTTTTTCATCAGCTATACGGATCGATGATGCCGCACCGGGGATGCTGTCAGCGGCTTTTCTTACCAGAGTTTTCGAAGAAGGCGGTGATTTCAGCATTGACCGCTTTACCATACCCTATGCGCCGTACCGTACCTTTGTAGGCATCAGGGTTCCCAAAGGAGACAAGGCCAGGAATATGCTGCTCACCGATACCCTGCATACGGTTCAGGTGGTAACAGTTGACCCGGAAGGGAAACCGGTTCCGGCCAGAAATCTGGAGGTGAAAATTTACAAAATCGAATGGAAGTGGTGGTGGGACCGTTCCGGCGACAACCTGGCCGATTACCTCGGAAGCAGCTACCATCAGCCTGTATATACAACCACCCTGTCAACAACCGATGGAAAGGGTAGTTTTCAGTTCAAAATTAAATATCCCGAATGGGGACGTTTTCTTATCCGGGTAGTTGATCCGGAAGGGGGTCATGCTACCGGTAAAATCGTCTATATTGACTGGCCGGGATGGGCCGGAAGGTCAACGGAAAAAACACCATCCGGAGCTTCCATGCTGATCTTCTCGGCCGACAAAGAAAAATATCAGGTTGGAGAAGATGCAGTGATTACCTTTCCGTCAGGAGGTGTAGGCCGCGCGCTGGTAAGTATTGAATCGGGCTCCAGGGTTATTGATGCCTACTGGGTGAAAGCCGAGAAGGACCAGACAGTATTCCGCTTCAAAGTAACAGAAGCCATGGCACCCAATGTGTATGTGCATTTGACCCTGGTGCAGCCCCATGAGCAGACGGCCAATGACCTGCCAATCAGGATGTACGGAGTGATCCCCCTGCTGGTGGAAGATGCTTCAACCCATCTTGAACCGGAAATTAGCCTGCCGGATGTCATTAAGCCTGAGGAAAAGTTTTCAGTGCAGGTAAAGGAAAAGAAAGGACAGAACATGACCTATACCATGGCGATTGTGGATGAAGGGTTGCTTGATCTGACGAGGTTCAGAACCCCGGATCCGTGGAGCAATTTTTATGCACGGGAGGCACTGGGTGTCCGTACCTGGGATCTGTACGACATGGTGATAGGCGCTTATGGGGGAAAACTGCCCCTGCTCCTGGGCCTGGGTGGTGATGAAGAAGGAAAGGTTGCCGGAGCAAAAAGCCGGGCAACGCGTTTCAAACCGGTTGTTATGTTTGCGGGCCCGTTTACTCTCAATAAGGGAGGAAAAGCAACCCACACCTTCACCATGCCAAGATATGTCGGTTCTGTTCGGGTAATGGTTGTGGCCGGCAATGGCAGGGCATACGGTGCTGCCGAAAAAGCAGTTCCGGTCAGAAAACCGCTCATGATAGCAGCTACCCTCCCGCGAATTCTTGGTCCCGGCGAAAAGGTTGACCTTCCCGTTACTGTCTTTGCAATGGAAAAAGACATCCGCAAGGTAACCATTGAAGTTGAAACAAACGATCTCCTGATTCCTGCTGAAGGAAACAGCCGCACCGTGTCGTTCAGCAATCCGGGAGACGAAACGATAACCCTTCCTTTCCAGGTAGCATCGAAAACCGGCATAGCGCGGGTGCGTATTACAGCCGTGAGCGGATCGGAAACAGCCCGGTATGATATGGAGCTGGATGTAAGAAATCCGAATTCTCCGATTACGGCTTACTGGGAAGGGATCATTGAACCTGGTAAGAGCTGGGATGCCTCCTGGCAGGGACCCGGAATGGGCGGAAGCAACAGCGGTGTATTGGAAGTTTCATCCCTACCCCCGGTGGACTTTGGACGCAGGCTGAAATTCCTTCTCACCTATCCCTATGGCTGTGTTGAACAGACTACATCCGCTGTTTTCCCGCAGCTTTATCTTAAAGATGTAATGGAACTGAAGCAGGAAGAGAAAGAAGAGGTGAAAAAGAATCTTCTTGCCGGCATCGAACGTCTGAAGCTTTTCCTGCGGCCGGACGGCGGATTCAGTTACTGGCCCGGAGGCAGTGAATCAGATGACTGGGCTACATCTTATGCCGGCCATTTTCTCCTCGAAGCAGAAGCAAAGGGATACACAATACCGGCAGGATTCAAACCGGCGTGGGTTCGTTACCAGAAAGCGGCAGCACGCGACTGGACTTCCGTCAGCGGCAAATACAAATACCTGGCCTACCAGCAGAGCGATCTGATGCAGGCGTACCGGTTGTTCACGCTCGCACTGGCCGGGTCAGCCGAAATGGGAGCCATGAACCGGCTGAGGGAAAGGAATGATCTGTCAGTTGAAGCAGCCTGGCGACTGGCCGCAGCGTATGTTTTGGCAGGACAGCCCGAAGCCGCCAGAGAGCTGATCAGGGACAAAGGGACAAAACTGAATGCCTACAAGGGCTTCAGCCCAACCTACGGATCGGCTGAACGGGATGAAGCTATGATTCTGGAAACCCTCGTTCTGCTCGGCGACCGGGAAAAGGCATTTCCTCTGGTCAAGCATCTTTCTTCCGTTCTAAGCGGCGACTACTGGCTCAGCACCCAGACAACCGCCTACAGCCTGATGGCAATTTCACGGTTTGCAGGAAAAACAAAATCGGAAAGCGGATTAAAGTTTTCCTATACTTTCAGTCAAAGTAAAAGTGTAAATGCTTCAACCGGAAAGCCTGTAATTCAAATAAATATACCCAGAAATATTTCTGATCAGGGATCCGTTCAGATCAGCAACAAGGGTGTGGGAATTTTGTATGCGCGGATACTGGTTACGGGTACCCCGGAAACCGGAAATGCGGTTACCAGCGAAAACAACCTGAAGATGCAGGTTCGGTACCGTACCCTGAACGGGCAGACTATGGATGTGCGTTCCCTTAAGCAGGGTACCGACTTTATTGCGGAAGTCACGCTGACACATCCGGGAGTTCTTGGGTATTACAAGGATATGGCCCTGACCCACGTGTTTCCTTCCGGATGGGAAATACGGAACTTACGCATGGAAGAATCCCCGTCGGCATTTCGTTCCGATGAGCCTCGTTATCAGGACATTCGGGATGACCGGGTGAACACATTTTTCGACCTGCCCAAAGCAGAAAGCCGGACATTTATCGTTCTCCTGAATGCTGCCTATACTGGAAAATTCTGGTACCCGCCGGTGCAGTGCAGTGCCATGTACGATGGTACGGTGAATACTTCTGACGGAGGTATGTGGGTCGAGGTAGTCAAATAGGCAATTTGCCGGAACTAATGCAAACATCAGCCGGTTAATGTAAACCGTTAACCGGCTGATTTATAATTGCCTGTAAATCCGGCACTGATTAACCCAAAATATTCATTGGGAGCTCTCAGAAAAAAGCGAACCAATGGATTATTTGGGGTTATCCCGATTTAGAAAAATCACTTTTCTGGTGCAGCGCCAGCAAACCGGAAAAGTTGATTTTTCTTAATCGCA
>JAKPTE010000047.1 GCA_029571215.1 Bacteroidota bacterium
ATGCAACAATACCTTGATCTTCTGAGTCATGTATTAACAAACGGTATCCGAAAAAGTGACCGAACGGGTACCGGTACCGTCAGCGTTTTTGGATACCAGATGCGGTTTAACCTCCAGGAAGGATTTCCTCTTCTAACAACAAAAAAACTGCATTTCAAGTCCATTGCTTACGAATTGCTATGGTTTCTCAGGGGCGACACTAACATTAAATTTCTAACCGATCACGGAATAACCATCTGGAATGAATGGGCCGATGAATATGGCAACCTGGGGCCGGTATACGGCTATCAATGGCGAAACTGGCCCACCGCTAACGGTAAACATATTGACCAGATAAGCCAGGTTATTGATTCCCTCCGCAGAAATCCCGATTCGCGCCGGCATATTGTTTCAGCCTGGAATGTGGGGGAAATTGACAAAATGGCCCTCCCCCCCTGCCATATCCTCTTCCAGTTTTATGTTGCCGGGGATAAACTATCATGCCAGTTGTACCAGAGAAGTGCCGATATTTTTCTTGGGGTTCCGTTCAACATTGCCTCATACTCCCTTCTCACCTATATGATGGCTCAGGTTACAGGGCTTCAACCGGGAGAATTCATCCACACTCTCGGTGATGCTCACCTTTATCTGAATCATATTGAACAGGCCAAACTGCAACTTACCCGTGCGCCCAGGAAACTACCAAGCTTGCGGTTGAATCCTGAAGTAAAAGATATTTTTTCTTTCCAATACGAGGATTTCATAATCGATGGATACGACCCCCACCCTCACATTAAAGCCGACATTTCTGTATGAAAGACGGAAAAAAATGGATCAGCGGAAAACCTCTGGCCATCATTGTTGCCATAGCTGAAAACTATGCCATTGGCCTCAATAACCGCCTGTTATGGCATATCAGCGATGACCTTAAGCGCTTCAAAAAACTTACCGAAGGGCATACCGTGGTGATGGGAAAAAAAACCTATGAATCCTTACCTGTACGTCCGCTGAAAAACCGCAGAAACATTGTTATAACCGATTCTCCTGAGGAAAAAATTGAAGGATGTCTGACGGTTCACTCTGTGGAAGAAGCTATTTCATTGTGCGACCCTTATAAAATGAATTTTATCATAGGCGGGGCTTCCATTTATCGTCAGTTCCTTCCTCTGGCCGACATGCTGTATCTTACCCGCGTACATAAGTCGTTTCATGCCGATACCTTTTTCCCTGAAATTTCAGCAGAAGATTGGCAATGTGTTTCTTCCGAACCGGGTCCGGAAGATCCTCCCCTCGGATTTGCTTATACCTATGAAATTTATACCCGCACAGACAAATAAAATTTGTATTTTTCGCCAGAAAAACCTGAATACCATGAAAAGAAAACTCCTTTTTCTGACCGCCTGTGTCATGATAATGTCTGCTGTTTCAGCGCAAAATCCTGCCGATAAAATTGTCGGTGTTTACCTTACAGCCAAAAAAACATCGCAGGTACGTATTTTTAAAGCAACCGACGGAAAATACTATGGCAAAGTAGCCTGGCTTGAAAAAGATAAGGATAAGAAAGATGTGAATAATCCGGACCCTGCCAAAAGAAATGAACCCATTCTGGGCCTGGTTATTTTGCGGGGACTGAAATATGATGCGGATAAAAAACAGTGGTCGGGCGGAACAATTTATGACCCTGACAACGGAAAAACATACGACTGCTACCTGTGGTTCGACGAAAAAGACCCCGGCATCCTGCAGCTGAAAGGATATGTACTGGGTATGCGCTGGCTGGGTCGGGAATCTTCGTGGGTCAGGGAGGAAAAACTTCGCGAATAATTCTTCTTCATTAGCAACCCTGAGGAATGTTATCGTTCCGGAGGATTTTTTCTCCGGAAAGTATTTTTTTTAACATTTTGTAACTGATTCCTGAATTTTCCTGTTGACCGTTTTCGTACACTATCCGTACGGATATGGTCATTTTTTCAGATCCTGACAAAATAGACTGCTTCTTATATTATTGATTTTCAATATTTGAACATTTTTGGCATATCAGTTGTTAATATGACGTAACAAAACAACTAAAGCTATGAAAAAAGGAATTGTTGTGGTAGGATTAATGCTGATAAGCGCTATAACAGCGCTTTATGCCGGTGAGAAACCTCGCAGTAATATAAAGGTAAAAGAAGACTTCACCATGGTTTCCAGCGAACCGGTTACTGAAGTTGAGGACTGGATGCTTGAAATTTTTACTCCGGCATCGATTGCAGCGGAAGTTGTGCCGGTTGAATCATGGATGCTCTGTCCTGAGCATTTTATGGAAGACGTTTCCTATGAACCTGCTCAAAACGTGGAAGCATGGATGCTCGGAGAATACTTTTCAGGGCTTCCAGTATCCGACAAGGAAGAACCCATGGCTGTTGAACCATGGATGCTCAGTACAAAATGGATGTAAACTCTCATAGGTGTATTTAGGTTAGTTGGTTGGTTAGTTTTGGGTTGATGAGGGGGTTGCGGAAAGTTTTCTGCAGCCCCTTCAGTTTTAAAAGTGATTAGTATTCGTTTGTTACCTCTACAGAGCTTGGCATCAAACCACTGATAGAAATAATCTCAGGCTATTTAATAAAACAGACGGTCGACAATTTAAGCCAACCGTCAGTTCTTTTTCCTATTTACTTTTGAAAGGGTGGAAGACCGGGCTCGAACCGGCGACCTCCAGAGCCACAATCTGGCACTCTAACCAACTGAGCTACATCCACCATGTTTTCAGGACTCTTCAAATATCCTGAAAGGGAATGCAAAATTAAGAATTAATTTTTTAGTGTACAAATGAAGGTAAACGATCGCGGAAAAATGTATAACTTTACGCCCTTCTTTTTCTGACAGATAAAGATTGAAATTTCAGAGCGGAAAATACGTTAACAACATTTCCAGCCTGCAGATATACAATCTGTTGCGCTTTACCACCTTTCTACTGGTAAGTATTGCTCTGTCAAAGTTTTACAGCCCCAAAGATATTGGCGACTTCGAGCTCATGATGTTCATGGTGAATATTGCCAGTTTCTTCTGGGTCACAGGGATTATTCAGTCATTTTTGTCGCTTTACAACAGCAATCCTGTATTCCCGGGAATCAAAACCGACCGCAGATCTCCGGAAATATGGAATGCCTTCCTGCTGTTATGTTTGTTTAGTCTGCTCTTTGTTCTCCTCGGCCTGACCATGCAGGGAAATCTGCATGTTTTCAGTGAAGCAAAGAAAGTACCTTATTTTGGTCTGGTACTGATTTATTTCTTGATAAGCAATCCGTCCAACCTGATTGAATACATATACATTCTGCGGAATAAATCTTCTCTGGTTCTATTGTACGGTTTTCTGAGCCATAGTCTCATTCTGGCCGGCACTCTTACCCCGGTCTGGCTGGGCATGGGAATTAGGGAGGCATTTACAGGTCTTATTATTGCTACCATTCCAAGGGTTATCTGGTTGGTTTTTTTGCTGGTAAAATACGCTGAACCGGTTTTTTCATGGGCTTTCATGAAGACACATCTGCATTATGCATGGCCTTTGATTATCAGCACCCTGCTCAGCGGTTCTGCCCAGTATATTGATGGTTTCATTGTAGCTAACAAATTCAACGCCAAAGACTTCGCCTATTTCCGCTATGGAGCCAAGGAATTTCCCCTGGTAGTGATGCTGGCCAATGGTCTTCATGCAGCTATGATTCCGGAATTTTCAACGGCAGCGAATATTTCAGAGGTGCTGAAAAAAATCAGGCACAAATCCATACGGCTCATCAATGCTCTTTTCCCTCTTTCCATGGTACTGCTCCTTTTCAGTAACTGGTTGTTTATCCATCTGTTCAATCCGGCCTTCCGCCGTGGATCCGATATCTTTATGATTTACCTTTTACTGATTATCAGCAGGTTGGTTTTCCCGCAGACCATTCTTATCGGCCTGCGCAAAACCAGCGTTA
The DNA here is from genome assembly GCA_029571215.1 of Bacteroidota bacterium. Taxonomy (GTDB): domain Bacteria; phylum Bacteroidota; class Bacteroidia; order Bacteroidales; family JAAYUG01; genus JAAYUG01. The sequence goes on from JAKPTE010000047.1 coordinate 3,939, forward strand.
TGATGTGGGTTTCGGTTGTGGAAATATTTCTCAATATAGCACTGAGTCTTTTCCTGATTCAGTTTTATGGTCTCCAGGGGGTTCCACTTGCCACCGTCATCATTTTTGCTCTGGAAAAAATTGTTCTGATATCGTATAACTATTTCCGTCTGAAAATTCCTCCCCAGTCTTACATTCCGGTTAAATTGCACCTGATGTATTCCGCCCTGATCATTATATTGTTCGTGCTGATTGACCGCAGAATTATCCCCACCTATTGAGGTGATATATAACACAGCCCGTTTTACGATTTTTTATGATCTTTGAACCTAAAAGGGATTACGATGAACCGGGAAGAAGGGAATCTTGAAGAATATTTTAGACCGTACAGGGAAAAGATCGTCGGCATTGATGCCACTTTTGAATCACCGTATGGAAGGAAAAAAGTTGTGTATGCAGACTGGACAGCCAGCGGACGTCTATACCACCCCATTGAGCGTAAACTGCTGGAAGAATTCGGTCCTTTTGTTGGCAACACACATTCAGAAACCACCGAAACCGGTACACGAATGACACTGGCTTACCATGAGGCGCACCGGATCATCAAAGAACATGTTCATGCCGGCCCGAACGATGTAATTATAACTGCCGGGTCAGGAATGACTGCGGTAGTTAACAAGCTTCAGCGGATTCTCTCGCTCAAAGGATGTTCCCGGATGCATGTAAAAGAATGCTTTAAACTACCCGATCGTCCGGTTGTTTTTATCACCCACATGGAGCATCATTCGAACCACACTTCGTGGTATGAGACCATGGCTGACGTGGTAATACTTCCGCCAACAACCGACCTGCTGGTAAATCCGGAAGCTCTGCGGGATGAAATCAGAAAGTACAAAGACCGGCCCTTCAAAATCGGCGCATTTACCGCCTGCTCAAATGTTACAGGAATTCGGCCTCCGTACCTTGAGCTGGCACGCATCATGCACGAAAACGGTGGAATAGTATTTATTGACTTTGCTGCTTCTGCTCCTTATGATATAATCGACATGCATCCTGCCGACCCCATGGAAAAACTCGATGCCATTTATTTTTCACCGCATAAATTTCTGGGTGGGCCAGGTTCTGCCGGTGTTCTGATATTTGACCGAAGCCTTTACCATTCCGAAGTACCCGATCAGCCGGGTGGGGGTACCGTTGACTGGACCAATCCCTGGGGAAGCTACAAATATGTGGATGATATTGAAGCAAGAGAAGATGGCGGCACACCCGGTTTTCTGCAGGCAATACGCGCCGCTCTGGCCATACGGCTGAAAGAACAAATGAACCCGTATATAATGGCCCGAAGGGAAAAAGAAATCACCCGGCTTGCCCTGGATGAACTGCGCAAAGTGCCCGGAATCAAAATCCTTGCCGATAAGGTGGAAGAAAGATTGCCTATTTTTTCGTTCTATCATCCCCAGATTCATTTCAACCTGATCGTACGCCTGTTAAACGACCGGTTCGGAATTCAGGTAAGAGGTGGGTGTGCCTGTGCGGGAACATACGGTCATTATCTGCTGGAAGTGAGTTACGAAAAATCCCGTGAAATCACACAGCTAATCAATTCAGGCGATCTTTCCAAAAAGCCGGGCTGGGTACGATGGTCACTACACCCTACTTCTACAAACGAAGAAATCATGTTTTTCACCGATAGTCTTCGTGCCATCATTAAAAACATTGATACCTGGGAAAAAGATTATATTTACAATCCCAGAAAAAACGAATTTTATCATGTAAAACAAACTGAAACGCAGGCTGAATACCTAAAAAAATGGTACACCATTTGACTTTTTTAGGCGAAAATCAGATCAGCCGGCAGCAGAAAAACCGGGATGCCATGCAGATTTTACCCGTACGTGACAGGAAGACACGTTTTCTTTTTCTGGAGGTCCCCAGAATAATTTACAGGAGTGATCCCTGGTGGGTTTGTCAGCTTGATTCAGAAACCGAATCACGATTCGACCCGGAAGAGAATAATTTTCTCAAGGATGGGGAAGCCGACCGTTGGATTTTGCTCGATGACAAAGGAAAACCCATTGGCCGGATTGCCGCATTCTACAATCGCATAAAAGCGTACGAAAATGACCAGCCCACCGGAGGAATCGGGATGTTTGAATGCATCAACAGCACGGAAGCATCCCGTCTATTGTTTGATACAGCGCGGGAATGGCTTCGCTCAAAAGGCATGGAAGCAATGGATGGTCCCATCAACTTCGGAGAAAACGACAGCAACTGGGGCCTGCTGATTGAAGGGTTCACCCATCCCGGCATGGGAATGCCTTACCACTTACCGTATTACAGAAATCTGTTTGAAGAATATGGCTTTAAAGAATATTTCCGGCAGTTCAGCTACCACCTCGACATACGAAAACCTTTTCCCGAAAGATTCTGGAAAATAGCCGATTGGATCAGCCGCAGGCAGAACTTCCGTTTTAAACATTTCACCTACAAGGAGCAGGAAAAGTTCATAGCCGACATGGTGAAAATATACAACGAAGCCTGGGCAGTGTTCAAAGAAGATTTCACACCTCTTGATCCGCAGACAATCCGGAATACCATCCGCAAAGCCCGTCCAATACTCGATGAAAAACTGGTTTGGTTTGCCTATCACGAAGATGAACCAATCGGTTTTTTCATTATGTTTCCCGACATCAACCAGATTCTGAAGCATTTCAACGGAAAAATGCACTTATGGAACATGCTCCGGTTCCTTTATTATAAAAAAACCAAAAAGATTACCCGGGTGAGAGCCATGGTTGCCGGCGTGGTCCCGCGATTCCAGAATACAGGCGTGGAATCAGCCATTTTCAGGCAACTTGAAAAGGTTTTTTTCAGCAAACCTTATCTTCACTATAAGGAGATTGAGTTATCGTGGGTGGGCGACTTTAATCCCAAGATGCGCTCCCTTTATGAGGCAGTCGGGGCTAAACTGGCGAAAATCCATGTAACCTACCGGTATCTGTTTGACCCGGCACGACCGTTTAAAAGGTTCATGCCCGAAGCGGTTGAAAAAGCTTCCAAATTTGACATTCGCCAGCATCATGTTGAAGATTGAATTTGCAATATTGTTTTTTTCATTATCTTTGCAAGCCAAAAATTAAAGAGCGAATTTTATGAAGAAGGATATTCATCCGAAGAACTACCGGTTGGTTGCATTCAAGGACATGTCCAACGGAACTACATTTATCAGCAGGTCTACTGTTGCCACAAAGGAAACCATTGAAATTGACGGCGTGGAATATCCGCTGGTAAAACTGGAAATTTCCAATACCTCGCACCCTTTCTACACCGGTAAAATGAAGCTGGTTGACACAGCCGGACGTGTTGATAAGTTTATGAACCGTTATAAAAACCATCTGGAAAAGAAGAATAAATAACGAAACATACGTATTTCATAACCGGGGTGTCATCAGCCTGAAGGGCATGACACCCTTTTGTATTCTATGAAAATGCATCCGGTCTTTTTTGAGGATGATACGCGGATTCACCTGCGGCCTTTTACGTTTACCAGGCCTGTTGCGGAAATCTGGCTGGGTATGACTACCAATCGCCTGCGCTGGGAAAGGATCCTCGGAAAAACCTTTTCCGTCTTCGCTGAAAATCACCTTCAAAAAAAATATCCTCCGGAATTTACAGACGACAACCTCCTGATCAACAGCGCCGTGCTCCCTTACCATGGCGTTGCTGAACGGCTGGCCTGCCTTGAAAAACGGGAAGCCCTGGTTTGGGATGGGAAAATCATCGCAGTCCGACTGAATGGAAATGATGCCGGTCAATTTGTCCTGGGAAAAGCACCACCCCTCAGAACCTTTCCTTTCGAAGGCACTCCGCTCCTTATGCGCCATGCATGGGAACTTTATAGTATGAACAGGGATGTTTTTCTTCTTGATTATGCGCTTTTTACAAAAAATGCATATTCAGCTTCTTTCCCATCGCATGTAACCTGTATCGGACAGCAGATTTTCATAGAGGAAGGTGCAAAACTGGCACCCTGCATCATCAACACAGAGACCGGTCCGGTTTATATTGCCCGTCATGCAGCAATTATGGAAGGGGCTCTGATCCGGGGTCCCCTTTACCTGGGCGAACAATCGGTCATCAAAATGGGAACGCGCATCTATGGTGCCAGTACTTTCGGCCCGGGATGCAAAATAGGAGGAGAAGTGAACAACTGCATCGTCTTTGGCAATTCCAACAAAGCCCATGACGGATTTATCGGCAATGCAGTTATAGGAGAATGGGTAAACATGGGAGCCAACACCAACTGCTCCAATCTGAAAAACAACTATGCTCCTGTACGTGTGTGGAGCTATGCGAAGGAAGATTTTTCCGAAACAGGACTCCGGTTCTGCGGTCTCATGATGGGAGATTACAGCAAATGCGGTATATCTTCCATGTTTAATACCGGCACTGTGGCGGGAGTCAGTGTCAATGTTTTTGGAGCGGGATTTCTTCCGAAATTTATTCCTTCCTTCAGCTGGGGCGGCCCTTCGGAAATGAAAGTGTTTCAGCCTGAAAAAGCTGTTGAAACGGCCAGGAGGATGATGGAACGAAGAAATATGACAATGGATGCAGTTGATGAGCAGATTCTTCTCGACGTGTACAACCTTACCGGTAAATATAGGCAAAAAGCAGGTGTACTATAGTTTTGTAGGTATGGCATAATTATTGACACATTCCTTTTTGATTCATTTACGACAAAAAGACATAGCAGGAGGGAAAAAACAGTATGAGTGACAGTATAGACCAGCGCTTCAAAAATATTTACATCTCCGGACCTTTAGACGAAAATTCCGACTTCATCCCCCTTATTGCAGAGGAGGATGAGAATCACCTGAGTAAATCACAGGTTCCTGAACAATTACCGATTTTACCTCTCCGCAATACGGTGCTTTTTCCCGGGGTAGTTCTTCCCATAACGGTTGGACGGGAAAAAAGTATCCGTCTCATCCGTGAAGTGTATAAAAAAGACCGGATTATAGGCACTGTTGCCCAGAAAGACCCCGATGCCGAAGAACCCCACCATGACGATCTATACAAAATTGGCACCGTAGCCCAGCTGGTAAAAATCCTCGAAATGCCCGATGGTGGCACCTCAGTAATTATCCAGGGGAAAAAACGGTTTGCTATTGATGAAATTCTTTCGGAAGAACCGTATATTACAGCAAGGGTGCATGAGTTGAAAGACACACATCCCAGTCCGAACAACGCAGAATACCAGGCCCTGGTTGAAAGCCTGAAAGAAACTGCCCTTCGGATCATTCAGCTTTCAACAAACATTCCTCCAGAAACATCGTTTGCGGTTAAAAATATTGAAAGCTCTTCCTTTCTGATCAATTTTATCAGTTCTAACAGCGAACTTACCACTCAGGAAAAACAGAGGCTGCTGGAAATTAATGATCTGAAGAAAAGAGCCCACCGCCTGCTGGAATACCTTAACCGGCAGGTACAGATGCTCGAACTGAAAAATGACATTCAGGCAAAAGTCAAATCAGAACTCGACCAGCAACAGAGAGAATACCTTTTGCACCAGCAGATGAAAACCATCCAGAACGAACTGGGTGGAAATCCTCTCGAACAGGAAATCGAAGAGATGCAAAAAAAAGCGGCCCGTAAAAAATGGAGCCGTGAAGTGGCTGAAACGTTTGAAAAAGAGCTGGATAAACTGCAACGAATTAATCCGGCATCCGCCGAGTATTCCGTTCAGCTAAACTATCTGTACACCCTGCTCGAACTTCCCTGGCAGTACTGTACCAAGGACCGCTTTGACCTTGCTAAGGCAGAACAGATTCTGAATCAGGATCATTTTGGTCTGGAAAAAGTAAAGGAAAGAATTCTTGAACACCTGGCTGTACTGAAGCTTAAAGGCGACATGAAGTCGCCCATTTTGTGCCTGTACGGCCCTCCCGGTGTGGGGAAAACTTCCCTCGGCAAATCTATCGCACGTGCCCTTGGCAGAAAATATGTCAGAATGTCACTCGGTGGACTCCATGACGAGGCAGAAATACGGGGGCACAGAAAAACCTATATCGGTGCCATGCCGGGAAGAATTATTCAGAACATTAAAAAGGCAAAGTCCTCCAATCCTGTTTTCGTTCTCGATGAGGTAGATAAGGTAGGACAAGATTTCCGCGGCGATCCGTCATCCGCTCTGTTGGAAGTACTCGACCCGGAACAGAACAATGCTTTCTATGACAACTACCTTGAAATGGAATATGATTTGTCGAAGGTCCTTTTCATTGCCACGGCAAATACCACAGCAACCATTCAGCCGGCACTTCTTGACCGGATGGAACTGATTGAAGTCAGCGGGTATATTGTGGAAGAAAAAATAGAAATTGCCCGCAGGCACCTGATTCCCAAACAGCTTGAAGCCCATGGACTGAAGAAAAAACAGGTTGACATCAAACCGGAGGTTCTGGAATTTATTATTGAAAAATATACACGGGAGTCAGGTGTACGGGAACTTGATAAAACCCTGGCCAAAATTATGCGCCATTATGCCCGTGAAATTGCTTTCGGGAAAAAACCAGATTCTTCACCCGATATAATCACTATTGAAAAAATACTCGGCCCACCGAAATACATTAAGGAAAAATACATTGGAAACGAAATACCCGGGGTGGTTTGTGGATTGGCCTGGACCTCGGTAGGAGGAGAAATTCTTTTCGTTGAAACAAGCATCAGCAAAGGAAAAGGAAAACTCACCCTTACCGGAAACCTGGGAGATGTGATGAAGGAATCGGCTACCATCGCACTGGAATATGTAAGAGCACATGCCGATTTGCTTTCTATCCCTGCCGACTTTTTTGAAAACCACGATCTTCACGTCCATGTACCCGAAGGAGCAATTCCAAAGGACGGACCTTCGGCAGGAATTACCATGGCTACCTCCATTGCCTCGGCAATAACCCAACGTAGGGTAAAACCTTATCTGGCCATGACGGGTGAAATTACCCTGGTGGGAAGAGTGCTACCCGTGGGCGGAATCAAGGAAAAAATTCTGGCAGCCAAACGCGCCGGTATCACCGACATTATCCTCTCCGAAGAAAACCGTAAAGATATCGGCGAGATTAACGAAATATACCTGAAAGGAATCACTTTCCATTATGTGAGCAATATTATGGAAGTATTCAAACTGGCACTCATGGAATAAATTGCCGGTTCCTTTCACTCATATAGTTTATAAGAATATTTCACAAGCGGTGGTTTCAAAATCTCACCATGTTCCTTCACACTTGTTTATGAGCAACACCGGAAGGCGCGTACAAAAATTGCTGCAGGTATTTTTGAAAAAAAGTTTTGCACTTCAGCTTTCTGACTGATAGACGTTGGTCTAATATGGCATGCTGTTTACCGGCTGTTACCGCCAATTTACCGGAATTGGATTGCATTCCGTTGCATTGATCCCCTATCTTAGCACTGTAAAATTTGCTGACAAACGTATAAACTTAAAAAACCATGAAAATGAGTGCCGGATTATTTTGGGGGATACTGTTCATCCTCATTGGGATTTCAATTGTTATCCGCGTTGTATTCAATGTGGATTTCCCGCTGTTCAAGTTCCTGTTTGCCTTTCTCTTTATCTGGATTGGTATCCGGATAATGCTGGGAACCAATGTACTATCCTCTCACTCCGAAGGGGAGCATAATGTCATTTTCGGTGAAAAACGATGGACTGGAACAGAAGTTGGTTCTGGAGAATACAACATAATCTTCGGTAAGGGAGTATTTGACCTTCGCGACATGAAACCTGAAGGCCTGGAACCCTTAATGGTACAGGTTCACACAGTTTTTGGAGGTACAGAAATCAAGGTTTCCAAAGACATCCCTCTGCGGGTGGAAGCCAATGCCGTGTTTGGAGGAGCAGAAATGCCCAACGGCAATAATGCAGCCTTTGGTTCCGTTCAGTATGAAAGCCCTGCCTTTGTTAAAGATTCTGCCCACCTCTTTATCAAAGCAGACGTGGTATTCGGAGGTTTGCAGATTAAGGAATATTAACTACCTTTCGGATGAATAACTGAACAAACCTTACTGGTGTTCGTCAGGCAAAGTAATATCAGATCAGACGGCCGGTCGTATCCGCTTACCGTCTGATTTGTATTATTTTCGGCATTATATACTTTTTAATTCATAACCGTATGGAAAAAACAGCTGTATTTCCGGGATCATTCGATCCGTTTACCATCGGCCATGAATCCATCGTGCGAAGGGCGTTGCCTTTGTTCGACAGAATTATCATTGCCGTAGGTCAGAATGTTTTGAAAGACAGCTACTTCCCTCTCGAAAAGAAAATGAAATGGATTCGGCAGGTGTTTCAGGATGAACCCAAAGTAGAAGTAACAACCTATACCGGACTCACAGTCGATTTCTGCCGCAGCATAAAAGCAGGGTACCTCCTCAGGGGATTGCGCACGGCTGCTGACTTCGAATACGAAAGAGCCATCGCTCAGGTAAACAAAGCCCTGAACCCCGGAATTGAAACAGTTTTTCTCCTCACCATGCCCGAACATAGCTCCATTAATTCATCCATTGTGCGGGATATCGTCCGCAACGGAGGTGATGCTTCCCCCTTTGTACCAAAAGCTATCAATCTGAAAGAATAATTGAGAATGTACCGTTTGCTGCTGGCTCTCCTTTCAGGTTTTGTCCCGGTCACTTTCATATATGGGGGAAGTGTGCGGGTTTCGGGATGCGATAAAAGTTATGCCGGTTCGTATTTCACCCTCAAAACCTACGAGGAATATATTACCTATCAGGAAAAAACGCTGGCGGAAACAGCTGTTGATGCCAGAGGATGTTTTTCTCTGGAATTTCAGCTGGAAAAAACCTCTCTGGTATTCTTTCACTTGGGAAAGCATTTTGCTTATTTCTATGCTGAGCCCGGCAAGGACTACCATGTCATTCTTCCGCCCAGGGCTGATAAAACAGAGGCTGACCGTCTTAATCCGTATTTTGCCGAGGAAGAAGAGCATCTGTTGCCGGTGAACGAGGATTCCCTTGAACTGAACCATCTGATTGCCCGTTTCGACAGTATTTACGGACCTTATTACAGCCAGTATGCTCTTTCCGTCTACGGTCCGCCCGATCCGGCATCAGCCGACACAGCAGTCCAAAGTATCCTCAGACATTTTAAAGGGATCAGCCATCCATACTTCTCTGCCTACCTGCTATACAAAACAGGCATTCTCAGGTGTATTGCCAGTCAGTACAAAGCCAGGAACCTTTCGGCCATGTATTTCAGAAACCGCCCCGTGCTGTATGAAAACCCGGCTTACATGGAATTGTTTCACAGGATTTATGACTCTTACTTTACTTATTTTGGCAGAACCGATAGCGGCAAGGCTATCTACGAAGTTATAAACCGTAACCAGAGTTATACAGTACTCCGCCAGATCCTCGCGGCTGATGACGTTTTCAGGGGAGATACCCTGCGCGATCTGGTTATCCTGAAAAATCTCCATGATGAATTTTATCGGACCAGCTTCAACAGAAACGCCCTGATCCATGTTCTCGATTCATTCTGTTTGCACGGACAGGTCACCATGTTTCGTCCGGTTGCTGCCAACATTCTTAAAAAAGTCACCCGGCTGATGGCCGGTTACCCCCCTCCCCCGTTCCATTTGCAGGACAGCCATGGTAACATCAGAACACTTGAAGATTTTAAAGGACGGTATGTTTATCTCAATTTTTGCTACTGTTCGAGCTACAGTTGTCTGAAGGAATTTGAAATGCTGAATACCCTGTATAAAAAACTGAAGGGTTATTTTGAAATCGTTACCATTCTGGCTGATCCAACGCTTCAGAAAGTAACTGATTTTCTGAATCAAAATGATTATGCCTGGACCTTTTTGCATTACGGTCAGCAGCCTGACATTTTGAAGGACTATGACATACGGGCCTTCCCGACCTATTTTCTCATCGGCCCTGACGGAAAGCTGATTCTTTCGCCGGCACCTTCTCCGGCCGAAAACTTTCAACAGACCCTCTTTAACATAATGCGTTCCAGGGGCGATTTAAAATAAATTTTCCCTTCAGAAGGAAAGGCGCAACTGAAAACCAACGTCCGTCTTTCTGTTTCCTGCAATGCGATTTTCTCCGCTTCCCATTTCGTACCTGTTGCTATACGAGGTGGTGGCAACTTTGATCCCTGCCTCCAGCCAACGAACCGGCCTGAACAAACCAATTAAATAAACTCGTGTTCCTTTACCATAAAAAGAAGGAACGGAATATACCATGGGAACATCATTTTCATAAGTATACAGACGGCTTTCATAATCAGGAATATCGAACAATGCATACCGCATGGTTATTCTCACCTTCCTGCCCGGCAGATTCCAGAGCACATCCTCTGCCAGCATGGTCGAAATACCGGTATTGCCATTGCCATTGGCAAACATCCCAGCATGGATACGCGTCCTGAAACTCCATCCTTCCGAAGGATTAATTTCTGCATAGTATCGGATATTCCGGGAATTTCTTCTGTTCAGAGATTTTCCACCATAATTGTCACATGCACCGTTTTTTTCTTTCATTTCAGAGGTGAACCGCAGGTACATGGACAAAATCTTTTCAGGATTCCACGAAACCTGCAGCATCTTTTCCGACCCTTCCGAAGGTGCATCTACATCATACTTCAGCCATGGAAACGCAAAAACGTCAATATACCCTTTCATGCTGAAATGCCCCGGAAGCTGAAGGTCCAGACCGCAATAGATGCCCTGTTCATTAGTACCATTGTATGTTTCTCCGAATGGTTTTGCAAATAAATTGTTGAATGCCGAAGCATACTTTCTGATGCCAGCTGAAGCCAGGACGGCGGGATCAGGCTTCAGGAGGAAACCTGCATTCCATGCTGCTGCTTTGGAGGAAGTCATGGCCCATTCACCAAACAGAAGAAAATCGCCGTGCTGATATTGCCAGTCCATCCCGCCAACCGTATTTTCCCGGCCCCGGAATGCATACAACCTGTATGGTTCAGGATACGGATTCCAGAAACCATCGAAGCGGTATCGTACCCATGTGGTACCAATGTGAATGTCGGAGAAACTGGTTGTTGCATTCATGCCCATTACTGTTTGATGCACGCTTTTCCTGTCACGGATTTCATCAGGAGCTGCATGGTATCCCGTGGTGAGAAGGCTGGAAAACTCGAGTACCTGATTACTGTGACTGTCATACCGCGTAACGTTTGCATCAACGGGTTTCCCGGAAAAGAAGAACGTAAATTGCGTGGTTCCGAATCCCAGTGTGCCTGCCGCTCCCCGAAAGAATCTGTTTTCTTCGGATGAAGAAAATCGGCAAATACCTTCTGCCCTTCTGCGAAAGTCAATAAGTCCGGTCCCTTTCCCGGGTGCGTAGCTGTTCCACATAACAAGTCCTTGCCCAAAAGCAAGCTGGTAATCGCCGGCCACAAAGCGGCGCAGAACTCCGTTCTGATCCGTTCTGATGTATGCTGAAGTAAAGTCAGCCAGACTCCTGCCCGGATAATAGGGAAATGGTTCTCCGGGGTCCTTTTCCATGGTATACCCGGCCGAAAAAGAAGTATTGTACCGGTAGGCATACCGGAGATAAAACTTCAGCGGACTTCCCTGATAAAATCCATCCCGGTATCCATCCTGCTTCTGCATGGGCTCCTGCCATCTGAGAATCAGAGTATGTTTCCCCTGTCGGAAGGACTCCTTCAAGGAAGGCACATCCCATTTATCAGGTTCAATAATGACAAATGCGCTGACCTGTCTTGCCAGATCAGTTGAAAAGCCGGGTATATTGGCCAGTTCGTAAGGACTTGTAAACGATCCGTAGGTCTTACGGTAATCGAGAATAGCCAGAATCTGAAACTCATTCAGCATAAACAACCGTTCAAGTTCCTCTTTGTCAGCCTGGTTGATCCGAACCGGATGCAGTCGAAGATCGGCCAGCTTTCCTGAAAAGGCTTCATTTTCTTCGTATTCTTCCCATCGCTCAGTTGATTCAACAGCTGCATTTTCCGTAACCTGATCCGGCAAATCTCCCATTTCCTGGGAGAATCCCATGGTGGGCAGAAATGTCCACAGGAGTATCGGTATAAACGTTCCGAAAGTAAGGAGCTCTTTTGGAAATAATTTAAAAGACATAACTCAGAGACAAAGAGGGTGTATAGCCCAGCTGAAGGTGCCTTGTAAAAGCTGCATCAATGGCAACATGGTTTATCCGGAGTCCAAAGCCGGCGCCATATCCGTTAGCGGAATTATATCCATACCGAAGGAAGACATTTGCTCTTGGTTCGTATTCAACACCTATACGGAATACTATGGGGTAGAGCAGGTCTTTCTCTGCTTCCGCTACCAGCAGAAATTTCTTGGCAAACCTGTAACCGGTTCCAAAGGCAAAACAGACGGGTAAACGCTGGTTTCGTGCATCAGGATAATCAGCACGGAACGGATTGAACAGATGGACCCCTATTAGCAGATCCGCGACAGGCCGGCTAAGAATACCAGCTTCCCATGTAAATACAGGCTTTACTGGAATATCATCCGGAACCCTGACAAAAAACCCGTCTATCTGTATTCCGGCGCTGAACCTGGAACCAAATTTACGTGCAAAAGAAATTCCAGCCCTGGTTTCTTTCCATAGGGATAAGCCATAGGAGGAACCATTGAATCCAAACACACCCGGACTTGCAGGAAATGCTAATGACAAACTGCTTACCGACAAGTCATTCATCAGGTAAGGCATTTCATGGGATGCAGCAATTTCTGCTTTCGAAAGACCTGCAAGACCGGCCTGATTATAGAAAGCACTGAACGGATCTTCCAGCAGAAGTCCGGCACCAGCCAATCCTCTGATGCGGGCACCTATCGGAAAATACTGCCCTGATGCAGGTATCAGAAAGTTAACTGCACAAAAGAAATACAGCAGATAATAAATTTTCCGGCCCATACCAGTGCGGTGAACCGGAGTCCGTCAACCGGCGGATCAGTCCACCTTGTAATCAAATTTGGTCTGTGACAGATCCTGGTTGGCCTTGATGATCTTCTTCTCGAGGTCGGCCTTGAAGGCGATGATCCGTTGCATAATATCCCCGTCGGTGAGGGCAAGAATCTGGGCAGCAAAAATCCCTGCATTTCTTGCTCCATTGAGTGCCATCGTGGCGACCGGTACGCCCGGAGGCATCTGAAGAATGGAAAGCACCGAATCCCATCCGTCGAGCGAAATGGACGATTTAATCGGCACCCCGATCACGGGCAGAGGGGTAACAGCGGCTACAACGCCTGGAAGGTGTGCGGCACCACCTGCTCCGGCAATAAAAACCCGAACCCCCCTTCCGGAAGCATTCCTGACAAACTCAAGAGTTTGCATGGGTGTACGATGTGCCGACAAAGCATTGATTTCAAAAGGTATCTTCAAATCATTCAGCACCTTGGCTGCTTCCTCCATCACCGGATAATCCGTAGTACTTCCCATTATAATACTCACCAGCGGTTGCATAGCTTCAGAATTATGGTAGACGTTTATTCAGCAGAATTCGTATTTTCGCATCGAAAAAATTCCAAAGCCTAAAATATGAAAAAAATCCATATTCATGACAAAGAATTCAGGCTTTTTATCCCTTCAGCCAGAATTCAAAGGGCCGTTTTAAAAATGGCACGTCAGCTTAACAAGGATCTTAAAGGCAAGGATGTTATTTTTCTGGGTGTACTAAACGGTTGTTACATGTTTATCGCTGATCTGAGCCGACACCTTACCATACCCTGCCAGATTTCTTTTGTAAAACTGGCTTCATACACCGCTTCCTCCACAACAGGCGAAGTTTACGATCTGATTGGAATCAATGAAGACCTTAGCAACAGAACGGTGGTTATTCTTGAAGATATCATCGATACCGGTATTACCATTGAACATATCCTTTCTGCTGTTCAATCGTATCATCCGGCAGAAGTCAGGATTGCTACCCTGTTCTTTAAGAAAGAAGCCTGCAAGCCCGGATTCCGACCCGACTATGTGGGCATTGAAATCCCCGCACAGTTTATAGTCGGATATGGGCTTGATTACAACCGATTTGGAAGGAATTTTCCTGATGTATATATTGAATCTGAATCAAAAAAACGTTAAAACTGATTTAGTATGCTGAATGTAGTATTGTTCGGCCCCCCGGGGTCGGGAAAAGGAACGCAGAGTGCGAAACTGATTGAAAAGTACGGTCTTGTCCATCTTTCCACCGGAGACATTCTTCGCGCAGAACTGGCAGCGCAGACAGAACTGGGTAAAGAGGCAAAACGGTATATGGATAAGGGTGAGCTTGTACCCGATCACGTAGTTATTGGAATGATAGGCCGTAAACTTGATGAAAATGGAAAGGTAAACGGGTTTATTTTCGATGGCTTCCCCCGCACAACTTCCCAGGCAGAGGCTCTTGATACGCTCCTGGCAGGCAAAAATACTTCCATTACATTAATGGTAGCCCTTGATGTTCCTCATGAGGAACTGGTAAAACGCCTTCTGAACCGTGGAAAAGAATCAGGAAGAGCGGATGATCAGAATGTTGAAGTTATTGAAAACAGGATCCGAGTATACCACAGGGAAACCGCACCGGTAATCCAATATTACGAAGCCCGGAATAAATTTTATCCTATTAATGGAGTGGGATCTATTGATGAAATTTTCAGTAGGCTTTGTGAAGTGATTGACAGGCATAAATAATGCCTGAAACAGTAAAAGAGCGCAAAGATTCCGGTTTTTCACCAGTTTTTGTGCTCTTTTTTCACCAGGTTAGCAAAATATCCCCCGATTGGCAAAAAGTTCATGATCTAAAATATTGGCAGAGACTAATTTCATAGATTATGTTAAGGTCCATCTCCGCTCTGGAAAAGGAGGGGCAGGAAGTGTGCATTTTCTAAGGGCAAAGTACATACCGAGAGGTGGACCCGACGGAGGAGACGGAGGACGCGGAGGGCATATTATTTTAAAAGGGAATGCCCAGCTATGGACCCTGCTTCATTTGAAATATAAGCGGCACATAAGAGCCGGTGACGGGGAGCCGGGACGTGGTGCCCTTCAACATGGAGCCAATGGAAAAGATGTTATTTTGGAAGTTCCGCTTGGAACCGTTGCCCGCAGGGATGGCAGTGATGAAATCCTGGCCGAAATCACAGAAGACGGAGAAGAAAAGGTTCTATTACGGGGTGGGAAAGGCGGACTTGGAAACGATCATTTTAAGTCGCCGGTAAATCAGGCTCCCAAATATGCCCAACCGGGTGAACCCGGAGAAGAAGGATGGTTTATTCTGGAACTTAAGCTTCTTGCCGATGTAGGTCTGGTTGGCTTTCCCAATGCCGGTAAATCCACCCTCCTGTCAGTGGTTTCTGCAGCCAAACCCAAAATCGCTGACTACCCTTTTACCACACTGGTTCCAAATCTTGGCATTGTTCCCTACCGCAATAACCGTTCTTTCGTAATGGCCGACATACCAGGCATCATCGAAGGTGCTGCCGAAGGAAAAGGTTTGGGCTTGCGCTTCCTCCGCCATATTGAACGGAACTCTGTTCTGCTGTTCATGATCCCCATCGATACCTCCGATATTGTAAAAGAATATCAGATCCTCCTGGGAGAACTGGAAAAATACAATCCAGAACTGCTCGACAAAAAAAGGGTATTGGCTATTACAAAGACCGACCTCGCTGACCGAGAAATCATAACCGAAACCAGCCGCAATCTGCCTCAGGGAATAAACACAGTTTTTATTTCATCGGTAACCGGCTACAATATCGACCGGCTCAAGGACATTCTCTGGGAAACCCTTAATGAAAAAGAATAATGCATTCGCCCATGAACGCTCTCCTAGAACTCGACAAAAAAATCCTCCTGCTCCTCAATGGGTTGCACTCGCCTCTCATGGATGAAATCATGTGGTTTTTTAGCCGCATTCCGGTCTGGATTCCGCTCTATGTTCTTTTGATCATTTTCATCATTCTGAAATTCGGAAAAAAATCATGGTTGATAATTCTGGTTACTGCGCTTTTAATTGCATGTTCTGATCAGACATCGGTACATCTCTTCAAAAACCTGTTTCATCGCCTGCGCCCTTCTCATGAGCCTTCGCTTGAAGGACTTCTTCATTTTGTACGCAACTACCACGGAGGACTTTACGGATTTATCTCATCACATGCTTCCAACACCTTTGCCCTTGCCACCTTTCTTTCTCTCCTGTTTCGCAAAAAATGGTTTTCGTGGGCAATTTTTTTGTGGGCAGGAATCGTTTCCTACAGCAGAATTTATCTTGGAGTGCATTATCCCGGAGATGTTTTGTGCGGAGCATTATGGGGCATTTTGCTGGCATTCGCCTTTTTTGCGTTTTCCAGAAAACTCCTGTCCATCCTGAACCAACAAAATACTGCCAAGGATGCTGGCCATTGACAGTCCCTTTACCAATCCATACCTAAACCTGGCAGCAGAAGAATATCTTCTGAAAGAATGGAGAGATGACATTTTTTTTCTTTACACCGACGAACCGTCGGTTATTGTGGGTAAACATCAGGTTACCCTCGCCGAAGTCAATTACCAGTTTGCCAGAGAAAACAATATCCTCATTGCACGAAGGCTTTCAGGCGGCGGTACTGTTTTTCATGACCAGGGAAACCTCAATTTCACTTTTATACGGAACGGAGTAGAAGGAGCGCTGGTTCAGTTCCGGGCATGCACTGATCCAATTATATTCGCACTCAATGAACTGCAAATTCCTGCCGAAAGAGGAGAAAAAAATGATTTGCTGCTTTCTGGAAAAAAAATTTCCGGAAATGCCGAGCATGTTTATCATCAGAGAACACTGCACCATGGAACCCTGCTTTTTGATTCCAATCTTGAACATTTGAAACAGGTACTTCACCCTGCAGGAAAATATAGTCACAAAGGTGTTGCTTCCCGCCGGAGTGAAGTTGTGAACATAGCTCCGTTTCTTGGTAATCCAGACAGGCACGCATTCAGAAAGTTTCTGTTCTCCTTTATTGTTCAGCAACATCATGCTTCCCTATACTGTTTCACAGATGAAGACCGAAGAAAGATAATTGAACTTTCCGCTACAAAATACAGAACCTGGGAATGGATTTATGCTTATTCTCCCGATTACTATCTGGAGAAAGAAGCAGAAACCCTCTTTGGAACCGTGATTATTAAGCTTTCTGTTACAAAGGGATTTATCAGGCATATCAGCCTCACCGGATCCGCTATTCAGAAAGAACTCGACTACATCTCAGTAGCCTTGAAAAATGCCAGACTGGAAGAAAATTACCTTCTGAATACTATTCCGGACAAATTGCCTTCACCAGATTTTGTAAAGGTTTTCAACACCATTCTGCCCGTCTTGTTTTGATGATAGACCGAACGAGTTATCGGTTATTCTGGTTTGTTTTCTTCCTGCTGTTTCTTTTCAGCTGGCGGCCGGAAACCATAGGCAATTCCTTCCATATTATACCCGGGAGTTTCACCATACCCTCCGATGGCGATGGATTTGGTCACCAGTACAATGTTGGCACCCATATTGGCAGCCCTCTTCTGGAGCCTGATGGTGGCACTCTTTTTAGCAGCTTTCATATTTCTGGCATCAGAACTTGAAAAAGACCTAACAAGACCATACTCGTACATTCCTTCAACATCTGCCTTGTTTTCGGTAATCAGAACAGCTTCCCACCTGTTTTCATCAATAAGCTGCACAACTGGTTTATTGAAAATATCGACTTTCCCGCTCCTGTAAATGATCCGTTCAATGTATTTATGGTTGAGTTGCTGCAGTTCCTCCGATCCAATATCTTTATAAGATACATCCGATGCAGAGACGGAAATAACATCCACAATCATCCTTCTTCCCCCCAGACGCACAATGGTATCATGAGCCGCAGGCTGGGCCGTTATCTGAAATGCAAAAGCAAATGCCATTACTGCCCAAATCAGTACAATTGCCATCTGTCGCCTCGTTTCCATAAAGTATTACTCTTCAAATAAATTGTAACAGAATTATTGTGTAAATTTAGCGCAAGTAAAGGGAAAGTAAAAATCCGCCATTCCCTGTTCTGCAACTTTTATGCCAATGGAGTATTTTTGAAATCTGAACCTGTCGTTGTTTAACCGGTTGGGAAAAACCAAAAGAATTTCTTACACGTAAATCTATGAAAGCGGTTCATCCGATTGTGTCTCTGATCATCTGGGCTTTCTGGGCTGCGGCGACCATTGTGTTCGCTTTTCTGGCAATTCCTGTATGGCTCATTACCCTACCTTTCGACCGGCGGGGTGTAGTCCTCCATTATGCATCCTCTCTCTGGGGTTATATGTACGCTTTAGTAAATCCATACTGGACAATTCATTTTGAAGGACGAAACAATATCCGTAATGACCAGGCTGTCATTATCATTTCAAACCACCAGTCGCTGGCTGATATTATGGTACTCTACGGATTGCTTAAAAATTTCAAATGGGTATCCAAAATCCAGAATTTCCGGATTCCCTTTCTGGGATTTGTTATGCGCCTGAACCGATACATTGAGGTGGATCGGATGAAAGGCCGCAGCTATCTGAAAATGCTCAATCGCTGCGAAGAAGAAATAAATCGGGGCAATTCCGTACTGATCTTTCCCGAAGGGACCCGTTCTTCCGACGGCAAATTACAACGATTCCGGGAAGGAGCTTTCCGCCTGGCGGTCAAGCTGAAAGTGCCCATTGTTCCTGTCATTATTGACGGAACCCATGAAGCACTCCCGAAAAAAGGTTTCATTTTCAGAAAACGAAAGAAAATTATCGTCCGGGTACTTCCCGCTGTACTTCCCTCCTCATGGGGCACAGAGGATCCCGGACAGCTTATGCAGATTTTTCACAACCTTATGGAAGCAGAATTGAATAAACTCCGTAGTAATTTGTAAACCGCATGTCTCCCAGGGATACATTGCAGGACATAGTTCGCAAAATGCATTTTCCTACCGATCAGCAGGGAATTATGAACCGTTATCTGCGCGAAGCCCATAACTGGCAGTCTCATTTGTACAATGCCCGTCAGTATATCATTGAATTTGCTGACTCCCTCCAAGGGAAAGAAAAACTGGTGGTTTTCGGCAGCGGATGGTTGCTCGACTTCCCTCTGGAAGAACTGTCGGAACGCTTTCAGCAAATTACCCTGGTTGATGTCCACCACCCTGCCCAGGTACAGCATAAAATACAAAACAAGTTTACCAATGTTAGCCTGCTGGAAGCCGATATCACCGGAAACGGAATTCTGCTTTCCCATGATTTTGCAAGAAATTATTCCGGAAAGAAACCCGATGGGATGTTTACCCCCGACATCACACCTGTGCTTAATATCCTGAAAAAAGAACATTCTTCTTTCGACACCTCAGCTGTTTCTTTAAACATTCTTAGCCAGCTCGATGCCTTTATTCTGGATTACCTGAGAAAATACTGCGTGCCGGAAGAGAACCAGATTGTAAAATTACGTCACACTATTCAAAGTCAGCACATTCAGCTCCTCCAATACTTTTCTCCTTCCTGCCTTATAACAGATGTTACTGAAATCCGCTATCCAAGGAAAGAAGACAATGTGGTAAAAATCCCATCTCTGGCCATTGACCTTAGCGAAGGGTCTGCCGTAAGGGAATGGACATGGATTTTTGATACAACCGGTTCCTACATACCGGGCTACAATGTTCATCTGGATATGAAGGCAATGATTATTTAGTGGGAATTGCCGGAAAAATCCCTTTTCATTCAAATTAACGGTTGGCAATTTATACTGATAAAATGCCGGCGGCTCAGGGTGTTTTTTCAACAACCAATTGTTATTTATGAACATTCCTGTTGAAAAGATAGTCATCGCACCGGAAGCAAATTCTCTATCTTTGAGCTCTGAAAGAGAGAAAGAAGTATGACCGCTGCCTATACCGAAGAATCGATCAGAACGCTGGACTGGAGGGAGCACATTCGCCGCAGGCCCGGAATGTACATCGGGAAGCTGGGTGACGGCTCATCAACAGATGACGGAATTTATGTATTGCTCAAGGAAGTGCTTGACAATTCAGTTGACGAATACATGATGGGCTTTGGGAATACCATTGAGCTTACTATCCAGGACAGAATGGTGCAGGTGCGTGATTATGGACGTGGTATTCCCCTTGGCAAACTGGCCGATGTGGTCTCCAGAATGAACACCGGAGCCAAGTACGACTCCAAGGTATTTAAAAAGTCGGTAGGCTTAAACGGCGTAGGAATAAAAGCTGTCAATGCCCTCTCGTCAAAGTTTGTCATTCAGTCGTTCCGCGAAGGTAAGGTTAAAAGCCTTGAATATGCTGAAGGGATTCTGATTGCTGATCTTCCTTCAGTTCCGTCTTCCCAGCCAAACGGAACGCTTGTCATCTTCTACCCCGATGACAAAATGTTCGGGCATTTCCATTTTATCAACGAGTACGTCGAATCGATGGTCAGAAATTATACCTACCTGAACTCCGGCCTGACCATCATTTACAACGGTAAACCATATATTTCGCGAAACGGTCTGCTTGACCTGCTGGCTGAAAACATATCAACTGATATCCTCTATCCGGTAATCCATCTGAAAGGGAGCGATATAGAAATCGCCATGACACATGGAAACCAATATGGAGAAGACTACTACACCTTTGTCAATGGTCAGCATACCGTTCAGGGTGGTACCCATCTGAATGCCTTCCGCGAAGCAATTGTAAAGACCATCAGGGAATTTTACAGGAAGGATTTTGATGCATCCGATATCCGAAGTTCCATTATTGCTGCCCTCAGCATCAAAATCGAAGAACCAGTTTTTGAATCCCAGACCAAAACCAAATTGGGAAGCCGCGATATGGGTCCTGAAGGTCCATCGGTGAACAAATTCATCAACGATTTCGTAAAAGAACAACTTGACAATTTCCTTCACAGAAATCCTTCCACTGCTGATATTTTGCTTAAAAAAATCCTCGAATCGGAAAAAGAACGGAAAGCGATTTCGAGCATTCAAAAATTAGCCCGTGAGAGAGCCAAAAAAGCCAGCCTGCATAACCGCAAGCTCCGCGACTGCAAAATTCATTACAATTCGGATGATGAACGCCGCCTTGAGACAACCCTCTTCATTACCGAGGGAGATTCAGCCAGCGGCAGTATAACAAAAAGTCGTGACGTAGCTGTTCAGGCCGTCTTCAGCCTGAAAGGAAAACCCCTCAACACCTTTGGGCTAACAAAAAAAATTGTTTACGAAAATGAGGAGTTCAACCTGCTTCAGGCAGCTCTCAATATTGAAGACGGACTGGAAAATTTACGCTACAATCAGGTTGTTATAGCCACTGATGCCGATGTCGACGGAATGCACATCCGGCTTCTGCTGATTACTTTTTTCCTTCAGTTCTTTCCCGAACTCGTCCGGAAAGGACATCTGTACATTCTTCAAACTCCTCTGTTCCGGGTACGGAACAAACAAAAAACCATCTACTGTTATTCAGAAACGGAAAAAGAAGCGGCTATCAGGGAACTTGGAAGCAATCCCGAAATAACTCGTTTTAAAGGACTTGGAGAAATTTCACCTGACGAATTCCGTCATTTCATAGGAAAAGATATTCGCTTGGAACCCGTTCGGTTGACCCGGGATGATTCTATTACAGAACTTCTTGATTTTTATATGGGAAAGAATACCCCGGAACGCCAAAAATTCATTATTGAGAACCTTCGGGTTGACGAGGAAGTATAAGTTTTTTTCAAATTCATGCGAATCTGTTTGAAGGAAATATCATTATATGGAAGCAATGGATCCTGTTGAAATGGATGGTGGAAGGGAAGCACCGCGGCCTGAGGCAGAGACGGAAACCACAGGACGGGTATTGCATCTGAAAGGAATGTACAAGGACTGGTTCCTGGATTACGCTTCCTATGTAATCCTGGAACGGGCGGTTCCCAATCTATATGACGGACTCAAACCTGTTCAGCGACGGATACTTCATGCCATGAAGTTGCTGGACGACGGCCGGTACAACAAAGTGGCCAATATTATAGGTTACACCATGCAATTCCACCCCCACGGGGATGCATCAATTGGGGAAGCTCTTGTTCAGCTCGGACAAAAAGATCTGCTGATCGACACACAGGGAAACTGGGGAAACATCCTTACCGGCGATAGCGCCGCAGCCCCGAGATACATCGAGGCCCGCCTTTCAAAATTTGCCCTTGATGTGGTATTCAATCCCAAAACCACGGAATGGAAACCTTCCTACGACGGACGCAACAAGGAACCTGTTATCCTCCCGGTGAAATTCCCTCTTCTTCTGGCCCAGGGAGTGGAAGGAATTGCCGTGGGGCTCGCTTCCAAAATTCTCCCTCATAACCCCAATGAACTCATTGAAGCAGCCATAAGCTACCTCCGCGGGAAACCTTTCGAACTGTATCCCGACTTCCCTACCGGAGGACTTGCCGATTGTTTAAGGTACAACGACGGAGCCAGAGGAGGTTCGGTACGCGTCAGAGCACGTATTGCAAAAACCGACAACAAAACCCTCACGATCACAGAACTTCCGTTTGGGCAGACTACTTCATCCCTTATCGAATCTATCATCAAAGCAAACGACAAGGGGAAAATCAAAATCAGAAAAATCGATGACAACACGGCAGGAAATGTTGAAATTGTCATCCACCTTGCTCCCGGAATCTCACCCGATAAGACGATCGATGCATTGTATGCTTTTACCGACTGTGAATCTTCTATTTCGGTCAATTGCTGTGTGGTTGATGAAACCAGCCCCAAATTCCTTTCCGTCTCCGATTTGCTCAAAATATCGGTTGACCGTACCGTAAGCCTGCTCAAAAAAGAACTGGAAATCAGAAGAAATGAGCTTCAGGAGGAACTCTTTATGGCCTCACTGGAGAGAATATTCATTGAGCACAAAATATACCGCAAAATCGAAGAATGCGAAACATGGGAAGCAGTAATCGAAACCATAGCAAAAGGCCTGAAACCATTTGAAAAACAACTTTTCAGACCTGTTACAAATGACGATATCCTGAAGCTCACTGAAATCAGAATAAAAAGGATCTCAAAATACGATGTTTCGCGGGCCGAGGAATTGATGCGAAAACTCAATGAGGAACTGGCTGCCACCGAAGAAAACCTGGCCCATTTGACCGATTACACAATTCAGTATTTCAAGCAAATAAAGAAAAAATACGGCGACAACTGGAAGCGCCGCACCGAACTGCGCAGTTTTGACAACATCGAAGCCTCCCGCGTGGTAATTGCCAACGAAAAACTTTATGTGAACCGCGAAGAAGGCTTTATCGGTACAGGCCTCCGGAAAGATGAATACGTCTGCGACTGCAGTGATATCGACGATATTATTGTTATCCGCCGCGACGGACATTATCTAGTAACAAAAGTGCAGGAGAAGGCTTTTGTTGGAAAGGATATACTTTATGCAGGAGTTTTTAACCGTAATGACACGCGAACCATTTATAACGTTGTTTACCGCGATGGCAAAAACGGCTATAACATGGTGAAACGTTGTGCCCTTACCGGCCTTACCCGTGACAAGGAATATACCCTCACAAAAGGTACACCCGATTCGCGCATACTTTACCTGAGCGTTAATCCGGAAGGAGAAGCCGAAGTAATACGTGTCACCCTCAACCCCAAAC
The DNA here is from genome assembly GCA_029571215.1 of Bacteroidota bacterium. Lineage (GTDB taxonomy): Bacteria > Bacteroidota > Bacteroidia > Bacteroidales > JAAYUG01 > JAAYUG01. Next base: position 27,603 of record JAKPTE010000047.1, read on the forward strand.
CCCGTCTGCGAAATCTGATCTTTGAGTTCGACTTTTCCACCCTGGCCATTAAGGGCCGATCATCCATCGGAAACGTGCTTACCCGGCATGCCATCCATAAAATTGTAATGAAAGAAAAAGGAGCATCAACCCTCGGTGGCACCCATATATGGTTTGATGAGGAAGTGGGAAGACTGAACACCGAAGAACGGGGACACTATCTCGGGGAATTTTTTAACGGTGACAAAATAGTGGTTTATACCCGGAGCGGTTATTGCCACACCACCAGCTACGACCTGTCAAACCATTTCGAGGATGATCTGATAAGGATTGAAAAATACACACCCTCAAAGGTTCTGTCGGCGGTTTATTACGATGCAGGTCAGAAATACTATTATCTGAAACGTTTTCCTGCCGAAGCCGGCGAAAAGCCTTCCCGCTTCATCGACGAGAATGAAGCTTCCTATGTGGTTTTGCTTATGGACGCTCCCCTGCCCCGCATTGAAGTAAGGTTCGGCGGAAAAGACAAATTCAGACCGCCGCTTGTGGTCAATGTGGCAGATTTTATTGGAGTAAAAAGCATCAAGGCAAAAGGAAAAAGACTTACTACTCATAAAGTAGATGAAATTACAGAACTTGAACCTTTGCCACCTCCACCCACTATGGCCCCAGAACAATCCTATCCTGCCTCAGAAAAGACTGATTCCGTTGACAACCAGGCAACAGGTATTCAAATGAGCCTTGGATTTGATGATGCATCAAAATAACCAGTTTCATGCGCATTTATCTCATTGGGTTCATGGGCAGCGGTAAAAGCACAGTTGGTCAACATCTGGCTCATCAGCTGGAATGGGATTTTGCCGACACTGACAAAATCATTTCTTCTCTCTCCAGCCAGTCAATTTCTGAAATCTTTGCCTGCCAGGGAGAACAATGGTTCAGGGAAAGAGAAAGAGAAATTCTCCTGTCCCTTCGGGAATCGAATAATACTGTAATTGCTACCGGAGGCGGATTGCCCTGCTTCAAAGATAATATGGAAATCATGAACCGGACCGGCATTACCGTTTATCTCCGCCTCCCTCCTGAAATACTTACCGACCGGCTGTTGCACGGATACAGGGAAAGACCACTTCTGCAAAACAAAACACCGGAAGAGATTTCACAATATGTTGCAGAAACTTTGAGAAAAAGAGAAGCATATTACGAAAAGGCAGCTTTAATCATTGATGCTGCTTACAAATCTGCTGAAGATGTGGCAAGGCTTATCCGGGAAGGTATCAATCTGGTTGAAAAGGATTAACCAAATCGCCTTTATGGTATCCGGTTATAAAAAATCGCATTATTCATCCTGCTGAACAACCTTGACGGTCAGCAATGTTTCCCCGAACTTCTTTCCAAACTCATAAAAATCGTTGGCTTTGCCATTGGTGGGGAAGAACTTGGCTGCCATTCCCTCAAAAGGAACATTGAATTTCAGATTACGGAGATGACCGGTAATAAGTTTTACGGCTTCTCCGCTCCATCCGTAAGAACCAAAGGCAGCTGCCAGTTTCCCCTTGTCACGTATCGGATTGACAACAGAAAACAACCGGTAAACCGGCAACAGAGTGTTCTGGTTTATTGTGGGAGAACCCACCAGCAATGCCTGCGACCTTACCAGTTTCTCTTCCATCTCGCCGGGAAGCATTTTTTCAATGTCAATTACCTCAACCGTAAAATCGGATGAGGAGTCTATAATTCCACGCGCAATATGACGGGCCATTTCGCCGGTATACCCGTATGCCGAAACGTACGTGATCAGCACGTGTTTTACGCCGGAGGCAATGGTTTTAAGATATTCCTCCGACCATTGAGCCGAAAGATCAACAAACTTTTTCCAGTCTTTCCGCAGCACCGGGCCATGCCCAGGACAGATGGTCTTTATATCCAAAGGACGAATCTTTTCGATGGCCTTCAGCATAAATTTGCTGAACGGCTTCAGAATTACGTCAAAATAATACTTAAAAGCGTCATCGTACGGGCCGGTAAGATCATTGAACACTGCCTCATGACAAAAATGCGCTCCAAATGAATCGCAGGTAAAAAGAATTCCTTCTTCCTCTAGAAAGGTATACATCGAATCAGGCCAGTGCAGATTGGGCGCTCCAATAAACCGAAGCGTGAGGTTGCCAAGGGTAAGGGTATCCCCATCCTTAACCTTCATTGATTTGAAAGGTTTACCGGTCATTTCCTGCAGATAATTAATGGCCTGCCCACTTCCCACTACAGTTATTCCGGGCACCTTCTCCAACAAATATTTCAGACTGCCTGAATGATCCGGTTCCGTATGGTTGAGGATTACATAATCGATGGTTGTTACATCCGTCACATTGGCAATCTTTTCAAAAAAGGTTTCGTGGAAGGCATCCTTCACGGTTTCAACCAGTGCTTTCTTCTCACCATTAATCAGATAGGCGTTATAAGTAGTACCATATTGGGTTTCCATTACGATATCGAATGTAACGATATCATAATCAAGTACACCTACCCAATGAACATGCTCACTGATTCTTAAAACTGAATGATCACTCATACCGTATTGTTTTTTACAAAGGTAATAAACCGACGGTAGGTTCTCAAAAACGGGAGTGAAGAAAAAAACTGATTCCAACATTTCAGCCTGTTGGCTCAGCAAACCAACAGGTTAATAAATAAAAGAAAGGGGATATCAAAAAAACAAAGTTTTAAGACATCCCCTTCTTCAAGGTCTACCACAAAAACTACTACTTCTTATCTTTATCGTCGCAGCACGATCTTTTTTCGTCACAGGAAGAGGCAGACTTTTCAGGGCAGGAAGCATCCTTTTTTTCAGCGCAGGAAGCCGCTTTCTTTTCAGATGGAGTGGCAGCTTTCGTCTCGTCAGTTGCAGGAGCTTTCTTCGGGTCTTTATCGTTTGCCTGAACCACTGAAACAACGGGGAAAGCCATCATAGATACTGCCGCTCCGGTCATAAAAACCAGCAGGGACAGAAGAACAATCATTTTTTTCATAGGGAGTAATTTTTTGTGTTCATTCCAAACACAAATCTAATTGATTAATGCAAATCAATATGTTAAAATATGTTAAATATCTATAAAAAGATATTTATATATTTTTATTCTCTAATTCAGCCAGTATGGAAATTTTTCCTTTTACTTTATTCCCGGGAACTACTTTGATTTTAGCATTCAGGGGAAGAAACACATCCACCCGTGAACCAAATTTGATAAAGCCCAGTTCTTCCCCCTGCGTAACTTCGTCTCCTTCCCGGCAGTAACAAGAAATTTTGCGGGCAACGAATCCGGCAATCTGCCGCACCAGAATTTCAGTTCCGTCGTCCTGTCGGATGACGATGGTGTTTCGTTCGTTTTTCAGCGAAGATTTGGGATATTTTGCTACGATATAATCGCCTGGGTGGTACCGGTAATATACAATATTCCCGCTCACAGGGAACCAGTTGATATGGACATTCCACACCGACATAAAAACAGACACCTGGATACGCCGGTCATGAAAATATTCATCTTCCGTAGTTTCCTCAACCACCACCACTGTTCCGTCGGCCGCTGAAACAACCTGGTTCTTTAGAAGAGTAAAAGGCCGGTCAGGTTTACGGAAAAAACGCAAGAAGAAGACGAAAATAAGAACAGCTGCCAGTGAGATGATCACCATCCAGTGCCCTGAAGGTTTAAACAGAAAGTAAGATGCCAGTATAATGATGCTGAGCAAAAAAAATACTGATAACAGGAAATATGTTCCTTCCTTGTGAATAGTCATAAGCAGGTAAAATTTATCAAAATCCATTGGACAACATATACCAGGCAAAATAAACAGGAAATGCCATGAGAGTGGAATCAAAACGATCCAGCAGGCCTCCATGGCCCGGCAGAATGGTTCCCGAATCTTTTAATCCCAGGCTGCGTTTCAGGGTTGATTCGGTGAGATCGCCGAAGGTTCCGGCCACTCCGGTAATAGTTGCCGATATAAGCCAGATCCAGACGGCTGAAGGGAGAAAATACTGCCCGATAAGAACAGCTGCCAGGGTTGCCAGCAGAAGACCTCCGACGATTCCTTCCCAGGTTTTTTTCGGTGAAACACTTGGCCAGAGCAAATGCCGGCCCATGGTAATTCCGGCAAGATACGCTCCCGTGTCAAAACTCCACAACAGGAAAAAAAAGGCAAGAACCGGAGCAGGATCATATCCTTCCCGGCAGGGAACAAATACCAGATAGTTCATCAGTGAAAAAGGCAGGGCAATATAGATAACCCCAAGAATGGTATTGGCTATATGATGAAACGGTTCAGAGCGCCTGGAAAAAAGCTCAGTAATAAAAACAGCCGGAAAAAGAACCAGAAGAACAAAGTAAAGATGAAGAGTAGCATGATGCGATGCATGGGCATAGCTTACAGCAAAAAGTACCGCGCCCAAAAGCATACCCATAAGCATTTGGGGCTTGTTCCCAGCAAGGGCCATTAGTTGATAAAATTCCCGAAGGGTAAAAACAGTAATCAGCAGGAAGACCAGACCATACAACAACGAAGAAGACCAGAGAGATCCCGCGACAACCAGAACAAATAAAGCTCCTGTCAGAGTGCGTGTAAGTAAACTCTTCACATCGTATTGTTTGAACGGTCAAAATTATGCAAAAGATGAATTGCTTTGACAGCGAATTCGGCAGGAACGTATACCTCAATGTCACCAATAACTACATAGGCCGAATCTTTCTTGTTGATGAGTACAACCGGTATATCGTTGTCGTTCAGCATCTGCTGAAGCATGTGTGCATGAAAATCCTTGTCGGTTGTATATACCAGTGTCCAGCCCGGTTCCATATTTGCGGCAGTCTATTGTGCGTTCCCGCCCTGCGTGGCGCCGGCATCCTTTGCCGGACCAGGATCGTGCTCACTCGTCTCTTCCGGTTTTTCTGACACGGCAGCAGGAGGGTTTTCAGCTCCTGTTTCTGCCTGGTGATTATTTTGCTGGATAAGGAGTTTTTGTTCCTCGGCGTCGGCACTTTTACGTGGGCCGAAAATCTGTTCCAGATCTTCGCTGAAAATGACTTCTTTCTCCAGGAGTAGTTCAGCCAGTTTTTTCAGTCCCTCTTTGTTTTCGTTAAGTATTTTGAGGGCTCGCCGGTATTGATCTTCAACAATCCGTTTAGCTTCTTCATCAATCAGTTCAGCGGTTTTTTCGCTATAGGGTTTGGTAAGAGAATATTCCGTTTGTCCGGTAGAATCATAGTAACTCAGATTGCCGAGTTTTTCGCTCATACCGAAATAGGCCACCATTGCATAGGCCTGTTTGGTAACGCGTTCCAGGTCATTGAGTGCACCGGTGGAAACCTTTCCGAAATTCAGTTCTTCCGAAGCTCTGCCGCCGAGGGTAGCACATAATTCATCGAGCATCTGTTCGCGGGTGGTAATCTGCCGTTCTTCCGGCACATACCATGCAGCTCCGAGGGCCCGTCCCCGTGGAATGATGGTAACCTTCATAAGCGGGCTGGCATGTTCCAGAAGCCATGAAACTGTGGCATGCCCGGCTTCATGATAGGCTATGGTTTTCTTCTCGAGAGCTGTAACAATTTTGTTCTTCCGCTCCAGACCACCGACAATTCGGTCAACAGCATCGAGAAAATCCTGTTTTTCTACCGCCTTTTTCCCTTTTCGCGCGGCAATCAGAGCAGCTTCATTGCAAACATTGGCAATGTCGGCACCTGAAAAGCCCGGTGTCTGTTTAGCCAGAAAATCAAGGTCCACCTTGCTGTCGAGCTTGATAGGACGTAGGTGCACTTTAAAGATTTCCTTCCGTTCCTTCAGGTCGGGAAGTTCCACATGGATCTGGCGGTCAAAGCGCCCTGCCCTTAAAAGCGCCCTATCGAGAATATCAGCCCGGTTGGTGGCAGCCATTATGATTACACCCGAGTTGGTGCCGAAACCATCCATCTCGGTAAGTAATTGGTTCAACGTATTTTCACGTTCATCATTGGCTCCGAAGTTGGGATTCCTGCCCCGCGCTCTTCCAATGGCATCAATTTCGTCGATGAACACAATGCAGGGAGCCTTTTCCTTTGCTTGACGGAAAAGGTCGCGTACACGGGAAGCACCAACCCCGACAAACATTTCCACAAATTCCGACCCCGACATGGAGAAAAAGGGCACATTGGCTTCTCCTGCCACAGCTTTTGCCAGCAAGGTCTTTCCGGTTCCGGGAGGACCAACAAGCAACACTCCTTTCGGAATTTTAGCCCCCAGATCGGTGTACTTCTTGGGATTTTTAAGAAAATCGACAATTTCCCTCACTTCGGTTTTTGCCTCGTCAAGACCTGCCACATCCTTGAAATCGATCTTTACCCCGGAATCCTTATCAAACAATATGGCCTTCGACTTGCCAACATTAAAAATATTACCGGCACCACCCCCTCCTACCTGGCCGCTCATGCGTCGGAAAATAAACATCCAGATGGCAATGATGATGATAATCGGCAGTATCCATCCCAGAATCTCCCGCAAAATATCTTTTGAATCATCGATTTCAATGAGGGCAGGATTCTTTACATCCTTCTGCAAATCCACCACACGATTATAGAACCCCTGAACATCAAGCGTTTTCAGAAAATAGTGCGGACCTTCTTTTGGAACAATCAGCTTTCCATTACTCTCAAGATCCTTATATTTTGGATCTTTCAGTTTATCCTGCCGGATAAAAATATAAGCCTGTTCTTTGTATTTCTGAATAATGACCTTTTCCACATCTCCTGCCCGGAGCATTTCGTTTTCAAAGCGCTGAATCTCAACCTGCCTTGGACTTCCTCCAAAGTAACTGGTTAAAAACGGCCATACGAAAAATGCCAGCAGAATAATTGCATATACCCAATAAATACTGAACTTTGGGCGTGGAAACTGGGGCTGTTTATTCCCGTTTTCTTTTCCGTTCGATCGGTTGTTTCTATTGTTCTCCGTATTCCCGGTCATGAATGCATCCTCTTAATAAACATCAGCCAGAGCAACAGTGTGATTATCAGACCACAACTCTTCCAACTGATAAAAATCTCTAAATTTTTTCTGAAATATATGTACTACGATTCCTTCCAGATCAACTAAAACCCACTGCAGATTTTCTAGCCCTTCAACATGATGGGAATGCATTCTCAGCTTTTCCCAGGCAAACCGCATTACCGAATCAGCAATGGCATCAACCTGTCGTGATGAATCACCATGGCAAATAATGAAAGCATCACAAACAGCACCCTCATTTTTACGCAAATCAATGATTACGATCTGCTTTCCTTTCTTTTCCTGAATCCCGGCAATTACTGTCTGCACAATATCATCATATCCGGGAACCTTGCGTTTTGCCATGTATATATACTCTCTGCGTTTTTTTGTTCAACACTTTACAAAAATACAATATCCTTAATGATTTATCGTATTTATCTATGTAATAATTTTCAACCTACTAACACTTTACCACCAAAAATTGTTCCAAATAGCTTGGATCAAAAAATATCATGATGTTGGCGATATAGAATTACTTCAGGTACCCTGCCATCATATAAGCCGGATGATAAAATAAAGGTGTTTGATTTTCATTTTATAAGGAAGTTTTTGGCTGATACCAGAAATCTGTTCTTTCCTGTTTTTTTGTCTGTATGTTAGACAATCTCCCGTAGAATCCCGTTTACAAGCCAAATAGATTATCTTTGCCCTAAAGAAAGAGTATGACGGATTGGACTGATTATATTTACCTGGAGCAGGTTTCATCCACCAACGACTATGCTACTGAACTGCTGAAAAGCGGTAAGGCTAAGCATCTTCAGGCCATCCGTACTGACTTTCAGTCAGCTGGCAAAGGACAAAAAGGCAGTTCATGGGAAAGTGAATGGGGAAAAAACCTCCTTTTCTCTGTCATTCTTCTGCCGGAGGAACTGGAAGCCGACAAGGCATTTTTTATTTCTGTTGTCGCCTCACTGGCCATTACCGATGCCTTGCATCCGTATGTTCCGGATGTAAAAATTAAGTGGCCCAATGATATTTATTACAGTAACCGGAAGCTTGGAGGCATTCTTATAGAAAATTCGATAAGCCACAACGGGATTCTTTCTTCCGTCATCGGGATCGGACTCAATATCAATCAAAGCAGTTTCCCCGCATATTTACCTAACCCGGTATCGCTTGCACAGATTTCAGGGAAAACATGGCAGGTTGAAACCATTTTTCACAGCATTTACCAATCATTCAAAAAAAGGGTTGAGTATCTTGAGAAAAAGATGTTTGCCGCTCTGAAAGAGGAGTACACGGCACGGCTGCTTGGATATAATGAATTCCTCAACTATTTCACTGACGGGGGAATTTTTCGTGCCCGTATTATAGATGTCCGTGAAAGTGGGGAAATTATTCTTGAGCAGGACAACGGAAAAACCGGAAAATTTGGGTTCAAGGAAGTAAGACTTTTAGAAACGTGAGCAAAAAAAATGGTTATTCTATACAATTAAATTTTCTCTCCCAGATCGGGAAACGGTATAACTTCCAACTTGTCAATTATCATATCAAGAAATTTCTGCAATGGACCTGATGCCATACCCTTAAGAAAAAAAGGCAGATCGGCATGCAGTGTCAGCCTGATATGCGTGGTGTCCGGTGTCCCTTCCTTCATCTGAATCCAGAGAAAAAAAGTCAGGGCGTGAGGACCTTCTCCGGTTATTTTAATTAACCGGTTTGGCTCCCGTTCCACCATCCGCAGGCCTGCCCTTCCCAGGTTACTGAGCGTAAAACTGCAGGAATCAGCTTCTGCTTGCCAGTTGTCAATAGTTTCCGAAGGAATAAACTGGCTAAAGTTTCTGAAATCGGATAGGAAGGAATATACCTTATTCACAGGTGAATTCACCGTTCCGGTCCGGCTCTGCAATTTAATCATATTGTTCGTATTATCAGGGCTTCCACTGAGAAGGATTTTCCTTCCAGCGCCGCAAAATTTCCATCTGCTCCGGTAATATATAGCCAGTCCGGCTCGCCTCTTCAATAAGCACTTCATAACTGGAGAGGGTTTCGAGCCGGCAGCCCGCTTTTTTGAAATTGTCGGTCGCTTCGGGAAAACCATAGGTAAAAATTGCCACCATTCCCAGCACCTGGTAACCTGCTTCGTGAAGAGCATTGTATGCTTTGAGGCTGCTGCTGCCCGTAGAAACCAGATCTTCGATAATAACAACTTTGCGGCCAGGGAAAACCTGGCCTTCAATTACATTCTCCCTCCCATGGTCCTTGGGTGATGACCGCACATAGTTGAAAGGCAGTCCGAGGACTTCGGCAACCAATGCTCCCTGGGCAATAGCTCCTGTGGCAACGCCGGCAATTACCTCCACATCAGGAAAAACTTCCCTGATTTTTTGTACAAATGCATCCCGGATGAAGGTACGTATTTCAGGATACGCCAGGGTAATCCGGTTATCACAGTAAATGGGCGATTTCCAGCCTGAAGCCCACGTAAAAGGATTTGCAGGTTCGATGATTATTGCCTTACTTTGCAGAAGATATCCGGCAATTTTAGTTGCAATGGTTTCCATGCCCCAAAAGTATGAAGTTTTTTTTAACAGGCGCCCGGCTATTATAACAAGTAATCCGGATGAAGGAAAGGATGCGTCCCTGTATTTCCGGTTTACAGGGCGGAAAGAACTTCTGAAAATTCTTCGTCTCTTCGAGAAATATGAGGATATTCCTTCGCTGACCGTATTTCATCCGAATTTTAAAGAACTCCGCAAGGCATTGAAATCATGCTTCAGGGTGATCAAGGCAGCCGGAGGACTGGTGAAGAACCAACAGGGAGAAATATTGTTCATCCTCCGGAACGGCATCTGGGATCTCCCGAAGGGAAAGCTGGAACGGGGGGAAAACTACCAGCAGGGAGCTCTTCGCGAAGTGTTCGAAGAATGTGGAATTAAGGAACTCCTCCATCCGCAGCGCCTTGCTACTTCTTTTCATGTTTACCGTCTTAACGGTAAACCTGTTTTGAAGAAAACCATCTGGTTTACCATGGAGGTTAACGGAAAATCAGACACAAAACCTTTGACCATTGAGGGCATTACGGAAGCAAGGTGGTTCCCCGTCTCCAATCTTAAGGAACCATTGTCAAACACATATCCTAATATTGAGTTGGTTCTGAAAAAGGCAGGAATTATCTCATGAGGGAAAACGCGCTCCATTAGACTGTTTCCAGCCCGGAGCGTTATAAATTTAATTGCACTACCAGAACAACCATCTTTTATCGTCTCAACCGATTATCTTTTCTGAAACGAATCGGTATCAGGAAGTCTTGATATCTCGGATTTTAAGCTGAATGCTTGTAGTATCCCGGTATGTGTTTTCATCCAGGGAATAACAGATATCAAAGGCTTTCCCGTCTTTTATTTCATCATAATAATATGCCATATTGAAGGCTATGCCGGAAATACAGGAAGGACAACCGTCCTGGGTCAGGTTCAGTTTGAGATGGCCTCCGGAGGAACCGACAATCCTTGCATCCCCGTTATATATGGCAACATCCTCGGTAATGAAAACGGGATTCATGTTTCCGGGGCCAAAGGGTTCGAACTGTTTAATAATACGGTATAGCTTCGGAGTAATTTCTTTCAGTTTCAGCTCCGTATCTATTTCAAGGATTGGGATAAGTAAACCCGGCTCAATGGTATCGCTTACCACCTGCTCGAACCTGTTCACAAAGGCCTGAAGAGCATCCTTTCGCATGGTCACTCCGGCTGCATACATATGGCCGCCAAAATTCTCAAGTAAATCAGCACATTGTTCCAGCGCATGGTAGAGGTCAAATCCGGGAACCGAACGGGCCGAACCGGTAATAAAACCATTGGATTCGGTAAGAATAATCGTTGGGCGGTAATAATGCTCGATAAGCCGGGAGGCCACAATCCCTATCACACCCTTGTTCCATTTCGGATTAAAAAGTACCGTCGTCTTCCTGCCAGCCAGTTTCTTATCGGTCTTTAGCATCTGCAGGGCTTCCTGTGTAATGTTTCCGTCAATGTTCCGGCGGGTATTGTTAAGTCCATTGATCTGATCACTGATATCCAGGGCAGCGGAAGGGTCTTCGCTTATCAGCAGGTCAACCGAATGTTTTCCCGATTCAATCCTTCCGGCAGCGTTTATCCGTGGTCCAATCTTGAAAACTATATCTTCAACCGATATCTCTCTCTGATCGATGCCGGCCACTTTGATGATGGCTGCCAGGCCGGTACGGGGCGAACTGTTCAGCTTTTTCAGACCGTAGTATGTAAGTATACGGTTTTCGCCTGTAACAGGCACGATATCTGAGGCTATGCTGACGCTCACCAGATCAAGAAATTCTTCCAGTTCGGAGAAAGGAATATTGTTCCGCAGAGCAAATGCCTGAAGCAGCTTAAATCCTACCCCACAACCCGAAAGTTCCTTATATGGATAGGCACAATCGGGGCGTTTCGGGTCCAATACAGCCACAGCAGCTGGAATAGTTTCTCCGGCCTCATGGTGATCGCAGATAATAAACTCTATTCCCTTTTTCCGGGCATATTCAACTTTTTCGACTGCCTTAATTCCGCAATCGAGAGCGATGATAAGTGATATCCCCTTTGAGGCCGCATAGTCTATCCCCCGCAGGGAAATTCCATATCCCTCCGTATAACGATCGGGAATGTAATAATCAATAGTGCCAAAACGGTTCCGGAAGAAAAGGTATAACATGGCAACCGCTGTCGTGCCGTCGACATCGTAGTCGCCGTAAATGAGGACCTTCTCGCGGTTTTTAATTGCGTTTTCAATACGACCGACCGCCTTTTCCATGTCCTTCATCAGAAAAGGATCATGGAGATTCTCGAGGGAAGGACGAAAGAAGGCTTTTGCCTCCTCAAAGGTCTTAATCCCCCTCTGAACCAACAGATTGGCAATCGGTTTCTCTACCCCGAGCTGCTCTGCTAACCGTCTGACATCATCCTCATTACCATGTTCTTTTATTATCCAGTTCTTATTAATCATGGGAATATCTTACCGCCTAAACTCAAACATATTTGAGTTCAAATACGGTCTGTATCTTTTGTCGCAGGACATTCTTTACGTAGTTAAAATCCTGTATTTCACCGAGTTCCTTCTCCATAGAAGTCACTCCTTTATCCGTAAATCCGCAGGGGTTAATGTAGTGAAAATAATCGAGATTTGTATTCACGTTAAAGGCAAATCCGTGCATGGTAATTCCCCGGCTAACCCTTACACCGATAGCACAGATTTTGCGTGCACGGGAAGGATCGGCGGCGTCGATCCACACCCCTGTAGCCCCGGGCAGTCTTTCAGCTTTCACCGAAAAATGCTGCAAAGTTTGAATAACCGATTCCTCAAGAAGGAACACATACCGTTTTACAAGGATACCCAGCCGGTCAAGGTCAAATACGGGATAACCAACAATCTGACCAGGACCATGATAGGTAATATCGCCTCCGCGGTTGATCTGATAAAAAACAGCGCCGATCTGCCGCAGAAACTCATCGTCAATCAGCAGGTTGTTGCGCGAACCGCTTTTACCGAGGGTATAAACATGGTTGTGTTCCACAAAATATAACTGGCCCGGGGAGGTTTCGCCCTGAAGTTTCTTTTCGCTCATTCTCCTCAGGGTTTCTTCCTGCAGATCCCAGGTTTCTTTATAATCTTTAAGGCCCAGATCGGTAAAAACTACCTCATACATTTTGAATTGTATTTTGTGAACCCACAATATGTTTTTCCGCATGATAGGAAGAACGCACCAGAGGGCCGCTCTCGACCGCCCTGAATCCCTTTTCAAGAGCAATCCGCGCCAGATCCTCGAATACTTCAGGTTTTATATATTCAGCCACCGGAAGATGTCTGGTTGTAGGTGCCAGGTACTGCCCAATCGTCATTACCGAACATCCGGCTGCCAGCAGATCGTCCATGGTTTCAAGCACTTCGGGCAAGGTTTCACCCAGCCCCAGCATGATTCCTGACTTCGCTGTTATTCCTTTCGAGGCAATATACTTCAGAACCGACAGGCTCACATCGTAACGGGCTACACTGCGAATCAGCGGAGTAAGCCTCCGCACAGTTTCCAGATTGTGGGAAATTACCTCCGGTCCGGCTTCAATAACCAGGTCCAGGCTCTCTGTCTTCCCACGGAAATCCGGAATAAGCACTTCCATGGTAACTTCCGGATTCATCTTTTTTACGGTACGAATTGTTTCGGCCCAGAAGGAAGCACCACCGTCGGGAAGATCATCCCTGTCGACCGAAGTAATAACACAATGCTTTAACTGCATGGTGCGTATGGCCATGGCAATTTTCAACGGTTCCTCCGGATCGGGAGGGTTCGGCCTTCCTGTTGCTACACCGCAGAATTTACAGCTCCGGGTGCAGATATCACCCAAGATCATAAATGTAGCGGTTCCCCTGTTCCAGCATTCGCCGATATTAGGGCAGTTGCCGCTGGTACAGATGGTATGCAGATGGTTGCGGTCGACAAGATTTCGCACTTTTGCATATGTTTCCCCGGAAGCTCTCTGCATTCTGAGCCATGGTGGCAGGCGGCGCCGGGGAGAGGTATTGTCGTTCACCTTTTCTGTTTTTGAAAGAGCAAAAGTAATTCATTCTTTGGAATTCGTCTGTGCCGATCCTTCCTATGAAATTTCTGCAGGGTACAATGAAAATTGAAGTTTTGAGGCATCCTGCACTGTTCTTATTCCTAACATATTATCTTTGCAGCCATTAAATCTTTGGCCATGAATTATACCGAACTCAGCGAACAGGAACTCATCCGCCGTCAGGCTCTTGAAGAAATCAGAAAGATGGGGATTGATCCCTATCCGGCTGCCTTGTTTGAAGTCAATACCAGCATTGAGGAAATACGAAAGAATTTCAGCCCGGAAAGAAATAATTTTCAGGAAGTACGGCTTGCAGGAAGAATCATGAGCCGGCGCATCATGGGAAGCGCTTCCTTTTCGGAAATTCAGGATGCAACGGGACGTATTCAGCTCTATATAAGGCGTGAAGATATCTGCCCTCCGGACAACACGGCCCTTTACGATACGCTGTTTAAAAAACTTCTCGATATTGGCGATATCATAGGAATCAGCGGATTCGCCTTTATTACCAAGACAGGAGAACTGTCGATCCATGTAAAGGAACTGAAGCTCCTCGCCAAATCGTTGCGTCCCTTGCCCATTGTTAAAGAGAAAGACGGAAAGGTGTTTGATGCGTTCACCGACCCTGAACAGCGTTACCGGCAGAGGTATGTCGACCTGATTGTAAATCCCCACGTGCGCGACGTTTTTGTGAGGCGAACCCGGCTTATCAATTCCATGCGCGAATTTCTGAACAGGCGGGGATATCTTGAAGTGGAAACACCCATTCTTCAGCCCCTATACGGAGGTGCTGCTGCCCGGCCGTTCAAAACCTATCACAATACCCTGGAACAGACTTTATATCTGCGGATTGCCAACGAACTGTACCTCAAACGGCTCATTGTGGGCGGCTTTGACGGGGTGTATGAATTTTCCAAGGATTTCCGCAACGAAGGAATGGACCGTTTTCACAACCCCGAATTCACTCAGATTGAACTGTACGTAGCTTATAAGGATTATTTGTGGATGATGGATCTGGTGGAAGAAATGATTGAAAAGGTGGCCATTGACCTCCATGGCACCACACAGGTTCAGGTTGGGGAACACCTGATTGACTTCAAACGGCCATGGAAACGAATTACCATGTACGAAGCCATTAAGGAAAAAACCGGCATCGATATAGGAGAAATGGATGAAAACCAGTTAAGGGAAGTAACCAGAAAGCTGAATATTGAAACGGATGAAACAATGGGTAAAGGAAAACTGATCGACGCCATTTTCGGAGAACTGATTGAACCCTACCTCATTCAGCCCACCTTTATCATGGATTATCCGATTGAGATGTCCCCCTTGGCCAAGAAACACAGAAGCAAACCAGGCCTTGTGGAACGCTTTGAGGCCATTTGTAACGGGAAAGAATTGTGCAATGCCTTTTCGGAATTGAATGATCCGATTGACCAGCGTGCACGTTTTGAAGACCAGCTTCAGCTGGGCAAACGAGGCGACCAGGAAGCCATGGTGCTTGATGAGGATTTTCTCAGGGCCCTTGAATATGGAATGCCTCCTACGGCAGGGCTTGGAATTGGAATCGACCGCCTTACCATGATCATGACCAACCAGCCATCCATTCAGGATGTCCTTTTCTTTCCGCAGATGCGGCCTGAAAAGAAAGCAGTGGCCGACCCTGTGGAAAAATATACCGAAGCAGGCATCCCTGAAGCATGGGTCCCCGTGTTGCAAAAAATGGGCTTTGTGCAAGTCTCAATGCTCAAAAACCTGAATCCCAACAAACTGCATCAGGATCTTTGCGGGTATAATAAGAAAAACAAACTGTCCTTGCCTAATCCAAAGCCGGAAGAGGTAAAGGAATGGATTGGGAAAATAAAGTAGAAGGATTTTTATCTGCCATTCGTTCCTGAAAAAGTTCCATTTGTTATATCAGGAATAATGGATAGCTCCATTTCCGACGGAATGGTGCAATTTTACCGGAATAATCAGGAATTGTGCTTAATCCCCTTTTTTATGCTTGTGAGGCTTTAGTGATGGTGTATTCCCTTGAGTTTCTTTATTGTCCCGTTGACGTTTGTCCGGTTTCTCTGTTGTTTTAGCAATTCTTTTTGGACCTGGCTTAATTCCCATAATATTCCTCCTTTTCTGATGTTTTGTCTTAACCCTTTAATTGGCTGGACTAAATTTAAATTCCGATTAAACCTTCGATTCATCGGGGTTAACCCGGATGCCATCGCTCAAGCTCACCCCGCAATGCAACATTTTACGGCATTTTTGCTGCATTATCTGGGTTGAATAAAGTAACCAAAGAAAATCAAGGCAAAAACAAAATTCCACCCGCACTATCAGAATGCAAGAATTACTGGCTGGGTAGAATTTTAAAGACGGGGCTCAGTAAACGATAGTACTTAATTTTATCCATCTTCCTAAAGTGCGTGGGCATAAGCAGGAGAGGCCTTTAAAATTAATCCCGACATTGTCGGGACCCCAGCCGTAATTCTATGCATTC
>JAKPTE010000042.1 GCA_029571215.1 Bacteroidota bacterium
GATTCTCCATGAGGCCGGAACCATCTGCGTTGCATCTCCCTGAAACGGGGCAAACAAATCGTCAGCCAAAGAAAACGGAAGGGATAATCCTGCTCCAAGTGCGGAAAAGGATGAGAGCTGTAGAAAGTTTCTGCGTTTCATTTTTTTACTTCGTGGTAATTTTTTTCAAACTTATTTGTTATATCATGCCAAATTAACCTGCCCCCTTAAATATTTCAAGGAAGGTTCCACTTCGTTGGCAAAATCGGCCCACCTGCATTCAATAGAAATCTTTCCTTTAAACCCAGCTTCTTTGAGGGCACGGAAGTAGGGAACAAAATCCTGTCCGTTTGTTCCCGGAGCTGCCCGTTCTGTTTTTTCGGCAACATGGCAGTGCACTATCCTTTTTCCTGCCTTTAAAATAGCCCCGGGAGGTTCATTTTCCACCAGCATATGGTAAATGTCGCACAAAAGTCCCACAGCCGGATGATTGACTTTACCAACAATGGCATTGGCCTCTGCAAGGGTATTGATAAAATTGGTCTCCTGACGATTAAGATGCTCCAGGGCAATGGTAACCTGATATGCTTCGGCCAGTTGGCCCATACGGGCGAGCAAACCGGTAAACTGAGCAACAGCTCTGTCATACCCGAAACCATCGGGTACCTTCCTTGCTCCGCCACTACCCAGAACAATAATCAGCACTCCGGCCTGGCGGGCTCTCGAAAAGGCAGTTTCTGCCCATCGCAAAACCCGTTCTTCATCCACCTGATCACCAGTCAGCCTGAGTTCAGCCGGAAAGAAGCTGTTGCACGCCGGTACAGAAAGCGGACTTTCCTTTAGAATCATCAGCGATTTCTCAAAATTTGCTTCGCCATTTCCCGGTTTCAGGAACCTTCCAACCGATTCTTCAACAAAATCGCCTCCTGCTTTTGAAATCAGTGCAGCATTGTTGATGTCAGAGCATACTCCTATCATAGGATTAAAACGTCTTCCGCCAGACAATCCCGGCAAACCGAAAGCCAGAAGTAAACTCCTTTCAACCGATGTCTGAATAAATTTTCTCCGGTCCATTGCTTTATTATTTTAATTGCCAAAATAATAAATAATAATCAGTTCAAATATCTTGTTTTCTTCGTATCCCAAAGATTATCTTGCAAAGAACTAAATGGCCGTTGGGTAAAGTAATAATTTTGCTGGATCCGGCTAAAATCAATACAAATTCTGCACTATTGTCTTTTTAAAGTGTAAAATCAAACTTTCAGGAATATGAAACGTTCCGTTTACAGATATGTGATTTCGTGCTTGATATTTATTTCTACAGCATTTGTTCTTTTTCCACAGGTGCCTTTTCACCGTGGAGTGAATCTTACCGGATGGTTTCAGGCAGGAAGCCCTGAACAGATTCAATTTACGCGCTACACACATAAAGACTTTGAAAACATTAAAAGCCTTGGTTGCGATGTGATTCGTCTTCCCATAAACCTCCATGCTATGACCAATGGAGCCCCGGATTATATTCCGCATCCGCTCTTTCTGCAATTTCTTGATTCAGCCGTCACATGGTCGGAAGAACTGCAGATTCATCTGATAATCGACAACCATACCTTCGATCCCTCGGCCTCAACTGATCCGAATATCGGGAACATCCTTGATAAAGTATGGAAAAACATGGCACGGCATTACAAAAACCGTTCGCACTACATATACTACGAAATACTGAACGAACCACACGGTATCAGCGATGGTACGTGGAACCAGATTCAGCAGAATGCGATCAATGCTATCCGCACGGAAGATACCGTCCATTATATCATTGTCGGCCCTGCCAACTGGAACTCATACAATAACCTTGCGAACCTGCCGGTTTACACCGACAAAAAACTCATCTACACCTTTCATTTTTACGATCCGTTTGTCTTCACACACCAGGGGGCAACATGGGTTGACCCATCGATGGAACCCCTGGCCGGAGTACCGTTCCCTTACGATGCAGCCCGTATGCCGGCCTGTCCGCAATCGCTCAAAGGAAGCTGGATTGAAAGTGCACTGAACGCATATCCCAGCGAAGGAAATGTTGAAAAAGTTAAACAGCTTATCGACATTGCCGTAGCTTTCAAAAACAATCGCCAGGTACCGGTTTACTGCGGTGAATTCGGAGTATATATTCCCAACAGTCCTCCGGACGACAGGGTATTCTGGTACCAGACCGTGCGTTCCTATCTGGAGGAAAAAGGAATTCCATGGACCATCTGGGATTACCACGGAGGTTTTGGAATCTTCAACAAAAACTCAGCCGGACTGTTTGAACATGATGTGAACCTGCCCCTTATCAATGCCCTGGGACTGACTCCTCCAACGCAGACTCCGTTTATTTTGCAGCCCGACACCACTACCATTCCTATCTATACAGATTATATCGGACATGGTATTGAAGGAACAAGCTGGAATACTACAGGTTTTATCAGCTTTTATGCTTCCTCCTTCCCCCGTTTCGGTTCATACTGCCTCGACTGGTACAGCCCGTCGCAGTATAATTATCTGGCATTTGATTTTGTTCCTGACAAAGATTTAAGCCAGCTGTTAGCACGGAGATTTGTTGTTGATTTCTGGTTTATGAGCAATAAAACCGATGCTGTGTTCGACATCCGGTTTCTGGATACCAAAACCGAAGATCCGTCCGATCATCCTTGGCGCATGCGGTATACCATCAATCAGCAGGTGGTTCCTTTTGACGGTCACTGGCATCATGTAAAGATTCCGCTGGGATGGTTCACCGAGCAGGGATCGTGGGACAACAACCAATGGTACAATCCTGTCGGAGCCTTTGACTGGACGCGGATCGACCGTTTTGAGCTGGTAGCTGAACACGCATCCCTGCCGGGCGTGTTCCTTACTTTCGATAATATCCTTGTTACCGATTCACTTGCTACCACAAACACAGAAAGCAAAACCGACGCAATGGATTTTCGTATAGTACCCAATCCGGCAGGGACTTTTGTTCGAATATTTTTTTATGAAACCCATGAGGAAAATATTACTATAAAAATCTATTCTCTTAACGGAAATTTAATTCGTGAATGGAATGTGTACCCAAATTCTGGAATAAACTATATTCCGTGGGATCTCACAGATCAATCCAACAAGAAAGTACCACAGGGAATCTATCTCTGCTCCCTTGTTTCAGCCACAGATTCAAAAACAGAAAGGATCATCGTTTTACCATAGTACACATCAGCCTATTAGGCTCTGAACACGAAACAGTTTCAATACCGTCCGGGTAATCATTTTTTTATTTACCACAGATGGCAAAAGATTTTTCACAGAAATGAAACTGTATTAATCTGTGCTTAATCTGTGGCGATCCGTGTAATCTATGGTTAATTTGTATTTTTTTAGATTTACCACAGATGGCCACGGATGGCCACAGACATTCCACCGAAGTTAACTTGAATTGATCTGTGTTTAATCTGTGGCGATCTGTGCAATCCGTGGTTTTATATGAAAGACTTAGGTCATTCTCTCTTCTGAATGTACAGAATTAACCAAATTAAACAGAAATCAAAACTTTTCATGAGCATCAAGCAATAATAGTATGGAAATGCAATTAAACATCCACAATGTTTAACTTTTTTTTTTCAGAATTTTACTACTACAAATACAGAAATGCCTTCTTGAATCTCTTACTATACGCATAAAATAAAGACATAAACGCGTAAACTGTTTTTTTAAAAAATAGTATTATTTAAAATTTTTTATCAAAAATGTTTTTTATTTCAGAAATAAAATTGATATTTGTATTAAATATTTTACTCATTTAAATGTAAAAAAGCTTATGAAAAAACTGAATCTGTCTTCAGAAGATGCACAGGATCTGATTCAGGGTTACAAATCAGATCTTCGCAAACTCGAATTTGAAGTTGAACGGATTAAATCGGCAATAGAAATTCTTGAAAAAGGCAAAGCTTCAGAAAGCGTTAAATCAACAACTTCAAAAAAGAGAGGGCGACCCCGCAAACAATTAGCGGTAGTTATCAAACCAGAAAAAAAAGCTGCCAAAGGCAAAAGAGGGCGCCCTGCGAAAGCCAAACAAGCAGCCAAGGCATCAGCAAAAAAGGTTAAGTCGAAGGCATCTGCCGCAAAGACAAAGAAAGTTAAAACTACTGCGAAGGCTGCCACCAAAAAAGCTGTAGTAAAGAAAACAGCCAAAGCAAAGACGGTAAAGCAGAAGAAAGCAGCTCCCCCAAAGAAAGAAAGAAAACCGAGAACATCCGCTGTGGCAGTGGCATGGGATAATTTTATCCTCGAAACATTGAAAAATGCCGGGAAAGCCCTGATTAAATCTGAACTTCTCGAAGCAGCAAAGAAAGCTCCTTTGGCAGCAGGAATGAATGAAAAACAAATCAGCCAGAGGCTTGCCCAGAGCATCCATAAATTATCGAATGTAACCAAAGAAATTGCAAAGACCTATCACCTGGGAAGAGGACATGCATTCGCACTTAAAGATTGGGTTGATAAGGAAGGGAATCTGCTTCCACAATATCAGAGAGAAGAAAGTCCGATTGCATAAATTCATTCCGGCATAAAAAGGAGGATATTCCCAATCTTCATTTTTTTATCTATCTTCACAAATCATACAAATCAGCCGGTGGGCATCCAGTGCCGCACCGGCTAATTTTTTATTAATAAGAATTGATGGATATTTTATAAATGGTTCTTTAAAAAATCAGATTCTTTGCCATCACCTGCTCCGGTTATTGGCCGAACGAACAATCCTCACCGTAATATAAGCAATAAACAAAATGCCCAGAACAAGAAGTACCCAGGAAATTTCAGCATAGTATTTATGGAGCAGTTCCTTCTGTGAATAAAGGGAATAACCCAGAGCGGCAAGAATAATGTTCCAGAGTGTGGAGCCAAGTACTGTATATAAAACAAAAGCGGGCATCTGCATCCGTGATAAACCTGCAGGAATCGAAATCAATTGCCTCACGGCAGGGACAAGCCGGCCAATAAACGTACTGCTGTTACCAAATTTCAGAAAATACGCTTCAGCCTTTGCAACATTTTCAGGAGTAATCAGAAGAAGATGCGCCAAACGGGTATTGGCAAGACGATAGATTAAAGGTCTTCCCAGCAGCAGGGCAAAATAATAATTAAACAATGCACCTATGAGTGCACCAGCACTTCCGGCCAAAACCACAAGAAAAACATTCATGTCTCCCTGCGCAGCTTTCCACGCAGCAGGGGGTATGATAATTTCCGAAGGAAACGGTATGAAGGAACTTTCGATTGCCATAAGAAGAACCACCGTCCCGTAATTAATGTGTCCCATGTACCAGTCGGCCACAGCCTGAAAAAAATCTGCCAGCATATTTTTGTTTTAAAGGTCTAAAAATAGCAAATTCCTGTATGCCTTACCCATCTACTATGCAGGTATCAATAAAAAGTAATTTGTCGGGCAATCCATTCACAAGACAGATGACCAAAAACAGATAGTGAAAAATCTTACTCAGGCTTGGATTTCACCTGGCCACCCTTCCCAGAATAGCGATCTGATCAGACTGAACTATTTGCCGGCCAATGGTATCAACATTTGCCAGGCGCACCATGGCCCGGGCAACCGTTTTGGCATGAATCCCCCTGTACTTTCTGAGAGGTCCTATTAGGAGAAACTTAAGAAGAGAATAGATTTGTTTCCCCACCTCTTCACCAAACCTGAATTCTTCCCTCCTTCCCAGCAACAGGGATGGACGTAAAATAACAACCTGTGGAATGGTAGTATGGATAAGAAAATTCTCCATTTCTCCCTTGACCCGTAAATAATAATTTTTACTTTCCGCATCAGCACCTATCGAAGAAATAACCAGGAACTTCTTTACTCCTGCTTTTTCGGCAATTTCTGCAATCCGGGTTACATAGTCATAATCCACTTTCCGAAAGTTCTCCCTGGATCCTGCTTTCCGCCGCGTGGTACCAAGACAACAAAAAAGCACATCCCCTTTCATGTAGCTTTCATACGAAGAAAGTTTTTCAAAGTCGATCACTATATTTTCGACCCTCGGTTCATCATGCAGAAAAGGAGAACGGGTAAATATGCGAATGGTACTGTAATTTTCTTCTTTTAGCAGATACTGATAAACATACCGGCCTGTAAGACCGGTTGCACCAAAGAGAAGAGCCGTCTTCATGAACGGGAAATTTCCCGTAAAGATAGTATAATCAATTGAACAGTACGATAACCAGCCCCATCTCGGCACTAAGCCCGATACCTGAATTGGTCATGGAAATACCAAGAAAATCTCTCTTGTTATCCTGTGCCAGATCGCCAATAAAATACCCGATTCCAGCCGAGGTGTCGAGTATCACTCTGCTGTTCATATGAAACTGTATTCCGGCTCCCAGGGTATGCTCCAGGGAACAGGCCCTGCCGGTAACTGTGGCAGTTGATTTCAGCCGCTTATCTTTTGAGGACTGAAAGGCAAGTGGTACTGCCGTTACATTGTCTTCCATCCTGTACACAAACTTGTAGCCTATATATGGAACAAACTTCCCTTTGGCGGAGACCATACCTCTGCGTACAGCCTGGTTCAGGTAGTGCTTGTACCGAAGGTTTAATCCGGCAACCTTTCCGTCAGCCTGATCAATAAACATTCCAAGGTAAAGGGATTTTTTTAACCTCTCAACAGAAATATCGAAAGCATAGTTGAATCCATGACCGCTCGGAGAAAGCCCTTCCCCTATCCGAACCGCATAACGCGCATAGTCGGGAACAAGAATCAGTTGCTCATCCTGTGCCTTTACAAACACTGACCCCATCATGAATGCAGAGGTTGCAATGAGATTAATTATCAGTGTTTTCATGGCGTTTGTTTTTTCTAATCAAATATACGCCACAAAAACCTCCAGGTTGTTGATTTAGAGATGAGATCAGTTATTGATTTAAGGTGATTTGTATCACCTTACTAATAATTTGATAGTCCAATTAAAACCTGATTGATATGATTTGTCAATGATTACTGGCAACAAGGCTAAAAAGGTATTTTAGCTTCTAACTCGCTACAGTAAATGGTTTTACCAGTTCCATACCGCGTCGTATGGCTTGCTCATTCATCGGAATCAAATGGTGATGGCGCGGTGGAAGAGATTTCTGAAGCCCTTTCAGTACATTTTCAATTTCAAGGACAGGTTTCAGCTTCAGAAATCCGCCAAGGACCATCATATTGAAAACACGTCCTGACCCCATGCGCACAGCTTCGGCAGTAGCTTCAATAACGCAGACCTGGATGTCTTTTCTGACAGGATAACGGGTAATCCCGTTGTTATCAAAAAGAAGTAATCCGCCGGGTTTCACTTTTGGCTCAAACTTGTCAAGAGATTGCTGATTCAGAATGATGGCTGTATCGTAAACGTTGAGAATAGGGGAGCTGATGCGCTCATCGCTCAGAATTACGGTAACATTAGCAGTGCCTCCCCTCATCTCAGGACCATAGGACGGCATCCATGAAACTTCCATATTCTGCATAATTCCTGAATAGGCAAGGATTTTCCCCATGGAGAGGACACCCTGTCCACCAAAGCCTGCAATAATAATTTCTTCCGTCATGGAGTTTTATTTTTTCGTAAAAAACAGGTTCATATAACCAGATATCAGGAAGTCTTCCCCTGTTCCACCAATTGTCCGTCGACCTTCAGATCGCCCGGAGGAAAATACGCAAGCATATTTTCTTCCAGCCACTTGTTGGCCTGGACAGGAGTCATTTTCCATCCCGAATTGCAATTGGATACAACTTCAACGAACGAAACTCCTTTGTTAAGCTTTTGATTTTCAAATGCCTTTCTGATTGCCTTTTTTGCTTTTCGCACGCTGGCCGGGGTATGTACCGATTGTCTTGAAACATAATACGTTCCGGGAAGCTGCGCTATTAGTTCGGTTATTTTAAGAGGATATCCCATCATGGCCGTATCCCTTCCAAAAGGCGATGTAGAGGACTTCATTCCGGGGATGGTGGTAGGAGCCATCTGGCCACCGGTCATTCCATAGATACCGTTGTTGATGAAAATGATGGTAATATTTTCTCCCCGGTTACAGCAGTGGATGGTTTCGGAGGTGCCTATGGCAGCCAGATCACCGTCGCCCTGGTAGGTGAAAACATATTTGCCGGGCCAGGTACGTTTGATACCGGTAGCCACTGCCGGTGCACGTCCGTGGGCTGCCTCAATCATATCTATATCCATGAACTCATAGGCCAGAACCGAGCATCCGACGGGTGCGATTCCGATCACATCAGATTGGATACCCATTTCCTCTATGACTTCCATAATCAGCCGATGGGTAGTGCCGTGTCCGCATCCCGGACAATATGACAGGGCTTTGTCAGTAAGAAGCGGCGTACGGCGATAGACTATATTTTCTTCGCGAATGATCTCTTCGAGGTTCATACGACAGGTTTTACAATTTTTTCCTCAAGTGCTTCAAGAACTTCTTCGGGCGAATGGACAACTCCGCCAAAGCGGCCGAAATGCTCCACCGGGATTTTGCCGTTTACAGCCAGCCGCACGTCTTCCACCATCTGGCCGGCACTCATTTCAACTGCCAGCATACCTTTTACGGATTGTGAAAGATCACCAAGAATTTTCTCGGGAAAAGGGAACAATGTTATAGGCCGTAAAAGTCCGGCTTTGATTCCTTTTTTTCTTGCCAATTGAACCGCTTTCTGGCAAATACGGGCACTGGAACCATAGGCAACAAAAAGATAGTCGGCATCGTCACAGGCAATGGCCTCGTACCTGACGTCCTCCCTGCGCATCCTTGCATATTTTTCCTGCAGGTGATGGTTATGTTCTTCCTGCAGGTAAGGGTCAAGGTTCAGTGAAGTAATAATATTGCGCTGACGGTCGGGTGTTTTTCCAGTGGTTACCCACGACTGGTCAAATTCGTTCACCCTTGGTATCGGTTCGAACAGTTCAATTTTTTCCATCATCTGACCGATAACTCCGTCTGAAAGGATCATGGCGGGATTACGGTACTTGAAGGCCAGGTCAAATGCCAGTTTTACAAAGTCAGCCATTTCCTGTACAGATGACGGAGCGAGTACAATCAGGCGGTAATCGCCATGTCCTCCGCCCTTGGTTGCCTGGAAGTAATCGGCCTGGGAAGGTTGTATGGTTCCCAGTCCCGGACCGCCGCGCACAACATTTACAATCAGGCAGGGAAGTTCTGCTCCGGCGATATAGGAAATTCCTTCCTGCATCAGGCTGATGCCGGGGCTTGAGGAGGAGGTCATCACTTTTTTTCCGGTACAGGCAGCTCCATATACCATATTAATAGCGGCCACCTCGCTCTCGGCCTGAAGTACTACCATGCCCGTCCGCTCATGCGGCTTCTCTGCCATCAGATACTCCAGTACTTCCGACTGCGGTGTGATGGGATATCCAAAATAAGCATCACAACCTGCCCTGATGGCAGCTTCGGCAATGGCTTCATTGCCTTTCATCAATCGTATTTCTCCCATAATATTCAGGTTTCCTCACTGACTTTTTCTTCCTTGACACGGTAAACAGTAATTGCACCGTCGGGACAGATAATCCCGCAGTTCATGCAACCTGAACAGCTTTCAGGATGTTCCATATAGGCGTAATGATACCCCTTGCTGTTCACTTTACGCTCCATACGGATAACATCCGTAGGGCATGCTTCCACACACAGCTCGCATCCTTTGCACCGCTCGGTATCAACAACGATGGCTCCCCGAATTTTGCCCATATCTTGAAGTTTTAAGTTTCATGCCTCATGCACAATAAATTGCAAAGCATTTTCCGGCAAAAAATGACCAATCGAACTATCATTAGGTAAAGCGAAAGTAACCATTTTTATTTATTTCCTTTATCCGCGTTCTTACCACTGCCGTGGTGCCGGTGGAAAAGCCGTATCCGCTCTTCCAGAGCGTCGAGCTGGCCTATTTCAACCTGGGAAACACAAGCTCTTAGTCCTTCATGACGTGCACTGCCGGTAATCTGCAGCGAAATGGCACTTACCCCATAACAAAGCAATTCTTTCAAAAGTTCCGATCCGGTAAGCCCGTCGTATGCCAGGGTGAAATAAAACCCGTCGGCCAGAGGTTTATCCTCATCCCGCTCATACACAAGATGAAACCCGTTTGACAAAAAAATTTGCTTCATTCTTTTTGCTTTCCGCTCGTATTCTCTGACTCCTTCCACAATGTTGTATTTCCCGTCGCAGGCAGCCTTAAGGAATGCCGCCAGAGCGAACTGAGCTGAATGTCCGGCTCCGGCAGATAGAGCATAGAGTGCACCATACACCAGGGCCTTACCGAAACTTTCCGTGCCAAAATACTGTTTGAGCCCTGGGTAATTCCGAGCAAACAGGGCATCGGAAATCATAATAAGCCCTATTCTCTGCCCGGCATAACTAAAAACCTTTGAACTTGATACCAGCAGAAGGTACTGATCGGTATATCTCGCTACGGTTGCCTGGTAGGGAGGCTCGCCCGGAACAGAGATATCGTTTCTGAAATCCATGCCAAAATAGGCCAGGTCTTCAATTACGACAATATCATATTCGGAAGCCAGTTTCCCGATGGTCTCGAGTTCTTTTTCAGAGAAGCAGATCCAGGAAGGATTATTGGGATTGGAATAGATGATGGATGAAAAAGTACCTGTATCCAGGTAGGATCTGAGTTTGTCGCGAAGCTTCGGACCACGGAAATCATAAACGTCAAACGATTCAAAAGGAATTCCAAGAACCCGGTGCTGCTGTTTCTGCACAGGGAAGCCGGGATCAATAAACAGCGTAGCTCTCCTTTGGGGATTTAACCTGCTGGTTACCATGAAGGCAGCTATGGATCCCTGCATGGAACCAACCGTAGGAACACAACCTCGTGAATTCACATCGATATTGAGGAACAACCGGGCAAAACGTGACGCTTCTTCCTTTAAAGAAGGTATTCCTTCAATGTTGGGGTATATGGATGAAACACCTTTGTTCAGAGCATCTATTTCAGCCTGCACCCCAATCTCAGGTGAAGGAAGCCCAGGAACCCCCATTTCCATTCTTACAAAACGAACGCCGCTTTTCTTTTCGATCAGATCTACAATCCGTACCAGTTCCCGGATGGAAGCAACTGCAAGATCGTTTACACCGCATTCCTTCAGTACTTTCTGAACAATGCTCCTTTCAACCGGAGTATGCTGCATAAGGTTTCTGTTTGAGAGGCTAAATTATAAACCTTTCTATGAAAACTCACATTAGAGAAACTGTTAAGAAACACTTATCTGTAACATACTTGCCTGTCAGGCACTTTATGATAGGATCTGTCATGAATCTGCTTTTACCGGGTCAACAACAGAAAATGTGTTCCGGAGGTCAGAAGGTACGTTTGTCGATCACCCGGCGGGCCTTTCCTTCGAAGCGTTCGATTGTTTTCGGCTCTACCAGTTTGATTTCGGCCGATATCCCCAGCGTACTTTCAACCTGTTGCTGCAATCGGTCACGTAATCCCTGAAGCTGACTGATTTTGTCAAAATAAAGTTCCTCCACCTCTACCAGAATCTGTAGTGTATCAAGGTTATTGACTCTGTCAACAACAATCAGGTAATGGGGCTTGGTTTCGCTCATTTCGAGGAGTATACTTTCGATCTGCGATGGAAACACATTGACACCCCGGATAATAAGCATATCATCACTACGGCCCGTGCATTTGGCCATTCGCACCATGGTTCTCCCGCAGCGGCAGGTTTCATAGTTCAGCGTAGTCAGGTCTCGTGTACGGTAACGGATCAGAGGCAATCCTTCTTTTGTGACGGTGGTAAAAACCAGTTCCCCGCGTGAACCTGGAGGCAGGGGTTGCAGTGATTCGGGATCAATAATCTCAGGAACAAAATGATCTTCGTTGATATGCAATCCATCCTGGTATTCACATTCGCATGAAACACCAGGCCCCACCACTTCGCTCAAACCATAGATATCAATGGCTTTTATCCCAAGCCTGTTTTCGATCTCTCTGCGCATGCTTTCCGTCCATGGTTCAGCACCAAAAACGCCGACGCGCAGACGGAGGCTGTGGGGGTCGATTCTCTCCTCTTCCATCGCCTCGGCAAGATACAGGGCATAAGAGGGGGTACAGGCCAGAACCGTACTTCCAAAGTCTTTCATCAGCTGAATCTGCCGTTTTGTATTACCTCCCGAAACCGGAACAACAACGGCTCCTATTTTCTCAGCCCCGTAATGCAATCCCAGACCGCCGGTAAAGAGTCCGTATCCATAGGCAATCTGAATGATGTCTTCCCTGCCAACGCCTGCACAGGCAAGGCAGCGGGCTACCACCTCGCTCCACATGCCGAGATCACGTCGCGTATATCCTACCACTGTTGCCCTTCCGGTAGTGCCGGAGGAAGCATGCACCCTGAGAATTTCGCTCATAGGAACTGCAAACATCCCGAACGGATAGGTTTCCCGCAGATCTTCCTTCGTAGTAAAGGGTAGCCGGTGCAGGTCATCCGTCCCGCGAATATCCTCCGGGCTAAGACCCGCTTTCTGCATTTTTTCCCTGTACCAGGGTACATTATAATAAACCCGTTCAACTACTTCACGAAGCCGCGCGTCCTGAAGCCTTTTCAAGTCCTCACGCGGCATACATTCAACAGGGCTGTTCCAGATCATCGCACACTATTATAAATTGTTCAGTTCTTCTGCATTCAGCAGATCCATTTTGCTGTTTCTCAACGCCTCCAGGGCATTCTGCACATCTTCGGCCCGAAGAACAATAGCAGCCTTCTGCCCTATGGAAAAACCGTAGAGGTACTCAATGCTGATATTCTTTTCAGAAATCAGAGCAAGAGCCTTTGCGAAAGACCCTGCTTCACAGGGCGTTGCAATGGTAATCACCTCGGTCAGGTTCGCAGAAAAGCCCTTTTCGCGCAAAAGATGCAGTGCACGCTCCGGGTCGGAAACGATCATTCTCAGAATCCCAAAATCAGAAGTGTCGGCAACAGTAAGCGCCTTGACATTGATTTTTTCCGCTCCAAGAGCAGCAAGTACTTCGGTAAGCCTGCCGGTCTTGTTCTCCAGAAATACAGACAACTGTTTAATAATCATTCGATTAATGCATTTATGTTCTACAACATACGGTGCAAAATAATCAAATTCTGTGAATAAAAAACTGGTGCCTCCGGATTTTTAAACCCAAACAACTGCTTTATACATGTTTCAGCGGGCTTTACCCGGATGCCGTTGCCTGAGGCTCACTACCGTGCGTTCATTCGCCTCATTTACAATGCATAAGCCAGGCTAAATGGAAACGGAATCAGGCTGTTGATGTTTTACTTTTTTATCAGAATGCGGGCATCAACCACCTGAATTTTGTCTTTCAGCCCGATGAGAGGATTCAGGTCAATTTCCTTTATCTCAACTGCAAAGCGAAGCAATGACGACAAACGGACAATAATTCCGGCCAGAATATCTTCGTCGATTCCTGGCTTTCCCCTCGCACCCCTGATGATTTTATAACTTTTAACCGAACGGATCATGGAATATGCTTCATTAAAGGTTAAGGGAGCAAGACCGGAGGAAACATCATGAAGCACCTCGACAAAGATGCCGCCGAGGCCGAACAGGATGACATGTCCGAAAGCAGGTTCATATTTGGCCCCG
Source organism: Bacteroidota bacterium (assembly GCA_029571215.1). GTDB lineage: Bacteria > Bacteroidota > Bacteroidia > Bacteroidales > JAAYUG01 > JAAYUG01. The sequence continues at coordinate 13,652 of JAKPTE010000042.1, forward strand.
ATAAATAGTTCGGTTCCTTTTATCATGGGTTGAAGCATAACACCGGCAGCTCCTTCAATCAGCATGAGCCGCTCAAACTCGGCCTGCAGGTGTTTTTCCGTGCGGATGTTCAGGGAAACTCCTCCCACATCGGTTTTATGCACAGGCCCTGTTACCTTCATCACCAGCGGATATCCCAGCTTTTTTGCTTCCGCCACCAGATCGGAGGGATTGCTAATGAGAATGGTAGAAACCAAAGGTATTCCTGCAGCCTTCAGAAGACCCGCCGTTACTTCAAATGAGGCCATCCCTTCAGGGGCATTTTCAATGATCCGCCGGGATTCCTGAATATTTACTCCTTCGAGGTAAATTATTTCTTCCGCCGGCCGGGAAGTATTGTGAACCTGTACCAGCGCCTTGCCCAGTTGCACCTCATCAGGAAAATTGATATGCCCTTTGGAAAGGAAGTATTCGACCTCCTTCCGGGCTGAATAAACAGAAGGCAAAACAGGAAAAATAGGTTTGCGACAGGTCTGCATTTTGTGGTGCAACACTTCATAGGCGTCAAAAACAGGCGCCAGTCCGGTGCTGCCAAAAATGACCGTCATGGCATCGATCTGATCAAACTTCTTGTCGCAAAATTCAATTACCTCACCAAGTTGCTGGGCCGTGCCGGTTGCAAGAAGGTCAATCGGATTCCGCACAGAGGCTCCCGGATTCAGTTTTGCCAGCAGGGCATCGGCATCGGGTCCTTTGATTTCAGGAATCTGCATTCCCCCGTACGACAGGGCATCGGTAAGCATTACGGCCGGCCCGCCGGCATGGGTAATGATGGCCACGTTTTTTCCGGAAAAATCAGGATGCATGAGCACGGAAGCAACTGTTGTAAGTTCCTCACGTCCGAAACATCTTACAATTCCAGCCTTACGGAACAGTGCCTCAACGGCCAGATCCGAACTTGCCATGGCTCCTGTATGGGAACTGGCTGCACGGCTTCCGGCCTCCGACCCTCCTGCCTTGATGGCTGCAATTTTGCATCCCTTCCTGATGAGCGAAGAAGCATGCTTCAATAGTTTATCCGGATTCCGGATGGTTTCAAGATACAAAATTTTCACTTTCGGGCTGGAAGAAGGATCAAAGGTTTCATCCATGTATTCCAGCAGCTCTTCCACTCCAATCTGCGCACTGTTGCCTACTGTATAGACCGAAGAAAACCTCAGCCCTTTCGTGAGAGCAGACTCCATAATAAACACAGCTGTAGCCCCCGAACCGGAAATAAACTCGCATCCCGAAGGGTCAGGCTCCGGTACAGGAGATGTGAATACCCCCGAATAGTACTGGTTCAGAACACCAATACAATTCGGTCCGATAAGACATCCTCCTGTTTCGTTGACAACGGTTACCAGAGCTTTCTCAAGGGCAGCCCCTTCCGGTCCCTCCTCGCTGAAACCAGCGGAAATAATTATAAATGCCTTTATTTCTTTCTGCCGGGCCAGGTACTCAACTGTCGGTAGGCATTGTCTGGCTGGTATTGCCAGAATGGCAAGATCAACCGCAGGAACTTCACTGAGTTCCCTGAAACACCGAAGACCTTGAACCTCATCCTCTCCCGGATTCATTACCAGTAACTGCCCCCTGAACCACCCGTCTTTCAGATTCTTGACTATTTTACCACCCGGTTTATGAATATTATTCGAACCTCCCACTACAAGGATACTCTCTGGCGAAATGACCTGATGGTTAATCATACTTTGCGCTGTTAATCGGGTCAAAGATACCGAATTATGCTGCCCGATTCCTGCTCTGCAAACTACTTGGCTGATATTTTACAACATATTTCAATAAACTTTTCGTTGATAGATACGAATGATGTATGTTTTTGAAAACACAAGGGTCTTTTCGTATTTTTGCCATTCTTACAATTTAATTTTCTATGGGACGATTTGCATATTGGTTTGCCGGACTGATTCTTGCAGTTAATACGTTTACAATTACTGCCCAGGAAGATGCCATTTTCAACTATTTCAGGGAGATCGTTGTACGGGTTGATACCACAAGTTTTTCATCAGCAGGCAATCTTATCCGGATTGGGAATCTGGATTATCTTCCTTTCCGGTATCAGCGTGACGACGAAGTGTGCGAACTGCTTCTCTATCCTCAACAGTTGCAGAAAATAAAGAGTATCCGCCTGGTAGGATCGGCCGATTACAATCTGATGGATAGCTTGCTTTATGTCAACAACAGCTATTACCGGTGCCGTCTTCAGATGCGCAATCTGACCCAGAGCCAGCTTCAGCAGTTCACCTTTGGCATAATAAGTACCAGCGATACAACCGAATCCTACTATACACTCCACATTCTGCCCTATACCCTGACGTCCGCTCTCATTTATCCTGAAAGTGACGAGCTGTTCATTGGGGAAGAAAAGGTGCTGGAACTGGTTACCAACAATCCCCGTAATATCCGTATTACCGGTCAGTGGACCACGGGGGAAGATATAGACTATCGTATCACGGAATCACAAGGCAGTTTGCGGGTTCACCTGCTCCCAAGAATGCCCGGACAGCGGACAGTCCGCATAAAGCTTCAGACTATCCGGCCATTTGTGGATGAAAACAGGAAAGTCATCTATGACCTGCCTCCTGTTGAGTACAAATTTAATGTGAAGGCAAGCCGCCTGGCTTTTCTCAGCATCGACAAGAAAGAAATCACCCTCGATGAAAAAAACCGGAGCGAAGGGGTTGAGATTCAGATGGACGATAACCGTTCGCTGGTGATGAATAAAACCTACAGGGTGGAAGATCAGGAAAAACCGGGAGGTCGGCTTGTGGCTGAGATTTTTACCCGCAACAGCCTGGCCAATAACCGGGTGCTGTGTATCCTGCGCCCATACAACTATCACCGAATAACCGATGGCTACCTTTATATTAAAGATGGTGATGATCCCCGGTTTATTACCAACCTGAACATTACCCCAAAAACCACCATTACCCGCGTAAGTGTAATGCACGAAGGAGGAGACTGGACGCAAGACCTGGGGGTTTATCCGGGGGAAACGGTTAATGTAAAAATCGAAGGGGAAGGACTCCACAAAGCCCGATTTGTTTTCGAAGATGTAACAGATCTGACTTCGGACACACTGATCCGGAATGAAAACCTGGCGCTAATGAAAATAAAAATTCCGGTAACCATTGAAAAAAGAAGAATTACCCTGTTCAACCAGAACGAAAATACCGGAATTGCCCTTACGGTCAAAGAATACCAGATTCCCCGGCAGCTTGACTACATGTTTATCAACTATGGTGACATTGACCGGAACGTTGCTACACTGAAAAGTCCGGTCATCTATCCCGAAGGCGTCAGGGATGTGGTATTTAGCTTTGTTCCAAGGCGAATTGATGAAGATCAGCTTTACGGAAAGCAATATCTGAAAATTGACATCAGGGTAACCAACATCAAGGGGCAACTGGTTGATATGAAAACCATCGATAACATTGTTGTGTGCCCCGGGGAAAACTCTCCGCGATTTCCGTTCTATGGCACAAAAGACTGTGTAAAAAAAGATATTTCGCTCAACAGCTACCTTTCAAAGAAGACATACGAACTGGATGACTGGGCACGCATTGAAATGAACATACAGAACAAGAACGACAATGAAATCAGCAAGCGGATTGACCTGGTGCTTCAGAAACGGTATAAATTTGATCTGGATGTTTCCTTTCCCGGAGGCCTCATAACAGTTAAGAGGGAAGCTATAAAAGATACATCCGGTCGTGTACTGGACCATAAGCTCAAATACGGCGGACTATATGGTATCAGCATGGCCGTGCTGGCCCAGTTCAGCTTCTATGAGCCTGATAAGGTAGCCAAACTGAAACCCTTCCGCATCGGCGCTGGATTTATCGCCATGAATGCCTTCAACTTCAGCGAAACCGCCAAACGCGATGTAGGCTTTGTTGTTCTCGGAAGCATCTATCCAACCAAGAGTACGGCTAAAATTCAAATACCCCTCCACTTCGGAGCCGGGTACATGATGAAAGACCAGCAGTTTTTCTTCCTGCTTGGGCCAGGATTCCAATTTAACTGGTAAAAATTCAAAAATATTTGGAAATTAAGACAAAACTATCTTTATTTGTTGACTCAATTACGTTTTCCCCTGAACCGTAATTGATTTATAAAGAAGAGGCGAGAGAACAGGCTCTGTGACCCTCTGACAACCTGTCGGACCGACAAGGTGCCAATTCCTGACCGCAGGCAAAGGCAGGCGGAAATATAAATTGATTACGACATGAAGAATTTTCGTTTATTCGCTTCCAGAAGTCAGGCTTTTTTCAACCTGAGCGTTCATCATCATACAGCATGGTGCATGGACAGGCACGGAAAAAATGTAAAATGATTTCCGTGCATGGAATTGGTTTTTGTTCAGTAAATCAAAAAGGTTTAATTTATTAATTCACATCATATGGCATCATTACATTTTGAAACACTTCAGGTACATGCGGGGCAGGAAGTGGATCCCCTGACAAAATCACGCGCTGTCCCTATTTATCAGACGTCCAGTTATCTGTTTGACAATGCCGAACATGCCGCCAGATTATTCGGTCTGAAGGAATTCGGAAACATATACACCCGTATCATGAATCCCACCACGGATGTATTTGAGAAACGGGTTGCGGCCCTTGAGGGAGGAGTCGGAGCTCTGGCAACCTCCTCGGGTCAGGCAGCACAGTTTCTGGCCATTACCAACATCGCAGGGGCAGGTGACAATATAGTTTCCACCTCTTTCCTTTACGGAGGTACCTACAATCAGTTTAAGGTACAGTTCAGAAGGCTTGGCATTGAAGTACGATTCGTAACCGGGGATACACCGGAAGAATTCGCCCGGCTCATTGACGACAAAACCAGGGCCATTTACCTGGAAACCATAGGGAACCCCCGATTCAATGTGCCTGATTTTGAAGCAATTGCAAAAGTAGCCGGCCAACATGGCATCCCTCTGATTGTTGATAACACCTTTGGCGCCTGCGGTTATCTGTGCCGACCTATCGATTACGGAGCCAACATTGTCGTTGAAAGCGCTACCAAATGGATCGGCGGACACGGAACAAGCATCGGCGGAGTGATTGTGGATGCCGGAAACTTTCCGTGGAACAACGGCAGGTTTCCGCAATTCACCGAACCTTCCGAAGGATATCACGGCCTCCGGTTCTGGGATGTATTTGGTGCAGGAAGTCCCTTTGGCAACATCGCTTTCATCATCCGTGCCCGGGTGGAAGGATTGCGCGATTACGGCCCCAGCTTAAGCCCGTTTAACGCTTTTTTGCTTCTGCAGGGACTGGAAACCCTTTCACTGCGTGTACAACGACATGTTGATAATGCCCTTGAAATTGCAAAATGGCTGAAGAATCATCCCAAAGTTGTTGCCGTGAATTATCCCGGACTTCCCGACGATCCGTATCACAAAATAGCCAGCAGATACCTGAAGCATGGTTTCGGAGGAGTTCTAACATTCAAGGTTCAGGGAGGAAAAGAAGCTGCCGACAAACTGGTTGAATCGATAAAGCTGATAAGCCATCTGGCCAATGTCGGAGATGCCAAAACGCTGATCATTCACCCCAGTTCCACCACCCATGAACAACTTTCGCTGGAAGAACAGATTCTGGCTGGGGTAGAACCCGGTTTGCTGCGCTTGTCTGTCGGCATAGAACATGTTGATGATATCAAAGCCGACCTTGAACAAGCCCTGAACGCAATCTGACAAGGAAAAGATACTGTTCCAATATGACAGGTCAGCCGGTTGGAATTGGACACCAACCGGCTGATTCATTGATAGTTCAATTTACAAAATTATGACTTTGCCTTACTTTATAAGGAAAATTCCATGTAATTTCTAAGCTCTATTTCCTGTGCTTCTCTATCCATGCAATCCAGGCATCCAATCCGGCTCCTGTTCGTGAAGATATTTCGAGAAACTCCAGTTTGTTGTTCACCCTGAGGGCATAGGCACGGAATTTTTCCATATCAAAGTCAAGGTAAGGCAACAGGTCAGTTTTATGGATGATGCACAAGCCGGAGGTCTGAAACATGTTGGGATATTTCATGGGTTTGTCTTCCCCTTCTGTTACACTCACAATTACCACCCTGTGTGCCTCACCTAAGTCAAACAAAGCAGGACAAACAAGGTTCCCGACGTTTTCGATAAAGAGAACCGAATGCATGGCAGGATTCAGTTCAGCGACAGCTTTTCTCACCATGTCGGCATCAAGATGGCATCCGTTTCCCGTATTGATCTGTACAACAGGGACTCCCGTTGCCCTGATCCGCATGGCATCATTTACAGTCTGCTGATCTCCTTCAATTACGCAAACCGGCGCCTTCTCTTTCAAAATAGCAATGGTCTTTTCCAGCAGGGTTGTTTTTCCGGAACCTGGTGAACTGACAAGGTTGAAGGCCAGAATATTCCGGGCTTCGAAAAAACCTCTGTTGCGCTCAGCCATGAGATTGTTCCTCTGCATGATGTCCAGTTCAACCTGAACTTCCTTGATCCGGACATGCTGTTCCTCATGTTCATGCACATCATGGTGATGATGGTCATCCCGATGGCTGTGTTCGTGTGTATGAACATGTCCGTGCCCATGGGTGTGAGGGTGTACGTGGACTATCGTCTCATGGTCATGGGCCAGCCCATGCTCATGCGCATGTTCGTGTTCTATGTCTTCGGGCCGAACAATCTTAATCCCGTCTTTACCGGGTTCTCCGCATCCGCATGTTTCGCACATAATCAGTTTTTTTTGCAAAGGTATCAAATACAACTAAATTCTATTCTGTTCTTCAATTTCAACCGACACTATTTTCAGGCCCTGGCCTGCAACAATATCCGGATTAAAGGCTCCGCAGGCAGGGCAGGGAGAGTATATTTCCTGCATGGGAAACTCATGGAAGCATACACTGCACTTTCCTATGGCTTCCTCTGTTTCGATACTCCACGTGCTTCCTTCACACACGGTGTCTTTGACTGCTGATTCAAGGGCAAAATCAAGTGCTTCAGGAACAATACCTGATAATTTCCCAATCCTCAGCGTAAAGGAAACCACCTTAATGGCTTTCTCCTTCTGTACTATAAGCTCCAGTTCGCTTACAACATTGATGGCAATGGATAATTCGTGCATAAGCTGTTATTGGTTACCAGGTTGTGATGCCGCTATCATGATCTGTCCCAGAGCCAAACCCCCGTCGTTACAGGGAACATTCCTGTGGAACAGCACTTTGAATCCGGCCTGTGACAAGCGGTTTTCAACCTGCTCCGACAAATACCGGTTCTGAAATGATCCTCCTGAAAGGGCAACGGTGCGGATGCCCGTTTCTTCCGAAATTTCAGAAACCACCTTTTCAATCAGACTGACCAGCATATTATGAAACCCGGTGGCAATGTGTGCGGCATTTCCCGGAACCAGGGAATCGTAAATCATTGCCTGAACAGCCTCCTTCAGATCAATCCGGTGTTCCTGATAAACAAAAGGATAGGTAAAAGCCTTACCCCGTTCAATGGCAGCTTCCAAACGCATGGGGGCTTCGGCATGAAAACCGGTCTCAGTGCAAATGCCTGTCAGGGCAGCCACTGCGTCAAACCAACGCCCGGCACCGGAAGAGAAAGGAGCATTTATCCGCTTTTCCACAGCGGTTTTCACCAGGTGAACCGTATCGGGTTTTATTTTATTCAGGAAGGGAAGACGAAAAATAAAGTCCTCATCCTCAGTTACCTGTAAAACCATACTCAGAGCAGTTCTCCAGGGTTCATGGGTCACCTGGTCTCCTCCTGGCAATGCAATGTAGGGCAAATGGGTTATGCGCCGGTAACCGGTAAAGTCGCATACCATGAACTCTCCTCCCCAGATGGTGCCGTCATCGCCAAGACCGGTTCCGTCGAACGCTACTCCTATAACCGGACCTTGTTCACTATTCTCAGCCATACAGGAGGCTATATGCGCATGATGATGCTGTACCTGAATAAGAGGTAATCCGGTTTGCAGGGCATACCGGGTACTCAGGTAGTCAGGATGCAGATCAGCGGCAATGAGACGGGGACGAACACGGAACAGGCGCAGAAACCGGTCAAGACTTTCGCGGTAAAAGACATAGGTTTCAAAATTCTTCAGGTCGCCGATATGCTGGCTCAGGAAGACATAATTCTTCCGGCCTGCAGCAAAACAATTGACCAGTTCGGCCCCGGCAGCCACTATTCCTTCCACATCGGCCCCAACCCTTACGGGCAAAGGAGCATACCCCCGTGAACGCCGGATAATTCGTTCCTTCCCGTTGATTACCATCATAACCGAATCGTCGTTCCGGTTATAGATTTCCCGGTTATACACCAGAACACCTCCGCACCATGAGCTAAACAGACGCAGAGCTTCTTCGTTGCTGATAACAATCGGTTCGTCGGAAAGGTTGCCACTCGTCAGCACTATTGCATCGAGACTGGTCCTTTCAAAAAACAGATGATGGAAAGGGGTATAGGGTAGCATGGCACCGATGGTCGGGAAACCCGAAGACACACCCGGAGCCAGATTCTTTATAGCCGGCAAAATAACAACAGGCCGGCGCCACGACGTAAGCAAGGCTTCTTCTTCCCGGGTTACGATGGCGTATTTTTTGAGAACATCCACATCCCTAAACATTACGGCAAAAGGCTTCTTTTCCCGTAATTTGTTGCGGCGCAATGTTTCAACGGCAGATGGATTCAACGCATCGCACATCAGGTGAAATCCACCAATACCTTTCAGGGCTACAACTTTCCCTTCCTCAATCAGTTTGATCGTTTTTTCCAGAATAAGCTTAAACTGTGTCTCCGTTTCACCGGGCATAACGAGCTGATAGGTCGGCCCGCAATCATTGCAGGCTACCGGCTGTGCATAAAAGCGTCGGTCTCTGATATCGCTGTACTCGGCCACACAACTCGGACACATTGTAAAAACATCCATGGTGGTGTTGACCCGGTCATATGGCAGACTGCGTATTATCGAAAAACGGGGACCGCAATTGGTGCAATTGACAAAAGGATACTGTAACCGGTGATGTTGCTGCTTTATATCATTAAGACAGTCAGGGCATACGGCTATATCGGGGCTTACCAGGGTTATCTGATCAACCTCCTGCGTACTGTGCTGAATGGTAAAATCTGTATAACCATCCGGAACAACTACCTGTGGGTTAATTGATTCTATGATAGCTGCCACTGGAGCTTTTAAAGAAATTTCCTGTACGAAAGAATGAAGGCTGTCCGATAAGCCTTCGGCATGAATTTCTACCCCAGTAAGAGAATTTCTTACCCATCCGGTGATACCCTTTTCTAAGGCGAGACGGTAAACAAAAGGTCTGAATCCAATTCCCTGAACCAGACCTTTGATTTCTATGAAAAATGCCGTTTTACTGTTGCCATTAGCCATTGGCGACAAAAGTACCTAAATTCCTGGTTTTGTTTTGCATGATATTGTTCGCCATTTGGAATTTGCCGGAAAGAGGGAAGACTGTGAAATTGATTTTACCACAGATAGCTTTTGTTCTAAAATCTCAAAACCAGCTTTGCATAAACATTCCTGCCCGGTTCGTCTTTGATGATGCCCCGGTTGGTGGCAAGATGATTCCGGTACGAGCGGTTAAAAATGTTCTGCACACCGCAGTCCAGTTCAACATTTATTCTTCCCAGGGGAAGGGGGACGGTTGAAAATCCGGCGTTGTAGACAGCATATCCTCCGGTAATCTTTTCACCGACTGCAATACGATCCTGTTTGGCGGCCATCTGAACAGCCAACTCAATGGTACCTGCTTTACGGAAGAAATACCTCATCCCGGCTTCTCCGTTCATGGGAGCTATCTGGGGCAGGTTTGCTGACACGCTGTCCGAAATGTCCTTTCCTATCACCCAGGCAAATTTTCCATATAGAATCAGTGTTCCGGCAGGATTCCAGCTAAAGCTCCCATCGGTGCCATACAGAACAGCCTTGCTTACGTTAGCATTCACCAAAGCAGGGATAGTATCGACATCCTCCGGTGTTGAAGTGAAGCTGTAAAGAAAAAAACCAGGTTTTTCCACCACCAGATCGTTCAGCCGGTTGACAAAACCGTTCACTTTGAGCGTGAATTTCTGTCCCCAGAAACGGAACCCTCCATCGGCAAACCATCCTTCCTCCGATTTCAGATCCGGGTTTCCGAGCCGCACCATACCCGATGGAAGCATAATGTATTTGAATCGTTCCTCCAGCGAGGGAGCACGGAATGATCGTGCAAGGTTGACTGCCAGCTCGGCATTCCCGGCAATCGTCAGCAGCAGGCCGGAATGCAGGCTCCAGGTGTATTCCTGTGCCTTATGGGAACGGAAAATGATTTTCTGTCCTGAAGGATTGTCATTTCGTAACCCGTTGTTAATTATATACAGAGGATCCACCCCTTCGCTGTTGCGTACTGTAATACCATCGATTCTTCCGCCGGTGAGGAGCTTCAGTTTTCCCGGAACCAGGGCATATTCATCCTGCGCAAAGAAACCGGCGTCAAGGAATGAACTTTCGGGAATAGGAATTTCACCGCGGATTACCGTATTGGTATCAACAATGACCCCTTCGGAATTGCGTATCCAGAAGTAGCGGCGGTTTTCGCGCTCGGTTCTCAGAATTCTCTGCCATGCCTCCATTCCTGCTGTCAGCTGGTGCCGATCAGAAAACTCCCATTCGCTCTGCACCTGTATGCCGTTGGTAAGATGCCTGCCCGTGGGAGTAGCCCTGATGGAATCACCCACATCGGCCCTGGTATCACGGAGTATGTATTGCACATAGTATTTGATGGAAAGCGTTTTCAGGGCAGGAAACAAATAATGAATGGCATAGGAAGCACTCGCCAGATCACGCTCTTCCTTCGGGTATGTTACCATTGCCGTTGAACCAAAAACCTTTCCGCCCGGTAAACCAACATTTGAGGCATAAAATCGTTGCCCGTCCAGAGTAAATTCCTTATTGCTACCCGTTTTTATTCCCAGCCTGATTCCGAGGCTGTTGTCAGCAAACTGGCTGTTGGCAAGTTCTCCTGATGGAGTCATGGTATTTCCTGCATCCCTCCATGTACCTGATAGTTTGAGCTTCCATTGCTTCGATCCGGTATACAGGTTCAGGCTCCCAAACTTCAGACCGTTTACCTGATGATACCCTGTGGAAGCTGTTCCCGAAAGATACGGAACCCCATTGTAGTAGGCATCTTTTGTAATAATGTTGACCACTCCTCCCATGGCTCCTGAACCATAGAGTGCCGAACCGGCCCCTTTGATAACCTCCACCCTTTCAATATCGGAAGGATCGATCATGGAAAGCCCTCCGGCCAGGTCAGTAGCTGTTTCTATCCGGCAGCCGTCAATAAGCGAAATAATGCGCTGGTCACTCAATCCCCTGATGTTCACACTGGTGGCCCATATTCCGTCGCGGGTCAGTGAAATCCCCGGCTCATACGACATCATGTCGGGCATTGTCAAAGCCGGCATACGCACAATGTCTTCCGAACGGATTACACCCGTAGGAAAAGGCGACTGTCTCACAAATCGTTCCGTTCGCAGGGAGGTAATAGTCACCCCATCGAGATAAAGAATTCTTTCCCGGAGGGCCATGTCGATTTTCATCTCTTTGTTTTCAGGAACATCAATCGTTTTGGCAACTGAAGTATATCCTACCCCAGAAACCCTGAACTGATAGGTACCTTGCTGAATATGGGTAATTCTATACTCACCATTCAGGGAGGTGACGGCAAAATATTTCACATCAGGTGAGGGAACCGTGTCTTCCGTCTCGTTGAGCCAGACATGAATCCCAGCAATACCGCGACCGGTATTTACGTCGGTTACGGTTCCATAAATCGAACTTCCCTCCTGGGCATAAGCCACCATTCCAAGGCCAATAAAAATCCCCAGGCATAATAACAGCCTTTTACTCTTCTCTCTCATTTTCTGACAGTTTAGACATTACAGATTTTACTTCTACTCCCTGAATCCTGCCCAACTGTCCGGTGAGGGAACCCAGTTCATCTGTCGTGGCTTCCAGAACAAGGGAAATAACAGAAACATTACGCTGCGGCATCGGCAAACCAAGACGGCCACGAATGGCCAATCCATGCGCCGAAAGAATCTGATTAACCCTCGGAACGTTCTTCAGATTACGGATGACAATAAGTACGCTTGCAATTCTCTTTTCCATCAGTATACCTCCGGATCAGATTGATTTTGATAAACCTGGATTCCCTTGAACCCGACGTATCAGGATCTCAGGATTTCGGCTGCAAAATTATATTTGTTATTCAAATAACAAAAGTTTTTATGCTGGATCCAAAAACATTAAAGCCAGCATTTTTTTGTATTGTGTTTGGTTATCAGGATTTTGAACCCTATATTTTTCCCTGTCGGAATCAGAAACCATAGACGGAAAAACCTCCGTCAACAGGAATGCATTGGCCGGTAATGTATGAAGCAGCAGGCATGCAGAGAAAAGCAACCAACGAGGCAACTTCTTCGGGCTTGCCAATCCGCCCCAACGGAGTACGGGCAAGCACCTGGGCAAGGTACTCCTTATCGCGGAGAACCGAATTGGCGAGCGGAGTTTTAATGTACCAGGGAGCAACCGCATTAACTCGTACTCCGCTTGCAGCCCATTCCACGGCAAGATTTCTAGTAAGCTGGTTCAAAGCCGCCTTGGTCATGGCATAAACCGTACCCGTGCGCAGATGCGTCAATCCGGCAACTGACGACATATTGACTACAGACGCATTGTTCGAATTTCTCAGAAAGGGAAACAGCATTCTGCTCAGGTAAAAGGCCGAAAACAAATTCGTGTTGAACAGGTTCTGCACCTCCTCATCGGTATATTCAACCGCTTTTTTACGGATATTGAAACCCACATTATTGACCAGGATATCAAGCCGATTCCAACGCTTTTTTATGGCATCGAGAATTTTTTCTCTTCCTTCAATTGTACTGACATCTGCATCAATTCCATCGGCCTCTAAGTCTTTTTTAACCCACTCCTCTATTTTTTTTGAGAGCTCGTCGCGGTTTCTTGCCACAACCAGAACACGGGCACCATGGCCAAGAAGTTCATTCACCACCGCCTCCCCTATCCCTTGTGTGCCACCGGTCACAAGGGCCAGCGAACTGCGAAGTGTCCAATTCTTTTTCATATTTTGTGCATTTAACCAGTTTAACGTTAGAACCAGAACATATTCGGTCTGATTACAATCGTCCAATCAAATTTCCGGAAAATTTTCGGGCTTTCAAAATTTCCTTTTAGATTTGACATGACAGAAAATGCCAGGGTACATTGATTACCAATATCCGAAAATAGTGCAAAACCTCGATAAAACATTCAAACCTGAAACCTGCCTATGAAAACCAACGCTTTTCTTTTTCTGACCCTTTTGGTTCTGATGGCAAACTCCTGTAATAATCAACGGCCATCCAAAACTGACGAGGGATGGATTGCCCTTTTCAATGGCAAAGATCTAAACGACTGGAAAATAAAAATTACCGGTCATCCCCTGGGAGAAAACTATAAAAACACCTTTCGGGTAGAAGACGGGATTCTAAAAGTCAGCTATGCTGAATACGATACCTTCCGGGGTGAATTCGGGCATATTTTTTATAAAACTCCCTTTTCGCACTATAAGTTGCGTGTGGAATACCGGTTTACAGGGGAACAGGTTCCCGGCGGGCCGTCATGGGGTTTGCGGAACAGCGGTGCAATGCTTCATTCCCAGAGTCCTGAAAGCATGCTGCTGGACCAGGATTTCCCGGTTTCCATCGAATGCCAGCTGTTGGGCGGACTGGGAGCAGGGCCACGTCCTACAGCCAATGTTTGTACACCGGGCACCAACATTGTCATCAACAACCAATTGATAACCCAGCACTGTACGGAATCCTCCTCCAAAACCTTTGACGGCGACCAGTGGGTTACCGTCGAGGTGGTCGTCCTGGGCGATAGTATCCTTCATCACATTGTTAATGGCGATACGGTTCTTACATACTCAAAACCACAGATAGGAGGTGATCTGCCGGAAGGATTTCCCCTCCCGGAAGGCACTCCTCTGAAAGAAGGATATATCTCCCTTCAGGCTGAAAGCCACCCCTGTGAATTCAGAAAAGTGGAACTCCTTAACCTGGAACCCGAAAAATAATTGTGAACCAAAAGTTCTTTGCGATTATGAGGAGAAAACATCTTAAGAGAATCCAAAAACAAAATTCATTTTTTTTCAGAACTACATGCGCAGTTTTGCTTGCCTGCAACCTTGTTGCGGCTTCCGCACAAAAAGAAACTTCCCTTTTGCTGGTAAAAAACAGAAAAAGCCCCTACTCGATCATCATTCCTGCACAACCCACTCCGGCCGACACAAGAGCGGCAGAAATCTTCCGTCAGTCCATGCTCAGAATTTCGGGTGCCGAACTACCCGTTCTTACCGATCAGACGGCAACCCGCCGGTATGAAATCTCGATCGGAAATACCAACCGGCTAAAAAACCTTGCAGGGAAAGATATTCCTGACCTTTCAAAGGATCCGGATGGGTATGCCGTAATATCAGAAAAGGGAAAAATTTACTTCCTCGGAGGAACCCATAAGGGAGTGGTGTATGGCGTTGTATCGATCCTGGAGAAATATCTCGGTTGCAGGAAGTACAGTCCTGATTTCGATTATTTTCCAAAATTAACCGATGTCCGGCTGCCGTCAATAAAAATCTCCGACAGGCCCGCCAATTCCCTCCGCATCATCAATGGAACCTTTTCTCAGGATCCCGATTATCAGGACTGGCAACGTCTAGACAATATTGATGACGTTTTTGCAAAAGGGTATTACGTTCATACCTTCGACAGACTGGTTCCATGGCAACAATATTTTGAATCGCATCCGGAATACTTTGCCCTGATGAACGGGAAACGGGTTCACGATCAGCTGTGTCTGTCGAATCCGGAAGTACTCAGACTGACGATCGAAAAACTGCGTCAGGAGATGCAATTGCAACCTGAAAAACAGGTATGGTCTGTAAGCCAGAATGATAATTTTTCCTATTGCCAGTGCCCTGATTGTAAAAAAATAATTGAAGAAGAAGGTTCACCCTCGGGACCCGTTATACGATTCGTCAATCAGGTAGCGGCTGCCTTCCCTGACAAGACCATATCTACTCTGGCCTATCAGTATTCCCGGAAGGCTCCGGCCAGAACAAAACCTGCACCCAATGTACAGATCATGCTCTGTACTATTGAAGTGAACCGCAGCAAGCCGATTGAAAAGGACAGCAGTAGTTTTTCCTTCGTTCAGGACATCCGCAACTGGGGAAAACTAACCAGCAACATTTATTTGTGGGATTACACCGTTAATTTTTCTCACCATGTGACCCCTTTTCCCAACCTCCATGTTCTGCAACCCAATATCCAGTTCTTTACTAAAAACCATGCCTACCAGCATTTTCAGCAGTCGAATACCGACATCGGTCATGAATTCTCAGAACTGAAAAGTTACCTCATTGCCCGGCTTTTGTGGAATCCATATATTAATGCCGATTCAGTTATCAATGATTTTCTGAACGGATATTACGGACCGGCAGCTCCCTGGATCAGAAAGTACATTGATCATCTTACAAATGAAATTCAGGGAACCGGGGAATGGCTCGACATTTACGGATCGCCTGTATGGCACGCCGGTTCTTTTCTGTCGGAAAAGAACACAACAGCCTATCTTGAGTATTTTCAGGAAGCTATTAATGCCGTATCGAATAACGAAACCTTTCTTCAGCATGTCAAGGTGGCGCAGCTTCCTTTGCAATATGCCCTGATGGAAATAGGTAAAAACGATATGTTCGGTCCACGCGGCTGGTACACCGAACAGGAAAAAGGTTTTCAGCTCCGTTCCGA
Organism: Bacteroidota bacterium; assembly: GCA_029571215.1. GTDB lineage: Bacteria > Bacteroidota > Bacteroidia > Bacteroidales > JAAYUG01 > JAAYUG01. The sequence goes on from JAKPTE010000042.1 coordinate 29,559, forward strand.
AATGCGCGAAATGCTGGAAGATTTTTATCATACCTGCCTTCGGAACAAGGTAAGAACATTAAATGAAGCCGGACTCACGCCTGAACAGTACTACCAGTCAACCCTCCGGTTCATAGATGTTAAAGTAGAAAACAACAAGGCATTTCGGAAAAAGGTTGCAGCCAATCCTTTGCCAGCCCCGAAGTATAGCAGGGGGGATCTGCAGGTTCTGACAAATGGAGTGCAGGGTGCTTCAGATTTTAAAGTGCACTGGTTGGGCTGGGAAGGAACTGATGCAAGCATTGTCGTTGACCTTAGTTCCCTGACTGAATTCACCGAAGCCAGCATCGGCACTCTGTATGATCCCAAAAGCTGGATCCTTCATCCGGCCAGTATTACCTGCATGGTTTCAGCCGATGGATCATCCTATAAAAACCTTGGCAACCAATCTATTACAGGAGATCAGAAAAATGAAGAAGTAACGCGTACCTGGTCGTTTACAAATAATAACGGACCAGCACGTTATATAAGGTTTGATATAAAAGGAACTTATGTTCTCCCGGTTTGGCATCCATCGGCTGGCGGTACCTCCTGGTTCTTTATCGATGAAGTTGTTGTAAAATAGGCAGGTTGCCGAATTACATCCCGCAGCAACATCCGCCCGCACCGCACGAAGTAGCTTCCGGAGCCGTGGCCAGTTTGATATTTTTTGGTACACGGTATTCCCCGCATTCCCCGCCACAATCGGGACAATCGGCTACATAACGGGAACAGGGACCATATACGGTATTAACATATTCATCCTTTCTGCCTTCCGCTTCAAATACCTTTTGGCACGTAGAACAATAAAATCTCAGCATACCTTCGTTTTTTTGCAAAATTACTTAAAAACCTTTTGCAATAAAAGTTACTTTTCAAAATAGATTTAAATGCCGGAAAACCATCAGATAATGGCTAATAACAAACAGTTGCATAATAATTCATTTCCTTTTCCTACCTTTGCCTCCGGAGGGGATATAGCTCAGTTGGCTAGAGCGCCGCAATCGCACTGCGGAGGTCAGGGGTTCGACTCCCCTTATCTCCACAAAGCATACCACCTGATACCAAAGCATTTGCTATAATCTGTCGGATTCCAGGTCATATGATGTGAAACGAATCCATTTTCGTATTTTTTCCTTAAAATGATTCCCTCATTAGAAGGAGCCATCACCTCCCAGGCCGATTGAATGTTCGATTCTTCGGGGTTAACCCTGATGTCATCGCTCTACGTTTCCGCTCCTTATAGAACGGAAATAAGCTCTTGCTCTTACTCCTGCACTTTGCAGGCCTGTGGGAGGATGTCCACGATTGGTGTGGGCTGAGGCCGGGTTGGTTATGGACGGATGTATAGGTACCTGACGGAGAGGCCTCAGCCTTCCATCGTGGTGACTTTTTTTGGTTACTTTTTTGTGTAGCTGACAAAAAAGTAACTCGGGGTTCGGGGTGAAACCCCGCATAACTCTTTGCCCGGAAAATCCTTCTTTAAAAATGTATTCATCACCCTCCGGGCCG
>JAKPTE010000001.1 GCA_029571215.1 Bacteroidota bacterium
TTCTGAAGGGTGGTGAATATCAGATGATGGATAAGGACGAACTTAAAAAACAGGTGAGGGAAGGAAGGATCAAGGTACTATTTGGTACCGATGCGGCCAGCGAAGGGCTGAATCTTCAACGGCTGGGTACCCTGATAAACCTTGACCTGCCATGGAATCCCACCCGTCTTGAACAGCGCAAGGGAAGAATTCAGCGGATATGCCAGCTCAGAGAAACTGTGTACATTTACAACATGCGGTACAAGGATTCGGTTGAAGACAGGGTGCATCAGCTGTTATCGGGTCGTCTGGAGGGTGTGTACCGTCTGTTCGGCCAGATACCGGATGTACTGGAAGACGTATGGATTGAAATGGCAGTCGGAAATAAAGAAAAAGCAAGGCAGATCATAGATGCCCTTCCTGAAAAACATCCCTTTGAAATGAAATATAATAAGATAGAGAATATAAACTGGGAGAGTTGTGCAGAGATTCTCAACAAAACCGAGAGGAGACACATTCTGCTCAAGAACTGGTAGAAAGTATGCCGGATCAAATTCTTCAATATGCTCCAGCTGCAATAAATCCTTATGCAGAAATCAAAACACAAATTGCATCACTTGTCGATACTCTGACTTTTCTTAAACAACACAATCATTGGGAAAAAATACTAATCAATCTTGAAAAAACGCGTTTTTTCCATCCTTTTACCATAATATCACTGGCCTGTCTTAATTATAAACTGTCAGCGGAAAAAAGAGAGATAGATTTTTGTTTTCCAGAGAATTCAAATACAGCATTTTATTTAAAGAACGTTTCTTTTCCTCATGGCTTGGAACCCGAGAAACATGAAAATTGGCCAGTCTTATTGGAAAATTATGCCGATAAAACATATCTTCCCCTTATAAAATTCTCTACTGATCGTTCAGCTATATCTTCTTCAGTTGTTGAAAAAGTGCTTTCAAAAGTTAATGGTCTCATTATTAAAAATTTTAAAATCAAAGATTGCTACAAGGACAGTACATCGTATCTGATTTCGGAAATTACGGATAATGTCATTGAGCATTCGGGGGAGAAAAGAGGATGGTTAATGGTTCAATATTATCCCAAAATGCGAATAATTGACATATGCATTGCAGATACAGGGATAACAATACTTGGATCTTATCAGAAGTTTGGATTTTCGAACATAAAAGATGATTATACAGCCTTAAAAAAGGCATTGTCCGGTCTTTCTACCAAAAACTTAAAGGAGCGAGGAAGAGGTTTATATTCGACAAATAATGTGGTTACGCTATCGCTTAATGGCTTCTTTACAATTGTTTCGGGCAATGCCCTTTTCTTTGAAAGGAAATATTATTCTATTCCTGTTGAATGGCCAGGAACTTTAGTCTCAATGAGAATACGAACTGATATACAAAATTTGAACTTATATAATTATATTTAACTTATCAATCAAGGCAATTTATATTAAATTTGTCTTGGAATGCAGAACTATATTAACATATTTCTGAAAGATCACTTTGCTGATTCAATATCGACACGCATAGCAGTGCGGAGTTTATTTTTTGACCTTCCGGAAAATGTTGAAAATGAAGTTATTATTATTGATTTTTCTGGAATTGAATTCATTTCTTTATCTGCAGCTCATGAACTTAATCTCTTTTTCAGGAAATTTACTGAAAAGGGTAATAAAGTTGAGTTTTTACACACCTCTGACAAAGTAAATCGTATGCTTTCAAAAGCAAAAGAACCACAAAAGAAAAACAGGCCGAAACAAAAAACAAAACATATTTCTTTCAGGTCATCCAAGGAATTAATCAATTATTTTTCAAATATTTAATATCCACGAAAAATCCTATCATTCCTTCGCAAACTTCCCTGTAACAATTGCTCCATTGTTGGTCACGATTCGCACAACATATAACCCTGGTGGCAAATGGCTGACGGTAGCCTGATAGCCGTTTTCACCAAAGGGTTCAAAGATGGCTGTGCATAATGTTCCGGTAATTGAAAATATGCGCATACTTATGGCCGGACGGGACACTATTACAAATAGCCTGTCTGATGCGGGATTCGGATACAGACGTACCGGCCTATCAATGGGAAGTGAATCGCCGGGGTATTCCAGATACGCTCCGGGCATATTTTGGTCAAGCCAGGCCAGCCTTTTGCTGATCCAGTTTCTGAACTGGTCAATAACACCTTCGTAGGAGTCGGGCTGAGGATCCACTTCGGGAGTTCCCACATTGATGCCCAGAATAGGCCACCTTGCATAATGCCTGTTCTGGGCATAATCAATACGTACACTTACCGAATCAATATATCCGAGAAGGGCCTTTTCGCTCAGCACAGTTTTTCTCAAATTTCTGTAACGTGTCTGTAATTCATCGGCAAAATGCTTATCCTGCAGGAGCCGCTCCATCCAGGTAACCGCCACGGGCCAGTTCCCGCAGCTGTTCACCTGCCAGGCCCAGCCTGAACCATCCGTGGCCCTGAAAATATCGCATTCATCAATATTCTTCCATGCCCAGTCAAAATCCCACACAGGACCGGCATGCAACCGTCCATCCCTGCTATCGCGGTCTTTATAATAATAGCAGCTCTTTTTGTAAGCATCAATATTTCGTGAGAGTTCTCCCACAATGAAATAATCAATAAACGAGCCAACATCGGTATAGGGTCTGTATCCCATGAATGGATCGGTGAATGCATCTCCGTACAACGCTTTTTCAAATGTAAAAACGAAACTTCGCAGGTACTGTTTTTGTTGCCAGGTTATTTTTTCCGGCCCGGGGTATTCATAAACAAAATAAACCGAACTCCCCGGCCGGTCAAGGGCAGGATAAAGGCTCATCCAGCTGTTGGATTCATCGTAGTAATCCTGTTTAAAGATATACCCGCCGGTAAGACTGTCGCCGGTGTTGTCGTCAGTATCCAGTTTTGCAATGGAAACCCTGTTTCTGTCAACCTTAATTTTCTCACAAAACAGGTAAATTCCCTGGTAATCGCCGTTCAGAATCACTTCGCAAAGCGTTGACCGAGGAGCATAGTGCCCCATCTGGCGAAAAATACGGAAAGCAAGGTCATTTCTCAGAAAGGTCTTGTCATTGTAACTGGGAATGAGAATCCATTCGTTTTCCGGAGGAAATCCGAGCAGCGGAATATTCAGCTTTTCACCGGCGGCATTACGGGTTTCAAAAAGATACGGTTTCTGAGGAAAGGTTTGTGAATATCTGCCACGGTATTCTATGCCTATGTTTCCTTCGTATACATTTCCCGGATCATCTGAACTGTTGATTTTCCCTAAACCATGAAATATAATCTTCAGAAAAGCGTCCGTCTTGGGTTCGTCCAGGATGATATTACCACGGGTATCTATAACGAATAACGGAAGGCTGGATGTATCAGCCACTGACCCGGTGGCAGTGGCCGATATTAAGATATTGACAACAACTACTCCTGCTGCCAGAAAAATTCGTTTTGTCTTATTCTTGGAAGTCAAAACTATCCGTAATGCTTCTAAAAGCGGAACAAGCCCGGCTTATCAATACTGATGAAATGCTTCCGAAACGAAATGAAGAACTTCCGGCAGAGACTCCCTCCAGTACGTCCAGTTATGGGCCCCGTCACGGATACGGAATTCATGCGGAATCTGTTTTTTGCGCATGGCGATGTGGACAAGGCTGTTTCCTTCGAAGAGAAAATCATCATCCCCACAGTCAATATACCAGCGGACTGATTTGACCTGGTCTACCGGCATGTCATTGAACAGGTTCAGTGCATTGTGTTTTTTAAAGTAGGTTTCTATCTCCTCATCCGTTGCTTTGATATTCATCTGGTTCAATCGGCTTTTTGCTTCATCAAGGGTCAGTGGTCCGACATACGCGCTGAGCGGGCAGGCCGAGGAGAACAATTCCGGGTGGTGCAGGGCATACATGAAGGTTCCACCACCTCCCATAGAAAGACCTGCCACAGCCCGGTAACGCTTTTCTCCTTTTATCCGGTATGTTTTTTCCACATAGGGCATCAGTTCCTGGAAGAAGAAATCTTCGTATCTCCATTCGCCTTTGATATCATTGAAATAACCTCTCTGACCCGTGTTGGCATCAGGCATAACGATGATCATGGGGGTAGCGGTTCCTTCCCGGATTGCTTTGTCGGCAATCCATTGTACTTCGCCAAATTGTACCCAGCCCGTCTGATCATCCCCTCCTCCGTGAAGCAGGTACAATACCGGATAACTTCGTTGCGATGTTTCGTAATCAGGGGGCAAATAAATGGCAAATTTCCGGTCCATCTTCAGAATTTTGCTGGGAATGGACAGGTTGTCGTAAACCTTGCCCTGCTGGGCATTCAGTAAGGCATTCAAAAGAAACAGACTCAGACTGAGAGACAAAATCTTCTTCATAGCAAGTATTTTTTTTCATTTTCGAAGATAATAAAAGCTTCCGTAAAGCGTGTTTTTATTTAACTCTTTCATTTCTCATGGAAATATTTCTTCCGGAAGAGAATCTGCAAATGTTGTTTGAGCAAGCTCATCACAAATTTGAACAAATCAGCCGTCATTAATTGTACAGGCAAGTTGTAATGGTAAACCCAATTATTGAGGCTGTCTAAAAAGACAGAATTGTGTTTTATTTAAAACGAAGACTTGTTAATAAAAGTTGAAAAGAGGGTGGAAAAAACACCCTCTTTTTTTTTGTTATCAGCACTGATATTGATACATTAGAGGTTGACAATTAAATAATCATGGCCAAAATAGCATTTAAACCTGTAACCTCACAACAAGCCGTACTTTTTCCTCAGAATATAGGTGAGAAAATTCCCGAGAATCATCCCGTAAGGCTTGTAAATCAGGTGGTTGACGCGTTAAAAATTGACGATATTTTAGGTACCTACAAAGGAGGGGGAACAAGCAGCTACCACCCGAGAGTAATGATCAAGATACTTTTTTACAGCTACCTAAACAACATATACTCTTGCCGAAAAATAGAGCGAGCCTTGCATGAGAACATTTATTTCATGTGGATATCGGGCAACTGCACTCCCGACTACAGAACGATCAACTACTTCAGAGGGAAGCGACTTAAAAATCGAATACATAGGCTTTTTGCAGAGGTAGTCAGGCTGCTGGCCGGCCTTGGATATGTATCCCTTGACCAACAGTTTGTTGATGGGACAAAAATAGAGGCATGTGCCAACCGGTACACTTTTGTTTGGCGGGGCACTGTGGAAAAGAATAAGGAGAAGCTGGAGTCGAAAATCAGGTCGGTGTTATCCGAAATCGAGGCGTCAATAAAAGAGGATAGCAAGCCCAATGGCGAAGGAGTAAAAGAGATCAATCCGGAAGAGCTAAAAGCCAGGTTGCAGGAGCTGAACGAAAAGCTGGGCAGCCTAAGTAAAAAGCAGAGGAAATCGTTGGAAAAGGTGGAGAAAGAGCAGCTTCCGCGTTTGCAAGAGTATGAGAAGCAGTTGGCAACCCTTGGCGAAAGAAATAGTTACTCAAAAACAGATCCTGACGCCACCTTCATGCGCATGAAGGAAGATCACATGAAGAACGGCCAGCTAAAGCCAGCCTATAACATCCAGCTATCAACAGAAAACCAGATTGTTACCAACTACTCAGTACATCAAAGACCAACCGATACGGGAACGCTAATTCCCCATCTTGAGCAGTTCCGGCAGCTTTACGGGAGGCAGTCGGAAAAAGTCATCGCCGATGCCGGCTATGGCAGTGAAGAAAATTACAGCTACATGGAGAGCAATGGCATTGAGGCCTATGTGAAATACAGTTACTTTCATAAAGAGCAGAAACGTCCATTTAAGAAAAACATATTTCATCAGGAAAACCTATATTACAATGCTGAAAAGGATTACTTCGTCTGCCCGATGGGGCAAAAAATGCAAAAAATCGGAATGGGCAAACGGCAAACGGAGCTAGGCTACATCTCATCGGTAACTTACTACCAGGCCAGCAGGTGCGATGGATGCCCTTTGCTCTGGGGCTGCCATAAGAGCAGACATCCGAGAAGGATTGAGGTGAACCATAAGCTGCGTGAGTACAAGGCCACTGTGAGAGAACGCCTGGTAAGCGAGGAAGGGGTAAGGCTACGGGGGCAACGGGCTATAGAACCCGAAGCCGTATTTGGGCAACTCAAAAGCAATAGCATGTTTAACAGGTTTAAAATGAGAGGTTTATGCATGGTGGAAATCGAATTTGGATTGGCTGTAATCTCGCACAACCTGAGAAAGCTGGTAAAGCTATGGGCTGGATTCCAAGGATGCGATGGTTATCAACAGCTTGCTCGGCTTTATCAACATATTTTTAGCTTCCTAAAAGTTTATCTAAGAGAATTTTTGGCACACAAAGGTGCAGGAATGATTTATTTGCGAACAAAACTTGAACTTCAACAGTTAATTGCATAAAAAAGGCTGCCTTTTTAGACAGCCTCAATATGATTAAGAAAAATCAACTTTTCCGGTTTGCTGGCGCTACACCATAAAAGTGATTTTTCTAAATCGGGATAACCCCAAATAATCCATTGGTTCGCTCCTTCTGAGAGCTCCCAATGAATAATTTGGGTTAAAGCATATTTCAATTAAATTTACAGCAAATTATAAAACAACAGCTGTGTCGTACATTGATATTATTCTTCTGATTTTTCTTCTCTGGGCGGCTATACGTGGCTTCATCAAGGGCTTCATCAAGGAAGCCGCTGCCCTGCTGGCATTGATTCTTGGCATCTATGCCGCTGCGAAATTTTCAGGGTATGCAGGGCAATGGCTGGCAAAGTATATTCATACAAACCCCCAGACACTCTCAGTAGTTTCCTTCATTCTCACCTTTACGGCCGTGGTAATCGTGATATACCTGCTGGGCGCTTTTTTTGACTGGCTGGCCAAAGCCGTAGCTCTTGGTCCCGTGAACCGGATACTGGGTATCCTTTTTGGTGTGCTGAAAACAGCATTTATTCTAAGCGTGCTGATTCTTGTCATCAATACAATCCAGCCCTATTTCCGCATCCTTCCCGAACAGGAAATTGCCCGTAGCAAAATATACAAACCTCTGTCAGTTTTTGCTCCGGCTGTTTTGCCTGTTCTTACAAAAGGATATTTTATCCTTAAGCCTGATTCTACCAGGGTTCCTGAGAACAAACCTGCACCCTGAAACAGGGCTTGCCTTTTCCGCGAATAGGCTTCCCATGTGAATCAAAAGTGCTTTTCAGTTCAACTCTTGAGCCTTATTAATGTTGCATCATTAAGCAGGATGGAAAATTTGGTATGAAGACAAAGCGCTCCCCGTCCTTTTCCCTTTTTGTCAGCGCGAAATACCAAACCTGTTACAACAAACGGGCAATAATCCCATCGCATATCCTCGTCAGAAATTTAGAATTGCTATCTTTGACCGCTTATTATTCAGAACGATGGACTTTATTTCAGAACTGCGCTGGAGGGGCATGATACACGACATGATGCCCGGAACGGAAGAACAATTGCGCAAAGAGCCAACCACCGGCTATATTGGTTTTGACCCTACGGCCGATTCCCTGCATATTGGCAATCTGGTACCGATTCTTTTGCTGATGCATTTTCAGAGGGCCGGACATAAACCCATTGCCCTGGTTGGGGGAGCAACAGGAATGGTTGGTGATCCTTCCGGTAAATCGGAAGAAAGGAAATTTCTTGACGAGGAAACCCTCCGGTACAATCTTTCCTGCCAGAAAAAACAACTCGAAAAATTCCTTGATTTTACCACCAGAATTAATCCAGCCGAGATTGTCAACAATTATGACTGGTTCAAGGACATGGGGTTTCTTCAGTTTCTGCGTGAGGCCGGAAAATACATCACGGTCAATTACATGATGGCCAAAGATTCGGTGAAAAAACGGCTCGAAACCGGGATTTCCTTTACAGAATTTTCGTATCAGTTGGTTCAGGGATACGATTTTTATTGGCTTTACAGGAATAAAAACTGCAAACTTCAGATGGGAGGAAGTGATCAATGGGGCAACATTGTTACGGGAACGGAACTGATTCGCCGAAAGGACGGGGGTGAAGCCTATGCGCTTACCACCCCTCTGCTTACCCGTTCCGACGGAAGCAAATTCGGGAAGTCGGAAGGAGGTAATGTATGGCTGGATCCCGGCAAAACTTCGCCGTATAAATTTTATCAGTACTGGCTCAACCTATCTGACGAAGATGCCGAGAAGTATATCAAAGTCTTTACATTCCTTTCACAGGAAGAAATAGCCGCCCTTACCGAAGAGCATAAAAAGGCACCCGAGACACGTCTGCTCCAGAAGACCATCGCCAGAGAAGTTACAACTCTTGTCCATTCCCGGTCGGATTACCAGACAGCAGCTGAAGCTTCGGAAATACTGTTCGGAAAAGGCACAACAGATGTTCTTAACAAACTTTCCGAAAATGATTTTCTCTCGGTGTTTGAAGGAGTGCCAACATATGAAATTGACAGTCAGTTGGTTCATAAAGGGACCCCGGCTATTGTTCTGCTGACAGAACATGCACCTGTTTTCCCTTCGAAAGGAGAAATGCGGCGCCTGGTGCAGAACGGTGGGCTTAGCATTAACAAGCAGAAATGGTCTCAACCCGATGCTCCTATTACTGCCAGTTTTCTGATCAGGGAAAAATATCTTCTTGTTCAGAAGGGAAAGAAAAACTATGTACTTTTAAAAATTGTCTGATCTGTTCAATTAACCTTTACCGGTATGGGAAACAAGAAAAAATCTGCCTTCAGCTTTGAATCAGGGAACATCTTTTTTTACATAATACGAAGATGGCGTTTTTTTGCCACGGTTCTTGTTGCTGCTGTGTTGGTCTCCTCAGTTGTTTCCCTGCTGATTCCGCCCCGGTATAAATCAACTGTGATTCTCTTTCCGGCCGCTTCGGTTCCGGTTTCGCAGGTTTTGCTGGCACCCGGATATTCAGGTTCACGGGTCGGCATCACTTCTTTCGGAGAGGAAGAAGAGGCAGAACAGGTTCTTCAGGTACTGAACTCCGAAGTAATCCGCGATGCCGTTGTTCAACAGTTCAATCTGATGGAACACTACGGTATTGATACCTCATCCCGAACAAAAAGGACCCAGCTTCTGAGCGAGTATAAAAAGAATTTTTCTTTCCGCCGGACAGAGTTCCTCTCTATTGAGATTTCAGTTCTTGACAGGGACAGGCAGATGGCTGCTGATATTGCCAACTATGTGGCATCGCTCATCGATTCTGTGATGAATGGCATGAAGCGGGCCCGGGCTGTCAAGGCATATGAAATTGTAGCCCGTGAGTTCCAGGATCTGCAAAAACATGTAGAGATGCTTCAGGATTCTGTTGAATTGATGCGAAAAATGGGGATTCCCGATTACGGCACACAAATCGAAGTCCTTACGGAGCAATATGCCCAGGCTCTGATTAGAGGAAATACATCAGCTGCCAATACTCTGAAGGAAAAACTGGATCTGTTCAACAAATATGGAAGCCGCTATATTGCACTACGTACCAATTTAGATCTTGAAACCCGTCAGCTGAATGAACTCCGCAACAGGTACATCCAGGCTAAGGTGGAAGCGGAACAGGATCTGCCCAATAAATTTATCGTTGACAGTGCTGTTCCGGCCGAAAAGAAATCCAAACCCGTACGTTGGCTGATTGTGGTGGTATCCACCTTTTCAGCTTTTATATTTGCCCTGATGGCACTGTTGTTTTTTGAAAATTACTGGAAAAAAATCCGCCGGGAAATCTGATGTATCTTTTGAAAAAGAAAGTCCGCCAGGCCCTGCTACTATCCCTTGCCTTCATTTTACTGAATGCGCTGGCAATTTATTTCGACAAGTACCTGCTCAACCTCATTCCTATTGGTCTTCTTGTACTAGCCATCGCCTTTTTTCATCTCGACTGGCTTTTCTTTATTCTGGTATTTCTTGTTCCTTTGTCTGTTCAGCTGAAATACCTCGTTCCGGGTCTTTCCTTTGATTTGTTTCTTCCTACGGAACCACTGCTGGCCGGAATACTGATCCTCTTCATCCTAAAGCTGTTCAACGGTGAAAAAATTGAAAAACCCTTGCTGATCCATCCGGTAACGCTGGCTATATTGTTTTACCTTGCCTGGATGGCAATTACTTCAGTTACTTCCACCATGCCGCTGGTTTCCTTTAAATATTTGCTGGCACATATCTGGTTTATTGTTTCCTTCTATTTTCTGGCGGTGTATATTTTCAGGAAGAGGAAAAACATGTTTCGTTTCTGGTGGATGTACATAGTTCCCTTTGCAATAGTTATCATATATACGGTTTCGCGGCATATTACCTTTGGACTGAATAAAAAGACGGTCTATTTTGCCATGAAGCCTTTTTACAATGACCATACCATATACGGGGCTGCCCTGGCCATGTTCCTTCCGGTCCTGATCGGAATGGCTGTTTATTATTACCGGAAAGGTAATTTGTTAAAAAACATTGTTCTCTGGTTGCTGACAGTCCTTTATACGTTTGGGGTTGTTTTTTCCTATACCAGGGCGGCATGGATCAGTCTGGCAGGTGCAATGGTCGTGTTTTTGTTGATTCGCCTTTTCCGCATCCGCTTTGGAGTTCTTCTTGGAGGGACAGTTCTTCTGGCAGGGCTTTTCTTTGCTTTTCAGACCCAGCTGATGATCAAACTTGAAAAAAACAAACAGGATTCATCCGTTGATCTGGCAAAACACCTGCAAAGCATTTCCAATATTGCCTCAGATGCTTCCAACCGCGAACGGATCAACCGGTGGCATTCAGCCATACGTATGTTCAGGGAAAAGCCTGTTTTTGGATTTGGTCCCGGTACGTATATGTTCCAGTATGCGCCTTATCAGAAATGGTATGAAGAAACCATTATCAGCACCAATTTCGGAACTCTCGGAAATGCGCACAGCGAATATATCGGACCTCTGGCGGAGTCAGGTTTGGCAGGCACCCTCAGTGTTCTTGCCATTATGATCCTCACATTCTTTACCGGAATGAAAGTATTTTATGCTGCATCTTCGTTCAAAACCAAAGTTCTGGTCTTGTCTTCCCTGCTGGGCCTCCTCACGTATTACATTCACGGTTTGATGAACAATTTTCTCGACACGGATAAGATATCGGCTCCATTCTGGGGTTTTACGGCGATTATTGTTGCCCTGGATATATACCACAAGGAAATTATGACAACCGAGGATAGTAGTGGGCAGGTATTTACTGATGCCGGTCAGGCATAGAATTCAATACCAAGGATAGTGATATCATCAAAAATGGCTGTACTGCCGCTAAGTATGCGCCTTGACTCAATAATGCTGTTAATGTTTTCAGCAACAGGAGCATCATTTGCAATGTTTTCCTCAATGACGGCAGTCCCGAAACCTACTCCTGTATCATCAATTACTTCTACCAGTCCGTCAGTATAACATATCATCTTCGAAGGTTCTTCAATCAACATACTTCCATGATGAATAAAGGGAATTTCATCCAGCATGCCGATTCCCACACAACCACTGCGAAGGAACACAAGCTTGCGGCTCTCTTTATGGTATAATACCGGCGGATTATGACCTGCATTCACAAAATTCAGCTCTCGGGTTCTGTAATTGTATTTGGCAACAAACAACGTGATGAATTTTTCCCCATTAGCGCTATTCATAACCCTTTCATTCAATCTTTCCACGAGAGCCGTCAGGGAAATCTCGTGCGAAAACAATGCCCGCAGGTTGGCCTGAAAATTCGACATAAGCAGCGCTGCTGAAATTCCTTTTCCTGAAACATCTGCTATGCAAAACCCTACTTCATCGCGGCTCAACCTGATACAATCGTAATAGTCTCCACCCACCTCATAATGCGGATGATAAAAAGAAGTAACCTGGATATGATTATTCCTTGGGAGTGTATCGTTCTTGGGGATCAGCATGTTCTGCATACGCGATGCCAGTTCCAGCTCTTTCTTCAGCGCTTCCTGCCGCAGCAATTCATTGAACATCCTTATGTTCTCAATAGCTACCATAATGATGTTCGACAGGGTTTGTACAAAAGGAAGATGTTTGATGACCGGACTTACCCCTTCTCCTTCCTCTATGTCGCCTATGAGTACATAGGCAATTGGATTGGTGGTTTTATATACGGGGATAACGATGTCGAAGTGCTGGGCAAGGTTTTCACCTGCTGAAGTAAGGGTTGTTATTTCCGCATATTTCAGGAGATCCCTTTCAACGTCGATTGTTCGGGATACTTCTTCCTCCAGACCCCAGTATAGCAAGCATTCCCATTTCTTTTCATCAAATTTGTATATGAGAATCTTTCCGATTTTCAGGTCTTCTTCCAGCAGGCTGCGATAACGGGCAAGCAGCTCCTCAACAGACAAATTCTCATTGATGGCCTGCGTAATTGATAGCAGGGCATGCAGTTTAAAACTTGAAATCCTGTGCCGTTCACCCAGTGTCTTAGCCATCTGAAACCATCCTGAAAATCAAATATAAAAGTACAAAAATGTTTCAAGCAGACAATTTCCGCAACAAGGTATATTTTGGTCTGAATCGAAACTGTCTGCAGCTACCTGCAAGAATAATGCAGATTATTTTCCCTGGTTCACATAACTTCCGGCAAGTGAAACAACCCGCAAATCGTCCAGTCGACTGCAGTCATTTTTCGGGTAAAATGTTATCCTGTAGTCCCTGCCTGGAAGCATATCGAAATAATTGTCATCAAACCATCCGTCACACGATACGGAATTCAGGTAAACATCCCTTGCCGGTTTATCGGTTGAAAGGGTAATTTCGTAAACTTTTCCTTTCTTCTGAACCCTGTATTTTATTGCAGGAATGGCAAGATTCAGGTTTTTTGGGGCATCAAAATAGAAATAACGCTCAGCTTCCTGAGTCTTTCCGGCAACAAATTCAAGGTACAGAAAAACGTCCTGCAGTTTTCCCAGTTGTGTAAATGTTTGTATGGGCTCTACCCAGACAACGGTACTTGTATTTCCCGGTATATTTGCTTCCTTTTCCCGTTTCAGGAGCAAATTCCCATCGAAATTATACAAAGCGAATCTCAGGACACCATGCTGATCGTTCAGGCTGTCCGATACCATGTAAATAAATAATGAATCATTTTTCACTTCCGGTGAAATAAGGAGAGGCTTGTAAGCTTTTCTTGCATAATAATGCAAGGCCTTCCACCGGCCGAAATAATCGGTGCTTGACCAGGAAGGAGCCTGCCAGCAGTCGTTAATTTGCCAGAACAGCGACCCCATGCACCATGGCATAGCTCTTCTGTGGGCTTCCATAGCCAGAGATACGCCTTCGGCCTGCAATACCTGGTTCAGGTAAAGAAAATGTTCGAAATTCAGGGCAGGCTTATAATACATATCAAGGTAGGTTTTAATCAGCATATTCCCAGGTCCGCTTCTCTGGTGCCAGTTCAGTACTTCAGAAGTGATATCCCTGTCTTCAGGCAAAGTAAATGACTCAATGGTCTTCATTTCGGGGAATGACTGGAATCCATACTCGCTCATAAAACGTCCGATGTATTTTTCATACAGGCTGAAGGGTTGTTTCCCATGCCATACAGACCACATGTGCACATCACCTGAATACAGTTCCCTGTAGGGCCGGTTGTAGTCAGTTACGTTCAGTCCCTGGGTGGGGGAGGACCACCAGTAAGGCATTCCGGGAGCATATTCATTGACAACGGAAGGCAATAATTTGTGGAAGAGGGTGTCGTAGGCCTTCCATATTTCCTTCTTTTGCTGTTCATTATACAGATTCTGCCATCCCCAGTTTCTCCAGGCAGTTTCAATTTCGTTGTTTCCGCACCACAAGGCAATGGAAGGATGGTTCCTGAGGCGCATTACATTCTGAACTGCTTCGTTTCTTACATTCTCAAGGAATTCGTTGTCTCCCGGATACATACTGCAGGCAAACATAAAGTCATGCCACAGTAGTATCCCGTATTTATCGCATAAATCATAAAACACATCGTTTTCGTAAATACCGCCGCCCCATACCCTGAGCATGTTCATGTTGGCATCTGCAGCCCGTTTCACAACATCTTCGTATCGTTCATTAGTAACTCTGGGCAAGAAGGCATCATTGGGAATATAATTGGCCCCTTTCATGAAAACAGGCACCCCGTTAAGCTGAAAATAGAAACTTTCGCCTTTACCGTCAGGGTCTGTTTTTTGGATGAGTTTTATATCCCGTAATCCGGTACTTACCATCCGGCTGTCAAGGAGGGTATTCCCGGTCAGCAACGAACCTGTGAACGTGTAGATGTTCTGTTCCCCCAGGCCATGTGACCACCAAAGCCGCGGATTGCTGATCTTCACAGGGATATCGAAAGTATTATACCCCTGTTTTAATTGCACTTCCCTCGTTCCGAGAACCTGCTTCAGGTCATTGTCCGAAATACTCAGCATGGCCGGCATTTCTTTATCAGAATAAACTGTAAACAGGGCAGTAATTTCGGCCTGTTCCCTGGTTATATGATCCTGCCTGATAAACAGGTCTTCCATATGAGCTTCATTCCATCCCTGCAATTCAATAGGTCTCCAGATACCGCTGGTAACAAGTCGTGGACCCCAGTCCCATCCAAAATGATAGGGAGCTTTCCGGATGAAGATGCTCACCCGCTTGTCCCCCATGCCACCGATTTCGGAATAATCATTCGCTGCAGGTAGTGGGTAACCGTTCTTCTCCAGTTTTTCGAGTCCGATTTTTATGGGTGAATGAAAGTATATGCGCAGTTCGTTTGATCCTTCCTTTAGCAAACTGGAAATATCGGCCTTCCATTCTCTGAACATATTTTCTGCCTTCAGAATGAGTGAATCATTCAGGTAAACATCGGCATAAGTATCCAATCCTTTGAAGATGATTTCTTTGTGTTTCATTTTCTGGAAGGAACGATCTGTAGTGAAAACTACCCGATATTCCCAGTCCTTCTTATCGATCCACTGAAGATCCTTCTCATTCATCCGGTAAAACGGATCTTCAATTTGTTTGTTTTTCAGCAAATCGGTATGTACACAACCGGGTACTTCAGCCGGATACCATTTTTCTGTCCCTGCCTGCCTGAATTCCCATCCACCGGTAAGTTCTTTTTTAACAACCTGTTTCCCTTCTCCGGAGCAGGATATCAACAGTGTGGCACCTGCCAATAAACTGATAATGAAGTATATGTTTTTCATAGGGTACTGATTTATTTCCGTCAGGCAAGATACAAAATCCCACACTAACCTTTACGGAAGGTTTTGAAAAACAGAAAACATTTGATAATTAATTATTTAGAAAAAGGTTTGGCTGCTTTCCAGGTGCGAACGGCCATTATTTTAATAAAATTAAATACCATTCGCTTCCAGTTTATAGTGAATTTTTTTTTGTCATCCAGAATTTTTTTTTGTCTGTAAGGAGAGTTTATTTTTCCCGGGTTACTATTAAGGCAACGTCTTCCTCATATAGGGGAGGAGTTGCCACCCAGCCATTGCCCGTGATATGTATTCTATCACTTTGCAATGTATCACCTGTTGCAGGGGAAATCCAGCGGGCCGAATATGTTCCGGAAGGTAAGGCAAGTGGAAGAGCAGGAACATCTTTTTGTGCGATGTAAATTAAATAGTTTTTGCCTTGTTCAGCCAGACCATACACTTCATTATTGGTTGCTGGTATCGGCTTCATTTTGACAAAGGGTAAGGAATACAAACAATCTTTCAGGAGTTTGATCTGTTTTCTGAAAGCCGGGCCGCCCCAGCCGGGATTCCCTTCCGGGATGGGCCATGTTCCGTCTTCAAAGCCAACCACAAAGGAGTAATCCAGATTATTGTACAACCCTCCGCCGGAAAGAAGGAATTTCCATGCCTGAGAACGGTACAGAAAGTCCTTGTGGGGCATAAAGCCGGTTTCATCGAGGGCTATCACTTTGTTCAGGTTGTAGTTCCAGCTTGCTGCTTCAGGCAATGCATAGTGGAAGTTAAAAACGGAAACAAGGGAGTCGGGAGTTGTAATTTTTGCCCTGAAATTGGAAATGTTTTCAGAAATAAGATGTTGGTAAGTCAACGTGTTTTCCGTTTTGGTTATTATTTCGGCCATATGGTGCTGCCAAAGATGAGAGACCGGGTCGGCTGTTTCAGCCAGTTTTTGCCATGCAAACGGGTGTGTTTTATTGTCATTGGGTATAATTTCCTGCAGACAGGGATGGTCAGACCATGGTTCATTCTGAATTTCATATATAATATTATCAAATTCATTCAGTTCGGTTACAATTTTACTGATGTATCGTTCCTGGAACAGGAGCATCTCTCCGTTGTACAGGGTATTTGCCAGTTTAAAGTACCTGGGATCGCTGAGGTTGATGTTGTTTATAGGATTCAACGGGTTGTAAGACCAGATCGATTCGTTATAAATTGAGCTGGAAAGCGTGATTTCAACCACGATTCCTCTCAGGGAAGCTTCCTTCACGAATAATTTCAGCCGTTGGAAATATTCATCATTCCACTGATCGAGGTCATAAACACCGGGGGATTTAGGTTCCCCGTCCTTTATTTTCTTCCAGGGTGCCAGATAGGATTCCTTGCGTGGATTCATTGTATTCCGCTCAATGCCAAAGGTGGCATCATTCATCTCGAGGTGCCCCGAACAAAAGAGCCGGGTATAATTAAAACCTTCTTTTTGAAGTGTATTGAGGTATTTTATGAAATCGAAGTCCTTGTTCATTACCGATCCGTAATGTTCGGCCGAAGTAATCAGAATTTCTGGTTTTCCGCGGAAAAGAAAATAATGCGGATTTTCCGGGTGAAGACGCACAGGATTGGCCTTCTGTGCTGGAATGTTTACTTCAGCAAAAAGAACTGCCAGTAAAAAAAGAATGGGTGTTTTCATAAAAGAAAAGTAAATATACTACATAACTTGCTGAAAGTATATCCTTTAGCATTACTTTAAAAAATAGGAACTGTATCTTCAATAATTCCAAATATACGGATGAATTTAAAAGTACGTATAAAGAAAGCGGGCAGGAAAAAGTCTGCCCGCTTCAAACCATCATCTGATCAACTATAAAAAATGCAGCCCCTCTTTTATTTTTTGATTTTGGGAACAATCCTGAAATTGTCGAAAGCAAAATCAAAAGTCATTCCCACCTGTGATTTCCAGGAACCAAACCGATCGAGGTGGAAAGGTTTGCCGGCAATGTTGGGCCATTTATCAAGAGGAATACTTACTGTCATCCAGCCTGTCTTTTCATATACTTTGTTTCCAAAATCTGCAGTATAGGGTTTCCATTCGATAAATCCCACATCGACCATTCCTACCTCAAACCAGTTTTTATCGAACTTCGTATCACCTACCCACATTTCAAAGCGCAGGTCGTAATCGGCAGGATTTCCTTCGACCTGCAGACCACCGCAGTAAGCAATGACCGTTTCCTGAATCCACCATTGATTATCACCGTAATCCTGTTTCAGGTAGTAGAATTTTCCGCTGATTGGTTTTACAGGGAAATCGGAAGGCAGTGTTTCAGGATCGCGTACATAGGCATCTCCTCCCCAGCAGATCGGCAGATCGTCGAAATTGATAAACACGTTGCGGTTATCACGGAACCATGAATCGGTTGAATCCATACCTGCCACGGCGTACACCTTGATCTTGCCGGGTTGGGCTCCCTCAGGGACTTTTACATTGATCAGCTTGTCAGTGTAGCTCACAATGGTTCCTTCCACCTCTCCCGGGAAGACAACTTTAATCAGGTTTACGAAGTATTTGCCTTTGATCTGCAAAATTTCGCCATCGGGTACATACTCGAGAGGAATCGTATCGGCATCAGGAGGAGGAATCAGAACCGGGAAATCATAGGTTGTTTGTCCTCCTTTGGTAACAACAGTAATCTTATTATTGATCTCTGTGGGGAATTCTCCGGGGATGGTAACGATAATGTTTTTGTCGGTTACCAGGGTAGGCATAAAGAAAGCTTCCACATTGTTAAAATAGATGTGCATTGTTGAGCTGAGGTTTTTACCCTGGATAACAATCATTTGTCCCAACTGTCCCTCGGTTAGTGCGCTGTCTTTTGCGACAATTCTGACTTTAGTAATAACAGGTACGCCATAGTCTTCCTCCTGTTCGCAGGAAGTGACAAAATACCCGGCTGCAGCGATGATCAGAGCCATCATGAGCCAGGATATTTTTTCCGAAATGTTGTTTATGTATTTTTTCATATTCGTTCAGATTGACTGGATAATACTTATTTACCGAAGTTATACGGAACCGGGGGGTCCAGGAGTTTTGGATTCTGGTCAGTTTCTGAAGCCGGAATTGGTAAAACAAAACTGTCGTCGGTTGCAGTAATCTTGAAAGAGTTCAGCATGCGGGTTGTTCCCTGCCAGTAATAGGTACCCCTTTCCTGGTTATTGATAAAGGCAATGGCAGCAGTGGGATTCCAGTAATGCCATCTTATCAGGTCGTACCAGAAATCGGCTTCATAGGCAAACTCAACCCTTCTTTCGTGAAAGATATCCTGAAAAGTAATACTTGTTTTTGCATCCAGTCCGGCACGTGTACGCACCGCATTGAAGGCAGCCAGAGCATCGGCATCCGATGTGGAGGAATTGTTACCGAGAACAGCTTCCGCGTAAATGAGATAAACATCAGCCAACCGGAGCACGTACGTATTTATTCCGGTAGACATAAAACATACTTTTCCGTTATTGTCTTCCGGGGTTCCGATGACATATTTCTTGATAGCGGCAAAGCAGGCATTTTCACCGATATTATCGTTAGGTTGGGCCACAAAGGTATATCCGCCGTCCTTTTTCTTTAATTCGGGATAATAATCGCCGTCCTGCATAATCGTTTCATGACGTCGTTTGTCTCCCGGTTCATATTCATTCTGCAGGTCGATGGTCGGGCCGATGTATCCGCCCCAGCCATCACCAACTCCGGTAAGGGTATTGTCTTTGGCCCAGTAGGCCTGGTTGGTATTTTGAGTGCCCCAACCCTGGCAGGGTATCCATTGAAAGGCAAACAGGGATTCCTGGTTGTCCTTTTCAGCGTCTTCTCCCTTATACAGGAACAGATCAGCATACTCGGGTTTCAGTTTAAGCCCGCTGCTGTTGATAACATCACCTGCCAATTCCTTGGCTTTGTCAAGATCGGCCTGGTTGCGCGACCCGCTTTGTCCCCATCCAGACCTGGCAAGATATACTTTTGCCAGCATACCTTCGGCCGCCCATTTGGTAACCCTACCCCGGTCATTACCTGAATACGATGCCGGTAATTTACCTGCTGCATCCGTCAGATCATTGATGATAAACTGATAAACACTTTCCACCGTATTGCGGGGAATTTTGGAATCAAAAACAATGGCGCTGTTATTTTCAATAATAGGGACAGGGCCCCAAAGCCTTACCAGGTAAAAATAGGCAGTAGCCCGCATAAATTTAGCTTCCCCGACCACTCTGTTTTTCAATTCAGCAGGCACTGAGGCACCAGCTTTGGTGGGAATATTGTTTATTACCATATTCGAATGGGCTATTACCCTGAACAATGAATTCCATGCTTCGTTCAAACGCGGATTGTTTTGGGTAACACCCAGCTGATAAAACTGTGCCATGTCACCGTCGTTGGTCCAGTGGTTGCCTGAAGTGGCGTCACCAATTACCCAGTGAGCCTTGTCATTCAGATCAAACCAGGGCCATCCGTAAAGAGAAGCCGTTGACGCATTTACCTGTTCAGACGTCTGATAAAAATTATCAAGTGTCAGTGCGTCCTGCGGGGGTCTGTTCAGAAAATCCTCACTGCAGGCAAATCCTGATAACAAAAGGATTACCGGGACAATTATGCGAAGTAATCTATATTTCTTTTTCATATACATAAGTTTTTCAGGGTTACATCAATTAGAATCCAAGGGTTAATCCAACCGAAACAATCCGTGGCATCGGATAACGCCCGTTATCAACACCGGTCAGAAGCGGATCCTGGTTGTAAGAACCAATTTCGGGATCAAATCCGGTGTACTTTGTGAATGTCAAGGCATTCTGAATGTTCATGTAGATGCGCAACTGATTGGCTTTAATCTTTGATATCAGTGCGCTCGGGAAAGTATACCCAAACGAAATATTTTTTATCCGCAGGTAGGATCCGTCTTCTACGTATCGTGACGATACCCTTGTGTTCTCATTCGGATCAGTGTTTATTGCCCTTGGCATGGTAGTTTCCGGATTAATAACCCTCACATTTTTCGGGTCGGTTAAGGATCCTTCGGGATCAATCAGTTCAAACCGCACGCGGTCGTTAACGGTCTTAAGCTGATTCCCGTAAAGATTCCTCATTCCTTCCGTGCTCCTACGGGTAAAATTATAGATATCGTTTCCGTAGGTTCCCTGGATAAAAATGCTCAGATCAAAATTGTTCCAGCGGAATTCATTACCCAATCCATAAGAGAATTTGGGATAGGGGTTTCCAATGTAAGTCCGGTCGAGGTCATCAATAACCTGAACATCGTGGAGGGTATCCCCTTCGATTATCCAGTCGGCCGTTGATGTATGGTCTATGTTTTTGAACTTGATATCACCAGGGAATACCCCTGACCAGGCATCAATCTTATCGCGTTGTTTGGGGCTGTTGATGATATCATTATAATCAACGAAGATTCCGTCAACCACATATCCGTAAAACTGACCTAAAGGTTTTCCGACGGCTGTTTTGGTTACAGTGTTAAACCACTGCACATTTCTAAAAATAGCCGCTCCTTCTTCACCAAGGCTCAGCACTTTATTGGCATTGTGCGAAAGCGAAAGGGTGGTAATCCAGGAAAATCTGCCTGTGAGATTATGGGTGGTAAGGCTAAGTTCCCATCCTTTATTTTCCATTTTTCCGAGGTTGACAAAAGGAGCCTCGATACCCATCCAGCTTCCTCCTCCCATGTAGTTTGGCAAGGGCATGCGGAGCAACATGTTGTCTGTATTGCGTTTGTAAATTTCAAGGGTCATGTCAATACGGTTCTGGAAGAGGGCAAGATCAACACCAAGGTTTTTGTCGATGGTTGCTTCCCACTGGACATCCGGATTGGGCAGGTTTGTCAGCAGAAATCCATTTCCGATTCCTGAAGGTGCTGTACGCAGGGCTGAGCCATAAGCATATCCGGGGATGGCCTGATTACCGACTTCTCCGTAACCCAGACGGAGTTTCAGGTTGCTCACAAACTGCAGGTTCTGCATAAAGTTCTCATTGGAAATTCTCCATGCTACCGATACTGAAGGGAAGTATCCCCAACGTTTATTGGGTCCAAAATTGGAAGAACCATCTGCCCGGAATGTAGCTGTAAGCATATATTTACCGGCATAGGTGTACATCATCCTTGCAAAATAGGATGCCAGGGCATTACTGCCTTTGTATCCACTGTTTGTTGCTGTTGTTGCTTCTCCCGCATTCAATTCCTGGACGTCGTTGCTGACAAAATTCTTACGAACCCCTTCAATTCCTTCCCAATTTGATTCCTGGGCTTCCTGGGCCAGCATCAGGGTAACATCGTGTTTTTCGCCGAAAACCTGCTGGTAGGTCAGATAGTTATTCAACGACCAGTAGAAGCTTTGTGAGTAATTTCTCCTTGACTGGTTCTGGGTATTCACAATCAGCCCATACTGGTAAGTTGGCTGAAAGGCATAGTTATTAATAAACTGTATATCAGTACTGAATTGAGAGTGTAATGTAAAATGCTTCAGGAAAGTAATATCGGAATAAGCACTTCCGAGAGCACGAGTGCGTGTTACATTCAGATCTCTGTCGAGTGCCATGGCCACGGGGTTGGTGACACCAAACTGGGTAGTAACCGGACCTCCCCAGCTTCCGTCAGGAAATTTCAATGGGATATCGGGTGCCTGAAGCAGGGTAGCCGTAATAACCCCGTCATCGGAATCGTTAAGGGTAATCCGCTCGTTGGTACGGCTTACCATAAAGTTACTTCCCACTTTGATCCAGTCTTTTGCCTGGTTTTCAAGATTAAGTCGGGCAGAATACCTGTCAAAATTCGAACCGATTACAATTCCGTCCTGCGCAAAGTAGCCGCCTGTCAGAGCGTAGGTGGTTCTTTCGTTACCGCCTGAAACGGAGATCTGATGGCTTTGCACCGGTGCTGTGCGGAAAACAGCGTCCTGCCAGTCGGTTCCGTTCCCAAGAATAGACAAATCCTGAAATTCCTGCCTGTGGGTAATGAGGCCCAGATCGGCCAGTTCATTCTGGTATGATGCATATTCTCTCAGATTCATAACATCCATGCGTTTTGGCAAGGTTTGCCAACCGTAATATGCGTCATAGTTTACCTTCGATTCACCTGCTTTACCCCGCTTGGTGGTAATAATAACCACTCCGTTAGCTCCGCGGGAACCGTAAATGGCACTGGCTGAAGCATCTTTCAGGATTTCAACCGACACGATATCAGCCGGGTTGAGGGTTGAAAGGGCGCTAACAGCAGTCTGTCCATTACCGCCGCCAGCCCAGTCAAAACCTACCGCTGTTCCCTGAGCCTGCGCTGAAACCTGGACACCATCAATGACATACAAGGGTTCACTGCCGGAGTTGATAGAACCTGCACCGCGGATTCTTATGGAAACTCCGCCGCCCGGCTGGCCGGAATTCTGAAATACCTGCACACCGGCAGCCTTTCCCTGCAGGGCCTGGTCAATAGAAGTGGAAATGGTATTTTTCAAAGCCTGTTCCGAAACGGTAGCCACAGCTCCCGTCAGGTCGGTTTTTCTTTGTGTCCCGTAGCCGATAACAACAATTTCCTCCAGCTTTTTAATATCTTCAACCAGGCTCAGATTGATTACCGTTTTCCCTGACACGGCAACTTCCTCTGTTTTATATCCTACATAGGAAAACGATAGTATGGCATCAGGACCTGTGAGAGTAATGCTGTATTCTCCGTTAGCATTGGTAATGGTGCCATTGGTTGTTCCTTTTTCGAGTACTGTAACTCCGGGCAAAGGTTCATTGGTTTCGGCGGCCACTACCCGTCCTTTTACCTGAAAGGTTTGTTGAAGGGCAGAGATTTCCCGGAGGCTGAGCATTTCCAGTTGAATTTTTTCTTCGTTTCTGCTGCTGTTGCTCAGTCCTGCTATTCTCTGAAGCAGGGGCATCAGTTGCTTGTCCTGTCGGGGCGTAATCACATAGTACCCAAGCCCAACCTTATCGACCTGATACTTGCTAGCCCTTTGAATTTCCTTAACATAGGGATCGATCTCATCCGCCTGAAAATTTCTAAGGGCTTCCGGAACGGAAACATTGTCCAGCAATCCCGACTCATAACTGAAAACAACATTGAAGCGCTGTTCCAATTGAGTGAGGTACTGGCTTAATGACTCCCTGGATGAGATTGCCTGCCTTCCTTTGTTCGAATCGGCGGTAAGAGCAAACATCTCCTGGGAGAAGGAGTTTGCCTCCAATACAAGAACTGCTGTAAGCATCAGCAGTCTGGTCCACAAAAAGTGATCTTTCTTTTTCATATCTGGTTAGTTGAGTTAGTAAAGAATGTCACAATATTTAGCTTGTCATTTTCTTTCCAGAAGAATTTCATCACCATTACGGGTGATTTTCAGATCAAAAACTTTTTCGATGGTGAGCAGCAGTACGTCAATATTATCGGTTGGTGCTGCGCCCCTCATTTTTCGCTGTGCCAGATCACGGTTATCAATTTTAACCCTAACACCATACGTGGCCTCAATTTTCCTTGCTATTTCCATCAGCGTATTGTTATCAAAAATCAGTTTACCCTGAGTCCATGCACTGAATTCGTCAGCGGCAACTTCTTTTCTTACCAGGGTTTTTCTTTCCTTGGAATAAGTGACCATTTCGCCGGGTTTCATGAGCAAGGCCCTGTCGGTTTCCCTGTTGGGCAGATTAATTAAGATCTGACCTGAATTGAGTGTGACCGTTGTATTTTCTCCCCTTGCATCAACATTGAAACGTGTTCCCAGAACCTCAATAACAAGATCAGCCGTATGAACAAGGAACCGTTTATTCGGCAGATCGCCCAATTTGCGTACATCAAAAAACGCTTCACCTTCCACCCATACCTCTCTGGGTTGATCTTCCTTCCAGTTGCGTGCAAAGTGAATGCGTGAATTGCCGTTCAGCATAACTTCTGACTGATCGGGAAGAACAACTTTCCGCACTTCTCCGTACCCTGTGGAAAAACTGACATTTCCGGTATATCTTTGTATCAGAAATGTTCCGGCCAAAACAAGCCCAGCTATTATAGCTGCTGCCCTGAGCCACCTGCCCGAAACAGGCATTCTGAAAATTTTCTTCCTCCGGTTCGATTCATGCTCCAGGATTTCTTTAAGAATCATTTCCTGTTTTTGGGGATTGAGATCAGGTTCCTGTATCAGGAACGTCTTTACCATTTCTACAGCAAGATCAAGTTCCTGTTTCTGCTCAGGATGATTTTCCCAGTATTGCTTCCAGAACCTTTCAGTATCAGGAGACTTGTCCTTAACCATTGAAACAAACAGAGGATCCTGTGCAAAATCTTCGGCCCGGTATAACCGATAATCGTTCATTTTGGAATGAGTTTAAAATTTCTCCCGGACATCTATCCGGATTAAATAAGACCAGGTATCAGAATTTGTATTAATTAAATTTCAAGTTTTTGATAAGTGCCCTCCGGAGGAAAAAATTTCACGCAATGATTTAATTGCCAGATACACCAGGGTGCGTGACGACTGATACTTTATTTCCATTATTTCGGCAATTTCCTGATAGTCAAGTCCTACGTAGAATCTCAGATAAATCGCTTCGCGCTGCTGCCGGGTCAATAGGCCCAGAGCTTCCCGGAGTTTTTCTCTTTTTTCCTTTTGATCTTCCTGCTTATCGGAAAAAGTTTCCATTGAAAATTCAAGGGTAAAATTCAGGTCATCGGTCAACGGGGTTCCTTTATACCGCAGTCCGGATTTCACCTTTCTGAAAAGAAACCGCCGAAATGATTTGAGAAGATAGTAACGGACAGAAGTGGTTTTTCCAAGATTATAACGGTGATCGATCAGATAGAGAAAGAAATCCTGCAAAATATCTTCCAGCATGGCCGGATTCCCAACAAAGCGAAACCCATACCGGTACAAAATAACAGAATACTGCCGGTAAATTAACTCCAGGGCTCCGTGTTCTCCGTGACGGAAAGCATCCCAGATCCGGCTCTCATTCTCATGGTTGAGATTTTGCGGCATAAAAAATTGAAAACCTTTCAACAAATGTAATCAGTTCCCTGTTATTCATATGAATATTTATACAATTATCTTCCTTCAGCTTCAGGATACAGCGTATCCACCCTGTCGCTCTGAAAAATTTCACCGGTAGTGACTTCAATAAATGACAAACGGCCGCCTTCCCATCCGGCTCCCGTATCGGTGAGAATGATTTCGCACACTCTCATAGGTTTATCGGTTCCGAAATTCAGGGTAGGAGTATGGCCTACGTAAATTTCATGGTAATTACTTAAACGGGATCCGGGCTTTTCGGCTTCCAGTTGAAGAGCTTTCATCACCAGGCTGCGGTCCCACAGAAACACTTCAGGATCCTGTTCATCCAGGGGTATTCCCGGCAGTATCCCTGCATGGACAAAAAGACGGTCATTCCATTCATAATAGTATAGTGCTCTTTCCATAAATGCAATATCCTCCTCAGTTAATCCATTTTCAAAACTGGTTACGGTTGCCTTTCCCCCCTGCATCCACCAGCCGGGGGTGATTGCTCCAGTTTTCATCCAGTGTAAAGCCCATTCATCATGATTTCCTCTGAGCAGAATCAGACGGTTAATACCCGACAATGCTCTGATTACATGATGTGTTTCAGGCCATCCGTCGCAAATATCTCCCAGAACAATCAGCTGATCTTCTTCAGGCTGGAAGCCACTGCGGAGAAGGCACTGTTCCAGAGCCCTATAAGCACCGTGGATGTCGCTGGTCACAAAAATTCTCATGGCCGGATAACAGTGAAAAGTATATCTACGGAACAGCTATTGTTCAGTTAGCAACACCAGACAAGCTTTTTATCTCGCGGTCAATCCGGATTCAGTACTAACCTGCGAAATATGGCCTACTGAAGTTTTCGCTTCATTCCCGAAATCCTGCTACCTATTCAGGCCTGAAAATTTCGGCAATTTTTATCAAAAATCCTTGCTTTGAAAAAATTTCTGGCACAGCAAACAGATAAAAAAAGGACACAGCATATGTAATGCTCAGAATGCCGGCAAATAAAAACCGGCATAGTATTATCACAGGCTATGATTGTTCCGGTGAAGATAGTAATTCCGGGCAGGAATCTTGCTTGGCTTTCCTGTTACTTTGCGTATTTTGCTATGATATCAACCGGCAATGCATTCACCATTGACATGACAGTAGTTTCTTCAGCCACGCCGGTAACATTCACGGTAAGAAGAGTCTGGTCAATAGGTATTTGCACATTATACGACGGATTATCTCCGGTTTCTTTTTGCAGAATTCCCTTATAGCCTGCTACCCTGATTCGTTTCTGATTTGGATCAGAAGCGCCCATGATTGCCGGGAGGGAGAGAAGAGCGTTAATACTTGCCAGCAAGGGGGAATCTCCAAGAATTTCAACACGGGCTGATTTTTCTTCCGTAGCATAAACACGGGTTATTGAGAGTCCTGTAAACCCAACGGCACCTGAAATATTATCCTGCTTCATATCAGCGGGTAATCCGCCAAGATTTGCCGGCAGGGCTTTCAAAATTTCTTTTCCGATTTCCTGGTTAATGCCGGCGATTGCTTCCTGCAAAGCAAACCTTGTTTCTTCCAGTTGTCCGGATGTATAGGATTTTTCTGCTTCCTGCAATCGGGTGATGACATCCTGGGCCCTTAAAGGCAGAAATGCCATAAGGACAATCCATAACTGAATAAAAATCAATTGTTTCATACTGTATGATTTTTTAGGGAACAGTAAATTCACCGCAAATAGTAGCATTCCGGTGAAGCATCATTTTTCCCCAAGACCCTTTTTAATTTTTTCGATATCAAACTGTCCGGCCGCTGCCATAAATGCATTTTCGCTGCTGTAATTGATTCCCTGCACCGTAAACATGGATGATTGCCCGAACGGTACATTCAGTGTATATCCCGATGCATCGTCATAACTAAGCAAAGACTTGTAATTCTGAAACTGCACCACTTTTTTCCCTGGTTCATCGGTTGATACATAACCAGCATTCAGATACACATTTACTGATGACAGCAGAAGGGCATCATTGTTAACGAGAATACGCAGTTCCTTTTCATCCGACCTATAGGTACGTTCCATGGCAAGCCCGACGAAACCGATTCCTGTGCTGGTAACTCGGTCCTGTGAAGGATCTACCTCCAAACCATCCACTTTCTGGGGAAGCGAAGCAAGAACCTGTTTCCCCATTTCCATTTCCACCCCCAGCAAGGCCTGCCGCGCCGCATACCGGGCATCCCCATAACTGCCCGATGCAAAGGAGGAACGGGCAGCAGTTAGATTTTTCTTTACATCAGGAGGTGTCGAAACCAGGCCTCCTCCCGAAGTATTCTGCATTCTGCCCTGCCGGGTTTCCGTTCCGGAAGAAGCAGCAGTACCCGTGGAAGTACCGGTGGTGGTACCCGAATTATCGTCCCCGAATACTTTGTTGACAACCTTGTCTTCCGCCTTATCCTTCAGTTTCTTTAAAAGATTCTGCGAATGAAGCGGGCTTTGGGCAAGCATACAAGACAAGAGGAAGAACAGTAAATACGTAAGGTATTTCATAGGAAGTTGCATTGAAAAGATAAAAGTACTTCAAAATAGATACAAATCAAATGAACAAGCGGAAATTGGTTTTAGAAAACTTTTCCGGAGATCCGTTCCCCATCCTGTCAGACATCGCACCATGGGAAGAATAACGGAAAATTATGGGTATAACGATTAAAACCGAAGATTCTTGCAGTTCTCTGCCTCATAAATATTTTATAGGAAGAAAATTCAGAAAATCCATTTCAAAAGCGGATAGATGGTTGCCCAGACAGGGGCCTCAAGAAAATTGCGGTAACCCTGGCGGTACAATTCCATAATTCTGGAAGGCTGACGGAAAAAGGGTATGTACATCCGGTTGTGAGGCACGAGATTCGCCAGCGGATCCACAATCAGATCGACAAAAAAAATCAGAAGGAAGAAACCAAGATAAATATAAGGACCTGTAACAATCTGGTGTTGAGAAGTAATCCGGCTTAAAGCCCCGAGAACAACCAGCCAGATGATTATTTTAATGAGCATGGTGGCATTCAGCAGGTACAGGGTTTTCGGACGGGTGCGTGTAAAAAGATGAAGGAAGGTGCTCAATATGCCTCCCGTAAAAAGTCCAAGGATAAATTTCCAAAGGATACTTCCGACCGGAACAAAGAGAAGAAAAATTACCAGTGTGAGGAGTTTCGTTGCGGATGCACCGAGATGAACCAGAAAGGCCTTATGGCTGCGGGGAATCTGTGCAGTGATATTTTTTCGTTTGTACTTTACTTCGTGCCAGAGGGCTCCTTTGCTGCGGAGATCAACATCCTGCACTTTCAGCAGGAAAATCTCAAACGGAATACCATTGGCTTTATATCCTTTACAGTAGAAGCATGGATCGCTGTTTGTCACCGGTTTGGATGAAAGGAACTGACGGATCACAGCTGGTTTAAAATACAATTCTCCCAGCCGGAACCAGGTTTTCCGGTTTGACCAGATGTACCAGAGAAGAAATGTACCGATAATCCAGAAATAGGCAAGATAAAAAAAAGCTGCTAATTCAACAGCAAAGGCCATAACGATGGGAAAGGCAATCAATGCAAGGGCAATCAACACTGCAGCTAAGTGAAAAAAATACCGGAGCAGGAGGGAAAGATCGTAGAGCCCGCTTTTCTGAAAAGCTTCATGTTCTTTCTGGAGTTTTTCAAAACGCATTTCCGACTGTCTTTTGGCTCTTTCGCGGGCTTCGCGGATAACCTCCTCCCAGGATGCCAGATCGGCGCGTTCTTCAGGGGTAGGAAAATGAAAGGAAGTAGCAGAAACGTTTTCCCTCTGCACATAACGGATAAGGATCTCATAGGCTTCACATATTTCAATAAAGCGCTGGTGAGCGTCGGGTGCCTTATTAACATCAGGATGCAGCTGAAGCGCGAGCCGACGGTAAGCCTGTTTGATTTCGTCGGGGCCTGCATCTTCGGGAATACCGAGTATTTCGTAATAGCGACGATACATGAAGCAGAAGGGAAATTTGTACCCGAATCAAAGGTAGTTAATCTGCCGCATTTTGGTTCTATTTTGCTTTTGGCAGAGGTGCCGGCAGGTTATGGTATTCGATCAGGTCGCATTTTACCGAACCGACAATCAGGTTCATTTTTACACGAACAGGAAGGCGCATGGCATCGTCGGAAAACCAGATGGTCATATCGTCTTCTGTTTTAAACATTCGTCCTACTTCTGTAACCGGTGCAAATCGAAGACATGGTATTTTTCCAAGGTCGGTCTTTATGGTCTCTTTTCCCTGATAGCGAAGGATAACCGGGAAGAGGTCCCCGCCGAAAAATGTCTGAATTTTAATAACATCTCCGTTTTTCAGGCCGGAAAGGTCGGACCGTCTGAAGTAATAAAGCACAGATACAATATCGTGCAGGTATTCCGGCACACTAATGGTGCCTTTCTTCAAGCTTTTCAGGGTGTTATTTTCACGGTAGAAATAGATTTCATCATAGTCTCTGTATCGACCTTCCTGAATATTTCGTATTGCCTTGTAAGGAAGCCCGGTCACCGGATCAAAATAACTTTCATATACGTCTTTGATATGGTAAAGAACTTCGGCGAGACCGATGGTTTTTGCCTCAATGCGGGCATGATACACTTCTCCTCCGTTATAGGGAGTTTTTTCCAGTGTGGCTGTGGCAAGGCCTCCGTCAATGGGTCCATAGTAGAGAAGATAAACCAGTTTTTCTCCTGCTTTGTAAGCGTTGTTGGGCAATGAATTAATTGGTATCTGCGCCTTTGAAATCATGAATGCTGCCAGAAAAAGAAAAAGTATCAGTACTGGAAAGGGAGTTATATTTAAAGGCTTATTTCTCATTGATAACTGTATTCTCTTTCAGGATACCCAAAATATATGCCAAATCAAATTGACAGTTTCTTTTTTGGAATGGTTGCAACAAAATCTTTGAGGTAGAAGGGTTCGAAATATGCAACATCCCGGAAATGCTGCTGACGGAATTCGAAGTCTGCCGGTTCTGCCAGATAAGCAGCCCTGGGCCGGAAATCAGTCCGGAAAAAAGCATTGGGATGGCGGATCAGTTTTGAGGCTTTTTCGGCCCCTGATCCGAAAAAAAAGACCGGCTGTCTGCTGAGGTAATCGGAAAAGGAATCTTCTCTCAGCACAAGGGCAGTGGTTTCAAGAATGAATTCCAGGTTTTCATTCAGCAAAGCTGTATAAACTTCCATGCGCCTGGCATCAGTCATAGGGCAGAAAAGAAAAGGTTTGCCGGAGTGAAGGGAAAAGATGTTGCTGTTAAGCTCCTTCCTCATACCATAGCTCATGGCAAGGAGAGTATTGACAGCAAGAAGAGGCAGACCTGCACCGTAGCAAATACCTTTTGCCACTGACACTCCTATACGGAGGCCTGTGTAGGAACCAGGTCCCTGGCTTACGCAAATACCCTGGAGATCCCTGATGGTTAATGAAACCTCTGTCAATAGGTCCTGAATGAGCATTGTAAGCACAGCCGCATGCGATTTTTTTTCATAATCTTCCTTTACGGCAAGAACATTACCGTTTTCAGCAATAGCTGCGGAACAGACATCTCCGGTGGTTTCAATCAGCAGCAATTTTGACATGCGCTTAAGGCAAAGGATTATTTTTCCTCCCTGAACAGGTCTTTCTTATCAACAATCTTAATGGGCGAGTTATACTTCAGCGTGCGGGAAACAGCACTGAAGGGAGCTGCGATTACTTCTGTATTTTCTTCCAGTCCTGAAATAATTTCAATGTAATTGTTATCCTGGATTCCTGTTTTCACAGGGCGTATGTCAGCTTTCCCCTGATTGGGTACAAAAACAAATTCAATCAGTTCTCCTTTTTTCACAGAAGGAAGTTTGATACGGGAGGTATCTGCCCCGATCTGGGATATCAGTACAGAATCGGTACGTGTAGTAACCGCCATGATGGGCACGGAGAGAACATTTTCGCGAGTTTCGGTCTGGATTTCGACGGTGGTTGACATTCCAGGCCGAAAGGGGGTACGCTGTCCGGGTTTAAGAAGGTGTGTATAAGAAGATTCAAGAATCAGAATTTTGACATCAAAGTTTGTCACCTGATCGGTCGACATGCCGGCGGTAACATTTGCAGAGTTGGCAATTTCCGTCACAATTCCTTTAAATTTTTCACCCAGGTAAGCGTCGATTTCAATCAGGGCTGTATCGTGCAGTTTAACGCGGACAATGTCGTTTTCATTAACTTCGACTTTGGCCTCCATACGTTCGGGATTGGCAATGCGCATAATTTCTGTACCTGTCATAAGGTTTGTACCTACCACCCTCTCGCCCTTTTCGACATTCAGCATGGTAATGGTGCCCGACATGGGGGCATAGATCGTTGTTTTCGACAGGTTTTCCTCGGCTTGTTTGAGGTTTGCTTCTGCGCTTCTGACGGTGAATTCGGCTGAGACAACAGTTTGTTTGGCAGCTTCCACATCGGCTTTGGCCATTTTATAGGAAGCCTGTGCCTGTTCCCATTCTGCTTCCGAGATGGTGCGCTGTTCCCATAATTTCTGGCTGCGCTGGTATGACAGTTCAGCCTGGGCAAACTGGGCCTCAACCTGAAGAAGTCTTGCCCGGGCATTGGCCAGATTGGCTTTGGAGGTGTTGACTGCAGCTGCTGCCTGATCCCGGGCCGATATATATACTTCAGGCTTGATTTTCAATAGAAATTGGCCTGCCTTAACCTCATCCCCTTCCCTGACAGCCAGTTCCACAATTTCTCCTGACACATCGGGTGTTATTTTCACTTCTGTTTCGGGCTGAATCTTGCCGTTAGCGGTAATGACTTCTGTGATGCTTCTTCGCTGCACTTTTTCAACAGCCACCTTTACGGGTTTTTCCTTACCAAACCATCCAGCTTTTTTACCGACAATGGCCAGAATAATCAGAAAAACTACAATGCCAGAAAGGTACTTTACAAGCTTGCTTGTGTTCATGATGTATTATTTTACAGTAAGAGGATTACCACGATAAAAGTTCAGAATGTTGATGCGGAAAAGGTAGTCATATTTGGCTTGGAGAAGTTCCGACTCAGCGCGGGCCAGTGAGGTTTTGGCCGTGTTGAAATCCACGGTGGTTACCAGACCTACCTCATACTTCTGCTGTACATATTTAAACGATTCTTTTTGAGCTTCTAGTGATTTTTCACTGGCGAGATACCTTTTTACGGCAGCAAGTGCATCGGCATGCGCCTGCTGAATGTCCTTGTAAAGAAGGTTTTTGCTAAGGTCAAGGTTGTATCGGGCGTTCTGCACATTCAGGCGGGCATTACTAACCTGGGTATTTACCGACCAACCATTAAACAGAGGTACAGAAAGGCCAAAGGTCAGGGTGGTGCTTGCATTGTCTTTCAGCTGCATTTTCAGGGGGTAGGTGTCGTAAATTGGTTGCTCTATCTGGCTGTAAACCAGTTCCCCTCCCTGCGTAGCTCCAATCGGGATAGTTTGAGGGGTTGTACCGATGATGCGCTGCCGGATATCAGAATAACCTGTTCCGTAGGAGGCGGCAATGAAAAGCCGGGGCGAACGGCCGCCGCGTGCCACACTGAGCCCGGCTTCCGAACTTTTCAGCTGGTATTCGGCAATTTTTATCTGGGGAAGGTTTCGCAGAGCGTCCTGATATATGTCGGCCACCGGATCGAGTACTTCTTTAAACTGAAAGTCGGAAAAATCAGGAATTTCAATTCGGAATCCTTCAGTATCTTTCAATTCAAGAAGCTGGGCAAGGGTAAGATAAGAAATATCGAGCTGATTCTGGTAATTTACAATCTGGACTTC
Organism: Bacteroidota bacterium; assembly: GCA_029571215.1. Taxonomy (GTDB): domain Bacteria; phylum Bacteroidota; class Bacteroidia; order Bacteroidales; family JAAYUG01; genus JAAYUG01. The sequence continues at coordinate 33,025 of JAKPTE010000001.1, forward strand.
TTCAGTAGCATGCTGAGCCTGTATTTCCAGCAGATTTCCCATTGGCAGGCTTCCTGCATCCACCAGTTTTGCTGTGCGTTCAACCTGTTGACGTGTCACTTCGGCCTGCTGTTGGGCAGAATTCAAAAGTTCCATATTGAAAAGAATCTGCAGATAGGCTGCAGCCACGTTCAACGCGAGATCATTTTTCAGTTTTTCCAGTTGCTGCAAACTGGCCATCAGGTCAAACCGGCTTTGCCTGATCAGATTAATTTTCTGAAGTCCGTTAAAAACAACCAGGTTGGCATTCACACTGGAACTAAGACTGGTTATCGTCTGGTTCTGGGTAAACGTGTAAGTCGTCTGGTCAAGGGCTCGGCCAAAGGATTTGCTCTGTGCTGCGGAAGCATTTATAGTGGGCAGCAGCGACATTTTTGACTGCAAAAGGTTGTTTCCTGCATATTCCGAATTTAGCTGCTGCTGCTTAATCTGAATATTGTTTTCAAGGGCATACCGCACACACTTTTCCAATGACCACGGTTCCTGCGGGTATCCCTTAAAAATAGCAGCAGTCAGCAAAAAAATGACGGGCAATATGGATCTTAACGTCTTCATTCCCGGAAATTTTAAAGAGCAAAGATATTTATTTCCTGATTATCAAGAGGCAGTAATTGAAACAATTCCGGTTCATTTTTCAACTTTGGGGCAACACGGTGGAGAAAGTTGAAAAATTGATGAAAAATTCGTGCCTGTGGAAGGTAAAAACACAATAGTTTGCTATAGTTTTGGCAGGGATTATGGAGCAGTCGGTTCAGAAAACATTCGGCACACTGCAGTTCCGGTTAATACGATCACCCCGTTACCGGTGCATGACGATATCAGTTAAGCCGGTGGAGGGGGTTGTGGTCACCTGTCCGGCCTCGGTGAGCGATCAGGAAGTATATAAAGTTCTGCAGGAAAAAAGCCAATGGATCCAGCGTCAGTCGGTTCGTATTGCCAATTGGAAAAGCCATTTTACCCGGTTTGAAGAAGGGAGGGAATACCGCACACGGGCACACCGGCTTATAACGGAAACACATAACAAACCAACGATCCGTATAACGGTTGCAAAGGGGATCATTAAAGTGATTTATCCTGAATTTGCCCGGATCAGTGACCCGAAAATTCAGGCGGCCATTAGAAAAGGGGTTGAAGAAGCCTGGCGCATTGAAGCGAAATCGTGGCTGCCGGTGCGAACGAAGCAACTGGCAATGAAATTTGGTTTCAGGTATGGAAAAGTTACGGTACGCGATAGCAGAACCCGCTGGGGAAGCTGTTCCTGGGACAACAACATCAGCCTAAGCCTTCATCTCATGATGCTGCCCGATCATTTAATTGATTATGTTATTCTTCATGAGCTGGTGCATACTGTGCATAAAAACCACGGCAAAGGATTCTGGCAGATGCTGGATACCATCACCGGCGGAGTAAGGAAGCTGGAAAAGGAAATCGATTCATATCAGATAGGTATTTATTAAACAGAACATTATGACGTACGAAGTAATACTGGAAGGCGGCAAGAAAGTCAGTATGATTCTGCACAACCACAAGGTTGTAACTGATCAGCCCGCAAAAGCAGGAGGGGAAGATTCAGCGCCGGCCCCGTTCGATTTGTTTCTTGCATCCATTGGTACCTGTGCTGGCTACTATGTTAAGGCTTTCTGCGACCAGCGAGGAATACCTTCAGAAGGTATCCGTATTCTGCAGCACGTCAACTACAATCTCGACCAGAGGCGGGTCGACCGGATTGATATTGAAATAAAACTTCCGCCGGAATTTCCTGATAAATACAAAGAAGCCGTTGTGCAGGCTGCTGCTTCCTGTGCAGTGAAAAAGCATCTCGCTGTTCCTCCTGAAATTGAAGTGTTTACTTCATAACGGAACGGAGAATATTTGTCAGACCCTTATAAGAAATTTAACAGGCCTTCGTTCCTGTGAAGGAAAAGTTTTCCCTGAAAACAATAGAATTATCCTGATTCATGCATTATAAATGCATTCATCATCCTCCGGGCCGATTGAATCTTTGATTCATCGGGGTTAACCCGGATGCCATCCTTCATCTCCTTCCCGCTATGCGTTAGTTCGCTTCTCTCCTAATGCATAATCCGGGATTATTTTTCCCCGGATTCCAGCGTAATAATAGCAATTTCCGGACGGTTTCCGATTCGTACGGGAGGCCCCCAGGTTCCGTAACCATTGCTCACATAAAACTGGGTATTCCCTTTTCGGAGGTATCCGTGACTGACTTCATACATCTTTTTCACAATAAGGGAGAAAGGCCATAATTGTCCATGGTGAGTGTGGCCTGAGAGCTGAAGATCGACACCAGCTTCAACGGCCTCATTCAGGCCGAGCGGCTGATGATCAACCAGCAGAACAGGCTTTGACCGATCAATGCCGGTCAGAATATCACTCAGCGGCACCCGTTTTTTCCCGTTAAATCGTCTGATATCACGATCTTCCCTCCCGGCCAGCCACAAAAAGCCTCCGATATCGGTTACTGAATCGCGCAATACTTTAATCCCGAGGCTTTCAATGTACTGAACTGCTTTTTCAACTCCGCCAATGTATTCGTGGTTTCCAGTAACTGCGAATGTTCCGTAAGGAGCCGACAGAGTGCGAAGGGGAGAACCAAGGTCGTTTCTCAGCACAGGTTGCTGAATTTCATCCATCAGATCGCCTCCGAAAATGATGAGATCGGGTTTCTCATTCTTAAGCACAGCTGCAAGTTTTTCCAATGGCCTTTTCCCAACAAGAATTCCAAAGTGCATATCCGTGATCAGAGCGACACGAAATGGATTTTTTGGAATGGTTTTACTAATGGAAATACTTAAATGGCGGACAACAGGAGAACGGGCATTCACATAACCGGCCAGGAGTATGATTGAAGTAATAACTGTTACGGCAAGAAAGGCAATTTTTCGCACTTCAGCCGGATTATCGGTAAGAAAGGGTGGAAAAAACGGAATGAAATGATTGGTCAGCCGGAACAGATCTATCAGCAGAACCAGCAGAAAAGAATACATCAGTCCGGCAAACCAGAATGAGCCGGGCCAGACAAACAAATGGAGTACGGGGCTGTCGGGGATGATTCTTTCTATGAAGCGGACGAGGATGTAGGAAGTGGAAAGAAAGATCATCAGGATCGTAAATAAAATGCGGATCCATGGAACAGAAGGTAAAGCCTGCATTCCCCGGTGGTATACATAGTAGTTCGCTCCGAACCAGATACTGAAGAATGTGAGAAAAAACAATGAAAAGGCAAGATACTTCATAGAATCGGTAGTTTAAATTTTGTGTTCCGTGAATCGTGATTGATTGTGGGTTTTGGATTGCAACTGGTGTGGGTCGAGGAGCTCAGTGAGTAGGGCACAGTGCTTATTGTGGTAACAGAATGAACAATAGCGGTTCATGAAAGTTCATTTCACTGAAAACGCAGGGCAAAAAAAGGGAAGGAATTACAAATCGTCCGGGAGTTCTTCAGACGGTTCGTGGGAAGTAGCTTTTTCAGGCGCACCATAGGATCCGTCAAGCACAGACTGGTAAAGACGTTTGTCTTTCAGAACTTCCCTTGCTTTCTGTACCACGGGATCATTGGGAAGAGAAGCACGAATACGTCCTTTCTGGTAATAATACCGGCTGACTATTTCTTCAGCCAAAAATTTGCTGATTTCGTTGCGAAAAGTCTGAAGATCCTTGTTCTTGTCATGGGAAATTTTCTGTTGCAGCTTCTCAAATTCTTCCCGGGCCAGGTCGTAGTATTTATCACGTTTTGCAGCTTTTTCAAGTTCCTGAAATTTCGTCTCGCTCTCGGTCTGGTAATCGAAGTCTTTGCCCTGTAAAAAACTGATAAATTGCTGATAGTCTGCATCGGATACTGAGAATTTTTCAGGGGCAGGTATTGTATCGTGTGTGCTGTTGTAAACAGTGGCAAAATCAAAAACAAGATTTTTGGTAACGAGGCTCACGGTGATGCGGCTAAAAGTTTCAGGGTTTACGGGAACATCAGGTTGAATTCCGCCACCGTCATATACTGTACGGCCATGTCGGGTTCTGAAAGAGCGAATCAGAGAATCAGGGATATATCCTACGCTTCCGTCTTCGTTTCTGTGCGAATAATCGACAGCCTGGATGCAACGTCCACTGGGGATATAGTATTTGGCGGTAGTAACTTTAAGCTGGGTATTATAGCTCAGAGGCCGGGTTGTCTGTACGAGCCCTTTGCCGAAGGTGCGCTGGCCGACGATCACGCCACGGTCGAGATCCTGAATGGTGCCGGCTACTATTTCGGACGCAGAAGCTGAGCCCCGGCTGGTAAGAACAACCAGGGGTATGAGTGTATCAACCGGTTCCTGATTTGTGGTATAAACCGCATCGAACTGCTTAAGTTTGCCTCTGGTTCGTACCACTTCCTGTCCTTTGGGGATGAAGACGTTTACCACATTGACGGCTTCGAAAAGAAGACCACCCGGATTTCCCCGCAGGTCGAGAACAATTGCTTCAGCACCCTTCTCTTTGAGATCGGTTACAGCATTCCGGACTTCTTTTCCGGCATAGGTTGTAAAACTGGAAAGATTTATATATCCAGTTTTGGCATCAAGCATGCCATAGTAAGGAACATTGGATATATTGATTTTTTCGCGTACAAGTTTCTTTTTCACTTCTTTTCCATCTTTTCCCCGGCGGATCAACAGATGGACGGTTGTTCCCGGAGTACCTTTCAGCATGTCGCTTACCTGGGAAACTTCTTTGTTTTTAACCGATTTTCCGTCTACCTCCAGAAGAACATCTCCTGCCCGGATCCCGTTTTTAAAAGCAGGGAAACCTTCATAGGGTTCGGCAATGACCGTATATTCACCACTTTGCCTTATCAATGCCCCGATACCTCCGTATTCACCTGTAGTCTGAAACCGGAAATTTTCCAGTGCTGATTCAGGAATGAATTCCGTATAAGGGTCAAGCGATGCAAGCATGGCATTGATCCCTTTTTCAATCAGTTTCTCGGGCTGAATGGTATCGACGTAAAACATGTTTAATTCCCTGATGAGGGTGTAGAAGATATCGAGGCTTTTAATAATCTCCAGGTCCCTGTCACGACTCAGGTAAAAGGAAGAAGAAGTCCCTATCAGCGCGGTGATGGATACCAGGATCACTATACGCCGTATGGTGCGTTTCATGATGTTTGGACTTAACAGTTGAATAAAAAAAATTTATGCAAGCTGACAAAAGTAAAAATTATCCGGTTTAAAGCACCAGGTTATAAAAAGTAAACCAGATACCGCACGTTTACTATTGGTTTCGACCCTGCACCTTCATTCCCAATGTTTTGCCCCCAATACGGCCTATGTATTCTTTTTGAATCAATTTACCAGCAGTCCAGAGCTTTGCTCTGTGCAACAATAAATGAAGAACCGCGAACAGTCAAGTGGAAAACCATGGATTACAGAGTGATCAATGAACAACGGAAAATGTCAGAAATTATTGAATTTTTGCGAAAGATTGAAATCAAATAGAGTCCTTCACACATGGGAATTTGATTAAAAAAGCCTTAAATTGCATGGTAAAAGAATTATTTCAATGAAAAAGTATTTCTTCCTAATTCTGGCAATCCTGAGTCTGGATATGGAAGGCCAGGACCGTATCACAGGAAAGGTATTTGCAACTCGTTCCGAGATTATCGCAACCCATGGAATGGCAGCCACCAGCCATCCTCTGGCTACGCAGGTTGCCCTTGATATTTTGAAAGCAGGAGGATCGGCAGTGGATGCGGCAATCGCCGCCAATGCCATGCTTGGGCTTGTTGAGCCCATAAGTTGCGGAATAGGAGGTGATCTTTTTGCCATCATTTGGGATGCCAGAACGCAGAAATTATATGGATTGAATGCCAGTGGCCGATCTCCCATGGGGCTGACCCTTGATTACTTCAGGAAAAACGGATATACAAAAATACCGGCGTATGGACCCCTGCCGGTTTCAGTTCCCGGTTGTGTGGATGGATGGTTTGAAATGCATGCCCGTTTTGGACGTCTGCCCATGAAGAAAAACCTGGCTCCTGTGATCCGTTATGCCCGGGAAGGGTTTCCGGTGTCGGAACTGGTTGCCTACTATCTTGCAGGGAATGCCAGGATCCTGAAACAATACCCCGGTTTTGCCGATACATATATGCCAGGGGGAAAAACTCCGGCCAAAGGAGAAATATTTAGGAACCCGAAGCTTGCTGCTACGCTGGAACTCATTGCACGGGATGGAAGAGATGCTTTTTACAAAGGAGAGATAGCCCGTAAGATCGACCAATACATGAAGCAGAACGGAGGTTTTTTGTCGTATAAAGATCTTTCCAGGCATCGCTCGGAATGGGTTGAACCGGTATCGGTTAGTTACCGTGGGTATGAGGTATGGGAACTTCCACCCAACGGGCAGGGAATAGCCGTTCTTCAGATGCTGAATATTCTGGAGAATTTTGATCTCAGGAGCATGGGGTTTGGAAGTGCTGATTACATTCATGTATTTACCGAAGCCAAGAAACTGGTTTTTGAGGACAGGGCAAGGTATTACGCTGATCCGCATTTTTCAAGGATTCCGTTACAGGAATTGCTTTCAAAAGATTATGCTGCGAAGCGGGCGGCACTGATTGATATGAACAGGGCCGGGCAGGCCTATGAGGCAGGCGGACCGTTTGAAGGGAATACAATCTATCTCACGGTTGCTGATTCTGCAGGGAATATGGTTTCACTTATCCAAAGCAATTACCGGGGCATGGGTTCGGGTATGACACCGGGAGATCTTGGATTTGTGTTACAGGACAGGGGAGAACTTTTTACATTGGAGGAAGGCCATCCGAATTGTTATGCACCCGAAAAGAGGCCATTCCATACCATTATCCCTGGATTTGTGACCCGTGATGGGAAACCGTGGCTGAGTTTTGGAGTAATGGGAGGCGATATGCAACCGCAGGGACATGTACAGGTATTAGTGAATCTGATCGACTTCGGAATGAATCTTCAGGAGGCAGGAGATGCCCCGAGGGTTCAGCATCTTGGATCTTCCGATCCGACGGGAGGAAAAATGACAGATGGTGGATGGCTTTGTCTGGAAAGCGGATTTGGTTATGAAACTATCCGAAGCCTGATGCAAAGAGGACATAAAATCCGCTGGGACCTGGGTGGCTACGGAGGTTACCAGGCTATTATGCGCGATCCATTAACCAGTGTGTATTACGGAGCCAGCGAATCAAGAAAAGACGGGCAGGCGGCGGGTTATTAACAAGAATTGTTGAAAAGTATTGAAATAGAATATATTGCAATAACATTTCGGTAACATTATGGAAATACTGTCAACCTATTTTTGGAGTGTTTCTAATGCAGAATTTCCATGGATGCTGAAATTGAACTGACACAGGAATTATCAGGCGTAAATACAGATGGCCTGATTTCAGATTATGAATTCGAACGCCGTGTTTATTTCGAACAGGAAATGATGGATTTCGAAGTTGAGCAACTCATGGCGGAAGTTTGAAAATCAATTCATTTTTCCGGAATTGGCCAGATGAGACTGAGAATTTTTTACCTGAAATATTATGAACAGGAATTACATTTTCAAACATCTGGCCGGCTCCATCTTCTTTATTGCTGTTCTGTTTATTTGTGCAGGCAGGCTTGATTACTGGCAGGGTCTGGTTTATGTTGCCATTGGTTTCATTATGTCGGTGTTACATTATACCCTTCTGAAACCGGACAAAGAACTGTTGGAGGAACGCAGTAAACCAGGAGAGAATACCAAGAAATGGGACACAATCATACTGGGTTTGTCCTTTGTGTTCACTATATCAATGTACGTTGTTGCCGGGCTTGATTCCGGACGGTATCATCTGTCTCCTGATTTCTCTGTGAGCCTATATTTTGCGGGTTTCTTTCTGACCATTGCAGGCCAATTGCTTTTTTTGACTGCCCAAAAGCAGAACAAATTCTTTTCCAGCACCGTACGCATTCAAAAAGAAAGAAACCATGCTGTTTGTGATACCGGCCTGTATAAACTGGTAAGGCATCCCGCCTATCTGGGATCTATTATACAGGCAACAGGATTTCCGTTACTCTTAGGTTCGGTATGGAGCATTCTGCCTGCAAGTGCCCTTGTCATCCTGTTTGTTGCAAGGACGATTCTTGAAGACAAAACACTGCAGAATGAGTTGGAAGGATATCGGCAGTATTCGGCCAGGGTGCGATACCGGCTTATTCCATTTGTTTGGTAAAATGCCTGGTTATTAAAAAATTTCCGGGACAAGATCGCTGCCAAAAAATGCTGAATGGATAGTTTTTCGAGTGATAATCCGGATTTTACTGAAAATTTCAAATTAAACCTCCGGGCATGAGGCATATGGTCAGGCTGCCATAGGAGAAAATGTTCAGTAAATTTCAGTATATTTCCTCCGAAAAAATACACACATTGAATATGCACAGAAAATTGCGCATGGGAATGATCGGAGGGGGCATTGGCTCCTTTATCGGAGGGGTTCATCGGATGGCCGCCACACTGGATAACGAAATTGAACTGGTATGTGGAGCATTCAGCTCCGATCCCGGGCGTTCAAAGGAAAGTGGTCTGCGATGGTACCTGCCGGAAAACCGTATCTATGGGTCTTTTGAAGAAATGATTATTCGGGAAAAAGAATTACCTGAAGGTGAAAGAATGGATTTTGTTGCTATCGTTACACCAAATCATTTGCATTTTCACCCTGCAAAGCTGGCTCTGGAGAATGGATTTCATGTTGTGTGTGATAAGCCGATGACATTCTCCCTTCAGGAGGCATATGAACTGGAAGATTTGGTGAAAAAAACCGGATTGCTGTTTGCCCTAACACATAATTATACCGGTTATCCGATGGTCAGGCAGGCCAGGAAAATGGTTCAGGGAGGTGAACTTGGTCAAATCCGTAAAGTGGTCGTTGAATATTTGCAGGGGTGGTTATCAACGAAGGCGGAAGCCGCCGGAAACAGGCAGGCTGAATGGCGTACCGATCCTGCCCGTTCAGGGATTGCCGGATGTATGGGTGATATTGGCACCCATGCCGAAAATCTCTGTGAATTTGTTACAGGGCAGAGAATAACTGAAGTTTGTTCAGATCTGAATACATTTATTGACGGCCGCTTACTGGATGATGACGGAAGCGTGCTGGTTCACCTGGAAGGAGGTGCTAAAGGCATTCTTTATGCCAGCCAGGTTTGCGCCGGGGAGGAAAACGGTTTGCGATTCAGAATTTATGGAGAAAAGGGTGGATTGGAATGGAGTCAGATGGAACCTAATACATTATGGGTGAAATGGATCGACAGGCCGGTTGAGCTTTACCGGACAGGTACAAGCTTCAAACCTATCCATGCAGAAGCTATAAAGCATGCACGGATTCCGGCCGGTCATCCGGAAGGTTTTCTGGAAGCTTTTGCCAACATTTACCGGAATTTCGCCCTGGCCCTGAGGGCAAGAATGGAGGGGAAAGAAGCCCCTGAAGGATTCGATTTCCCAACAGTCCATGACGGGGTACGCGGAATGCAGTTTCTGGAAACTGTGGTGAAAGCCTCAGCAGGTGCGCAGAAATGGATGCCATTTATCACCAAATAACTATGTCAAACCAATTATGTAATTCTATGAAAAAGATTTTGATTTTTTTTGTCCTTCTTGGAATGTTTTCCATTTCTATTGCCGGTACCACCTCAGGAAGTCCCGACAAATTCATTGGTAAGTGGAATATCAGTGTTCCTGACTCTCCTTTGCCGGAGTACAGCAACTCAACATTGGTATTCAGTAAGGAAGGGAATACTTTCAAGGGGACCATGGGATTAGGAGAATATATGACCATGGATGTAGAAAATCTCGTCATTAAAGGGAACAAGGCCGAATTTGTGATTTATATTCAGGGAGAAAAAATTAGCATCAGTCTGAAAAGGAAGGGGAATACACTTAACGGAACGGCAACTTATTCGGAGGGTATTCTTACAGTTAACGGGACGAAACAACAATAAGGTTATTCAGTTTTTTCATATACCCTTACCCAGTCAATTTCGAATGTGGCGGGCAGACTGCCATTTACATTGTCTTTGTATATTCCTGAGCTGAAATTAAGATAGAGTGGTTCCTGAGGAACAGCTTCCTTCATTTCAGCCAGTTTTACACCGTTCACTTTCCAAACAAGGGAAGAGGGAGTCCATTCGAGGGTGAAAATGTAAAATCCCTTCATCAGGCGGGAAGCTGACAGGCGGATGGTTTGGTGCCTGATACCATCTTTTTCGGTTATATTTCCCCAGAAGGTACTCATCAGTATTTTGCTGTTGTCTGTCTTGAATACATCCACCTGGGGTACGATGCGATCGCCTGTAAGCCAGAAAGCGTGTGTAACCTTACCCGGATTATTGAACCGAACCTTGGCCTGAATGACACCATATTTCTGGCGGAAACTTTTTCCGGTATTGACAATACCTGACGTGTAGTTAAAATCTTTCGGATAAAAGCCGAGAGCCGGATCCCATGCTTTACCTGTCACTTCTTCCTTACGGGTGATAATTTTCAATACACTGCCTGCCAGTTCCAGGTTTTTCCCGTCAGTAAGAAAATGTTTGTCGGAAGCAAGAGAATAAGCATCTTTCAGAACAGTCTCCCCCCAGAAGTACCGGGTAATCCATTTGGAAGTGTCAAGGCTTTTTGCCGCAAAATCCTCTTCAAATTTCAGGGTCAGCTTTTTCAGTTCCCTGAATTTATCCTGTTTCAGCACCCTGAAGTACCATCTAATTTTTTCGGATTTCTTCAGGGTCAGATATTCCTGAAGTTGTTTATATTCCTCTGACAAAAGGTATTTTTTCTTTGGTGAGAGGAGCATGTATTCCTTTACCTTTCTGAAATCTTCCGATGCAAGGTATTGTTCAAGTTCCATATACCGGCCAGGGAGATCAGAGGAATCAACCTGGGAATAAATGCTGTACTTCGGAGAGGCTTTGAAGGAGAAATACTTTCTGGCTTCGGGCAATTTTTTCAACTGAAGGTATTCATTCCAGAGTTCCGATTCGGGAGTGACCCTGAATTCGCGGGCTGACATGCTGCTTCTTTTCTGCCGGAATTCCTGGGAAGTAACAAGCTTGTCAAGTTCCCCAAGGCGATGGTATTCAGGTGATTTTTCAAAAGCCTCGGCAGCTGCAAGAGCAGATGAATTCTTAACTTTTATATAGGTTCTCCAGCGGGGATCTTTTTGTATTCTTTTAAATTCCTGTTCTTTACGAAATTCTTCCGTATCAGAATATTTCTGTGCTTTTATGGCATTTACCCGACGCGGGAATTCCGGTGAATTAATGAATTTGTCCAGTTCCTGGTACCGTTTGAGTTCTTCTGAACCGGTGTACGAAGTAAACTCCCTGAATTCGGCCCAGAGAGCATTTTCTCTGGACTCAAGTTTTTCGGTATTGGGAATCAATCCGAGAAACAGGCGTAGGTTTATCATACAAATAAGATTGAATAAGTGGTTAAATTTAGAAAAAAATATTCACTAAACAGGAAAAGGGAAAAAATCCAATAAAAGAAAAAATGTATCCTTTGAGCATACCTGGGTTAAAAGCAGGTAAATAGTGCTAAGGATCAACAAAATTTTTCAGCGCGAAAGAACTTTCTGCAGGTTATCTTTGATGATGGATGACCAGAGCAGATAACCTTCATGGTTGAGATGAAGCTGGTCGTTAATAAAAAGTTCGGGTCTGGGCTGAAGTTCCGGAGTTAGAAATGCCCCGGAAGTTTGAATGAACCAGGTATTTTTATGGTGCTGACAAAATGATTGTATTTTTCGATTGGCTTTTTGGATCCGTGGCCAGGCAGACCAGCGCGACGGAGTAGGAGTAATTTCAATCCAGAAAATCGGTACGGAGGGAAATTTTGCCCTGATGGTATGGTGGATTGATTTGACCAAGGCCTCAATTTCATGGGGTGTCTTGTCGGTGGGAGAGCCGGTAACATCATTCGCAATAAAGATAACGATGGCAGAAGGGTTATGCGGATAAATAATCCGTGAGGCATACACAGCAAAATCGCTTAGTTTTGCCCCTCCATATCCTCTCCGGACGACCTTCCAGGGCGACATATCTTCCTGAATGGTATTCCAGAGACGAATGCTTGAACTACCTGTAAAGAGAATGGCATTTTCAGGATCCGTTTCAATTGAGTCGAGGTGTTCAAGTGCACGGATATCCTTTTCCCAGGCAAGTACATCGGGTGTTTTCTGGTAATGCAATACCGGGGAACAGGCAATGAGGAGGTACAGAAAAACGGATGCAAACAATGGTAGGAAAAAACTTCGCTTTTGCATAATTCCAATTTAATATTCATCCCAGCTTCTGATGGCAATATCTTCCATTTTCAATTTGCAGAAAGCAATGATAAATGCGCTGGCCAGACGGGCATTGGTAATAAGGGGGATGTTGAAATCGACGGCACTTCTCCGGATCATGTAGTCATTACTGAGTTCGGTCTTGGAGAGGTCTTTGGGAATATTGATTACCAGGTCGATTGTCCGGCTGCGCAGATAATCAAGCACGTTGGGTTTTTTGTCTTCATCAGGCCAGTGCAGGGCAGTAGCCGGGATTCCGTTCAGTTCCAGGAATTGTTGTGTTCCTTTTGTGGCAAAAAGGTTATAGCCTTTTTCATAAAGCATCCGGCAGCTGTTGAGCAGTTCGACCTTGGAGCGCATTTCGCCGGTTGACAGGAGAATATTTTTCTTTGGGATGGTATATCCGACCGAAAGCATGGCTGTAAGAATCGCTTCATAGAAGGTATCGCCAAGGCATCCAACTTCGCCGGTGGAGGCCATGTCAACACCAAGCACCGGATCGGCTTTCTGAAGGCGCGAGAAAGAGAACTGGGGAGCCTTGACTCCGATATAATCTATATCGAATGCTGATTTATGGGGTTTCTCAACGGGAAGTCCCAGGAGAATTCGGGTGGCAATGTCAATAAAGTTCACCTTCAGTACTTTGGATACAAAGGGGAAACTGCGGGAAGCACGGAGGTTACATTCAATAACCTTGATGTCGTTATCCTTAGCCAGAAACTGGATATTGAAGGGGCCGGTAATATCTAATGCTTTGGCAATTTCACGCGTAATGCGTTTGATCCGGCGCATGGTTTCAAAATATACTTTCTGTGCCGGAAAAACCATGGTAGCATCTCCTGAATGAACTCCTGCAAATTCAACATGTTCGGAGATGGCGTAGGTTATCAGCTCACCGTGGCGGGCCACCGCATCAATTTCGATTTCCTTTGCCTGCTGTATAAATTCAGAAACAACCACTGGATATTGTTTGGATACGTTGGCAGCGAGCTTCAGGAAGTATTCAAGTTCCTCTTTATTGGAAACCACGTTCATAGCTGCACCGGAGAGAACGTACGAAGGGCGGATGAGGACCGGGAATCCGATGTCATCGACAAACTGATAGATATCGTTCATGCTGGTAAGCTCCTTCCAGCGGGGTTGATCAATTTTCAATGTGTCAAGGAGGCTGGAGAACTTATGCCTGTTTTCAGCCTGGTCGATAGAAACCGGAGAAGAACCGAGAACCGGAACCTTCTGCTCGTAAAGGCGCATGGCAAGGTTGTTGGGTATTTGCCCACCCATGGAAAGGATAACACCTTTCGGAGTCTCCAGTTCAATAATATCCATTACCCGCTCGAACGACAGCTCATCAAAGTAAAGGCGGTCGCAGATATCATAGTCTGTACTTACGGTTTCCGGATTGTAGTTAATCATTACCGAACGGTAACCCTGTTGGTTAACCGTTTGAAGTGCGCTGACGCTGCACCAGTCAAATTCGACTGAACTGCCGATACGATATGCTCCTGAGCCCAGTACAATAACTGACTTGCCGTCTTTTTCGAAAGGAATATCGTGTTCTTCGCCGCTATAAGTAAGATAGAGATAATTGGTTTGGGCAGGGTATTCAGCGGCGAGGGTATCGATTTGTTTAACATACGGAATGATTCCGGCCTTTTTACGGAATTCTCTCACTTTAAGAAGGTTCTGGTGCATGTCGCTTTTGGAAGAGTGCAACACCGAACGGGCGATCTGAAAATCGCTGAATCCCGCTTTTTTTGCGTCCAATAGCAGGTTAAGTGGTAATTCTTCGAGAGAAGAGTATGTTTCAAGTTCCTGTTTGAGATGGAAAATGCGCTGCAGTTTAATGAGGAACCATTTGTCAATTTTCGTCAGATCGTGGATGCGGTCGATGGAATATCCTTTTTCGAAAGCACTGGCAATAACAAAAATCCGCATGTCGGTTGGTTCCGACAATTCCCTGTCAATATCGTCAAATTCCAGGTCACGATTCCCCACAAAGCCATGCATACCCTGCCCGATCATACGGAGCCCTTTTTGAATCGCTTCCTCAAAGGTTTTGCCGATAGCCATCACTTCCCCCACACTCTTCATGCTGCTGTTGATGGTTTTGGAAACTCCAATGAATTTATTGAGGTCCCATCTGGGGATTTTGCAAACGATATAGTCAAGGGCTGGTTCGAAAAAGGCCGTAGTAGTTTTTGTAATGGAGTTTTTCAGTTCATGAAGTCCGTATCCCAGTGCGAGTTTAGCGGCCACAAAGGCCAGGGGATAACCGGTTGCCTTGGAAGCAAGGGCACTGGAGCGCGACAAACGGGCATTTACTTCAATTACCCTGTAATCTTCACTTTCCGGATCGAGGGCATATTGAACATTGCATTCGCCGATAATTCCGATATGGCGTATAATTTTAATGGAAAGCTGACGCAGCTTGTGGTATTCACTGTTGGTAAGGGTCTGGGAAGGAGCCACGACAATGCTTTCACCGGTATGGATTCCAAGGGGATCAAAATTCTCCATATTGCACACGGTGATGCAGTTGTCGTACTGATCTCTTACCACTTCGTATTCAATTTCTTTCCACCCTTTCAATGATTCTTCCACAAGAACCTGAGGAGAATAGGAAAAAGCTTTTGTGACGGTGCGCAGGAGTTCCTCCTCGTCGGAACAAAAACCGCTTCCCTGGCCTCCCAGAGCATAGGCGGCACGGACAATTACCGGGAATCCCAGCTTTTTTGCAGCGGAAAGGGCATCGTCAATGTTGGTGACAGCTATGCTGCGTGGCGTTTTGACATCAATTTCATTCAGCCGTTCGACAAATTTCTCCCTGTCTTCTGTATCGATAATAGCCTGAACAGGCGTTCCCAGGACCCTGACCTGGTATTTTTCCAGAATTTTGTTTTCGTAAAGAGCTACGCCACAATTCAGGGCGGTTTGTCCTCCAAAAGCCAGAAGAATTCCGTCAGGTCTTTCTTTTTCAATTACTTTTTCTACAAAATAGGGTGTAACGGGCAGGAAATATATTTTGTCGGCAATGCCTTCGGTTGTTTGAACGGTTGCAATGTTGGGATTAATGAGAATAGTGTAAATATTCTCTTCGCGCAGAGCTTTAAGGGCCTGTGAACCGGAATAGTCAAATTCACCGGCTTCACCGATTTTAAGGGCACCGGAACCCAGGACAAGAACTTTACGGATTGGAATTTTCTGCATACCTTACATGATAATTTCGTGGCAAATCTACGAATAAATTTTGTGGAAAATTTGGAATGGAAAGAAAAAATTGCATATATTTGCAGCACTAATGTATAAATATGCCATGCTAAAAACCCGAACACGCCGGCTTATGGAGATCCGGAAACTGATCAGTACCGGTACCATCGGTACCCAGGAAGAGTTGCTGCAAAAGCTCGAAAAGAAAGGATTCAGGTATACGCAGGCAACTCTTTCGCGGGATTTAAAGTTTCTGAAAGTCGGGCGGAAAGCTGACCCGAAAAAGGGCATGGTATATGTTCTTCCGGAAGAAACGGGCTGGAACGAGGTTTTACCGGAAGAAGCCACAGGGAAAAGTGGTTTTATTTCACTGGAGTTTTCGCATAATCTTGGCGTAATCAAAACCATACCGGGCTTTGCCAGCGGGCTTGCCTATCTGATTGACCACCATCAACCATATGAAGTTCTTGCCACCGTAGCAGGAGATGATACCATACTGGTAATCGGAAGGGAAGGGGTAAAGAAGAGTGATATTCAGAAGGCTCTGGCATTGATTATTCCGGAAATAGAAAGGAAACCTTAGGGAGGGTGTGGTCGTTTGTGTTGCATTTTCAGGGGGTTTGCACACGACGGCCACCCCTTATTTTACTTTATTTAATGACTTAAAAATTTCATACAATGAAAGAAAAAGTAATACTTGCGTACAGTGGCGGTCTGGATACTTCGGTTATACTGAAGTGGTTGATTGACAAAGGATACGATGTAATCGCCTACATTGCTGATGTAGGACAGGAAGATGATTTTGACACAGCCCGTGAAAAGGCTTTGAAAATAGGAGCTTCCAAAGTTTATATTGAGGATCTGAAGGAGGAATTCGTTACAGATTATATTTTCCCGGCCATCCGTGCCAATGCTGTCTATGAAGGCCGGTATCTTATGGGTACATCGCTGGCCCGGCCTCTGATTGCAAAAAAACAGATTGAAATTGCTGAGGCAGAGAAAGCTGCCTATGTGGCCCATGGTGCGACAGGTAAAGGCAATGACCAGGTTCGTTTCGAACTGACCTATTATGCATTGAATCCCAAAATCAAAGTTCTTTCGCCCTGGAAGACGGCCGAATTTCTTAACGAATTCAAGGGAAGAAGCGATATGATCGCTTATGCACAGGCAAAAGGCATACCAGTAAAAGCGACCATCAGCAAACCATACAGTGAGGATGACAACCTGATGCATATCAGCCATGAGGCTGGAATTCTGGAGGATCCGGCCTATAAACCGGAGAAGGACATGTTTACCAAAATCGTTCTGCCCCAGAATGCACCTGATAAGGAAACCCATTTGGAAATCCATTTCAAGGACGGAACCCCAGTGAAAGTGGTAAACACGGATGATGGAACCGTAAAGGAAAAGCCACTGGAACTTTTCATGTACCTGAACAAGCTTGGGTCAGAAAACGGAATCGGATTGCTCGATATGGTGGAAAACCGGTTTGTGGGTATTAAATCAAGGGGAGTATATGAGACACCCGGGGCTACCATCCTGCATATAGCCCACATGGATATTGAAGGAATTGCCATGGACCGTGAAGTTATGCGGCTGCGCAATATGCTGTCTCCGGTTTTTGCCGAAATTGTGTATAACGGATTCTGGTTCAGTCCGGAAATGGATTTTCTGATGGCAGCCATAAACAAGAGCCAGGAGGTAATTGACGGGAAAGTGTTTTTAACACTATACAAGGGCAATGTCATAGTTGACGGAAGGGAGTCTCCCAGTTCACTTTACAATAAGGAATTGTCCAGCATGGATATTGAAGGAGGTTTCAATCAGATGGACAGTGCCGGTTTTATTAAAATCAATGCTATCCGTCTTATGGCGCATCATGCCATTCTGCAGGTCAGAAAGGCCAATGGCAGAATCTGATAATATATATTTCCTAATTATTAACCCCCTTAAAATTTTTTGTTATGAAACTTTGGGATAAGGGCATAGCCCTTGAAAAACTCATCGAAACATTTACCATTGGGAAGGACAATGAACTTGACGTAGTTCTTGCACCCTATGATGTTCTTGGAACAATAGCCCATATCCGTATGCTGAAGCATATCGGATTGCTGACAGAAACCGAACTGAAGAAACTGGAATATGAACTGATCCGGATTTACAACAAAATCAGGGAGGGTGAGTTCCGCATTGAAGAAGGAGTAGAGGATGTACACTCCCAGATTGAAATGATTCTTACCGATAGGCTGGGAGACATCGGGAAAAAAGTTCATACGGGCCGTTCAAGGAATGATCAGGTTCTTGTTGATATCAAGCTGTACATCCGCGATGAAATCAGAGAACTGACAAAGCAGACCCGGTCGCTGTTCGATCTGCTTCTGAGCCTGAGTGAAAAATACAAGGATGTTCTTCTTCCCGGTTACACTCATTTTCAGATAGCAATGCCTTCCTCATTCGGCTTATGGTTCGGGGCGTACGCCGAAAGTCTGACCGATGACATGCAGTTATTACTGGCGGCTTACCGCATTGCCAATCAGAACCCCCTGGGTTCGGCAGCAGGATATGGATCTTCCTTTCCCCTTGACCGTAAGATGACAACCTCCCTTCTGGGTTTTGATACCCTGAGTTACAACGTTGTGAACGCGCAGATGGCAAGAGGTAAAGTTGAGAAAATTGTAAGTTTTGCCGTTGGTTCCGTCGCATCTACCCTTGGGCGTCTTGCCATGGATGCTTGTTTATACAGCAGCCAGAACTTTGGTTTTATTTCCTTCCCCGATGAGCTCACTACCGGTTCCAGTATTATGCCCCACAAGAAGAATCCAGATGTTTTTGAACTGGTCAGAGCACGATGCAATAAACTTCAGGGAGTGGCCAATGATCTGAGCCTGATGCTGGCCAATCTCCCTTCGGGATATCACAGGGATATGCAGGTCACTAAGGAAGTTTTTATGCCCGTTTTCTCTGAAATAAAGGAATGCCTTAAAATGACCGAGATGATGCTGGAACATATCAGGGTAAATGAGCACATCCTTGATGATCCGCGATATGATTATCTGTTCAGTGTTGAGGAGGTGAACCGGCTGGTTCTGGAAGGAATGCCTTTCAGGGACGCCTATAAAAAGGTTGGGAAGTCCATCGCTGACGGTACTTATAAACATCCGGAAAACATACATCATACCCATGAAGGCAGTATGGGGAACCTTTGCACTGAAGAAATCAGGAAGAAAATGGAAAATATACTGGAATCATTTCACTTCGAGATAATTGACAAGGCATACCAGTGCCTGTTGCAGGAAACATCGATGTAATTCTTTGAACCATGCCTGATTCGTTACGCATTGTATTCCGGGTGGAGATTGCCACTTTGCTGAAGGAGGGACAGCTTGATCTTTCACGGATGGAAAGGGTCTCCATGCTGTGTACCAACCTGATGAACTGCGGCCACAAGGTTGTGTTGGTATCGTCCGGAGCTATTTTCCTGGGATCGCAGCGTCTGGGAATGGACGGAATTCCCGATACACTGACAGGGAAACAGGCTGCTGCTGCCGTCGGACAGGCTGAACTCATTACCCAGTATCAAAATTGTTTTGACGGGTTCAACCAAACAGTGGCCCAGGTGTTACTTACACAGGATGTTCTTGAGAACAGAGTCTGGAGACTGAACGCAGAAAATACGTTTCGCCGCTTAATGGATAAAGGAATTATTCCCATTGTCAATGAAAATGATTCAGTATCGACTGAAGATATTGAACTGGGCGATAATTATCCGTTGGCGTTGCAGGTAGCACGAATTGTACATGCTCATATGATTATTCTGCGGCATATATCAGAAGGTACCTATCTGGTCTATACTTATGGCGGCGAAGTTGTTCAGGCAGGAGAAAATGAAATTTTTGAGACAGCAAAGCGTCTGAAACGTGAAACCGGTTTCATGCAGCGGCCCAAACAGTATTTTCCTGCAGGAGTACCACAGGATTATATTTACTAAGATGGAGGAGATGGATTACAGAGAGTTATTGAAAAACCGGAAGCGCATAGTTGTGAAGATCGGGAGTTCCAGTTTGTCGTATCCTAATGGTAAGATTAACTATTCGCGGCTGGAGCAGGTTGCCATAGCGCTGTCAAAACTGCAGTCGGAAGGCCGGCAGATGGTTCTGGTATCCTCGGGTGCCACTGCCGTAGGAGCCGGGAGAATGGGGATTACCGGAAAGCCTTCAGACAAGGTTGAAAAACAGGCTCTGGCTGCTATCGGACAGGCAGGTCTTATCAAAATATACCAGCGGTTTTTTGACCGGCATCATCAGGCTGTAGCGCAGGTATTGCTTACGAAGGATGCCATTACCATTCCGGTTCGCCGCAGAAATGCCCGTAATACATTGGACACACTTCTGGGACTGAATGTTATTCCTATTATCAACGAGAATGATACGGTTTCGACGGAACAGATTGAATTCGGGGATAACGATACCCTTTCGGCCTATGTAGCCGAGCTGATTGATGCGGACCTGCTTATGATACTCAGTGATATAGACGGTTTGTATTCAGGTGATCCTCACAATAATCCGGAAGCAAAGATAATCTCGCTTGTTACAGAATTTTCACCATGGCTGGAAAACATTGCCTCAGGGTCTGCCTCTTCGTTTGGCACCGGAGGAATGGTTACCAAGATTATGGCTGCCCGTATCTGCTGGGAGGCCGGAATTGATGCTGTAATAGCCAGTGGAGAAGACCCTTTTGTGCTTTTTAGATTATTAAAGGGAGAACTACTGGGGACCTTATTTGCCTTTGGAAGCAGAATGACTGTATGTTAATGGCAAACGTCGAAAAAACATGGCAGGAAAGATGAACAATCTGGAAGAATATGGGAAAAAAGCAAAGATTGCGTCGCGGATTCTGGCAGGAATTCCGGTTGACCGGAAAAATGAGGTTTTGAATCAGGCGGCTGATCATTTGATCCGTTACCAGGGAAAAATTCTTGAAGAAAATAGTAAAGATATCAAAGCGGCGCGCAATGCCGGAGTGAAGGGTGCACTTCTTGATCGTCTGATGCTCAATGAAGGTCGTATTGCTTCCATGGCCGAGGGGCTGAGGCAAATTGCCATGCTGGAAGATCCGGTGGGGGAAGTACTCTGGATGAAACAAAGGCCGAATGGTTTGTTGATTGGCCAGCAAAGAGTGCCATTGGGGGTGGTTGGTGTCATCTATGAAGCGCGGCCCAACGTGACGGCCGATGTAGCCGGTCTATGCCTGAAAACAGGAAATGCTGCGATTCTTCGCGGGGGAAGGGAGGCCATTTTTTCCAATCGGGCCATTGTGGAATGCTTGCAGGATGCCCTGAAAAAGACCGGTTTACCAGAAGACAGTATACAACTGGTTACCGATACATCGAGGGAAAGTGCGTTGGCTCTCATGCGGATGAATCAGTACCTTGATGTTCTGATACCGCGTGGAGGAGCCGGTTTAATAAAGTCGGTAGTGGAAAACAGCACGGTACCGGTTATTGAAACCGGTACGGGAAATTGCCATGTATTTATTGACAGCCCGAGTGACCTCAGGATGGGGATCGATATTATTGTCAATGCAAAGACACATCGTCCGGGAGTTTGTAATGCTGCCGAAACTCTGTTGGTGCACAAAGATATGGCTGAAATCTTTCTGCCGGAGGCTTGCAGGGCTTTATCAGAAAGGAATGTGGAAATAAGGGGGGATGAAAAGGTATGTACCCTTGTTCCATACGCAAAGAAAGCAACCGAAGAAGACTGGGCAACTGAATATCTGGATCTCATTCTGGCTGTGCGTGTTGTGGAGTCAATTGACGAAGCCATTGATCACATTCAGAAATACAGTACCGGTCATTCAGAAGCAATTGTTACGAACGATTATTCACATGCCAGAAGATTTTTACAGGAAGTAGATTCGGCCGCTGTATATGTCAATGCTTCCACCCGATTTACCGACGGTTTTGAATTTGGTTTCGGAGCCGAGGTGGGCATCAGTACTCAGAAACTTCATGCCCGTGGCCCCATGGGGCTAAAGGAATTGACAACCTATAAATACATTGTTTTTGGCAACGGACAAATCAGGCAATAAAAATCAGAAACCATGGAATGGATAAATCACCTAACCGGCCTTGTGCAGGATGCCTGCGAAATCGACAAGGAATTATTTACGCGGTATCAGGTAAAAAGAGGACTGCGGAATGAAGATCATACCGGAGTTCTGGTAGGACTCACCAATATTGGCGATGTGCAGGGATATGTGAGGGAAGGAGATAAAATTATTCCCACCGAGGGCCGGTTATTTTACAGGGGTATCGATGTATATGATCTGGTACATGGTTTTCTGAGTGAAAATCGTCCGGGATTTGACGAAACAGTTTATCTGCTGCTGACAGGTAAGCTTCCATCAGCCAACGAACTGGAGAAATTCAGTGCGTACCTTGCCGGTCTGAGAGAACTTACACCCATGTTGACCAAGAGCATGGTACTCTCGCTTCGGGGCAAGGATGTCATGAACATGCTGGCACGGACAGTTCTGGTGCTTTATACCATGGATGATGATCCGGAAGATATGTCGTTGCAAAATCAACTCAGGCAGGCGCTGAATCTCATTGCTAAGTTCCCGACCATCATCACCTATTCTTATTATGGGATGCTGCATTCCTTTTACAGAAAATCTCTGATAATCAGGCATCCTGAAATGCATTTGTCCACTGCAGAGAATTTTCTTCATATGCTCAAGGGGGAAGCTTATACTCCTCTCGAAGCAACCATTCTTGATCTGGTTCTTGTGTTGCATGCTGAGCATGGAGGGGGAAACAATTCCACCTTTACAACCCGTGTGGTTAGTTCAAGCGGTACAGACACCTATTCGGCCATTGCAGCAGCTATAGGAAGCCTGAAGGGAAACTTGCACGGAGGGGCAAATCTTAAAGTAATGGATATGATGGACCATTTGAAGGAAAACATTCGCGACTGGAACGATGATGAGGAAATCGCAGCATACCTTCTAAAAATGCTCAGGGGAGAAGCCTTTGATCGTTCGGGAAAAATCTACGGGATGGGGCATGCTGTATATACCCTGTCGGATCCGCGTGCTGTGCTTCTGAAGGAAAAGGCAAAAGACCTTGCTGCTGAAAAGAACCGTACCGAGGAATACAACCTGTACGAAAACATTGAACGTCTTGTTCCACAGGTGTTTGAGAAGCATAAGGGGGCCGGAGCAAAAATTATCAGTCCCAATGTTGATTTCTATTCAGGTTTTGTGTACGATTGCATCCGTATACCCAGAGAAATTTATACCCCGTTGTTTGCAGCGGCCCGCATTGCAGGCTGGTGTGCTCACAGGCTGGAGGAAATAACTTTCTCTTCCAGGAGGATCATCAGGCCGGCCTACAAAAATGTCTGTCCAAAAGCCCAGTACGTTCCCATCAGTCAGCGCAAGGATGCTTGAATGCAGAGAACATTATAAAATTTCAACCTGACATCAGGAAATATATGTTTTATAGCATAAATTTGTTGCGGAGGCATATGGCAGAAAGTAAGCCTGTGCCCATTGTGAAACAAACTAATATGAATTGATTATGTGGAAAGGCTTACCAGATAAAAGCGGGCTTTACAATCCGGAAAATGAACATGACAGTTGCGGCATAGGCTTTGTAGCCCATATCAAGGGACAGAAATCAGGAGAAATAATACGCCGCGGACTGGAGGTATTATTGAATATGAGTCATCGTGGTGCAGAGAGTGCTGACAATACCACAGGTGACGGAGCGGGCATTACTATTCAGATACCGCACAGATTTCTTGTTTCGAAGGGTATTTCTCTTCCGGAACCCGGTGAATATGGAACCGGCATTGTTTTCTTTCCACCCGATGAAAAGGAGAGAAAAGCAATCGAACAGTGGTTTTACCGTACAGCGGAAGAGGAAAATCTTACAATACCTGCTTTCAGGGATGTTCCTGTGAACAGCAGTGTTCTGGGAGAAATTGCCCGCCGGAGTGAACCGGTAATCCGCCAGGTGTTTCTTACGGGAGATTATGAACAGGATGAACTGGAGCGCAAGCTCTACATTTTCCGGAAGAGAATTGAGAACGAAGTCAGGAATTCGGGCCTCAGCCAAAGTAGTTACTTTTATATCAACAGCCTTTCCACACGAACAATTGTTTACAAGGGGCTATTCACTCCGGTGCAGTTGAAAGAATATTATCCCGATCTGTCCGATCCGGCAATGGAAAGTGCAATAGCGCTGATTCATTCGCGTTTCAGTACCAATACTTTTCCGACCTGGGATCTGGCGCAGCCCTTCCGGTATCTTTCGCACAACGGGGAAATCAATACCATCAAGGGGAACAGGCTTTGGATGAAAGCCAGGGAAGCTTTGCTTCAGAGCCAGTTGTTCGGAAAGGATCTTGAAAAGTTGTTCCCGGTTATTGAGCCCGGGAAAAGCGATTCGGCTTCTCTGGATAACGTTTTTGAGTTTCTGGTAATGACGGGGAGATCGATGCCCCATGCCATTACTATGCTCGTGCCGGAATCGTTTAATGACCGGAACCCCATTCCCAACAGTCTAAAGGCCTATTATGAATATCATTCCATGATTATGGAACCATGGGATGGTCCAGCTTCCCTCGTTTTTACCGATGGCAGATACGTGGGTGGTACTCTTGACAGAAACGGCTTACGACCTTCCCGCTATGTTATTACCGATGACGATCTCATAGTAATGGGTTCTGAAGTAGGTGTTCAGAAATTTTCTGCTGAAAAAATCCGCGAAAAAGGCCGTCTGCGCCCGGGAAAAATTTTGCTGGTTGACACCAAACTAGGAATTATTATTCCTGATAATGAGATTAAGAGTCAGCTTTCCCGCCAGAATCCATATGGAAACTGGTTGAAGGAGAACAGGCTTGAACTGGAAAAGATAGAAGTCAAACAACGTATTCCTTCTACCATTGACCAGTATGAAACCTATCTCAGGATTTTTGGTTATACCAAAGATGATCTTGATATGGTATTCAAGCCAATGGCTCTGGAAGGGAAAGAGCCTGTCGGAAGCATGGGGAATGATACTCCACCTGCCGTTTTGTCAAAAAAACCTCAGCGACTTTTCAGTTACTTCAAGCAGCATTTTGCCCAGGTAACTAATCCTCCCATTGATCCGATCAGGGAGGGATTGGTTATGTCGCTTACGAATTACATCGGAGCCCTGCAGACGAATCTTCTGGAAGAAAATCCTGCCATGTGCAAGCTTATCCGTTTCCAGAGTCCTATTATTATCAACACCGATCTGGGAAAGATTAAAAGTTTGCAGCGGGAGGAATTTTCGAATATCACCATCAATATGGTTTTTGATGCCAATGGTGGGGGAAAGGCGCTTCAGGAGGCACTTGACCGGATTTGCCGTGAAGCAGAGCAGGCGGTTGACAATAAAATCAATTATCTCATTCTCTCCGACAGGGCTGTTGACAAGGATCATGCACCGATCCCCTCTTTACTAGCTGTTTCAACCCTTCATCATTATCTGATCGGTGTGAAGAAGCGGATGCAGATAGGGTTTATTGTTGAAACAGCAGAAGCCCGGGAAGTGATGCATTTTGCCCTTCTCCTCGGATACGGAGCCAGTGTAATCAATCCGTATATGGCATTTGCCGTGCTTGATGATATGTGTAAGAAGGGAGAAATCACACTGGATTACAAAATTGCCCGGCAGAACTATATTAAGGCTATTGATAATGGTCTGCTGAAGATCATGTCAAAAATGGGGATCTCAACATTGCGAAGTTACCATGGTTCCCAGATTTTTGAAGCCATTGGACTCAGCAATGAAATTGTTGAGAAATATTTTAATGGAACACCATCAAATATCGGAGGTATTGGCCTGGAAGAAATTGCCGAGGAGGCTCTTATTCCGCACAGGGAAGCTTTCAGGCTGGCACCGGTGAAAGAAGTTTATCCCAAAACCGTTGGAATCTATCACTGGAGAAAAGACGGGGAATTTCATGGATGGAATCCAGAAACCATTGCTCTTCTGCAGTGGGCAACAAAGACAAATAATTACGAGAAATTCAGGGAGTTCAGTAACCTGGTAAATTCGCAGAACCGCGAGCCAAACTTTTTGAGAGGGCTGCTGAATTATAAAAAGAATCCGATTCCTCTTGAAGAAGTTGAGCCCGAAGAAAACATCATGAAACGCTTTGTAACCGGTGCCATGTCGTATGGGTCCATCAGCAAGGAAGCCCATGAAGCCCTGGCCAGAGCAATGAATTCCATTGGAGGCCGAAGCAATACAGGGGAAGGGGGAGAAGATGCGGAACGGTTCAAGCCCCTGCCAGATGGTACGCTTATTCGGAGTGCGATCAAGCAGGTTGCTTCCGGGAGGTTTGGTGTTACTACCAATTATCTGGTGAATGCTGACGAATTGCAAATAAAGATGGCCCAGGGGGCGAAGCCGGGTGAAGGTGGACAATTACCTGGCTATAAGGTTGATAAAATAATTGCGCGCCTGCGGCATTCCACACCGGGAATTACCTTGATTTCGCCGCCACCGCATCATGATATTTATTCGATTGAAGACCTTGCCCAGCTGATTTTTGACCTGAAATGCGTCAATCCGACGGCCAAAATCAGTGTCAAGCTGGTTTCGGAGCATGGTGTAGGTACTGTTGCAGCCGGCGTAGCCAAAGCACGTGCTGATCTGATCACTATCAGCGGGAACGAAGGTGGAACCGGTGCCAGTCCGGTAAGCTCCATCAAGCATGCCGGATTACCTATCGAACTGGGTATTTCGGAAGCTCACCAGACCCTTGTGAAGAACAATCTGCGCGGGCGGGTGCGGCTGCAAACTGACGGGCAGCTGAAAACGGGTCTTGACGTGGTTCTTATGGGTATTCTGGGAGCAGAAGAGTTTGGATTTGCCACGGCTGCTTTGGTTACTCTTGGTTGTATTCTCATGAGGAAATGCCACCTGAATACCTGCCCGGTAGGGGTTGCCACCCAGAACCCGGAATTACGTAAACGGTTCATCGGTCGATCGGAGTATGTTGTCAATTATTTCCGGTTTCTGGCAAGAGAGGTGCGGGAAATAATGGCAGAAATGGGAATCCGCAAATTTGATGATCTGGTGGGCAGGACGGATTTACTGGAACAGCGCACAGATATCGACCACTGGAAGGCCCGTACCGTTGATCTTTCGCGGATACTTCACAAACCGAAAGAGGCTGAAAAATTTCCCTTGCATCAGGTAACACATCAGATCCATCCTATTGATGAGATTCTGGACCGGGAACTTGTTAAATTGGCCGGAAAAGCGTTGAAAAACAAGGAAAAAGTCTGGATATCTAGAACGATTAATAATACTGATCGTGCCGTCGGAGCCATGCTTTCCGGAGAAGTTGCACGCCGTTACGGAGAATTCGGACTTCCTGACAATACCATCAATGCCCGGTTCTATGGCTCAGCGGGTCAGAGCTTTGGGGCTTTTCTTGCCGGAGGGATTAGTTTCACACTGGAAGGTGATGCCAATGATTATCTTGGGAAAGGACTTTCAGGAGGACGGATTATAGTGGTTCCTCCTGCAGGAAGCAGGTTTGTCCCTGAAGAGAATATTATTATCGGAAATACCGTACTGTATGGAGCTACCAGCGGGGAATTGTATGTGAGGGGAATAGCGGGTGAACGATTTGCCGTGCGTAATAGCGGGGCTTTTGCCGTTGTGGAAGGAGTAGGTGATCATGGGTGTGAGTACATGACCGGTGGCCGCGTGGTTGTGTTGGGACCTACCGGGAGAAACTTTGCCGCTGGTATGTCAGGGGGAATTGCCTATGTTCTGAACCGGAACGGAAACTTTGAATATTTCTGCAACAAAGGCCTGGTTGAATTATCCCCGCTGGAAGATCGCAGCGATATTCTCGAGGTACAGATGATGCTGAACAACCATCTGTTGTATACGGGAAGCCGGGTTGCAGAGAACATTCTTTCGAACTGGGATGAGTACCTGCCAATGTTTGTCAAGGTCATTCCCATGGAATACAGGAAGGTTCTTGAAGAGCAGAAATTGGAGGCATTACGTAGGAAACTGGAGGCAACAGAAGATTCACCCCAGTATCATTATTGAAATGTAACTGAGTAAAAGAAGCAATATGGGTAATCCAAAAGGTTTTCTGGAAGTCAAGAGAAAAGAGGGTGGAAACCGCCCTGTGAGTGAACGGATTCTTGATTTCAGCGAAGTTGAACAGACACTTGATGAGGAGGATCGCCGGCTGCAGGCTAGCCGTTGCATGGACTGCGGAGTGCCTTTCTGCCAATGGGGTTGTCCGGTAATGAACAATATGCCTGAATGGCAAGATGCGATCTATCGTGGCGACTGGCAGGCAGCTATTAATATTTTGCAGGCTACCAATAATTTTCCTGAATTTACCGGCAGAATTTGTCCGGCACCGTGTGAAAAAGCCTGTACGTTGAACATACATAAAGAACCCGTTACCATCAGGGAAAATGAAGCAGCAACTGCAGAAAGAGCTTTTGAGCGGGGACTGATAAAACCTCAGCCTCCGGCTTTCCGGACAGGGAAAAAGGTTGCAGTGATAGGTTCAGGTCCTGCCGGTATGGCATGCGCTGATCTTCTCAATAAGGCCGGTCATCATGTAACACTCTTTGAGAAGGATGATTCTGTTGGAGGATTGCTACGCTTTGGCATTCCTGATTTCAAGCTTGCCAAGAATGTTATAGACCGTAGGGTTCAGCTGATGATGGAGGAAGGATTGGTAATTCGCACCAGCGTTCATGTTGGTAAGGATATTTCTGCAGAAGAGCTTCTGAATGAATTTGATGCTGTCTGTCTGGCCATTGGTGCCATGAAACCAAGGGATCTTCCGGTAGAAGGCAGGGATCTGAAGGGAATCTATTTTGCAATGGATTACCTCACCCAGCAAAACAAAGTGGTTCGGGGCGACCAAGTCGCCGAAAAAGACCGGATTCTTGCAACCGGGAAAAAGGTACTGGTCATTGGAGGAGGTGACACCGGGTCAGATTGCGTAGGAACAGCAAACCGGCAAAAAGCGAAATCGGTGACACAGATTGAAATTCTGCCAAAGCCTCCCGAAGAACGTACTCCCGATAATCCCTGGCCATACTGGGCCAACGTGCTGAAGGTATCCAGTTCGCATGAAGAAGGTTGTGAGCGATTCTGGTCATTGTCGACCAAAAGATTTGTTGGGAAAAACGGAAGTGTTACCGGTGCCGAAGTTGTTGAAGTAGCATGGGAAAAGGATGCGAACGGAAAAATGCTAATGAAAGAAATACCGGGAACAAAGCGAATCATTCCGGCTGACCTTGTTCTGTTGTCGCTTGGTTTTCTTCACCCTGTTCAGGAGGGTTTACTGAAGGAACTTGAACTAAAGCTGACGGAAAGGGGAAATGTTCATGTGAGCAGGAACCATCAGACAAGCAAGGCAAAAATATTTGCCGCCGGGGATGCCGTTAACGGAGCCACTCTGGTGGTACATGCCATAGCATCCGGACGCAGGGCTGCACAGGATATTGACAGGTATCTGCAAAACCTGTAGGAGGAAAATGTACATTTTAACGGAAAAATGTTTTGATTATTCGAAGAATGGTTACCTTTGTCTGAATTAATTTTTTTTAGTCATGAACATTTATATCAGAAACATCGATTTCAAGGTGACCGACCAGCAGTTGAACGATCTGTTTGCAACCTGCGGAGCGGTTCAGTCAGCAAAGGTAATCCGTGACAAGTTCACCGGCCGGAGCAAAGGATTTGGATTTGTTGAAATGCCGGATGATCAGGAGGCGGAAAAGGCTATTGCCAGCCTGAACGGATATGTTTTGAATAACAGGCCTATTGAAGTCTCTCAGGCCAGACCGAGAGAGGACAGAGGTAATTATTCAGATTCCGGACATCGACGCTAGGATCTTCTACCTATAACTGACTTTTCAGAAGGCTGTCCCACTTACGACAGCCTTTTTTATTTGCCGTATTCGAACTGCGATGAATTTATGTATTGAACGAGACTATCGCGTGATGGCAATGGGGTTAATCCCTCTGAAATAAAAGCAAAAGCAACCCTTAACGCAAATTTAACAGATGAAACGAGCCGTTTAAGTTTATTTGTACCTTGGTCAAAAATTTTGGTTATGACAGGAATTGTTTTTCGGATGCCATTGAATGTCAGATCGCTGATCGAGGCATCTCGTTTTTTTGATTCATTACCGGAAGCCTTTCCGATTAGGGTTTCACCCTGGAAAGAATATCCGTACGTACCGGAGGCAACAGTAAAATGTGCCTGGCAGCCACAGGGTCTGTTTCTGAAATACAAAGTAAAGGAGGATTGTGTGAGGGCTGTCTATACACAACCAAATGAACCGGTTTATAAGGACAGTTGTGTAGAGTTCTTTGTTTCTCCTCCCGAAACAAGGGATTACTACAATTTTGAATTTAATGCCATCGGGAACATCCTTGCGGCAGTCGGTCCATCAAGACCTGACCGCGCATTTCTGCCAGCTGAAGAGATTGGAAGAATTCAGGTTCTGCCCTCTCTGGGCAAAAAGCCTTTTCAGGAAAAAACAGGGGAGATTAGCTGGGAACTAACAGTATTCCTTCCTGATTCACTTTTTAAGAAGCATATATCTGGTTTTCAAGAGAACATGGTTTTGAGGGCCAACTTTTACAAATGTGGCGACGAGCTTTCCAAACCACACTATCTATGTTGGTCGGAGATAAAAACAGTTGCACCTGACTTTCACTGCCCTGAATACTTCGGTGAACTGATACTGTCATAAAAGGAGAAACTGTTCTTCTTCTCTCTGCCGGAAATACATGAATGTCGGTTTCGGGTTCTCGATAATCAGGGGCACGGCAAAAAAATACTTGCACCAGAATTTTTCGATGATTAGGTAAAGCAAGTTGTGCAATCTTGCTTTAAGAGGCTTTTATCCTTTGCTCTTTCTAATAAGTTCAATGAATTCGTCGAACAAGTATTCTGTATCGGTAGGTCCTCCTGATGCTTCGGGATGAAACTGGGATGAGAAAAAGGGTTTTTTTCGGTGACGGATCCCTTCGTTTGTATTGTCGTTGATGTTGATAAACAGAGGTTCCCAGTCGCCCGGAAGGGTATTGTTATTGATAGCATATCCGTGGTTCTGGGAAGTAATGTACGACCGGGGTGTTCCCACCTGAATAACAGGCTGGTTGTGGCTGCGGTGACCATACTTCAGTTTATATGTATCGGCTCCGGCGGCAAGCCCCATCAGCTGGTTTCCGAGGCAGATTCCGAAAACAGGTCTGTCATCCTGAAAGGCAAGTGTGAGGTTTTGAATGGTTTCGCGGCACATTTTGGGGTCACCCGGACCGTTGGTAATAAACAAACCGTCGTATTCCTCCCTGCTGATGTCATGGTTCCAGGGAACCATAACAATGGTTGTGTCTCTTTTCAGAAGATTCCGGATAATATTGTATTTAACGCCACAGTCGATCAGAAGGATGCGGTACTTCCCCGTGCCGAAAATCTTCTTTTCTCTGGTGCTGACTTTTGCAACCAGGTTTTCTTTAGAGGGATCATATAATTCAACATCCTGGTTATCAAATACGATTTTCCCCAGCATAGTACCTTTTTCCCGGAGAATTTTAGTGAGTTTTCGTGTATCCACTCCGGTAATTCCCGGAACCTTGTGTTTTTTCAGCCAGTCACCCAGGCTTTGTACAGCATTCCAGTGGCTGTATTCAAAAGAGTAGTCAGAAACAACCAGCCCACTGATGTGCAGGGCGTATGATTCGTAAAATTTGAACAGATCATCTTCGGTTTCTGCACCGGGAACCCCGTAATTTCCAACAAGCGGATAGGTCAGAACCAAAATTTGTCCTTTATAGGAAGGGTCAGTAAGGCTTTCAGGATACCCGGTCATGGCAGTATTGAAGACAACTTCACCGGAAACAGAGCCGGGGTAACCAAATGACTTGCCTGCAAATACGGTTCCGTCTTCAAGAATCAGTTTGATCGGTGCCAGTTCATTCATTCTAAATTCCTGTTAAGTAAGAGGTTTTTTGCTGTTTTCTTTCAGCAATGCATTGATGATTTCTTCTGCTGCTTCGGGGGTAATAAGTTTGGCAACTATTTTTTTATTTTCGTCAAGAAGATAAAGAATAGGGGTACTTTTAATATCATAAAGTTCTTTGTACTTGTAATCATATGGGTTCCAGGCATTGATCCATCCATAGAGTTCATGTTCATTTACCCATTTGATCCATTTTTTCTTTCCCTCGACTCCGCCGAGCATATGAACGGCAACGACCTGAACACCTTTGTCTTTGAGCCGGTTGAAGACCTGATGCAGTTCGGGCATGGCTTTCTGGCAATGGCCGCAGTCACATTCCCAGAACATGAGGATAGTGTACTTAGCTTTTACATTCATTAACCGGAAGAAACTACCAACATAGACGTTTGCTGCTGCGGTCGTATCGGTGGCAGCTTGCCTGAAATGGTCGTCGGGTATCAGTACCAGCTGAAAATCGGGTGCAGTCTGGCCAATCAACAAGGGTTTTCGTTTATTGATCTGTTCCTTCAGCTTGGTTATGAAATCAGTATTAGCCCATGTTGCTTCGGGAATATAATATTTTTCAGCAATGTGAATAAAAACACCGTCATGGCCCATAATCTGGCTCTGGGCATAATGGTTGAACAGGGTAACAAGCACATACCGGAACACTTCCGGGTCTTTTCTGGCTTTTTCAATCAGAGGATCGAGTTCTTTGATCAGGCTGTCAGGAACCTGCAGCAGAACCTTCTGGAAGTAAAATTTGAATTTCTCATCATAAATAGGGGTTCTTAACAGCCTTGCATCAGTAAAGTCCATATTATCGAAATAGTGAGCCTTATAGTACTTGTACTTGAAAGCCGAATCCAGCACATTTCCCTGCGCATCCCTCGGATAATCGGGAACCTCAACATCGCGTGTAGCTTTTACAAAATCGGCCACAAAGTATCCCTTAAAGTTGGTAAGAATTTTGTTTATTTCAGTAATAACCTCATTATCAATTTCTTTGAGTTTTTGGGTAATCCGGTTTTTGGACGCGCTGTCGGAAGCGGTGCGGAATTCCTCCTGCAGTTGCTGCTGCTGCCTGCGTTTTTCTGCAATAAACTTCTGATAGGCAAAAAACACCTCATTATCAGTACTTCCTGTAACAACTGTTTTCCCCTGGAGATCAGTCGTATCGGTCTGGATGGTAAAAATCTGATCGCTTCCAACCAGAAAGTCCAATATAACACGGGAAGGGAAGTAAAGAAAGTACATACCTTCTTTCAGTTTATCTTTCCCTTTGAAAACACCTTCTCCTTTTTTGTCGAGTTTAATTGTATCATCGGGGAGCAGATTGGTGGCAAAATGATGACCAAGAATTATGGAAGCTTCGGGAAGATTGCTAACTTTAACCTTGATTTCGTATCCCTGAGCAGAAAGGTATGCAATGGAAAGAAAGAAAACGAGGAAAACAGAAACAAAGTGGAAAACACGTTTGCTGGAAAAAGCTCTCATATATGACACGATAAAAGAACGAACATCCGGGATGCGAAAATACACAAATTAAATGAAATGTTATGCTGACATTTGATCAGGCGCGCAAACTTGCAGAGGAAGAAATCAGTAAACTTAATCTGAAGAAAGAACCTGCATTGTTGTATGAACCCGTTCGTTATATTCTGGGAATGGGAGGCAAACGCATTCGGCCGGTGTTAACTCTTATGAGCTATTCCCTCTTTGGCAGTGACTTTGGAAAGGTGATACCTGCGGCTCTTGCCATGGAACTGTTTCATAATTTCACCCTGATGCACGACGACGTAATGGACAATGCCCCCCTGCGCAGGAATTATGCTACGGTTCATGCCAAATGGAATCAGAATGTTGCCATTCTTTCGGGAGATGCTATGCTAATTAAAGCATATGAGCTTTTGAACCAAACACCGGAAGAAATATTTCTGAAAGCGGTAAGGGTATTTAACCAGACGGCACTCGAAGTGTGTGAAGGTCAGCAGATGGATATGGATTTTGAACAGCAGGAAGAAGTATCGGTGGAAAAGTATATTGAAATGATCCGATTAAAAACATCGGTTTTGCTGGCAGCTTGCATGAAGATAGGTGCCATTGCCGGAGGAGCACCTGAAGAGACCTCGGATCAGCTGTACGAGGCGGGCATCAACATAGGTATCGCTTTTCAGTTACAGGATGACCTGCTTGATACATTCGGCAGTAAAGAGACTTTCGGAAAAGAAATCGGAGGTGATATCAAAAGCAATAAGAAAACCTATCTGTATATTAGATCACTGGAACTGGCAACTTCTGAAGATCGCGAAAAACTGAAGCGATATTACAGCCAGGAATCTGACAGCACAATTCTGACAGAAAAAAAGATACAGGATGTAACTTCCATTTTCCGCAAATACCTTGTGGATAAAATAACCGGCGAACTCATCCGTTCATATGCCGATCAGGCTTTGGAGATACTGGACAAAACATCAATGGATCCATCTGGCAGAGCAGAGCTCAAAAATCTTTTTCTGCTTTTGCTGGAAAGGAAAAGCTAGGTAAAAAAACAGCAGCCATTCTTGGAACAAGGAATGGCTGCCTTCTGAATTATTGGTAAACATTAAAGATTCTGAAATTGCTGATAGTAAAACGTGAAGTCCTGTTCGAGTTTATCGGCTTTTTCATTCTGGTTATAGGTACGAGCGAGTACCATCAGCTGCTGCAGACTCTGGAGGCACTCCTGGATGTCAAGAGAGGCTCTTTCGGCAAATTTCTTTTTCAGCCCGAAGAAATAAGAAAGATCTTTGTCGAGCATCAGGGCAAACTCGTCGAGAATCTGATTTGCCTTGTCAATGGCTCCAGCTTTATAATACCCTTCAATTGTACCTGGCGTGAAATAGTCGTAAGGTACCTTGCTGTTGGGTGTTAGCTCCATAATCCGGTCGAGTACATTCAGTGCAGAATCTTTTTTACCTTCCTGCAGCAAGGCCTCAGCAAGCCGGTTGAACTGACTACGCATTCTGACGACTGCAATGGTTCGTATGGTAAAGAAATCGAGATAAACATCCGGAGCATTCATTCGTCCCCAGCTGAATTTATTCATCAGGTTATCGTAAAGGATATCGGTATCAATTCTTCCGTAGGTAAAGAAATTCCGGCCCGGAGTTTTAATGGGCACGAACCGCCAGGCAAAACCTTCAAGCTGGGTATAGTCATTGAGGCCGAAGCTTCCTTCTGTTCCTACCGAAGCAAAATACACCGGGCGATGCCATTTATTGGTCGCAAAGAGATCCATAACGGCAAATTCGCTTTTGCTGATGCTGTTTCTGGAAATGGTCCAGGGTACAAAAGGTTCGATCAATGAAGCATCCTTTCGTTTGACTGTTCCATTGACCAGCACAACCGATGTATCAACCGGGATGCGGAAGTTTTTACCGGGGATGTGATCGACCAGTTCCGGGTAGTTGGGAATGGTTTTGGTGCGGGGATCATCGCTCAGGACGAATTTGACAGCATCTTCCACATTGATTGGTTCCTTGATGCGGTCAAGCAAATAAATCTGGTTTCTTCGCCCGGAAATATATTTGTCACGGGTCATGGACAAAGGCATGGGATCGGATCCGTAGGCTTTGCGCTTCATCTGGTCAATATACCAGTCCATATTCAGCAGCATGAGGTTACAAACCCTGACGTCGGTGCGAATGCCTTCCACTTCCTGGCAGTACCATAACGGGAATGTGTCGTTATCGCCATTGGTAAACAAAATGGCACCGGGAGCACAGGTTTTGAGGTAGTTGGCGGCAAGATCACGGGTAGTATATCTGCCGGAGCGGTCATGATCGTCCCAGTTTTCCCTGGCCATAATTCCGGGCACAAAGAGGAGACACAATGCTGTAACAAGAATTGCCTTAAGGATTTCTTTTTTCCGTCCCAGTACTTCCCATATAGCCGCCACGCCGAGCCCTATCCAGATGGAGAAAGCGTAAAATGATCCTACATAGGAATAGTCCCGTTCACGTGGCTGAAGGGGAGTTTGGTTCAGGTAAATGACTATGGCGATTCCTGTCATAAAAAACAGGACAAGCACGACCCAAAAATCCTTGCGACGACGGGAGAAAGCAGAAGATTCTTCATCCTTTTCTCTCTGAAGCTGATACAACAATCCGATAATTCCCAGCAAAAGGGGGAGCATATAATATTTATTCCTTGAAGGAACGTTCTTTCTGAATTCCGGAAGTGACGACTGATCGCCGAGCATCATGCTGTCGATGGCATCAATTCCGGTAATCCAGTTTCCGTTGGTTATACCCCCGTCTCCCTGGTTATCGTTCTGGCGCCCGCTGAAATTCCACATAAAATAACGGAAATACATATAGCCAAGCTGATAGCCTATAAAAAAACGAAGGTTTTCAGCAAACGTAGGCCGGATATAGGTCTGAGTTTTTCCATCCCTCCCGGTAATTCGTACCTGTTTACCTTTTATTTTTCCCCAGTCTTGATAAACCTTAATATGCGAAGGATCATTGCTCCACATACGGGGGAAAAAACCCGTCAGTTCTTTGGCGAATACATATTTAGGCTTTTTGTAAATGACAACGTATTTCCCGTTAAGTTGAGCGTATTCATTTTCTCCTTCGGCAACATCGATGATTGGAGCGCTGTAGTACTGACCTTTAAACAGGGGCCTGTCGCCATATTGCTCGCGGTTCAGATAGCTGAGCAAGGCAAAAACATTATCAGGGCTGTTTTCATCCATGGGAGGATCCGCCAATGCCCTTATTACAATTGTGGCATAGGAAGAGTATCCAATGAGTGCCACAGTAAAACAGAGAATAATGGTATTCAGTAAAACTTTCCTGTGGCGGATAGTATAACGGATGCCAAGTATGATAAGGATTATAAGCAGAACAGCATAGAAAATAACCCCTGAATTAAAGGGCAGACCGAAGCCATTAACAAAAGCAAGTTCGAACCAGCTGGCCACTTTTATAACCCCGGAGATGACTCCGTACATCATTGCTGCGAGAATGAGCATA
The DNA here is from genome assembly GCA_029571215.1 of Bacteroidota bacterium. GTDB lineage: Bacteria > Bacteroidota > Bacteroidia > Bacteroidales > JAAYUG01 > JAAYUG01. The sequence goes on from JAKPTE010000001.1 coordinate 69,676, forward strand.
CCTATGAGCAAGGCATAGATAAATCCCTTTGTGGTGGGCTTGCATTTTCTGAAATAATATATAAGCACGAGGGCAGGTATGGTGAGAAGATTTAAAAGATGCACCCCGATCGATAATCCCATCAGATAGGCTATTAAAATCAGCCACCGGTTGGCGTGTTTTTCATCCGCCACATTTTCCCATTTAAGCATGGCCCAGAAAACAACAGCGGTAAAAAGAGAAGAAGTGGCATATACTTCAGCTTCAACGGCAGAAAACCAGAATGAATCGGAAAAGGCGTAGGCAAGACTTCCGACAGCAGCGCTGCCCAATATAGCAATTAGGCGTCCGTTGGTAAAAATGCCGTCAGGTGCAATTATTTTACGAGCCAGATGACTGATGGTCCAGAAGAGAAACAGAATGGTAAAAGCGCTTGCCAGGCCCGACATGGCATTAATCATGACAGCAACCCTGGTAACATCGCCCCCGGCAAAGAAGGAGAAAAACCTGGCCATCAGCATAAAAAGGGGTGCTCCGGGTGGATGACCAACCTGCAATTTGTAGGCAGAAGAAATGAACTCCCCGCAATCCCAGAGGCTTGCTGTCGGTTCCAGTGTCAGAAGATATGTTATGGCAGCGATGCCAAAAACAATCCATCCGATGAGATTATTCCAGAACCTGAATTTTTTCATAACAGTTTGATTCTACTGAACAATAACCAGATTCTTTAATTACCATGTGGGCGCAAGTTACTATTTTTTCCTTTTGATTTTCCCCCATGTGAATATTCACCTTACGAACAGAAATTGCTATGAGATAAACAAAATAATGGCAGGTAATCACTAATATTGCAACAATATATTCTTTGTTCAGGTAAATGGTAAAAAAGTCATTTAAAGGCAGAAGCGGGATAGTCTATTCAACGGATCCTGATTTTCAATACGAACTCGGAGAAAAGGAGGAGGAAGAAGAAACCCTGCCTCCTGGGCAGCAGGATTTGCGCGTAATGATTGACCGGAAAAACCGTTCGGGTAAAACCGTAACTCTTGTAAAGGGATTCAGGGGAAAGAAAGAAGACCTGGCTGAGCTTGGGAAGATCCTGAAATCAAGGTGCGGTACGGGGGGAAGTGTGAAAGAAGGGGAGATCCTTATTCAGGGAGACGTTGCCGGGCGAGTTTTGGATATATTGAATCAACTTGGATACAGAGCCAAAAAGGCCGGAGGGTGATGAATGAAGGCAGGTCATACGGTTAAGCAGATTGTATTGTTTCTGGGATTCCTGCAACTGATATTTCCTGAAGCAAAGGGGCAGTTTTATACAAGTGGTCAGGACCCTTCCGGAATCAAATGGATGCAGCTGAAGGGAAATCATTTCCGTCTGATGTATCCTATTTCTTTTTCAGCAGAAGCCAAACGTTTTGCTGTTTTACTTGATACCTGCATTGAACCGGTTTCCCGGACAATGCCTTCAGCTACCAGAAAATTTCCTGTTGTAATTCACCCTTACAGCATTGAATCCAATGGATTTGTTATCTGGGCTCCCTGGCGTATGGAAATATTTCCCCTTCCTCCGCAGGATATTGACGCTGAGGATTGGCTGACACAACTGGCCATACATGAATACCGGCACATTGTCCAGTTGCAGAAACTCAATCAGGGTTTCACCAGGGGTTTGGGTATTCTGGCCGGAGAACAAGGGCCGGGAGCCGTTTCAGGACTGATTCCGCGCTGGTTTCTTGAGGGGGATGCCGTCAATACTGAAACTACATTGGGTATTGGAAAGCGGGGTCAGCTGCCCTCTTTTCATATGGAACTGAGAACACTGCTTCTTTCGCAACCGGAACCATACCCTTTTCTGAAAGCCATGCTTGGCTCGTACAGGAATTTTGTTCCGGATTATTACCAATACGGCTACGGTATGGTTTCATGGACTGAAGAAAAATATCCGGCCGGAGTATTTCCGAAAGCTATTGATTTTACTGCACGCAGACCCTATCTGCTGTACCCTTTCGGAATCAGTCTGAAAAAAACAACCGGTCTGAACCAGCCGGGGCTATACAAGAAAGCCATGCAGGATCTTCGGGATAAATGGAATCGACAGATGCCCATGCAGGCTTTTCCCGATAAATACATCTGGAACAAAAGAAAGAACAAAGATTATGTTACGTATCGTTTTCCGGTATTTTTCAATGATAGCACGGTGATTGCGTGCAAGTCGGGATTAGGGGAAGTGCCTTCTTTTATAAAGATTGTAAAAGGCGGGAAAGAAAAAAAGATTCTGCATTACGGAGCAGAAAATATGGTAAGGATCTCCGTTGCCAATAATCAACTGGTCTGGACAGAAATCAAATCCGATATACGCTGGCAAAACCGCAGTTATTCGGTAATTAAAAGGTTGGATTTATCTACCGGAAAACAATACAGGGTTGCGAAAAAGTCACGCTATTTTGCACCAGTTTTGTCTGTTGATGCTGTTCAAATGGTTGTTGTGAGAATTACTCCGGAGAATGCAGTATCCCTGGTCATTTTGCAGACGAAGGACGGCAAGATACTAAAGGAAATTCCTTCACCAGGCAATGCAATGCTCATGGAGCCCTGCTGGCTTGGTAACAGCAATATAGGTGTGCTGTTACAGGAACAGGAAGGGAAAAGTATATGGAAGTACGATCTGGAAAGCAATACATGGTGTCGGATACTCCCGGCAACTACTGAAGAACTGGGAGATCTGTCCGGATTCTGGCCATGGCTCTTGTTCCGCGGAGGATTTACCGGCATCAGCAACATTTTCGCGCTGAACTGCCTCGATTCGTCTGTCTGGCAGGTAACCTCCGTTCGGTACGGAGCAGTCAGCCCTTCTGTTTCTGCTGACGGAAAACGGATAGTGTACAGTGACTACACGGCCAATGGTTATGACATCGCCGAAATACCCTTTGATACGGCTTTATGGAAGCGGTGGAATAGTCAAAGTCCTATACCAAATGCACCTTTGGCTGTCGGGCAATATCCTGTGTCACAAAAACATGCTTTTTCCGGTTCGAACGCCGGGTCATTTACCGAAACACCCTACAGACGGTGGCTTCATCTTTTCAGTATCCACAGTTGGCTCCCATTTTATGCCGATTATGACCTTCTGCAGCAGGGAGACCCTGCATTAGGATTGGGGTTTATATTACTTGGTCAGGATCTTCTGAATACTTCTTTTTTGTCATTTGGGAACGACTGGTCGAAGGGGTATCCTATATGGAAAGGCACCTGGACTTATGCTGGCCTTTACCCGGTACTCAGAATTCAGGCTGAACAGGGAGGTCAGCCGCTGGTTTACAAGGCAGGAGCTAATGCTCTGCCAGCTCTGGAAAAAGATCATTTCAGGATCAGCACCCGTATGTCTTTTCCACTCAATCTTACTAACGGTGCCTGGTTGCAATACATGCATCCCTCTGTGGAATGGGAGTACAAAAATGACTGGTTCTATAAACCGGATCAGGCAACCTTTATCCGTGGCATTCATTATTTTAATGTCAATCTTTATGGCTATCGTTATCTTCGTCTTGCCCCCCGTGACATAAGTCCTCGGTTCGGGCAGATTGCGGAACTAAATTTGAATTTTTCTCCTTTCAGCTCAGACGAGATAGGCCCGTTACTTTACGGAAAATTCGGAATTTTTCTTCCCGGAATAGGGAAACACCATTCCACTTTCGTCAACTATTGGTTTTTGAATCAGTTTTATACCAAAAGCCGCTACCTGTATTCATCAGGAGGTTTTTTCCCCCGTGGATACATCCCTGCCGTATCTGCCGAGATGCACAAATGGAGCATTGATTACCGTTTTCCCCTTTGGTATCCTGACTGGCATGTCCAAACGCTCTTTTACTTAAAACGGATAAGAGCAGATATGTTTTCCGATTATGCCACCGGAAACATTCTCAGCGATAACCGGCAGGCATTCAACAAAAAGGAGTTTTTTTCCTGCGGAGCAACCTTGTACACCGATTTTCATCTTTTCCGCATTATTTTTCCGTTCTCGCTGGGCTTACGAATTCTCTATATTCCGGAATTCAATACCTTCCAGTTTGCCCATCTGATCAATATTGATCTTACGGATTTTTAGATTCAGAAACCAATAACACCGCCCCGATCCGATAAAAAAACGCTTCCACTTTAAACTTAAGGAAACCTTAGTAATTTTGCACAGTTACCAATGACAAGGAATGTGTTTTCCAAAATCCTGCATATTATCAACAGAATAAACAGGTTCTTTTCAGCGTTTTTACGGCTCAATATAACCGGTTTGCTGGGAACCATTGCCTTCCACCTGCTTGTGTTGTTTGTTTTTCTGAGTACCAGGATCATTACGCGGACCAATTATCCACCCAAAGAAATAATGATTGAATTTCCTGAAGAATTAAAAACGGAAGAAATCGAAAAACTCGAACAAATAAAAATGGCACAGCCTGAAGTGGAAAAAATGGCCGATAGGTACATCGGGCGTAATATAGCAGTGGATGCAACGGAAAAAGTGAAGGAAGAAGTAAGCACCGAGAAATATATTCAAGAGCTGGAACAAAAGATGGATTTGCCCGGATTCAAGGCGTTACAGAGTTCTTCTCCAACGGAAATGAATCAGAACAATGATGTAACTGACACCCGCAACGATGCAGGGTTTCAGGTGCAACAGCAGCAACCGCCAAAAAAGAATGAGGAAAAGATTTACAGAGGCCCTACAACCATCATGTTTGAATTTGAGAAACCAAAGAGGAAACAGAGATTCATTCCTGTACCCGTTTATAAATGTGAAGGACAGGGTTTGGTGGAAACAGAGATTTATGTGGATCAGCAGGGTAATGTTATTTCAGCCCGCGTTATTGCGGAAAAATCGACCACAGCCGATGAGTGTCTTTTTGATGCGGCGGTAAAATACGCTCTGCGAAGCAAATTTAATGCTGATCCTACTGCGCCTCCCAGACAGAAAGGGAAAATCTGGTACCAATTTATTGCCCAATAATGAACCCCCTAGCTTTTCATCCTGCCAAAATATTTTCCCGCAGCAAACATGCTGCTTCAGGAACTTTCGGAGATAATAACAGGAATTTCAGACCTTTTTTCTGCTTTCATGGAATGCCCCAATGTTTTTCCGGCAACATAAAACTGGTTGCAGGTCAGAGAAGGCTTGCTCCGATGCTATTTCTATATGTGGTTCTTTACCTTCTTTTCTCGGTTACGGTTGATGGGCGGAGTCTACAGGAAATTAAACGCAGCGGAAAGCTCTACATCGGTTTCACACAATGGGATTATTCGAACATTAATTATCCTCTGGCTCTTGAATTTGCCCGTTATCTCAATGTCAAACCTGTTGAGGTTACCATCGACTGGAATGAAGTTTTCAGCAAGCACGGAAAGATTCCTTCCGATCTTGAAACAAATCCTTCCATCAGTTATACGCCGGATGCATTTGACAAGGTTGATATTGTATGCAGTACGTTTTCGATCCTGGAATGGAGGCAAAAACTTTTCGATTTTGCTCGTACACTATATTCGGCCGAGCTGTTACTTGTTGGAACCGACGGGAATGTTCCCGAGAATTATCAGGATCTTTCCGGCAAAAAAATTGCCTTTATGAAAGGCACGAGTTATGAGACCCACATGCAGGAAATAAATCAGGAAACCGGAAATTCAATACAGTTGCTGCCCGTCAAAACAACCGATGAATCAAAGGATTTGCTTCTTAAAAGGAAAGTATTCGGGATAATTCTGGATGCCGATGAAGCTTTACAATTTTTCAGCGAGAATCGGGAAAGGGTCCGGATAGCTTTTCCGGTGAGTCCTATATCACGGAGCGCATGGGCTGTAGAAAAAAACAGCGATCTACGTTTTGAAGTGGAGGATTTTTTTGAAGCAATTGCCGAAAACGGAGTTCTCGACAGAATATTTTCCGGGAAGTTTCATATCAGGTACACATCCTATGTTGCCCAACTGCGAAAAACAGCCCGGCCGAAATATATCCATCGTGACCTGGACCAGATAATTGCTGCCAAGGAACTCATTGTTGCGTTCAGGGAAAGGAATTTTGTGTTTCATGAAGGCGAAAACAAGCAATTTATGTACGCCCTCGCCGAAGAATTTGCTGATTATTTAGGGGTGAGGCTGGATTATGTTATTACACCAAATTCCTCGAAATACTTTGAGAACAAAGAAGGTAAAATTGTCAAAGACAGTTCTTACACACCTGACTGGTTCAACTGTTTTGACCTAGCCTGTGACATTTTTGTACCGGTTTACTGGCGGACAAATAAGGTGGATCTGGTACCTCTTTTCCCTGGTGAATATTCACTCGTAGCGAGGAAAAAAACACATATTTCAAATGTAAATGATTTACTGGAGCTTAAGGGTGTGGTAGCGAAAGGTACTATTTATGAAGATATGCTGCTGGGAAAAGGATGCAAGAATCTTTTGTATACTGATGTGGATCATTTTCTTGAAGCGGTTCATGAAGGGAAGGCTGATTATACCATCATTCTAAATGCATTCTTTGAACTTTCAGAATACCCTGATCTGGAAATCAAATTTCCGATGGGCGAAACGGAAATCTGCTGGGCTGTAAGAAAAGATCAACCTCTTCTGAAAAAATCCCTTCAGCATTTTATTGCAGAATCAAACAGAAATGGGCTGTTGAAAGTTCTTCAGGAATCCCTGCATGCCGAGTACAGATTTTCCACGGAGGCGATCATGGATAATTACTATGAGTCGTTTCAGGCGGGGCAGTTTCCCTATGTTTTGTATGGGACAGAAGACGGGTTACCACAGGAAGATGTTTTATCCATAATACAGGATAGGCGCGGGTATATGTGGTTTGGAACCAATGCAGGTGCGGCCAGGTATAACGGACGTGAAATGCAGGTATATGACCGGCGCAACGGGCTTCCGGGAAATGCTGTTAACGGGATGGCAATCGATTCCTCAGGAACCCTGTATTTTGCTACTTCAAGGGGTATTGCTGTAATGGCAGGAGAAAAGATACAAAAGGTCTTACTGGAAGGTGAACCATTTACCGGTGTGTATATCGATTCCTTTCAAAACAAATGGTTCCTTGGCAATACGGCTCTCCATTCGTTGAATGCTAGCGGTACTTTGGTCAGCTATGCCGGAAGTATTCCCATAGTTAGTGATATGGGGTGTATCCCGAAAACCCGCCAGTATTTTTTTGCAACCAGTGAAGGAGTTTTTTTACTGAATCCGGAAGGCAGTTTTATCCGACTAACCAGGGAACCATGCCTGTCTCTGCTGATTGACCCAAACGAAAATGTGTGGTATTCCACCACCGGGGGATTATTTGTCATTCCGGCTTCTGATCTGGCTGAAGGGAAGTTTAGTCAGCGTCGTCAGCTGAATGAAACATTGGGTTTGTCAGGAGGCTTTATTAAAAAAATTCTCGCTTCACGTTACGGGGGAATCTGGCTTCTTTCCGACTACCGGTTTTATCAGGTCTTTTCTGATCATCAACGGGCTAAATTATTTGAACAGGAAATCGGATTGAAGAACAACACCATTCTTTCGCTGTATGAGGATACGGAAGATAATCTGTGGATTGGATTCAGCGGCGGGTTGCAACGGATGTCAAACAAAAAAGGATTACGGAATTTTTATCCGAATATTATAAACAGTTATGTGTACTCTGTTACCCAGGACCAACAAGGATCCATATGGATAGCTTCCAACAACGGAGTGTTTTGTTATGACGGCCGGCTCACCGATTTTGGAAAGAAATTGGGATTTGCCCCAGGCAGGGCTGTTTTAGGCAAATACCCTGATGGAAGAATTATCATTGCAACGGCAGAAAATCTGTACCTGCTGAATCCGGTTTCAGGAAACGTTGTTAAGACATTTTCTTTTCATCAGCCGCTTCTCCGGCTGGAAAGAATGTTTATCAGCTCAAAGGGAGAAATATTCCTGCTAACCGGTTCCGAAGGGAAAGTTTATTATCTGCGCCATCCGGGTGATCCTGTAGTTACCTATGAAAGCCGTGCCACATCAAATATTCATACACTTATCGAAGCAGAAGGCAAAATTTATGGCGGAAACCGGAATGGTATCGTTGAATTTGGAAGCTATGGGTTCCGGCTTGTTAAAGATATTGGCCATGCCACCTGGTCGGTATGTTATGATGATGGTAAATTCTGGATAGGAACGGATAACGGGCTTTATGTCATGCAGAACAATGAGCTTCAGAAAGTACCCTATTCCAATCAGACAGATGTGGTCATCAAATCAATCATGCCGGCCAAAAACAAAGCATACCTGTGGTTGGGAACAAACAAAGGTTTTGTTTACCTGAACAAGCTCACTCTGAGGGAAGAACTCAGTATGTCGACCAAGGATGGTTTACTTGGAGGAGAAATTACCACCGGAGGGCTTTTTGTTGATGCTTCCGGTATCTTATGGATAAGTACCTACCACGGATTATCAAATTTTAATTTGCGGGCAGCATCGATTCAACCTTATGCACCAATCTGCTATCTGGAAAAGATTTTCCTGAACGGGAAAGAAATCAAACCCGAAAATCATAGAAAATTCAAGAGAAAAGAAAACAATCTTGTATTTGAAATATCAGCTCTCACATTTTCGGATGAAGGTTCAGTGGAGTATGAATTTTATCTGCGGGGTCTGGAAAACGACTATTCATCGTACAACAAGGGAATGGACTACAAAGCCGTTTATACAAATCTTCCTCCGGGCCGATACGAATTTGTTTACAAGGCACGGGGAAAAAACGGAATCTGGGGGTATTCACAGAAGTACAGTTTCCTGATACGAAAAGCCTGGTATGAAACCTGGATCTTCAAAATAGGTCTTTTTATCCTGCTGATTACCGTGTTTTTTCTGATTAACCATTGGCGGATACGCAGAATACAAAAGCAGAAAGAAATACTCGAGAAACTGGTCAGAGAACGGACAAAAGAATTGGAAGAAGCAAAGGAAGAAATTGAAATGCAGAGGGATCTTGCTGAACGTCAGAGGGATCAGATTTATCAGCAGAAAAAGGAAATCCTTGACAGCATTCAATATGCAGCTCAGATTCAGCAGGCCATCCTTCCTTCCGTCGATGATCTGAACCGGATTCTTCCGGATCATTTTATTTTTTTCCGTCCTAAAGATGTTGTTAGCGGCGATTTTTACTGGGCTGCACAAAAAAACGGGCGGCTCATTATTACAGCAGCCGATTCGACAGGACACGGCGTTCCCGGAGCGTTCATGAGTTTTCTTGGTATTACTTTTCTCAATGAAGCTGTGGGGAAGAATGATGATATCACACCCGCTCTCCTGCTGGACAATATGCGCAATAATATTATAAGAATTCTTGGGCAGAAAGGAGCCGAAGCAGAGCATAAAGACGGCATTGACATGGGTTTATGTATATTAGATCCTGTGACCAGGAAAGGTGAATTTGCGGGTGCCAATCATAACCTGCTGATCATACGGAAAGGTGAACTTATAGAGATTAAAGGAGATAAAATGCCAATCGGAATTCACCGGAATATGATGCCATTCACAAATCATCTGCTGACGCTGGAGGCCAATGATATGCTTTATTTGTTTTCTGACGGTTATTCTGACCAGTTTGGCGGGCCATCAGGCAAAAAAATGCTGCGAAAAACCTTTAAGGAGATTCTCTTGGAAATAAGTGCCCTGCCAATGAGTCTTCAGTACGATATCCTGGAGGAACGTTTTCTTAAATGGAAAAAGGATTTTGAGCAAACTGATGACGTTCTGGTTATAGGAGTACGCGTATGAGAGCACATTTTTCGCGTTTCGGCATTCAGACCATACAATACTAATCCCTGCACCTTTGGATGGAATCGTATTCCGGATGGAACCTACTGTTTGATTTTCTTTGTCAGGATATTATCCAGGCTAACTATGTATTCAAGCGCTTTTTGTTCACCGAAAATCTTTTCAAATTCGTTCCGGAGGAATTCACGGATATCGGTTTCCCAATCAAGATATGATAAAGTTGAAATACGGCCGAGTTCTCTTTTCTCAAAAAATCGCTTCAGAATATTTACTTTGGTATGATAGGCAAGGTAAGCTTTGATGGACACGCGCAATTCGTTGGAAAGCATGTTCTCCAGCATTTTCAGTTCACTGGGAAGTATTTCAAAGGTGGTTTCATAGAAGGAACTGAATGAATTGTTCCAGTTGATAAAGTGTATAAAAAAGTTTGTCAGCCGGAACAACTCTTTGTTTTCATCCTGATCAATGGTTTTCAGGAAGAGATTTTTCAGCTCATCCCGGTACCATTCCTTTATGCTTTCGTCAAGTATGTGTGTAATTTCAGTAGAATGTTTCTGGTATTCAACGCTGAAATTCGAAAGGGAAAAATCCTTATTGTGAAACGGATTGTGATACTTGATAATACGAATGATAACATTAATCTCATCATTCAAAAGATGCCAGAGGGGAAAAAGCTTCTGCTTATGGATCAACTTCAGCCAGGTTTCACTGAAATATCCTTCCAGAAACAGATTTTTGAGTTCCGGGTTATTATGGGTGATGCGTTCAATATCACTTCGGTATATTTTCAGATGCTCATTGATGCGGCTTTTGATCTGTGCCTTTTTCCCGGTAACTATGATTTGAATATAAAGAGGAAAGAATTTCTCCTTCCCATAAAACTGAGGTTTGGCCCGAAGGTTTAAATAATGCTTTACCGTTATCTTTCTTGGTTCCATGCAAGCCTATGAAACTTCTAAATTACAAAAAAATCATTTGAAATAAAAACGGAACTTAAATACTTGTTTATTAGGAACATGATTTCTTATTATGTACATAAATAAATTTCTTATTCTATGCAGTTCATGCAAATGTCCGGTGGGGCCGAATGGTTAAATACCTTTCGTCTAAATTGCCTTGCTTTATTTCCTTTCCAAAGTTCGTAAAAAGACGATTGGTTCAGATTCCCAAACGAGTAAACGGCATTTTTGTCGAAACAACAAGGCAACAGAAATCCATCCCAGGTTATTACAGGAGAAGCCCACATGCGGTGGCATACATTATGAAAAGGGTGTTGTTTTTTTCCGGAATACCGTGACCATTTGCCACTGGCAGGTCTCACTCCTCCGGGACTGGATGGATTTAGGATCTGTGGTGTTTTAACAGAGAAAAGGTCGGCTCCCATTTGCTTTGCCAGTTTTTCTGCCTGCAGCATCTGATGCTGGTTGTGGTTGAATACCAGAAACTGTATTACAATAAGGGGGTGATATACTTTTTTCTTTCGGCGAACCTGCACCAGTGTTCTGATGCCTTCTGCTACCTGACTAAAATTACCGTTCTTTCGGTAAGTTTCGTATGTTTTCTGGTCAATGCCATCGAGGGAAATGATAATTCTGTCAAGCCCGGCCTCGGTAATATCGCTGCTAATCTTTTGGGTAAGGAAATGACCATTGGTTGAAATGCTTGTATACATTTTTTGCTGAGCGGCGAAAGATATCATTTCTATAAGAGATGGATTCAGAAAAGGCTCTCCCTGGAAATGCAGCTGAATCCATAATGACTTTTCTCGGGTTTGTTCAATAACTGAACGAAATAAACCAACATCCAGCAATCCTTTGGGTCTTAAAAGTCGGTTGGAACCTATAAAGCATTCAGGGCATTTCAGGTTGCAGAGGGCTGATGATTCAACGGAAAAGGCAACCGGCATGCCGAGGTGAGTAAATTTGCCTGTTAGCTTCGACAAACGGTAGGATCCTTCCAGAAGAATCCAGTTTCCAATCCGTGCAGGAGTGAGCAGGCGCAGGATCCTGAAAAGATCGGCATTGAAATGCTTCCAGGAAAGAATATGCGTTCGGATAATTTTCACCGGCTATTCCGATTCGAGAATTTTGAAGAGTTCGTCAAGTTTTGGAGTGAGGATAATTTCGGTACGCCGGTTTTTTTGCCGCGCTTCTTTGGTCTTAGCCGGATCAACAGGCACAAATTCACCCCTGCCGCTGGCAGTAAGGCGTCGGGGATCTATTTTTGTACCATCAAGTAAAATCCGAACAATTGCTGTTGCACGTTTGACGCTAAGGTCCCAGTTATCGCGTATGGATGCGGAGGGTATTACCGGTACATCATCCGTATGGCCTTCGATGGTTATGTTGATATCGGGGTTTTGTTCGAGTACTCTGGCCAGTCTTTTCAAAGCTGCAACCCCGCGTGGATCTACCTCAGTACTGCCACTTTGAAACAACAGCTTTTCCTCGAGCGAAACATACACTTTTCCGTTTCGGATGTTTACAGAAAGGCCTTCTTTTTCAAATCCGAGGAGGGCATCACTCACTTTGTTCTTCAGTGCTTTAACGGTGGAATCTTTGCGGAAAAGAATGGTTTCGAGTTCTTTCATTCGGGCATTCCTTTGATCAAGCTCCACGGCCATACGGTCAAGGATCATTTTTTTCTCCTGAAGATCGCGTTCGAGTGTTTTCAGTCTGTTTTCCCTGTCGTAAAGTTCTTCCTGTGAAGCCTGGAGTTTTTTCAACAGACGGGCTGTTTCTCTCTCATTTCCTTTGAGCAGGTCTTCCTGAGCTGCCTGCAGTTCATTATAAGCGCGGTCCAATAGGTTATAATTTTTTCTGAGCGCCTCAAGCTGCTGCGCCCGATCAGCGCTGTCAGAAACCAAAGACGCAACTTTCTCTTCCATTTGCTGTATCTTAAATTTCAGTTCCCGGGTCTGAACTGTCAATTGTTCGTTTTCCTGCTTCAGTTGCTCCGATTCGGCGGTGCATTTTTTTTCCAGATCGTTAAATTTTTTCATGGTTACGCAGGATCCCAGAAAAAAAAGCGGCACAAAAAGCAATAGGATATATTTTCTTTTCATGGCAATATCTTTCCGGCAAATATACGGCAAAAGATGCTATGCTTTTTTTGCCGGGTTTGTTTATTATGGAAGGATTGCCAATTAATCTGTACACGTTGAACCTAATGAATGCATTTCCAATGTTTTCATCTCCTTTCAGGCCGATTAAATTTTCGATTCATCAGGGTTAACCCGGATACCATGGCTCAACGCGTACGCTTTATACATTAATTCTTTCCACTCCTGATACATAATCCGGGTTGAACAAATTCATAGAAATATCTACCTTTGTGCATATTCATTATGTATGGCTCATTATCCTTTACTGGAGAAGATTTTTTATCCGGATGATCTGAAAAAACTGAATTCTGAGGAGTTAATTCAGGTCTGCCATGAATTACGTGAATTCATCATTGATATTGTCTGTGAGAATCCGGGACATCTTGGAGCCAATCTTGGGACTGTTGAATTAACGGTTGCTCTGCATTATGTTTTTGATGTACCTAATGACAAAATTATCTGGGATGTGGGGCATCAGGCATACGGACATAAGATTCTGACAGGAAGAAGGCAGGTTTTTCATACCAACCGCAAGTACGGGGGCATCAGTGGCTTTCCCAAGCGGGATGAAAGTCCGTATGATGTTTTTGGTACGGGGCATTCATCAACTTCCATTTCAGCTGCTTTGGGGATAGCCATGGGTCTCAGGTACAATAGCAGGGAAGAGTCCAACGTGATTGCTGTAATAGGAGATGGCAGTCTTACGGGGGGTATGGCTTTTGAAGGGTTGAACAACGCAGGTACTTTGCATCCCAACATGCTGGTTATTCTCAATGACAACAACATGTCAATTGATCCTAATGTGGGTGCCCTGAAAGATTACTTACTTGATATTACAACCTCGAAAACTTACAACCGTTTTCGGGATGAAATATGGGATATGCTGGGGAAGCTGGGTCGTATGGCTCCGTTTGCCCGTCAGTATGTTCAAAAAATTGAAGCATCTCTGAAGGCTTTGTTTCTAAAGCAGAGCAATCTTTTCGAAGCGTTAAATTTCCGCTATTTCGGACCAGTTGACGGGCATGATGTTGTTCACCTTACCGAGGTTTTGCAAGATTTAAAAGGGATAAAGGGGCCGAAACTCCTGCACGTTATCACGAAAAAAGGCAAAGGATTTCCAAGAGCCGAAGAGAACCAGACGGCTTTTCATTCCCCCGGTCCGTTTGACCGGAAAACGGGTGAATTTCTATCAAGGAAAGTTACTGACACAGAACCTCCAAGGTACCAGGATGTTTTTGGTCATACGCTTCTTGAGCTGATGGAACAAAACAACAAAGTGATTGGTATTACGCCTGCTATGCCAACAGGTTGTTCTATGAATATAGCCATGGAACGTTACCCGGAACGTATTTACGATGTTGGCATAGCCGAACAGCATGCGGTCACGTTCGCTGCAGGATTGGCCACCCAGGGTCTAATTCCCTTTTGCAACATTTATTCCTCCTTCATGCAGAGGGCTTATGATCAGGTCATTCACGATGTTGCCATACAGAATCTTCCTGTAGTGTTGTGTCTTGATAGAGCCGGTCTCGTCGGAGACGATGGTGCCACGCACCATGGAGCATTTGATCTGGCCTATTTACGCTGCATCCCCAATATGGTTGTTGCCGCCCCGATGGATGAAATTGAACTGCGGAATCTGATGTATACCGCACAGCTTCAACCAAAAGGTCCTTTTGCTATCCGATACCCAAGAGGGAAAGGAGTTCATACCAGCTGGCGGGAAACGTTTCAGGAAATACCGATAGGGAAGGGCAGGATTATCGAAGAAGCAGAAGGTCTTGCGGTACTGTCCCTGGGGCATCCGGGGAATTTTGTGCGGGAAGCTGCCCTGAAACTGTCGGAAGAAGTGATTCATTTTTCACATTATGATCTCCGTTTTCTTAAACCAATTGACAAGGAGCTTTTGCGTCATATATTTCAACGGCACAAACAAATTATTACTGTTGAAGACGGTGTCCTTGCCGGAGGCTTCGGAAGCGCTGTTCTTGAATTTATGGCTGATGAAGGGTTTACAGCGCAAGTGGTACGGTTAGGAATTCCTGACCGGTTTATTGAACACGGCACTCAGGACGAATTACGGCGGGAATGTGGATATGATACAGATAGTATTGCTGCAGTAATTAAAAAGATGCTTGTGGGAAAAATCCTGCAGAAAGTAAGCTGACTCTTTTAAAAAAATTGTATTTTCGCACGCTCTGCGTTCTTTGCACAACTGCCCGGATGGCGGAACAGGTAGACGCGCTGGTCTCAAAAACCAGTGGGATTTTCCCTTGCCGGTTCGATTCCGGCTCCGGGTACTACTTTTTTATATTAGAACCTTTTTTTGAGTTTGGTGGAAAGGTAAGAGAAGTCGGTATATTTTCCTTGTTGAATCGGGGGTAAATCATTTCGTCTGTCCAGGGTTTGTACAATAAAAAGTTTTGCAGCGCTGTAATTTTTGGTAAATGCATGTGGTATGGCAGAAAAGGATCCAATAAAACCTTATGGTGACAAGCAGTTTCAGTTTGACAGGCGGTATCTTGAGATGGCCCGGATCTGGGGGCAGAACAGTTACTGCAAACGCCGCCAGGTTGGGGCTCTGATTGTAAAAGGGCGGATGATCATTTCTGACGGATACAACGGAACACCTGAAGGGTTTGAGAATGTCTGCGAGGATGAATCATTTCATACCAAACCCTATGTTTTACATGCTGAAGCAAACGCCATCACCAAGGTGGCAAAATCAAACAACAGCAGCGAAAATGCCACACTGTATGTGACATGTTCCCCGTGCATGGAATGCGCCAAGCTGATCATTCAGTCAGGCATCAAACGGGTCGTTTTTTCAGAGAAATATCCCAATGAAGATGGAATCCGATTGCTGGAAAGAGCTGGTATTGAAGTTGTACATATAGAGTTGTAATTTATGGAATCAAAAAACAGCCGTATATCCGTTCTTCTTCCTTTGTTGTTGGCCATTATGCTGGGGGGAGGAATTTTGTTGGGTATTACCATACGGTCCCGGTCAGATAGAAGTCAGTATCTTATATATCCCCGTACCGACAAGATCGGAACGGTAATGAGCTATATTCTGAGCGAATATGTTGATACGGTTAACAAAGAAAAACTTACTGAGGATGCCATTAAAGCCCTTCTGAATGATCTTGACCCACACTCAGTGTACATTCCGGCTTCGGAACTTCAGGCTGTTAATGAACCTCTCGAGGGCAATTTCAGCGGAATTGGTGTTCAGTTCAACATGCAGAATGATACAGTTGCAATCATACTAACGGTTGCAAACGGTCCTTCCGAACGTGTCGGAATCCGACCGGGAGACAGGATTATTAAAATAAATGACACGCTGGTTGCAGGAGTAAAACTCGGCACCGATAAAATTATGAAGAAACTCAGGGGACCACGCGGCACCAGGGTTAAGGTCAGTATTTTGCGAAGAGGGGTTCCAGGCCTTCTCGATTTTGAAATTACAAGGGACCAGATCCCTATTTACAGTGTGGATGCAGCCTACATGCTTACTTCTACAACAGGATATGTGAAAATAAGCAGTTTTTCGCGCACTACCCATGAGGAGTTTGTCAGTGCCGCTGATAAACTTCACCAACAGGGGATGAAGCGGATTATTGTTGACCTGAGAGGGAACGGAGGAGGCTATATGGAGTCTGCTACCTCGGTTGCTGATGAATTTCTCGGGGATAATGAAATGATCGTATTTACCCAGGGCAGGCAGCGTCCCCGTTCGGTTGTTAAAGCCCGTCCAGGTGGCGTATGTGTGTCGGACGACGTCATTGTAATGATTGATGAATGGTCAGCTTCTGCAAGTGAAATTCTGGCAGGAGCTATTCAGGATAATGACCGGGGGATCATCATTGGCCGGCGGTCATTTGGTAAAGGACTCGTTCAGGAACAGATTCCTCTTCCGGATGGTTCCGCCCTGCGGTTAACGGTGGCACGCTACTATACTCCTACCGGACGATGCATTCAGAAGCCATATCGCGACGGAACAGAAGCCTATTACCATGAACTGATGGATCGCTACAATCGGGGAGAACTTAACAAACCTGACAGTGCCCTTTTGCCCGATAGCCTCAAGTACCGCACACCCAGAGGGAAAATTGTGTATGGTGGCGGTGGCATCATGCCCGACGTTTTCGTTCCTCTGGACACATCTGGAATTACTCCATGGTTTACCCAGATCAGAAGCAAGGGACTAACCTATTCTTATGCCTTTAAATACACCGATGACCACCGCCAGGAACTTGAAAAATGCAAATCCGTCAATGCCCTTCTTGAATATCTCGACAAAAAAGATGTTTTCGAAGGCTTTTTAAAATATGTTAGTAACCAGGGTATTGTGGCGAAGCAGAAGGAAGTGGTTAAATCAAAAATACTGGCCGATACGGAGGTGAAAGCATATATAGCCAGGAATATCTTTGACAATGAAGGTTTTTACAGGGTCATCTCGCGAATTGATGAAACTCTGAAAAAAGCGTTGGAACTTCCCTGAATAACGGGTTGGTTTTGGTTGAATTTTTTGTATTATTGAGTTGTTTTAACTTCTTTCTTGAAAACGTTCAACCAACCAACCATGAACACTGCCGGGACGTTTATTCTTCCGAGAGGAACTGCACGCGCAGTTCTCTTTCTTGTACTTTTCTTTTCGGGTGTAAGTGCTCTTATTTATCAGATTATATGGATCCGGAAATTCGGACTGGTTTTCGGGGTTCATGTTTTTTCCATGAGCACTGTGCTTACTGCATTTATGGCCGGACTGGCTCTGGGAGCGCTTTATTTCGGGCGGCTTGTTGACAAAAAAAAGAATCCCCTGCTACTGTTCATGGCACTTGAACTGGGGATAGGTCTGTTTGCCATATTTTTTCCGTTAACTTTTCGTGGTTTGGAAGAAATTTATGCCGCAATTTCCCGGAATATTCCTCTCGGAAATTACTCCATTCAATTGATTCGTTTTCTACTGGCCTTTTTGTTTCTGCTGGTACCTACAACACTGATGGGGGGAACCATGCCGGTTATCGTCAAAATTTTCACTGACAACATTGGAAAAGTTGGCAATCGCGTAAGTCTTCTTTACGGAACCAATAATTTGGGAGCTGTTGTGGGTGGATTTCTGGCCGGATTTGTGATTATTCAGCACCTGGGGTTAAATCAGTCAGGATATCTGGCAGCGATGCTTAATCTGTTAAATACAGTCATGGTGTTTCTTGTGGTGCGTTTTGCAGCCAGAATTGAAGTCGGCATGGAGCCACAGGAAGAAAGAGATTCCTTCAGCACCGTTACGAAAATTACTCCGGGTATCCTTAAACTGGTTTTATGGGTTTTTGCCATTGAAGGTTTTACTACACTCTCCTATGAGCTTATCTGGTCGCGTATACTGATCGATTTTTCCATCGATAAGACTGTATATTTTTCCAGCACAATTGTCATCAGTTTTATTTTTGGACTTTCGCTGGGAAGTTTTCTTGTTTCCGGGTATCTTGACAAAAGAAAAAACCTGCTGACTCTTCTTGGTTTAATAGAAATACTTATCGGATTGTTGTCTGTTTTTTTTCTTTTGTTTTTTGTATGGATAGCTCCGAAACTTGTCGCTCAGCGTTCGATGCTCGACAGCTGGTTTCAGACTGCCGGGAAGGAATACATCATTTTCTTTCTCATTCTTACACCGCCAACCCTGCTCATGGGAATTACCTATCCTCTGGTGACGAAGCTCGCAGCCGATAATCTTACCTGCCTGGGAAAACGGATGGGACTCCTGGGTTTTCTTGATACCATCGGATCGGTGGTTGGTTCTTTTGTTGCTGGTTTCGTTATGATTCCTTTTCTCGGTGTGGTCAAAACGTTTATTATTACCGTATGTATTAATCTGGTTATCGGATTGCTTGTTTTTACCTTTCATCCTGTATTGTCAATCAGGCAGAAAACGGCCATTACCGGAATTACTCTTCTGATTGCTGTACTGATGATGATCCGCATCCCATCTGGTTCCTATACGCGTGAATGGTGGGACAAAACAAAACGAAGCTGGTTTGATAACAACTATTATGAAAGTATTTTGTTTTTTGATGAAGGCGCCGCAGGAACTGTTACGGTTCGAAAATACCCCCACGGATTAGCTTTAAATATTAACGGACATAATACCGCATATACTACATCAAAGGACCTAAGGGTAAACCGGCAGCTTGGATATATTCCCTATTTGCTTCATCCTAATCCCAAAAGTGCCCTTGTTATCGGTTTTGGGATGGGGGCAACAGCATGCAGTCTCGTTCAGCCTGATATGGATAGGGTGGATGTGGCTGAGATATGTTCCGGCGTGATAAAGGCAGCGCATGTTTTTGCGCCATGGAACAGGAATGTAATTCTTAATCCGAAGGTGCATTTGTATGATGACGATGGGAGAAGCATCGTTTTTATGACAAAAAGTAAATATGACATTATTACCTCCAACGCCATTCATCCGAGGCTGAGTAATAATATCTATACCAAGGACTTCTATACTCTTTGCCGCGAAAAACTCACAGAAAACGGAATATTGTGCCAGTGGATGCCTCAAAACTGGCTTACGGAAGATGAATATAAGGCTCTTGTAAGGGCGTTTACCGAGGCTATGCCATATTCTTACCTATGGTATGTTAATGAATATAGCACCCTCATAATTGGTACCATGCAGCCTTTGACAATAAATGCAGAGCAAATCAGAAGAAAGTTTCATTCAAATGATGCCATGCAGAAAGATTTTCAGGAATTTGGTGTACCCAATGAATGGTATTTTCTGGCTCAGTTCTGGTTTACCGATCAGGAACTTAGAAATTATGTCAGCAGGGCAGATTGCAATACTGATAATATGCCGCTTGCTGAATTCAGTAAAGTTATCAACATTGCTCCCGTGGTTGAAGTGATGGATACCCTGGCCAACCATGCTGTTTCGTACGAAGAGGTTTTAACACACATTGATTCTTCTCAGCTGGATTCCATAAAATTCTATGCAATGATTGAACGGGATCATATCAGGAGCATTGCAAGGAATGTAAGGGCATTTATGAAGCACAGGGGTTATTAGTACCTGCCATCCGATTTACTGAGGCGTATTTTACCTTTAACATTTTGTATTCATTTGTTTTGTGTTTGTGGAGCTATATATAATCGCAGCATGTTACCCATTGCGATTACCAAAATCGAAGCTAAGAGGGCAGGTGCAAACCCAGAAGTAAAAAAACAAGGGGGTCAATAATAACCCCCCTGCTGAAAAGGATTCATTCAATATGAATCAGTAGCCTGTGTTCTGTTTAATGGATGGATTAGCATTCACTTCGGCAGTGGGAATCGGGAACAGCATCTTTCCAGCGGTTTGGTTATACCAGTCGCTGAATTTGAAATCGATACGTACACTGCTAAAATCATTATCACTGGCAGTCCAGTTGGCAAGGTTAATATAACCGGCGGCGTGCCAGCGTTTGAGGTCAAACCAACGTATACCCTCTTCAGCACAAAGTTCAAGAAGCCTTTCATCCATAATCCATTGCATAATTGTGCTTTCATCGGTTTCCGAGACTGAACGGTCAGCAGGCACTGCCGAAGCTGGAGAAGCGCTATTGCGTGCACGTTCCCTGATTTGATTAATTAGAGCAATGGCATCTGCTTTATTTCCTCCGGACTTAAGGATAGCTTCTGCTTTCAGAAGAAGGACATCGGCGTATCTCAGGATACGCGGATTGTCAATGGAGGAAGTAACATCTCCTTCTTTTCCTCTTTTGACATACTTGGCAAAGCCTATCTTGAGTGTGTCGGTGCCAAATACCATTGGAGGATAACGATAGGCATTGCCATTATCCGGGGCTATTGTATCAAGAGTTTCGCTTATACGCGGGTCCCCCGCTTCGAATTTCATTAACAGTTTTTTGCTTGGCACAATGCACATATTATCCAGATTCCACCAGCTCCAGGCTCCGTAAAAGAATCCCCAGTAAGAAGACATTGGGCCAATAGCAATATCGAAATCATTCCATAACCAGATATTTTCGAATGATGGAGCATTACTTGCCTGGAATTCAAAAAGAGATTCCTCATTGTTTTCATTATATGCATCAAAGTTGGCTCCAAAATCGGCTACGAGGTGGCGAGTGGTAATTTTGTCGAAAGCTGTGATGGCAGCTGTATAATCTGTTGTATTTTTTGCATAGCATGCTCTGAAGACAAGAGCTTTTCCCAGCATTCCGTTTGCTGCATCCTTCGTAATTCTTCCAATCTGGTTTTCGGGATAACTCACAGGAAGAAGCTCAGCCGCCTCCTGAAAATCGGCTATTGCCTGATCAAGCAGTTGGGTACCTGTTGAAGAAGGAGGGTAAATGTCCTTGAGCGACGAGATTCTTTCAGTTATAACCGGTGCGGTTCCAAAGAAGTTATACAGGCCAAAAAATGCCCAGCCGCGAAGAAAAAGAGCTTCTCCTTTTATATTATCTTTCAATCCTGGAGTTTTAATAACACCGTTTTCCTCATTAATTTTCTGAAGAACTACGTTAGCGCGGTTAATGAGCTGGTAAGCTGCAGTCCAGTACTGTCCCAGTAGCCCCTGACCAGGCTGCATTCCGGAGAAAGACTCAAAAGGGCTTGTTCCTGCTGTTGTAGCATCGTCACCAGGTAACAGCCACATGGGATGCGTAGGGTTATTTGCATGGAAATAATAGAAATCGGTAAGTTTTGCATACACGCCGATAATTGCGCCCACAAAGTCTTCTTCTGACTGAAACATCATAGCCTCAGTTTCTGTGCCGGGTTTCAGATCGAGATGGGAGGGATCACAGCTGTGGATTATGGGGAGGGTCACTAATCCTGCAGCCAGGGATAATATGATGAATATTTTTTTTGCTTTCATATTCTTTGCAAATTAATTATTAGGTAAGGTTTCATCAAAAGGTTGCCTTCAATCCAAAATTCAGAACCCTTGGGATCGGGTAATATTCGTTTTCGGGATCCAGCCCGGTCCATTTAGTAATGGTAAAGAGGTTGGAGCCGCCCACATAAATTCTCAGGCCCTGTGCCACCTTGATCATATCAAAAAACTTTTTGGGAATAGTGTATCCGAGTTCAAGATAAGCAAAGCGAAGGTAGCTTGCATTTTCCACCCAGCGGTCTGAAAAGCGGGTGTTGGCACCCGGGTCAGTTGCGGCTGCTCTTGGCATTTTGGTCGATTTATTGGTGGGAGTCCATCGGTCAAGCACATCGGTAAGCTGGTTTAAACCATTGCTTTGCATTCCGGTAAGGTGCCATTTAGGACCATTGATTTGCTGAATATCACCTACACCCTGAAAGTTGGCTGAAACATCGAAACCTTTGTATGCCAGGTTTATACCAAATCCATAGAAGAACCCTGGAAGAGTGGAACCCAGGTAAACCCTGTCGTATTCATTCAACGTGCTGTCAGCACCTGGCGTATAAAAACGGTGGGTTTCATCGGGGGCTCCCCTCAGGTCTTTAAACCAGATATCGCCAGGATGCTGGTTGCTGGCAATAATATCAGTTACTTTTGACTGGTAGTTGGCAACTTCCTGGTCATCCTGGAAAATGCCTCCCATTTTGTAACCCCACAGGTAGTTGATAGGATAACCTTCTTCTATTCGACCGCTTTCACCACCCATAGGAATATGGTCGTACATTTTCACCACTTCGTTATGGTTGGTTGTCAGATTCCCAAATACAGAATACTGAAGATCACCAATATTCCCTCGATAATTAAGAGCAATTTCCAGACCGGTGTTTTTTACTTGTGCGATATTGATAACTGGATTATTGAATGAACCTACGCTCGGAGCAATTGGGGTTTCCTGGAGAATGCCATCGGTAAATTTGTGGTAATACTCAATGGTGATGTCAAGGCCTCCAAATAAAACTCCATCGAGAGCAAAGTTCGAGGTCGTTGTGGTTTCCCATTTCAGATCCTTGTTGGGGAAATCAGGGAAGTAGAAGCCAATGTTCATAATTCCCTCAGGATTCCCCAAAGCTGCGGTAGAACCAAGGGAATACTTTGCATTTCTGTTAATTTTTGAAAGGTATGGGAAGGCCTGCGTTTCCTGGTTCCCAAGCTGACCCCAGCCAACCCTTACTTTCAGATCATTCAGCCACGTGAGATTTTGCATAAAGGACTCGGCGGAAATACGCCATGCAGCCGAGAAAGATGGAAAGGTACCCCAACGGGTTTCTTTTGCAAACTTGGATGTTCCGTCACGGCGTACTGTAGCGTCCAGATAATATTTGCTATTGTAATTGTAACTTACACGTCCCATATATCCCTGCAGCGCGCCTTTGTCATAACCAGTAAATCCATTGATGTATTCCTGAGGGCCGCCAACACCCCGGTAATCTTTCCCTGCATTGGTAAGATACTCTGTAGAAGCGTCAGTATAATCAACCCGATAGCTTTGATCCATGGCATTGAATATGAAGTCAAAATTATGGTTTCCAAAGCTTTTGGTGTACATTACCGCAAATTCTTTCACCAGGTTGAAATTTCTGACCTGTCTTTCCCCGTAGGAGCCTTTGGTATCATCAACTCCGTCTGCTGCAAGTGCAAGAGGGTCGCTGGGAGTAATATTGAAATAGGCGTCGTACATACCGGAAAAACTACGGCGAAGATTGGCATACCAGTCAGCACTGATGGTTCCTTTGAAACGCAAGCCGGGCAAAGGTTCAAACTGCAGATATCCGGTACCCATGCTGCGCAGCAGAAGATAGTCCTGATCATTGTTCCACATAATGCCATACGGGTTCATATTGGTCGCCGGCCCCCAGAGTTTATTTGCAACAAAATCAGGAGTCCAGGAAAGGGCCATTGAGGGAGCATACCCACCGGGGCCGTTGGGATCATATATTGGTTGCCAGGGTGCTATTCCGGCCAGGGCATCAAGGTCCCCTCTGCCTCCGCCCCAACCTTGGTTGTCATACGACTTGGAATAGCTGGTGCGGAGATTTAACCCGGTGGTAAAGTATTTTGAAAGACGTCCGTCAAGGTTCGAAGTTATGGAATATCTGCGGATGTTGTTATTAATGTATGGGCTTTCCGTGTAATTGTATCCTGCTCCGATAAAGTAATTAAAAGCTTCCTTTGCTCCGCTGATCTGCAGGTTGTAGTCCTGGGTGGGAGCATTTTTGTTCAGGAAAGGAGTTTGCCAGTCTGTAGAGGGTCTGCTTCCCAGATAAGACGGATCATTCGGATCGAATACACTGGGCATCTGGTCGGTAGCCTCCGGCACATTGGCATAAGCTTCTCTATACAGGGCAACATAATCCGGGACTTTCAGAACATCATATTTTTTAGGTATGTTCTGATAGCCTGATTTCATCGAAAATTCAACTCTCGCCTGCGCCGTCTTCCCCCGTTTCGTTGTAATAAGGATCACCCCATTGGAAGCCCTCACTCCATATATGGCTGCTGCTGATGCATCTTTCAGCACCGAAATGGATTCAATATCTTCCGGATTTATGAACGTCATGATATTGATGGGTGAGCGGAGGTCCTGGTTGCGGGGATCGGAACCTTCGGCACCGGAGCCGAATTCTGTTATGGGCACACCATCAATTACATATAGAGGGGAAGCAACCTGCCAGGTGTTCATTCCGCGAATACGAATGGTTGGACGAGCTGTTGGAGTAGCGCCTCCTGATACTACCTGAACCCCTGCCATTCTCCCTTGCATTGCCAGTTCGGGAGTGACGGCATTCAGCTGCCGGATATCTTCAGATGAGATGCTGGAGATGGCAGTTGTGACATCTTTTTTAGCACGCGAACCATATCCGATGACAACAATTTCTTCAAGTTCCTTTGCCTCCTCTTCTAGGGAGACTGAAATTGTTTTTCTTCCTTCCAATGGCACTTCCAAGGTTTTGAAACCTATAAAGGAAAAAACAAGGGTGGCGTTGGCATCAGAAACATTTAATGTAAAGACACCGTCGACATTGGTGGTAGTTCCAATGGTCGTTCCCTTGACAACAACATTTACTCCGGGCATGGGCGTATTATCGGTTTTTGAAGTAACCGTTCCCGTGACCGGGATCTGAGCCATGGCTGCAGAGGCCGACAGAACCAGCCATAATAAAAGGGCAGCCACAGAGTACATCTGTTTCACCTGGGTTTTGTTTTTCATAGTCAATCAGATTAGTTTAAGTTGGTTGGACGAAGGATTGCACAATAAAAAAAGCCGCGTATGTATTATTTTACATACCGGCCATAGTTCATTTATGGTGGCATCATCATAGTTAGGTTGGTTGGTTTCATTCGGTGCCAATTGGTTGGTTCATTTGACACCAAAATCTGTTCGTAAAAATAGTAAAAAAAATAAAAGATTAATTATGCAACAAAAAAAAAATACATATCATAAAAAATTAAAAAAATTTTCATCCTTTAGGATGCATAATTGATTCAATTTCATCCGGCATCATTGGCAGGGAATCAGTAAGAACCTGATTGCCGTTTTGGGTTATTAGTAATGTATTCTCAATACGGATTCCGATGTTTTCCACGGGAATATAAATTCCAGGCTCGCAGGTCAATACCATTCCAGGTTCCAGCGGCAAGGTCTTTTCACCCGGGTCATGCACATCGAGTCCGAGAAAATGGGAAATGCCATGCGGAGAGTATCTTTTGGAAAGCGGCTCTGACGGATTTTGTGATGCGATGTCATTTTTTGTGTACAATCCAAGCTTCTGGTGTTCTTCTTCGATGAGAGGCCTGATTTCCTGTTCCACCTCTTCCATGCTTTTCCCGGGAAGAAGGCGCTTCGCACTTTCTTCATAGATTTTCAGAACGGAAAGGTACACTTCTTTTTGCCGGCCGGTAAAACGCCCGTCAACTGGAAAGGTTCGTGTGCAGTCGGAGGCATAATACCAAAATTCGGCACCGGCATCAATCAGCAGAAGGCTTCCTGCCTTGCAAATATCCCTATTTTCGGTATAATGCAGGGTACATGCATTAGCACCTGAAGCGATAATAGGTGCAAAGGCCAGCCGGGCATTGTTAATAGTACATTCATGCAGGAATTCCGCTTCCAGAAATTTCTCCGGTATATCCGGCCGGCATTTCTGTGCTATCCGTTTCATACCGGATACCGTTATTGCCGAAGCATGCCGGATCAGAGCAATTTCCCATTCTTCCTTTCGGAAGCGCATCTCCTGAATATACCGGGACACCTGCTCGTATTTGTGCAATGGGTACATTTCTCTGATCCGTTTCAACTCTCGCTGATTTTTTAGTGGAAATTCCACTTTTAACTTTGAAGATGTTGGAACATTAAACCAGAATGTTTCCGTAATTGCCGATACCTGTTGAAGAATTGTGTCCAGTTCCTCTGTATAGCGGATGGTATCAACTCCTGAAATTTCGATAGCTTCTGAAGGTGTAAGTTTTTTGCCATTCCATGCTTCATCTTTCGGATCGGGTTTTTCAATGAACAATATCTCCCGCATGGTTGTGTCACTGGCATGAGGTACCAGGAGGAGAATACTATTTTTTTGCTCGATTCCTGTCAGGTAATAGAAATCCGAATTCTGACGGTAAGGATAAAACTGATCCCCGTTACGGAGCATCGAATCAGCTGAGAAAAGGATGATGGCTCCGTATTGCACCTTACGTGTCAACAGGAGGCGGTTTCTTATAAAGCAATTTCGATCGGGTGTGAGGCTTTCCATAATGCCATTTTGGTTTAGTGTTTACAAACATAAAAATTATCTGTGTGAACCTGTTAAATTTGTTTTTATATTGGATTGCGTTTGGTGGAGTGTAATAAAAAACCCGTTTATGAGCAGCATTTTCACTTCATCGGTCGGGAAAAAACTCATGATGTCACTGGCCGGTTTATTTCTGATTGTTTTTCTGTTAGTACATTTAGGAATCAATCTTTTGCTGATTCTTTACAATTCTCCGGAAACATATAACCGGGCAGCACATTTCATGCAAACCAATATTCTGATTAAGATAATAGAAATTGTTTTGTTTGGTGGCTTTTTCCTCCACATGATTTACGGAGTAATTGTGCAGATTGAAAACTGGCTGTCAAGGCCGAAAGGATACCGGGTTGCCAATTATTCCCAGACTTCTTTTTTCTCCCGTTTCATGATTCATACGGCAGCCATTATTTTTGTTTTTCTTGTTATCCATCTTCTCGATTTCTATTTCAAAGCAAAATTCGGTGAGCCGAAACTTGTTACTTATTCTGACGGGAAAGAAATGGTTGATTTCGGCAGCATGATTATCGCAAAATTCCATTTACCTGGGTTTGTTATTGGTTATATTCTGGCAATCCTTTTTCTTGGCTTTCATTTATTGCACGGGTTCCAAAGTGCCTTTCAGACGCTGGGGCTGAACCATAAAACGTATACGCCCGTGGTAAAAGCACTTGGTATTATCTACACCTTAGTTGTAGTTTCAGGCTTCACAGCCATTCCCTTGGTGATATATTTTGATTAAAAGTATAAAAAAAGATCCTATGTCAGTATTAAATGCGAAAATACCTTCCGGACCACTGGAACAAAAATGGAGCTATTACAGGGCGCATCAGAATCTGGTGAGTCCGGCCAACAAGAAAAAGCTGGATGTTATCGTAGTGGGAACGGGCTTAGGGGGAGCTTCGGCCGCAGCTTCGCTCGGGGAGTTGGGATTCAGGGTAAAAGCATTTTGTTATCAGGACAGTCCGCGCAGGGCACACAGCATTGCAGCGCAGGGAGGAATCAATGCTGCAAAGAATTATCAGAATGACGGCGACAGCGTGTACAGGTTGTTTTATGATACCATTAAAGGCGGAGATTACCGTTCACGCGAGGCAAATGTGTATCGGCTTGCGGAACTCAGCGGTCCGATTATTGATCAATGTGTTGCACAGGGGGTTCCTTTCGCAAGGGAGTATGGTGGTTTGCTAGAAAACAGGTCCTTTGGAGGGGCATTGGTTTCCCGTACGTTTTATGCCCGTGGTCAGACAGGCCAGCAATTGCTCCTTGGTGCGTATAGCGCCATGATGCGCCAGGTGCATCTTGGGACTGTGGAATTATATACCCGACATGAAATGCTGGAATTGGTTGTGGTTGACGGGAGAGCCCGTGGCATTATTGCACGAAATCTGGTAACAGGAGCTATTGAGAGATTTTCAGCCCATGCTGTTGTTCTGGCAACCGGTGGTTATGGTAATGTCTTTTACCTGTCAACCAATGCAATGGGTTCGAATGCTACGGCCATCTGGAGAGCATACAAAAAAGGTGCTCTGTTTGCCAATCCCTGTTTTACACAGATTCATCCTACCTGTATTCCGGTTCATGGAGAATATCAGTCCAAGCTCACCCTGATGAGCGAAAGTTTGCGGAATGACGGAAGAATTTGGGTTCCCCGGAAAAAGGAAGATGTGGAAAAAATCAGAAAAAAACTTATAAGGGCACGTGATATACCTGAGGAAGACCGTGATTATTATCTGGAGCGGAGGTATCCTGCTTATGGGAACCTGGTTCCGCGCGATGTGGCCTCCAGAGCTGCCAAGGAACGATGTGATGCAGGATTTGGAGTGAACGAAACCGGCCTGGCCGTGTTTCTTGACCTGAGTGATTCGATAAAGCGTCTTGGAAAAAAAGTGATTGATGAACGGTACGGGAATCTGTTCCAGATCTATGAAAAAATAATGGACGAAAATCCATGGGAAAACCCGATGATGATTTATCCTGCTGTGCATTACACCATGGGAGGGTTATGGGTTGATTATGAACTTCAATCCACCATCCCTGGTTTGTTTGTACTGGGTGAGGCCAATTTTTCTGATCATGGTGCCAACAGACTGGGGGCATCTGCACTGATGCAGGGACTGGCTGACGGTTATTTTATACTTCCCTATACGATACAGAATTATCTGGCTGATCAGATTAAGGTTCCCAGAATATCTGTCCAAAGCGATGAATTTGCCCTGGCTGAAAAGCAGACACGGGAGCGTATTGAACGTTTGTTCTCGGTAGGAGGGAAAACTCCTTCGGAGCGATTGCACCGTGAACTGGGCAAGGTTATGTGGGAGTACGTTGGAATGAGCCGCACCAAAGAAGGACTGGAAAAGGCCATTCAAATGATCAGGGATTTGAGGGAAAATTTCTGGAAAGATGTAAAGGTTACAGGCTCCAATGATGAGCTGAATCCTGAACTGGAAAAAGCATTGAGAATAGCTGATTTTCTTGAACTGGGAGAATTAATGGCACGAGATGCCTTGCATCGCAATGAGTCCTGCGGGGGACATTTCCGGGAGGAATACCAGACTGAAGAAGGCGAAGCAAAGCGAAATGATCAGGATTACATGTATGTAGCTGCCTGGAAATTTCTTGGTGATGACAGGGAACCAGAACTCGTCAAAGAGGATCTGGAATACGAGTTTATCGAAGTCAAAGCAAGGAGCTATAAATAAATTGATATTCCAAACCAGAATTAACAAACGGAGTCACGTTTTCAAACCGTACTGAAATGGATTTCACATTGAAAATCTGGAGGCAGAAAGATGCAGCAAGCCGGGGGAGGTTTGTTACCTATCATCTTGAGGGTATTTCTCCGGACTGTTCATTTCTTGAGATGCTGGACATTCTGAATGATCAGCTTGTTCAAAAGGGAGAAGATCCTGTTGCATTTGATCATGATTGCAGGGAGGGTATTTGCGGAGCATGCAGTTTGTATATCAATGGCCGTCCTCACGGGCCTGATGATGCAATAACAACCTGTCAACTGCATATGCGTCGTTTCAGGGACGGTGATACCATCGTTGTAGAACCCTGGCGGGCAAAGGCATTTCCTGTGATAAAAGACCTGATTGTGGACCGTTCGGCATTTGACAAAATAATTCAGGCAGGAGGGTACATTTCCGTTAATACAGGAGGAGTACCTGACGCGAATACCATTCCCATACAGAAAGAACATGCCGATATTGCAATGGATGCGGCAGCCTGCATAGGATGCGGAGCCTGTGTGGCTGCCTGTAAAAACGCCTCAGCCATGTTGTTTGTTTCGGCAAAAGTCTCCCATCTTTCCATGCTACCTCAGGGAAAGATTGAAGCAGCCCGGAGAGTGAAAGCTATGCTGGAGGAAATGGACAGACTGGGATTTGGTAATTGTTCCAATACGGGAGCCTGCGAAGCGGAATGTCCCAAACAGATATCCCTCAGCCATATTGCAAGGCTCAACAGAGAATATTTCAAAGCTATTTTGGGCTAATCGGGCTAAAGCATTTTAAAGATGCTTTCATTCATTGGAATTGCGCTGTAAAATGCAGGTTAAAATTAACTCCTGCAGGCTTCTTCTATTTCAATTACAGTTTTTGGAATGGGATTTCCCAGAACCCGACACCCGGTTTCGGTTACAAGAAGATTATCCTCGATGCGAATTCCGCCAAAGTCTTTGTATTCGAGAACCCGGGGATAATTAATAAATTGTTCGAATTTTCGTTCACTGTACCAGCTGTCGATAAGTGCCGGAATAAAATAAATTCCGGGTTCATCGGTAAGGACAAAACCCGGTCTTAGTTTTTTACCAAGCCGCAGGTAAGCGGTTCCAAACTGCTGAATCCTTTTTGTTTCTTCATCGTAACCGACGAACTCTTCTCCAAGTCCTTCCATGTCATGAACATCCATTCCAAGCATATGTCCCAGCCCATGCGGAAAGAAGAGTGCATGAGCACCGGCTCTGACAGCTTCGTCAACATCGCCCTTCATTAATCCTATTTCCTTCAGTCCATGCGCAATATCGCGTGCTGCCGCCAGATGAACCTCCAGGTGAGGTTTTCCGGGTTTGATTCGGTCGATAGTATTATTCTCAGCTGCAAGAACAATCTCATATATTTCCTTTTGTCGTGCAGAGAATTTTCCTCCCACCGGAACGGTACGTGTTATATCGCTTGCATACAGCAGTTCACTCTCGGCACCGGCATCCGTGACAAGAAGATCCCCGGCTTTCAAAATATTTGCATGCGAATGGTTATGAAGAATTTCCCCATGTTTGCTCAGAATTACCGGATATGCAGATGCTCCGCCGGAAGCCAGGGCAATGCCTTCAATGATCCCTGCTATTTCAGCTTCCTTTCTCCCGGGTTTGGCAAGGCGCATAACCGTTATATGCATTTCCCGGGCTACATTGACCATTTTCTCTATTTCAGCAATTTCGTATGCATCTTTAATGGATCTAAGGCTTACAACAGCTTTAACCAGATCGGTTGATGCACCGGCCACAACCTCTCCCGGGCTTATGCCCATAATATTATGCAGGAATAAAAGAATCTCTGACCGATAAGGTGGCAAATAATGGATTTTTCTTTTCGCCTGCAGGGTTTTTTGAATAAAGTCCTGGAAGGCTGACAGATTCAAAGTTTCATTGATACCAACGGCAGCGGCTTTTTCTTTCAGCAGGGGTTGCGGGCCCATCCAGATAATATCTTCGAGATTTACATCATTGCCAAAAAGTATTTCCCTTTCATTTTCAGGATCGATTATTCCTGCCAGGTCGGGTTCATTTAGCCCGAAGAAGTATGAAAAGGAGCTATCCTGCCTGAACCGATATGTATTGGCGGGGTAATTATATGGAACTTCCCTGTTACCTGGAAAAAGAATAACACCCTCAGGTAAAAGCTCTTTCAGCTTCTGACGGCGTTTTTTGTAAACTTCTGCTGGAAACATGTCATTGAATTAAGAATGAACCAAAAGTAAAATGATTTTGTCAATCGTCAAATGATTTCCTGCAATAGCATGTGGTCTTTGTAATTGCCGAACCACTTGATTTGTTATACCTATTTCGAACCCGACGGGAAAGTTCTTAAGTAAAAATTTGTTGAAAATTAATTAGCGAAGAATATTAAGAAATAAATATTTTTGATACATTCGTATTTAAAACCAGGTTATTAACAGTTAATTAACAAATTTTGTTTCATGCCGTACCGTCGTTTGCCCAATACCGATTCATCAAGGCTGCGTGCTTTGCATCTTCTTTACAACAAAGGGAAGGAACTACCTCCTTTTAAACTGGGGTTTTCCCAGAATGTTTATACCCGAATACAATCATTTTTACCGGGTTTTGAAAATGCCATCAGCCATTTCCGCCAGGCGTATGCCGTGCAGGTAAAAAGGAGCAGGGAATATCAGTCTTCCATGAAAAAGGCACGGATGTATATTTCGCATTTCATACAGGTATTGAATATGGCTATTGCCCGGGGAGAACTTCCTCCACAGACAAGGGTGTACTATGGATTGGAAGAGCATTCGTCAAGGTTGCCATCGCTGGTTTCCGAAAGAGATATCCTGAAATGGGGAGAAGCGATTATCAAAGGTGAGCAGCAACGGGTTATGAAAGGATTGGCGCCGGTTACTAATCCTACTGTTGCAGTGGTAAAAGTCAGATTTGAGAATTTCAGAGAAGCATGTCAAAACCAGAAAGTATTACAGAAAAACAGTGAAAGGGCATTGGAAGAGCTTTCCAGGCTGCGAAAACTGGCTGATGAAATTATCAGTCAGGCATGGAATGAGGTAGAAAATTCATTTGCAGGATTGCCCGATGAAGTTCGTCGTTCCAGGGCTTCAGAGTATGGGGTTGTTTATGTTTATCGAAAAAATGAACTTCCGGGACTTTCTGTTTTTGACAGGATTCAGGTATCGGTGGAATAGGGGCGGGATTGCAAAGTACTTTTGCGGAAAATCCATAAGGTCATCAGCGTTAAAAGAATACTCAGCAACACAATCGGAAGTTCTGGTTTTTCGGTCCCCATTTTTTCAAGTTGCTGCATCCCGGAGAAGAAATTTCCGAAATAGGCAAACAGAATGGCCATAGTATTGTTCAGAAAATGAACAAGTATGGGATACCAGAGGGAGCGGCTGTATTCGAGCAGGTAACCAAACAGGGAACCAAGAATTATGCGGGGAAGAAACGTGAAGAACTGAAGATGCAGGGCTCCGAACAGGACAGAGGTAATCCATATTCCACCGTGCATATTCCTAACCAATCTGATAACCAGTTGCTGAACAACAGCACGAAAAAGCAATTCCTCTCCCAGGGCAGGAATCACCGCAATCATGAGGAGGTTAATCGGTAACTTGGATGCAGGGCGGTTCATGAAAGCTGAAGACACTTCATTGGCAAAGTTTTCCTTTTCCTGCATCCATGCGTCAATTTCTTTCATAAAATCAGGAAGGTGAATCTGGCTGTTCAGTTTTCCTGCATAATTGATCAGGGGCACCGAGAAAAAAAGCAAAGCAATTGAAAGCAAAATCCCAGCTATGTTGGGTTTTACTTTAATACACAATGAATCTGAAATATTGCCGGAAACAAGGTATGCATAAACGAATGGTGGTAAAACAAAGAGGCACACCGATTGAATTATTTGTAACATCTGGAGTACATCTACATACCTGCCTGCTTCACCAGAGGAAATTTTCTGAAGGACGGTTAAGTCATAGCCAGCAGAAGCCAACACGATTGTCGCTGCTATCGACGATAACACCCAGAAAAGAAGAAGAATGGCGGCCAGGAGCAACAGGTGGATTCTGAGAGGAGCCTCACGGAAGACGTAATGCCACATGGGGCAATTGTATTAATTTTGCAGCAAATGTAACAAACAATTGCTAAGCATAGGCAACATAAAAATTGATCGTTACCCCCTGCTTCTTGCGCCCATGGAGGATGTGACTGATCCTACCTTCCGGATTATGTGCCGGGAATTTGGAGCTGATCTGGTTTATACCGAGTTTATATCGTCGGATGGGCTGATACGGGGTGGCAAGAAAAGTGTTGATAAGCTGAACATACTGGATGAAGAACGACCGGCAGGAATTCAGCTTTACGGACATATTCCGGAAGCCATGGCAGAAGCAGCGGCAATTGCAGAAAAGGCATACCCGGAACTTATTGATATAAACTTCGGATGCCCTGTAAGAAAAATTGCCGGTAGAGGAGCCGGAGCCGGGATGCTAAATAATATACCGGCGATGGTAGCGGTTACCGAATCGGTAATTAAGTCTACACAGCTTCCGGTTACGGTAAAAACGCGTTTGGGTTGGGATGAAACGCAAAAAAATATCCTCGAAATTGCCTTAATTCTTCAGGACCTGGGCATTAAGGCAATTACAATTCATGGACGTACCCGTTCGCAGATGTACAAAGGGAAAGCGGACTGGACTCTTATCGGGGAGGTTAAGCATCATCCTCTGATTCATATTCCCGTGATTGGCAACGGGGATATTGATTCTCCGGAGAAAGCAAAGGAGATGTTTGACCAGTATGGTGTTGACGGAATTATGATAGGGCGGGCGGCCATTGGGAGGCCCTGGATATTCAGAGAAATCAAACATTTCCTTCTTACGGGTGAAAAGCTGCCCGAGCCTTCGGTACGTGAAAAAGTCGAGTGGGCCAGGAGGCATTTTCTTCGATCAGTCGAATACAAAGGAATCCCCAGGGGCATATTTGAGATGCGGCGCCATTTTTCCAATTATTTTAAAGGACTTCCGGGATTCAAAGAAATACGGCTGAAGCTGGTTACCAGTGTGCAGGTTGATGAAATTCTCGGATTGCTTGATTTGATAGCCCTGAAATATGAAGGCTATGATTACTCTTCCGTTGAATCGGTTTGAAAATTCCGCCGGAACGGATAATCAATATTGTAGTGCAATCCCCGGCTTTCCCTTCTATCTGTGGCATTTTTGATTACAAGATATCCGACGTTGATCAGGTTACGGAGTTCACATAACTGCCGTGATAGCTTCGATTTCTGATAGAGCTCTTCGGTTTCGCGGTAAATTATTTCAAGCCGGTCCAGTGCCCGTTTCAAACGAAGGTTTGATCTGACAATACCAACGTAAAAGCTCATAATTTGCTGAACTTCTTTCAGATTTTGGGTAATCAGCACCATTTCTTCAGTAAGAGTAGTGCCTTCATCATTCCAGTGCGGAATGCCTTCAGGGATTTTGTATTGAGCAATATTTTCCAGGGCATGGGATGCTGCATGACGGGCAAAGACAATGGCTTCGAGCAATGAATTGGAAGCCAGACGGTTTGCTCCGTGAAGTCCTGTTGATGCGGTTTCACCAATAGCATATAACCGCTTTATCCAGCTTTCCCCGTTTTTGTTCACTTTTACACCTCCGCAAAAATAATGTGCCGCGGGAACAACAGGGATGTAATCACGGGTTATATCAATGCCGATGGATCTGCATTTTTCGGTAATAGTTGGAAAGTGAGCAACCAGTGAATTGGGATCAAGATGGGTACAATCGAGGTAAACAAAATCATCTCCTCTGATTTTCATTTCATTATCAATAGCCCTTGCAACG
This sequence comes from Bacteroidota bacterium, assembly GCA_029571215.1. Taxonomy (GTDB): domain Bacteria; phylum Bacteroidota; class Bacteroidia; order Bacteroidales; family JAAYUG01; genus JAAYUG01. The sequence goes on from JAKPTE010000001.1 coordinate 104,861, forward strand.
ATATCGCGGGGAGCGAGACTTCCTCTCTGATCATACCTGTGCATAAATTCTTTTCCGTCCTGTGTCCGCAGGATAGCTCCGAACCCTCGCAATGCTTCAGTAATTAAAAAAGCAGGCCTTTCATTGGGGTTGTAAAGAGAAGTTGGATGGAACTGAACAAATTCCATATTTTCGATAATTCCCTTGGCGCGGTAAACCATGGCAATACCATCTCCTGTAGCCACCGGAGGATTGGTTGTCACGTGGTAAACGTTGCCTGCTCCTCCGGTTGCTAGAACGGTAACTTTTGAGCGCAGGGTAAGAATCTCATTGGTTTTCAGATTCAGAACATAAGCGCCATAACATTCGATATCCGTCTGGTAGCGTTTTACAAGTTTTCCAAGGTGGTGCTGGGTAATCAGGTCGATAGCAAAATGATGTTCCAGGATCGTGATGTTGGGATGTGTCTTTGCCCGGGAACTAAGAGCTCTCTGGATTTCTTCCCCGGTTTTATCTTTATGGTGCAGAATTCTGTGTTCAGTATGTCCGCCTTCACGGGCAAGATCGAATTCCCCTTTTTCATTGGTGTCAAAATGAGCACCCCAAGAAACCAGTTCCCTGATGCAGTCAGGTGCTTCGGTAACTACCATGCGGACAATTTCTTCGTCACACAGTCCGTCACCGCATTCAATCGTATCCTTTATATGCTTTTCAAATGAATCAGGTGCATAGGTAACCGCTGCGATTCCCCCCTGTGCATAGCGCGTATTTGTTTCATCGAGGGTACTTTTTGTAATCAGAGTTACTTTGCCGTATTGGGCAACACGGAGAGCAAAACTTAATCCTGCCAGACCTGTTCCAATTACCAGAAAATCAGTGTCCTGGTACATTATTTGTTTTATATTTTCTTAATTTTAATACTACCGGAAGCAAAGGTAAACAAATTACACCCAAAATTGCGAAAACAGATAAGTAAGAATGTACTGTTCCTCCGAGGCTGTATATTAAACCACCGGCAAAGGCTGCCCCGAAAATCTGTCCTGTGCTGGTGAAAAGTGTCAGGATACTCTGTCCCGAAGCCCTGCTTTCTTCGGTAGTTTCATTGTTGATAATATACCGCAGTGGAGCTCCCAGCAGGAAGGAAAGTCCAGCCCCAATTACCGAAGAGGAAACATAAAATGATGTTTTACTTAGTGCGAAAAAATAGAGGGAGAAAAGTCCTGATGCCAGGAGTATAATTCCAGCCAACAAGACAATTCTGACTTCTGTTCTGTCAATCAGTCTGCCAGCCACCGGGGAGAAGATGAACAAAGTTATCACAAGGGGAAGGAGCATAAAGCTGGCATTTGATTCGGTGATATGGAAGGCATTAACTGCAAGGGAAGGCAGATAAACGGTGGAAATTTCCCCAAGCCCGGCGGTGAAAGCAATTAAATAGGTAATCAATAGCTGCTTTGAAGTAAGGAGAGACAGATTAAAAGTTGGAGATACAGAAGATTTTTGTTGGAAGTAAAACACTGGTAGAATTAAAACTGCCGCAATCAGGGAGGCTATTATCCGTGGTTCCAGTAAACTGTTCCAAAATCTGTTGGTATCAATCTGGTTCATTCCGTATGCAAAAAGGGAAAGAGAGGCAATCAGGAGGATCATTCCTTTCCAGTCGGGTCTATGCCATACATGTTTTTTTACTGAGGGTAACAGTTTCCAGGCATAGTAAATGATTATTAAGGCGAAAGGAATGTTAATAATAAAAATCCATCTCCAGCCAAACGGAAGGAGAATGCCACCAAGAACAGGGCCAATGATAAACGCCAGGCCAAAAACTGCGCCGATCCATCCCAGTGCCGTTCCCTGTTTTTCTTTTGGTACCATATCTCCAATCACGGCAGAGGCGACGGGGAAAATTCCCCCTGCGCCAAAACCCTGTATTCCTCTTCCAACAAGAAGAAGCGAGAAATTATGTGATGCGATTACCAACAGTGAACCAAGGGCAAATAAAAGCAGGTTAATGACATAAATGATTCTTCTTCCGTACAGATCGGAAAATTTCCCCATTAGTGGTGTTCCGATAAGATTCATGAGAACATAGATATTGAAGAGCCAGGGCAATTCCCTGTCAGAAAGGGAAAAGAACGATTTGATTGCCGGAAGGGCAGGACCAATAATGGCTATATCGAGTGCCCCCATCAGAACTCCTGCAAACAAAAGAACAAGGACCTTTTTATACATATCTGAATTGCTTAAAAATTGATGTTATTCAACAAGCAGCAAGAAAAATTGTTCAGGGTGGCCGGTTTCAGGAACAAGCCTTATCAGCAGCTTACAAAATAAATACCACCAGCAGATTGACAGCAATTATTGCCAGAAAACAGAGTGCAACAAGGGTTCGGATATTTTTTTTGCCAAAGAGAATAGCATACATCATTTTAACGAGGTTGTTGCTGACAATAGCCTGCATGGTGGCAATTCCGATGATAGAAAGACCAACATTGTATTTTCCCTGAAAAAGGTTAATCAGAAAAGGATCGATATCAGTGATACCGACAATGAATGATAAGGCACTCAACCCTGTTTTCCCGAACCGGGTAAGTGAAAACCAGGTAATAAAGCTGAAGGCTACAAAAAGAACCGTAAATAAAAGGGCAACCCTGAATTCAAGGGGATTATGGTCTTCATCAGCGATGTCAATGGTGTCAATATTGTTCCTCTGACTTTTGAAATACAGGAATATTGCGATGATAAGCGAAACGAAGAAAAGAAGAACAAAATAGGGAAACAGAAGCCGAAAAAGTTGCTTATTGAATATCAGGATTAAAAGCAAAATGCGCAGATACATCATGGAGGTGGCAAAAATGATGGCCGAAACGTATTGAAACCTTTTGTTTTCAGCCGATTCTTTGCTCTTCCGTGCCAGTACAAGTGTTGTTGCCGTACTGGAATAGAGTCCTCCCAGAATTCCCGACAAAATTATACCTGCTCGTGGAAATATAAATTTCCTGGTCAGATAGCTGACATACGATATTGAGGAGATAACCACAACGGCAAGCCATATGCGATATGGGGTCAGGGTAAGAAAATCAACAATGGGAGTATCAGGAACAACGGGTAATATTATACCTGCAATGATGAGAAATTTGGCAAGAGTGACAAATTCTTCACGGTTGATACTTTTTGAGAAGGTTGTCAGCTTTTCTTTCATCTCTGAAAACATAATTACCGTAACCATGACGAGCAGATACATCCAGAGGTGTTTTGTAAGAAGAAGGGCCGGGCTGGCATAAACAATGAGAGCGATCAGAATTGTTGTCATTCCGTAATGCTGCGTATCACGGATTTTGGCCACATAGTAAATTGCAAAGAAAACACTCAGTATTGCGGCTCCCGTCAGAAAGGGATACATGTCATAGGGATTCAAAGAAAAGAGAATGTAGCCAAGGATGCCAATGAAGGTAAAAGTCCGATCGGTTCCAAACAACAGTTGAATGTCTTTCTTCTGATGAAGGTTTTTCTGTGACAAACCTACAATAAGAGAGAAAACTGTTACCAGCAAAAAGTCAAGAAATTCTGCCGGAATGGATTGAAGAAACTGCATAGAACAGATAATTATTCCGTTTGTCAAAAAGATAAAGCAAAAGAATTAACAGTTCGCGCCTGGTGAAAAACCAATTAAAATCATGCCGATTTTTGAGATACAATGAGTTTTTCAAATTAAAGTCAAATATATTCAAAAATTGCTGATGAAAATGGGAAGATTGTAAAGTATGGAAAATCCGAAAAGACCTTAGTAATTGGCAAATATGCCTGTTTTTTCAATTCACTTAAATTTATCTATCGGTTATAAAAACTGCCCTGATAAAAAATCGAGCAGTTATGCTTTTAGGAGGATAATTTTTCATTCAATCCCGCAGTAGCGGGACTCTAACCAGCTGAGCTTTGCTCCCCCTCCAGGACTTGAACCTGGGACCCTCTGATTAATCCCGCAGCAGAGGGACTCTAACCAGCTGAGCTGATAAAGTTTGATCGGAAGAGTGGGTCTTTGAGCTTAAGGTAGAAATTTCTGTTTTTTTGATTTTTAATTTTTCTTTCGAGTTTTCTGGCCGTAGAGAGGTCAGGTGCGACTTCGAAAAAAAGGAAGAGTTCCCATGGGCGGTATTTGGAAGTATAGGAATTGAAAGGCGAAGAATTATGTTGCTGAAGTCTTTGAAATGGATCTTTAGAGATGCCGGTGTAGAATTTGTCGAAAGCAGGGCTGTATAAAATATAAATGAAATACATAGTGAGAGCGGAGCAGGAAGAAAAATAAAAACTCAAAGAAGAAAACTTTTCAAATCGGAACCAAGAGTATAACCTGGGACCCTCTGATTAATCGCGCAGCAGCGGGACTCTAACCAGCTGAGCTTTGCTCCCCCTCCAAGACTGGAACCTGGGACCCTCTGATTAATCCCGCAGTAGCGGGACTCTAACCAGCTGAGCTTTGCTCCCCCTCCAGGACTTGAACCTGGGACCCTCTGATTAATCCCGCAGCAGCG
>JAKPTE010000048.1 GCA_029571215.1 Bacteroidota bacterium
TGGCTGCAACAGCCATGGAGGTCAAACTACTGACAGATGAATGCACCTTTATAGGATCCGGCGCCGATTATTTCAAAACCTATGCTTTCGGACCCACTCATTTTGATCTGCTGATCACCGGCATAGGTACTACTTTTACCACTTTTTTTCTTACTCAGGTGTTGCTTTCAGAACCCTATTCCCTTGTTCTGAATACGGGTATCGCAGGCAGTTTGTCGGATTCACTCCGCATTGGGGATGTGGTGAATGTGGTGGAAGAGGAGTTTGCCGATCCCGGCATTGAAAAGGAAAATGAGATTCTCACCCTTTTTGACAGCGGGTTTATGCATCCCGATGAATTCCCGTTTGAGAACAGGGTGATAAAGGCCGATGCCACCCATTATGCTTCCATGCTTTCCCGTGTAAAAGGGGTGACTTCGGGTATCGGTCACGGGAGGGAGTCTTCCATTTTTGAATTAAAGAATCGTTTTTCAGCATCGGTGGAAAGCATGGAAGGGGCTGCTGTTTTTTATGTGTGCCGCTGGCTGGGCGTGCCTTGTTTACAGATCAGAGCAATTTCAAACCGGGTGGAACCCTGTGATAAGGCCAGTTGGGATATCCCGTTGGCCCTGGAAAATCTGAAAAGCGCCTTACTGAAGGTTTTAACCCGACTTCATGACGAGAATTCATGATTTTGCTAAATTTGCGGCGAAATTGTGAAGCATGAAACTTACGCTGGGTTTTTCAACCTGTCCGAACGATACCTTTATCTTTGATGCCATGGTCCACGGTAAAATTGATACCGAGGGACTCATTTTCGAACCTTTCATGGCCGATGTGGAAGAGTTAAACAGAAGGGCATTCCGGCACGACATTCACATCACCAAGCTGAGTTTTCATGCTTTTGCGCATGTGGCGGGCCATTATAAGCTTTTACGTGCAGGAAGCGCCCTGGGCAGGAACAATGGTCCCTTGCTGATAGCCAGGGAAAACCTTGCGGTTGGCAAGATGGAGAAAGGCATTGTAGCCATTCCTGGAAAATACACCACGGCGAATCTCCTTTTTTCGATCTATTTTCCGAAGGCAGGCCGGAAAAAGGAGATACTTTTTTCGGATATTGAAGATGCTTTGCTGCATAAAGAGGCCGATGCCGGTGTAATCATCCATGAGAACAGGTTTACTTTTGAAAAAAAAAGGCTTGTCAAGTTAGCCGATCTGGGTGAATTGTGGGAAGCGGAAACAGGAATGCCTATTCCTCTCGGAGGTATCGTGGTGGACGACTCCCTGCCTCCGGAAATTCAGTTGCGTGTTGAACGGGTTCTACGCAGGAGTGTGGAACATGGTCGGGCCCATGCAGGATCCCCTTCCTCCTTTGTCAGACAACATGCCAGGGAAATCGACGCAGAGGTCATCCGGCAGCATATTGCATTGTTTGTAAATGAGTATACCGTTGATCTGGGCGAAACAGGAATAAACGCCATAAGTATGTTGATCCGGCGGGCGCATGAATTGGGCATCATTGATTCGGTACCTTCGCATTTTATGGCCGGGAGTTAAAAAATCGTTGGGGAAAGCAATAATTGATTTTAACCTGAGTTATGTTAGTAAACGATCTTTTTCAAAAAGAAACGCAGGGTTCTGAACCAAACTTATTAAAGTAATGATCGTTGTTACGGGTGCAGCCGGTTTTATTGGCAGCTATTTTGTTGGTAAA
>JAKPTE010000029.1 GCA_029571215.1 Bacteroidota bacterium
TTGGTATCCTCAAGGTTTTCTTCTTCCCCAATCAGCTCAAACAAAATTTCGATACCGATGCTGAAAGAGGCAATCATGTGACGAATGAATTAATTGACCGTTCAAATAAATAAAAAATCTATCAATCGTTATCTTAACACTAATATCAATATTACTTATGGAATTATTAGATGTATCATTAATCAACTGGTCGAGAGGACAGTTTGCGCTGACTGCCATGTATCATTGGATATTTGTACCGCTGACACTCGGCGTGGGCATTGTCATGGCGATCATGGAAACTTTGTATTATAAGACCGGAAAAGAAGAATGGAAAAAGGCCACTAAATTTTGGATGACCTTATTTGGGGTTAATTTTGCCTGCGGGGTAGCTACAGGGATCATTCTTGAGTTTCAGTTCGGGACCAACTGGTCGAATTACAGCTGGTTTGTGGGCGATATATTCGGTGCGCCATTAGCCATCGAAGGAATGCTCGCTTTCTTCTTAGAGGCAACTTTCATCTCCATCATGTTCTTCGGATGGAAAAAGGTAAGTAAGGGATTCCACCTGGCTTCTACCTGGCTGGTGATGTTGGGAGCTACTTTCTCTGCACTCTGGATCTTGGTGGCTAATGCCTGGATGCAACATCCTATCGGCATGGAGTTTAACCCCGATACGGCCCGTAATGAAATGGTCGATTTCTGGGCTATCTTGCTTTCTCCGGTAGCGCTGAATAAATTTGCCCACACTGTTTTATCGGGATGGGTGCTTGGTGCGTTATTCGTAGTAGGGGTAAGTGCCTGGTTTATCCTCAAAAAACGGGAACTCGACTTTGCCCTGCGCAGCATTAAAATCGGGGCTATTTTCGGTGTTGTATCTTCCATTCTGATTATTGCCACCGGCGATGGTTCTGCCTATCATGTTGCCCAAAAACAACCTATGAAACTGGCTGCCATGGAAGGTCTTTACGAAGGTAAGGAAGGTGCAAATATCGTGGCAATGGGTTTGCTCAATCCGGAAAAACAATATGATAACGACGAAGAAACATTCATCGTGAAAATGGATGTGCCTATACCGAAACTGTTATCCTTACTTGGTTACCGGGATGCTGATGCTTTTGTTCCCGGCATCAGGGATATTATTGAAGGATATACCTTGTCAGACGGAACGGTAGTAGCTTCCTTTGCAGAAAAACAAGCAAGTGGTAAGAAAGCCATTCAGGCGTTGAACGATTACCGGGAAGCCAAAGCCGCCGGCAATGATTCGCTGGCCGTTACGCACAAGGCAGTACTCGATGAAAACTTTAAACATTTCGGCTATGGATATCTCGAGAAACCAACTGATCTGATTCCTAATGTGGCGCTGGTATTCTATTCTTTCCACATCATGGTTGCATTGGGCATGTTGTTCCTGGTTATTTTCATGGCGGTATGGTTTTTCCACTGGAAAAAGAAACTGGAAAATGTACGCTGGCTTTTGTGGGGTTCGTTGTTCACAATTCCATTAGGTTATCTGGCAACTCAACTGGGCTGGGTTGTAGCCGAGGTCGGTCGTCAACCCTGGGCTATTCAGGAGATTTTGCCGGTGCAAGCTGCGGTGTCAAGCGTGTCCACCGGGTCGGTGCAGTTGACTTTCTTCCTTTTCTTAGCCCTCTTTACTGCCCTGCTGATTGCCGAAATCAGGATTATGGTGAAACAGATTCAGAAGGGACCGGGCGAATAACGGAAAACGTAAACGTAAAGACGCGATTAATCGCGTCTCTACAGGCGTTCGAAAACCGGGATATTTTAACAACTTTAAATAAATCATTATGACAACATACGCATTTCTTCAACATTACTGGTGGTTTCTGATTTCCCTGCTGGGAGGATTACTTACCTTTCTCCTTTTCATTCAGGGCGGACAATCCATGCTTTTTTCGCTTTCTAAAACTGAAGATGAGAAAAGATTGCTCGTGAATGTGTTGGGACGGAAATGGGAATATACATTTACTACCTTAGTTACTTTTGGCGGTGCCTTTTTCGCATCTTTCCCGTTGTTTTATTCAACAAGTTTCGGGGGCGCTTACTGGGTGTGGATCATTAT